>JBNKVT010000017.1:0-11841 GCA_050299335.1 Paracoccaceae bacterium | reverse complement strand
CCCCCCCCCCCCCCCCCCCCCCCCCCCCCCCCCCCCCCCCCCCCCCCCCCCCCCCCCCCCCCCCCCCCCCCCCCCCCCCCCCCCCCCCCCCCCCCCCCCCCCCCCCCCCCCCCCCCCCCCCCCCCCCCGAGTCGTCCCGCGAAGCGGGGCGAAACCGCTATTTGCAGCGTGCGGGCTTCAGGCATTCCTCGAACACGAAGCCCGGCCGCCAGCTGGTCCGCTCTCCGAGATCGTCGAAATGTGCCGCCAGCCAGCGCTCCGCCGCCTCGGCGCCGATGGCGCGCAGATGTTCCAGGAAATCCCGCTCGGCATTCAGTTTCGAGGAGACGGAGAATTCCAGCATCCGGTCCTCGGCCTCGATCAGATGCAGGCGGGTCGCCCGTTCCGGCTCGGTCTCGCCGATGGCGTCCATCAGGAACTCGATGGCGCGAAGCTCTTTCATCAGCGCGGCGTTGAAGGTGATCTCGTTCAGCCGGTTCTCGATTTCGGGGGCGGTATCGGGCACGTCGGGGCGGTTGAAGGGGTTGACCTGGACGATGACGATATCCTGGTCCGGGGTCTCGTCGATCAGTGGAAACAGCGCCGGATTGCCGATATAGCCGCCGTCCCAATAGGCCTCGCCGCCGATCTCCACCGCCTTGAACATCGCCGGAAGGCAGGCCGAGGCCATCAGCGTGTCGACCGTGACCTCCGGCTGGCGGAACACTTTCGCCCGCCCGGTCCGCACATTGGTCGCCGAGACGAACAGCCGGTGATCGGTATCGGCATTGACCGCGTCGAAGCCGAATACCTCCGAGACCACCTCGCGCAGCGGGTTGAAGTCGAAGGGATTGAACTGATAGGGCGACAGCACCCGCGAGACCTGTTGCGACCATTGATAGCCCGGCGAGTGGTCGAGGCTCCAGCGCCCGAACAGCCGGTCCCAGAAGCCGCGTCGGATTGGGCTGGCCAGGGCCTTCTCGCTGACCCGCGTCCAGAATTCCTCCAACAGCGCCACGGCCCGCGCCCGCCCGCCGGTGGCCAGCCCCTCGGCCAGAGCCATGGCGTTCATCGCCCCGGCCGAGGTTCCGGAGATGCCGCGGATATCCAGCCGGTCGTCGCGCAGCAGCCGGTCCAGCACCCCCCAGGTGAAGGCCCCGTGCGCGCCGCCGCCCTGCAGGGCGATATTGATGCGTCTGGTGCTGGTCTTTGCCATGGATGCCCCCTTATTCTCAACCGGCAGTATAGCCACCCCATGCGGGTCGGGCGACGGGGAATGACAGATGAACTGCAAATCGGGGGGCTTCTCTGCAGGCTGTCGGGGCCGGTGATGAAAATCCGGGCAGAATGCCGGTCCTGCCTGAAAATGCTGCACTGCAACGAAAACCTCGCTTGACACGGGCGCATGCGCGCTCTTTGCTGGGGTTAATGACAAAAACGAGCCCGGATTTTTTCAACGAGATGTTTGTCGGTGGCGCGTTGCGCCCCGCTTATGCCCATGTCACCGACTGGTTCGACGCCCTCGGGCCCGAACTCATCGCCCAGCGCAAGGCCGAGGCCGAGGCGTTGTTTCGCCGCATCGGCATCACCTTCGCCGTCTATGGCGAGGGCGGCTCGACCGAGCGGCTGATCCCCTTCGACATGATGCCGCGCGTCTTCACCGAAAGCGAATGGGGCAAGCTGGAACGCGGCATCCGGCAGCGGGCGCGGGCGCTCAACGCCTTTCTGTGGGATGTCTATCACCGGGGCGAGATCATCCGTTCGGGCCGCATCCCGGCCCATATCGTCTATCAGAACGAAGCTTATGAACCTTCTGTGGTCGGTATCTCTCCGGTCCGCAATGTCTATTCCCATGTCGTCGGCACCGATCTGGTGCGCACGGGGTTGGACGAATTCTACGTGCTCGAGGACAATTGCCGCACGCCGTCCGGCGTCTCCTACATGCTGGAGAACCGCGAGATCATGATGCGGATGTTCCCCAAGCTGTTCCGCGCCTCGCGGGTCGCTCCGGTGGACACCTATCCCGATCTCCTGCGCCAGACCCTGCATTCGGTGGCGCCGGAAAGTGCGGGAAGCACCCCCACCGCCGTCGTCCTGACCCCGGGGGCCTATAATTCGGCCTATTACGAGCATTCCTTCCTCGCCGACCAGATGGGGCTGGAACTGGTCGAGGGGGCCGATCTGTTCGTCGAGGGCGCCCATGTCTACATGCGCACCACACGCGGGCCGCAGCAGGTGGACGTGATCTACCGCCGGATCGACGACGCGTTCCTCGATCCCTTGTGTTTCCGGCCCGATTCCATGCTTGGCGTGCCGGGGCTGATGAATGTCTACCGGGCGGGAAGGGTGCAGATCTGCTCGGCCCCGGGGGCGGGGGTGGCCGATGACAAGGCGGTCTACACCTATGTGCCGGACATGATCCGCTTCTATCTCGGTGAAGAGCCGATCCTGAAGAACGTGCCGACCTGGCGCTGCGCCGAGCCCGATGCCTGCAAATACGTGCTGGAGAACCTGCACGAACTGGTGGTCAAGGAGGTCCACGGCTCGGGCGGTTACGGGATGCTGGTCGGGCCGGCCTCGACCAAAGAGGAAATTGCCGCCTATGCCGAGCGGATCAAGGCCGATCCGGGCGATTTCATCGCCCAGCCGACCCTGGCGCTGTCGACCTCGCCGACCTTCGTCGACAGCGGCCTGGCCCCGCGCCATGTCGATCTGCGCCCCTATTGCCTGGTGGGCGAGCAGATCCACCTGACCCCGGGCGGGCTGACAAGGGTGGCGATGAAGGAGGGCTCGCTGGTGGTGAACTCGTCCCAGGGCGGCGGGGTGAAGGATACCTGGGTGGTGGCGGAATGAAGCCATGCTGAGCCGCACCGCCGAAAGCCTGTACTGGACCTCGCGATACGTGGAGCGCGCCGAGACCGCCGCGCGGCTGCTGGAGGTCGGCTACCGCATGTCGATGATGCCCCGCGAGGGCGGCGGCCATGCCAATGAATGGGCACCGCTGGTGGCCGCCTCGGGCAATGCGGCGCTGTTCGAGGCCGCCTATGGCGAGGCGACCGAGGAGAACGTGGTCAGTTTCGTGGTCTATGACGAGGCCAATCCCTCGTCGATCAAGAACTGCATCAAATCGGCCCGCGAGAATGTCCGCGCTGCCCGCACCGCCCTGACCTCCCAGGTCTGGGAGACACTCAACGACATCTATATGCAGTTCCAGCAGATCGAGGCCAAGCGGGCGCAATACTCGCTGGCGCAGTTCTGCGACTGGGTGAAGCTGCAGATGGCGGCGGTGCGCGGCGCCTATGAGACGACGCAGCTGCAGAACGAGGGCTATCATTTCTTCAATCTCGGCGCCTATGTGGAGCGGGCCGACAACACCGCGCGGCTGCTGGACGTGAAATATTACGTGCTGTTGCCGACCATCGACATGATCGGCGGCTCGGTGGACCAGTATCAGTGGTCGGCCCTGTTGCGGTCGATGTCGGCGCAGCGGTCGTTTCACTGGGCCTATCACGGCGACTATTCGCCCAAGCGTATCGCGCATTTCCTGATCCTGAACCTGACCTTCCCGCGCTCTCTCCTGCATTGCGTCGAGCAGGCGGACGACCATCTGACCCGGCTGGCGCGGGCCTATGGGCAGCGGACGGCGGCGAATTCCTATGTCTCGGGGATGCTGGGCGAACTGGCCGAAGCGGATGTCGAGGACATCATCCATGACGGGCTGCACGAGTTTCTGGCTGACTTCATCCAGAAAAACCGCTATCTGAACGAGGCCATCGCAAGGTCGTACCTGTTCGGGCGGTACTGATGCTGCTGAAGATCGATCATCATACGCATTACCGCTATGACACGCCGCAGCGGCGGATCACCCAGAGCCTGCGCCTGACCCCGTCCGACAGCGAGGGGCAGGTGTCGAGGTCCTGGACGATCACCGCCGATGGCGGGCAGCTGGGCGCTGGGTTTACCGACGGGGCAGGGGACTGGATCACCACCCTGACCCTGGCGCGGCCGACCACGGAACTGACCATCCGCGTCGAGGGCGAGGTCGAGACGCGGGACATGTCGGGCGTGCTGCGTGGCCATGCCGAGACGATAAACCCATGCGTCTATCTGCGCTCGACACGGCTGACGGCGCCCGACGATGCGCTGCGCGGCCTGGCGGCGCGGCTCACGGACGGTCAGGACCCCGGCACGCTGGCGCTGGCCCATGTCCTGTCCGAGGGCACGCTGGCGGCGGTCGATTACCGGCCGGGCACGACCCATCACGATTATACCGCCGCCGAGGCGCTGGCCCAGAAGGCGGGCGTCTGTCAGGACCACACCCATGTGCTGATCGCGCTGGCGCGGCTTTGCGGCTTTCCGGCGCGCTATGTGATCGGCTATCTGTTTTCCGATGCCAGTGGCGAGGCCCATGAGGCCAGCCATGCCTGGGCGGAGCTCTATGTGAACGATCTCGGATGGGTCGGGTTCGATGCCTCGAATTCCGTCTGCCCCGACGAGCGGTATCTGCGCATCGGCTCGGGGCTCGACGCCCATGACGCGGCGCCGATAAAAGGCACCGTAGTTGGCGCTGGACAAGAGCATCTGGACGTCTCATTGTCCGTGTCCCAGGTGCAGCAATAGCAGGCCTTCGATGACGTATTGTGTGGGTTTGAAGCTCCGCGAGGGGCTGGTGATGCTGTCGGACACGCGGACGAATGCCGGGGTCGACAATATCTCGACCTTCCGCAAGACCTTCGTCTTCGAAGCGCCCGGCGAGCGGGCCATCGTCATCATGACCGCAGGGTCGCTGTCGGTGACCCAGACGGTGTTGGCCAAGCTCGAAGACGCGATTGAGCATCCCGATTCCGACGAGAAGACCTCGATCATGAAGGCCGAAACCTTGCTGCAGGTGGTCGAGATCATCGGCGATCAGCTGTCGCGGGTTTCGTCCGATATCCGGGCCAAGATGGACCGGATGGAGCAGGCCGCCTCGGCCTCGATGATCGTTGGCGGCCAGCGAAAGGGCGGGGTACCGCGGCTGTTCCAGGTCTATCCCGAAGGCAATTTCATCGAAGCGACGGATGACACGCCCTATATGCAGATCGGCGAGCACAAATACGGTAAGCCGATCCTCGACCGGGTGATCCGCCCCGAAACGCCGCTGGAGGATGGGCGGCTGGCGGTACTGTTGTCGATGGATTCGACCCTGCGCTCGAACCTGTCGGTGGGGATGCCGCTGGACCTGACCATCCTCAAGGCCGAGGAGTGCCGCGTCACCGAGCGCACCCGTATCGAGGCCGATGACGAGGATTACCGCGCCCTTTCCGAGGGCTGGTCGCAGGCCTTGCGCGAAAGCTTCCAGGTGCTGAAGGAGCGTCAGGCCGGGCGGCGGGCGGGTATCGGATAACGAGGCCGGGACTTTCACGGAACCTGACCCGGCCTTCCCATCGCACCGGCTTGGCCCATGCGCCGTGCGACCGGCGACCCGGGCAAAGCCCGTCTCCGGGTGCGTCAGGCCAGAGCGGCGATCTCGGCGCGGAGCGTGTCGAGGCCCGAGCCCTTGGCCGAGGAGGTCAGAATGAGTTCGGGATAGGCAGCCGGATGCCTAGACAGAACCGTCCCGAGCCGATCCACGACCTTGTCCAGCTCGCCGCCCTTGGGCTTGTCGGTCTTGGTCAGCACAGCCTGGAAGGTCACCGCCGCGGTGTCGAGCAGGCCCATGATCTCCTCGTCCACCGCCTTGGCGCCATGGCGGCTGTCGATCAGCAGGAATACCCGGCGCAGCGTCACCCGCCCCTGCAGATAGGCCTTCAAGAGCCGCTGCCATTTCTCGACCACCGGCACCGGGGCCTTGGCGAAGCCGTAGCCCGGCAGGTCGACCAGATAGCGGTCGGCAAGCGTGAAGAAGTTGATCTCCTGGGTCCGCCCCGGGGTGTTCGAGGTCCGCGCCAGTGCCTTCCGGCCGGTCAGGGCGTTGATCAGCGAGGACTTCCCGACATTCGAGCGGCCCGCGAAACAAACCTCCACCCGGTCCGCCGGCGGCAGCCCGTCCATTGCGACCACACCCTTCAGGAACTCCGCCCCGCCGGCGAACAGCATCCGCCCGGCCTCGGAAGCGGCCTCATCCGGAGGCTCGGCGATCCGGAACAGACTCATTGCGCCGCCTCGAGGGCGGCCAGATCAGCGCCTCTTATCGCGTTCAGATTGCGGGTGATCTTCGCCGCGTCCCAGTCCCACCAGGCGATGTCGAGAAGCCGCGCCACCGTCGCCTCGTCGAACCGCGTCCGCACCGGTTTCGCGGGATTGCCGCCGACGACGCCATAGGCCGGCACGTCCCTTGTCACCACGGAGCGCGCCGCGATGATCGCGCCGGGGCCGATGGTGACCCCCGGCATCAGCACCGCCTCGGTCCCGATCCAGACATCCGCCCCGATGACCGTGTCGCCCTTGTGCTCGGCTTCCCATGTTGCGGGATCGAAGCCCTCTTCCCAGCCATTCGCAAAGATGTTGAACGGAAAGGTCGAGAACCCGCTCATCGCGTGCGTCCCGCCATTCATGAGGATCTGCACGCCATAGGCGATGGCGCAGAACGGGCCGATCACCAGACGGTCGCCGATGAAGTCGAAATGGTGAAGGACGTTGCGGTCGAAGAAATCCTTCGTCAGGTGCCGGTCGTCGTAATAGGAATAGGCCCCAACCTCGACATTCGCCCGGCCTTTGGCGAGCGGGCGCAGAAAGGTCGTGCCCTCGTATTGGGGCATCGGGTGCAGGGTATCGGGTTCTGGGCCGTTCATGTCAGCTCCACCGCGTCGCCGGTCGCGATCCGCCCGCCTTTGGTCACCACCGCCTTCACCCCGAGATCGCGGTGGCCCCAGCCTTCCTCCAGCGCCCCCAGCGTGTCGGCATCTGGTTTGCCAGTCTCGGGATCGACCGTGGTCGCCGTGCAGCGTTCGATCCGCTCACGCACTTCGAATTCGACCTCGCCGATCCGCAATGTCTTGCCGACCCACGAGAATTCTTCCCACGAGTCCAGCCCGTCAACCCAGACATTGCCGCGAAACCGCAAGGGGCTGAGCGGTTTGCCGAGCCGGCCGCCCAGCGCCTCCAGCGAGCCCAGCCCGAGGATGGAGACTGAAGCCCAGGAACTGTCGGTGATGCCGGTATCGGCCCGGTAGACAAAGCTCGGCGCCGCCCGGTTCGGATCGCAGATCGGCCGCACCCAGTCAACCAGCGCCGCACCCTGGCTTTCGGGATCGAGGGTCAGGTCGGGCCGTTCGGGATGGGTCAGGGTCAGCGTCTCGTCGCCATTGACCCGCACCCGCACTGCCATCAGCCCGGGAGAACTGGCGCCACGCACGAAATTCAGGCACCGTGCCCAGTCGCCGATCCCGGGGCTCACCTTGGCCGCCTCATGGGCCACGGCCCAGACCCGGTCCAAGGGCATTGTCTTTCCCGAAGAAAGCGCCACCGCCCCGATCTCTTCCACCCCGATGGCCTTGATCGGATGCCGGTAGAGATGCGCGACCTTTGCCATCTAATCCTCCGGCTTGTTGCGCCTGAAGCTTTTGGTGATGTTCCCGAACACGTCCGGTTTCACGCCTTGGGTGCGCATGATGGTGTATTGCTGCACGAAGGTGATGATGTTGTTGGCGGTCCAGTAGATCACCAGCCCCGAGGCGAAGCGCCCGAGCATGAACATGAATACCCAGGGCATCCAAGCGAAGATCATGGCCTGCGTCTTGTCGGTCGGCGCCGGGTTCAGCTTCTGCTGCATCCACATGGTCACGCCCATCGCGATCGGCCAGACGCCGATGGAGAAGATGGCGAGAAAACTCCCCGGTCCGGGCGCATCCCAGGGCAGTAATCCGAAAAGGTTCAGCAGCGAACTGGGATCGGGTATCGACAGATCCCGGATCCAGCCGACAAACGGCGCGTGGCGCAGGTCGATGGTGACGAAGATGACCTTGTAGAGCGAAAAGAAGATCGGGATCTGAACGAGGATCGGCAGACAACCCGAGGCGGGGTTCACCTTTTCCTTCTTGTAAAGCGCCATCATCTCCTGCTGGAGCTTCATCCGGTCGTCGCCGGCATTTTCCTTGATCTTCTCCATCTCTGGCTGGAGAAGCTTCATCTTCGACATCGAGACATAGGATTTGTAGGCGAGCGGGAAGAGGATCAGCTTGATCACGAAGGTCAGCCCGATGATCGCAAGGCCCATATTGCCCAGGAACCCCTTGAGGAAATGCAGCGCCTGAAAGATCGGCTTGGTGAAAAAGGCGAACCAGCCCCAGTCGATGGAATCGACGAACTGGTTGATGCCGAGCGTGTCCTGATACCCGCGGATCGTGTAATATTCCTTGGCGCCCGAGAACAGATAGGTCTCCATCTCGTAGGTCTCGCCGGGGGCGATCTCGACCACCGGATAGCGCAGTTCGGTCTGGTAGACGTCGGTGGCCTCGTAATATTTGTCCAGCGCGGTCAGTTCCTGGCCCGGACGGGCGATCAGCGTCGACATCCAGTAATGGTCCGTGAAGCCGATCCAGCCATTCTCGGTCACGTCCCGCCGCGCGACATTCGCCCCTTCCTCGCGGTCGAATTCGTAGTCGCGCAGGTCTTTATACTTGATCTCCTGCAACTCGCCGTCGAAAGCCCCGATGGCCCCTTCGTGCAGCACGAAGAACTTCTTCAGATCGTCCGGCTCGCTCCGCCGCTCGATGATCCCGTAAGGATACATCGACACCGCTTCGCTGCCCGCGTTGCTCACCGACTGGCGGATGGTGAAGAGATAGTTCTCGTCAATCGCGATTTCCTTGCGGAACACCTGGCCCTGACCGTTATCCCAGACCAGCGTCACCGGGGTGCCAACCGCCAGACTGTCGCCGCTTTCCAGGGTCCAGACCGTGTTGACATTCGGCATCGCCTCAGGCGGCGTACCGGTCCGGCTCCACCAGCCGTGCCATGTGAAATAGGCATGAGGCTCGCCGGTGGGTTTCAGCAAGGTGACAATGGGCGAATCCGGGTCGATGGTTTCGGTGTAGTCCGCCAATTTCAGATCATCGATCCGCCCGCCCCTGAGGTTGACCGAGCCGGTCACCCGTCCGGTCTCGATCGGAACACGCGCTGCGGCTTCCGCTGCCGGCGCCTCGGCGCTTTCCGGCGCGGGCTGGCCGTTGCTGTCGACGGTCGGCACCAGCGAGCCGCCCTCTTCGGCGATCTCCGCCGGGGTCTGCGGGTCCGGCGGCGGTGGTGTGAAGAAGACCGACCAGACGAAGACGACCGCGAAGCTCAGCAGGATAGCCAGGAGCATGTTCTTGTTCTGATCGTCCATCCGCGACTCCGAAAGCGCCTTGAAATCTTCCCGCAGCCTTCAACAGGTCCGGGCGGCAAAGGTCAAGGCGATTGTCCGGTGGCTCAGTCCCGACCGGGCGCTGCCGCGATGGTATCACGCAACACCTGCACCGGTCTGACGGAACCGGGACGCGGCCGGCCGACCCTGTCACGTCGTTCCCGATACGCCCGCCGCCGGTCTCAGGCCTGTTCGTCCCCGTCCCCGCCACCGGGCCTTGTCAGCCCGGCAAAGTCGAAAATCCGGTCATCCAGCATATGACTGGGGTTGATATTGGTCAGCGCCCTGAAGATCACCTGCCGCCGGTCGGGGCTGCGCCGCTCCCACTCGTCCAGCATCGCCTTGATCTGCTGGCGCTGCAGCCCGTCCTGCGACCCGCAGAGATCGCAGGGGATGATCGGGTAGTTCATGGCGCGGGCGAACTTGTCGCAATCCGCCTCGGCGACGAAGGCCAGCGGGCGGTAGACATAGAGATCGCCCTCGTCATTGACCAGCTTCGGCGGCATCGAAGCCAGCTTGCCGCCGTGAAAGAGGTTCATGAAGAAGGTTTCCAGCATGTCGTCCCGGTGATGACCGAGCACCACTGCCGAGCACCCCTCCTCGCGCGCGATCCGGTAGAGATTGCCGCGCCGGAGCCTTGAGCAGAGCGCGCAATAGGTCCGGCCCTGCGGCACCTTGTCGGTCACGATGGAATAGGTGTCCTGATATTCGATCCGGTGCGGCACGCCGCGTTCGGCCAGGAAATCCGGCAGCACCGTCGCCGGAAAGCCCGGCTGGCCCTGATCGAGATTGCAGGCCAGAAGCTCGACCGGCAAGAGCCCCCGCCATTGCAATTCATGCAGTACCGCGAGCAGCGTGTAGCTGTCCTTGCCGCCCGAGAGGCAGACCAGCCACTTCGCGCCCTTCTCGACCATCCCGAACCGCTGAACCGCCTCGCGGGTCTGGCGCACCAGCCGCTTGCGCAGCTTCCTGAATTCGGTGGTCTGGGGCGCACCGGCAAACAGCGGATGAATTTCGTCGGTCTCGTCGAGCATGAGCGCAGGCCTAGACCCGCGCCCTCTACTTTGCAAGATGAAGCCTATCGCTTCCAGCCAATGATCATCTCTTCCATCTGGGTGACCACCGTGTTCCAGCCGTCGAAGAAGCCCATCTCTTCGTGCCGCTTCTGGGTCTCGGGGTCGGCATGGCGGGCGGTGGCGACATAGTGGGTGCCGTCGCCGTCCGGCGTCATCTCGATGATCGAGGTCAGGAAGGGTCTCGGCGCCGGGATCCAGCCCGGCAACAGGCAATCGGTGGTAACCAGCCGCCGTTCGGGCACGATTTCGAGGAATATCCCCAGATTATCATGCGCCTCACCATTCGGCCCCTCCATGCGCGAGAAGAACTCGCCGCCCGGGCGCAGATCGATACGGGCCGCCGTGACCTTCCACGGAACGGGGCAGAACCATTCCGTCAGGTGCTCGGGTTTTGTCCAGGCCTCCCAGACCAGTGCCGGGGGGACTTTGAGCTTGCGGTCGATTACCAGATCATAGTCAGACATCTTCCTGTCTCCTCTTGGCGAGTTCCATCACATAGGCCTCGAACCGGTCGGCCTTGGCTTCCCATTCGGCCCTTCGGTCCTTCAGCCAGTCCTCCGCCAGTCCCAGCCGCGCCGCCTCCAGCGAGCACATCCGGGTCCGCCCCTGTTTCACGGTGCGGATCAGCCGCGCCTTTTCCAGCACCTTCAGATGCTGAAGGAAGGTCGGCAGCGCCATGTCGAAAGGTTCAGCCAGTTCGCTGACGCTGCCCGGCCCCTCGGTCAGCCGCCTGACGACGGCGCGCCTTGTGGGATCGGCGAGAGCGTGGAAGACCGGGTCGAGTGTGTCATTGTTAGTCATATGACTAACTAATGCGGCGGAGAGGCGATTCGCAAGCTTAAACTTAGCCTGCTACCTAACTTTCTTTGTCCGGCACATTATCCACCCCCGACCCCCCCAGCGGATGACACCGCGCGATCCGCTTCGCCGCCAGCCATGCCCCCTTGATCCCGCCATGCTTCTCCAGCGCCTCCAGTGCATAGGCCGAGCAGGTCGGGTGATAGCGGCAATTCATCCCCACCCAGGGCGAAAAAGTCAGCCTGTAGAACCGCACCGGCAGCGAAAAGACCCAGGCGAGCGGGGTCATGGTCTTGCGTGGATTTTGGCGAGCGCCGTGACAAGATCGCCCTTCAGCCGCTCGAAATCCCGCGCAGCGGTTTCGTCACGCCGTCCGATCAATACGTAGTCCCAACCTGGTACTCCCGCATCTGGCAGCACCGTCCGCGCCACTTCGCGCAGCCGCCGCTTGGCCCGGTTCCGCGCAACCGCGTTCCCGACTTTCTTCGAACAGGTAAACCCGACCCGTACCCCGTCCCCGGCCTCATCCTCGCGCCGCTTGCGGGCCTGCAGCACAAGGCCCGGCATCGCCTGCCGCCTTGCCCGCGCGGCGGCGAGAAAGTCGGCGCGTTTCTTCAGGACCGGGATGGGATGCAGACAAACGGAAGCCGCCCCCGACCCCCC
>JBNKVT010000016.1:0-15848 GCA_050299335.1 Paracoccaceae bacterium | reverse complement strand
GGGAAACCCGCCTGAGGTTCGGTTTCCTCCATTCGAGCCAACCCCCAATCCCGCCCCAAATCCATAGCTTCGCCGTCCCCATTTCTCCCCGCTCCACACCCGCACGGTGCGACCAGCACCGGGCCAAGCCCGACCCATCCGAGGGGCGGGCGCGTTGCTGACACATGCTGAGAGCGGCCTGCTCGGAAGCGACTGCGCCATAAAGTGGTCCGCTGAGGGGCCCGGACAGCGCCCACCCTGGGCCGGGCTTAGCCTTCATTTCGAAATCCCGGCAGGGCAGGGCTGACTTCCGGAAGGTGCAGGATCAGGGCGGGCAACATGTACGCGAAAGAGACGCAATACTTTCATATGCGATAGCCCTGGCCCCTGGGGGAGGGCGGGCGCATCGTGGCACGACACATATTTTCCCCTTTCGCCGCGAACGGGGGAAGGGACCGGTCGACGGGACCGGATCCCGCGGGGACTTATACCAAACGCCCGATGACCTGACTCGTTTTTTGGATTCCCTTTCTGTCGAAAGTCTGACTCCATCGGAGTCAGAATGAAGGAGGCAAAGATAAAACGCGCGCCGGGCAGCAGGGAGCTCTGACGCGGAAATGGGCAAGGACCGGCACCCACCCGCGCGCGCCCCGCGACACGCGCTACAAATGGAGCTGCATCTTCGGCGCCGCCAGCCCCAGGCGCGGGGTCGCCGCCGGGGTGGTCCTGACTTACGCCGATACCGAGGCCATGAACATGCACCTCACCGAGATCGCCAGCACCGTGGCGCCCGGTGCCCACGCCATCCTCGTGCTCGACGGCGCCGGCCGGCATGGCGCAAAGGCCCTGAGGATTCCAGACAATATCACACTCCTGCCCCTGCCGCCCTAGACCAAAATCGTTTCAGACTGTCGCAGTCTGAAAAGGAATTTTGGTCCAGAGACGTAGGCTTGAGTAAAATCCTGGGATCAGATTGGTTCAATCTGATCCGGTTCTGCTCTATGGTCCAGAACTCAACCCGATTGAAAACGTCTGGCAGTATCTGCGCGCAAACAAACTCGCGATCACCGTCTTCGACAGCCATGAAGAGATCGTCGACAAATGCTGCGATGCCTGGAACTTCTTCGCCCAGTGCCCCAACACAATCGCATCGATCACATCAAGACAATGGCCAATGCATAGGGCGGTTGGTATTATGACAGCGCGTCGGTCAGTTCCGGCACCATGTCGAAGAGATCGCCCACCAGCCCGTAATCGGCAACCTGGAAGATCGGCGCCTCCTCGTCCTTGTTGATCGCGACGATCACCTTTGAATCCTTCATCCCCGCCAGATGCTGGATCGCACCGGAAATCCCGACGGCGATATAGAGATCCGGTGCCACCACCTTGCCGGTCTGCCCGACCTGCCAGTCATTGGGGGCAAAGCCCGAATCCACCGCCGCCCGCGAGGCGCCGACAGCGGCACCGAGCTTGTCGGCAAGCTTCTCGATGATGGCGAAATTCTCTTCTGAACCGACGCCCCGCCCGCCCGACACGACGATCTTCGCCGATGTCAGTTCGGGACGGTCGCTTTCGGCCACCTTGTCCTCGACCCAGGTACTGGGGCTGGAATTGGCCGCCGTGTCGATCTTCTCGACCGGCGCGGCCCCACCCTGCCCCGCCGCATCAAAGCCCGAGGTGCGGATGGTGAAGACCTTGGTGGCATCCGAGGACTGCACGGTCTGGACGGCGTTCCCGGCATAGATCGGGCGCTCGAACGTGTCTTCGGAGACAACAGCCGAGACGTCCGAGATCACCATGACATCTAGAAGCGCCGCGACGCGCGGCAGGATGTTCTTGCCGTCGGTCGTGGCGGGTGACGCGATATGGGAATAAGTCCCGGCGAGCGCGACGATCAGGTCGGCAACCGGCTCGGCCAGCGCGTGGCAATAGCCGTGATCCGGCGCAAAGAGGACCTTGGCGACCCCGTCGAGTTTCGCCGCCCCAGCAGCGGCATCGTCGCCGCCCTGCCCGGCAACAAGGATATGGACCTCGCCCAGCGAAGACACGGCGGTGACGGATTTGGCGACGGCGTCGGTGGACAGCGCCCCGTTCTGGACATCGGCAAGAAGAAGAACGGCCATCAGATCACCCCCGCTTCGTTTTTCAGTTTCTCGACCAGTTCTGCGACCGAGCCGACCTTGACCCCGGCCTTCCGCTCGGCGGGTTCGGTGGTCTCGACGACACTCAGGCGCGGGGCGACATCGACGCCCAGATCGGCGGCAGACTTGGTATCCAGCGGCTTTTTCTTCGCCTTCATGATGTTCGGAAGCGAGGCATAGCGCGGCTCGTTCAGCCGCAGGTCGGTGGAGATGACCACCGGCAATTTGACCTTGATGGTCTGCAGCCCCCCATCGACCTCGCGGGTCACCGTCGCACTGTCACCGTCGATCTCAACCTTGTTGGCGAAGGTCGCCTGGCCCCAGCCGAGAAGGGCGGCCAGCATCTGGCCGGTGGCGTTCATGTCGTTGTCGATGGCCTGCTTGCCGCAGATCACCAGGCCCGGCTGTTCCTCGTCGATCACGGCCTTCAGCAGCTTGGCGACGGCCAGCGGTTCGATATCGGTATGGACGTCATCTGCGGCCTCGATGAGGATCGCGCGGTCGGCCCCCATGGCGAGTGCGGTCCTGAGCGTATCCTGCGCCTTGGCGACGCCGATGGACACCGCGACGATTTCCTCGGCCTTTCCGGCCTCCTTGAGGCGGATCGCCTCCTCGACGGCGATCTCGTCAAACGGGTTCATCGACATCTTGACGTTGGCGAGATCGACGCCCGAGCCATCGGCCTTGACCCGCGCCTTGACGTTGTAGTCGATTACCCGCTTCACGGGCACGAGGATTTTCATCGGCAGTCTCCCCTTCGGCGGCCCGCACTGAGGGCCTTGCGTTTTCACCTCACGCGGTTAGCGCGTTTCAACCGGGCTATGCAAGCGGGACATGGGGTCAGGTCCCCGGTCTCGCGGGTATCGTGCTGGCAAGATAAAGGAAAATCCCGTGCCTTCTGTCAGTTTCTTGCCATCCTGAGAGGCCACAAAATCGGTCAGTCTTTCGCCCGGCTTTCGCGGAAAATGATGTAGAGACCGCTCGCCGCGATGATCGCGGCACCGACATAGGTCAGAAGGTCGGGAAGTTCGTTCCAGAGCAGATAGCCAAGGATGCTCGCCCAGATCAGCGCGGTGTAGTCGAATGGGGCGAGGACCGAGGCGGGCGACATTCGGAAGGCCTGGGTGATCAGGGTCACGCCGACGGTTCCGAACAGCGCGATACCGAGGAAGAGCCAGACGTCCCCGGCCTGGACCTCCGTCCAGAAAAACAGGCTGGCAAAGCCGCTGAACAGCGCGCCGGCCCCGACGAGATAGAGCATCATCGTCCAGACGCTCTCGCGCGGATCGACCCATCGCGCGCTGATCATCAGACCGGCATAGAACATCGCCGTCGCCAGCGGATAGAGCGAGGCCGGCTGAAAGGCCTGGCTGCCGGGCCGGACGATCACCAGAACGCCGAGCAATCCGATAGTGACGGCGGCCCAGCGGCGCCAGCCGACGGTTTCGCCAAGCAACAGGGCGGACAGGGCGGTGATGAAGACCGGGGCGGCGAAGACCAGCGCCGTCGCCTCGGCCAGGCCGAGACGGCTGAGGCCGGTGAAGAACAGCATCGCGGCACAGATCCAGAAGAAACCGCGAAGAAGATGCGCAGCCGGTCGGCGGGACCGCAGCGCCGGGGCCCCGCCCAGCCAGAAGGCGATGGCAAGGGCAAACGGCAGGGCGATGATATTGCGGACAAACAGGATCTGCGCCGGGGCGTAGCCTTCGGTCAGCGTCTTGCCGATGGCGTCGCTGATGCTGAGGCTCGCAACACCGACGCACATCAATAGGATGCCCTTTGCGGCAGCAGTGTGAACGGTTTGAGAGGCGGTGACCATGGAACGACTGCGCTTTCCTGTGGCCCCCGTTCTCGGTGGTCGCGCCCGGATTGGCAAGCTTTTCGTGGTAGTGTCCAACCGGTAACGCATTCGGCGCATTTTCAGCTGTCGGTTCGATATGCCTATTGGCCGAGCCCTGATTGAAATGATCTGGACATCGCCCTGCCCTTGTGGCGTTTCAAGGAAGGAAAACAGACCTGTAAATCGAGGTTCCGTCCTGGCCGGGCTGCAGAACCGGTGTTTGACTTGGCGCGGCTGCGGCGACATGGTAAGGGCATCGAAATGGGGGGTGCGATGGTCGACTTGCCGGAACCGGACATTGTCACATGCGACACGCGCTGGATCGTGGCCCTGTCGCAGGAATTCACCATGGCGACACGAGACCAGATCCCCACGCTCTGGCACGCATTCATGAACCGGGAGTTTGCCGTGTCGGACAAGGTGCCGGGGGCGGTCTATGGCGTGTCGCATGGCTGGACGGCGGATACGTTCAGCTATGGCGTTGGCTTCGAGACGACCTCTCCGGAGGCTGCAATTCCCAAGGGCGCGATCGTCATCGAGCTGGTGAAGGGGCAATATGCGGTGTTCCAAAAACGCGGGCCGATTTCGGGATTTCCGGAGGCATTCGACGCGATTTTCGCCGACTGGCTGCCAGGGTCTGCGTGGCGTCTGGTTGCAGGGCCGGTCCTCGAACGCTACCCGGAAGATCCGGATGCGACCGAGGACGCGCGGCTTTACGAGATATGGCTGCCGGTGGAAGCGAAGGACGGCTGAGGTGGTATTGCCCTGCGGTTCTCTCCGACACCCGACACTGGGCAGTATCCGCCTTCAGCGGTTCGCGCCCGGCACCCAGAGAACATCCGCCTTGCCGTTGTCATTGGCGGCCCTTGAGGCGACGAAGAACCAGTCCGACAGGCGGTTGAGGTAGCGGATGGCTTCGGCGTTGACCTCTTCGGTTTCGGCCAGCGCCGTGGCTTCGCGTTCGGCGCGGCGGCAGGTTGTGCGGCAAAGATGCAGGGCGGCGGCAAGCGGGCTGCCGCCGGGCAGGATGAAGCTGCGGATCGGGGGGATATCGGCGTTCATCGCGTCCATCTCCGCCTCCAGCCGCGCGACCTGGGTGGCGGCGATGCGCAGGGGCGGGTAGTCGCTTTCGCTGTCTTTGGCCAGGTCGGGACGGCAGAGATCAGCGCCGAGGTCGAAAAGGTCGTTCTGGATGCGGGCGAGGGCCTCGTCAATGTCGCCGGAGGCGTGGAGCCGCGCCAGCCCGATGGTGGCGTTGGTCTCATCGACCGTGCCGAAGGCGGCAACGCGGGGGGCGTGTTTGGGGACGCGGGTGCCGTTGCCAAGCGCGGTGTCGCCCTTGTCGCCGGTTTTGGTGTAGATTTTCGACAGGACAACCATGGGTCAGAGGCCTCCGGTCAGCCAGACGAAGAGGAGGATCAGGAGCACCGCCAGGAATTGCAGGGCGATACGCAGGCGCATGATCTTGTTGGCGTATTTCCGGTTGAAATCCCCGCCCTTGGCAAAGCCGCCGATACCGACCAGCAGAACGGCGGCAACAGCGATGCAGGCGAAGATGACGAGGTAGAAGAGCGGCGAACTGGTCATTTCGGTCTCCTGGACGGGGCCGGGGCTGGTGGCTGGGGCGGGAGCCTCCGGCGGAGGTATTTTCAAGAAGAAGAAGGCGGGGGGGGTGGTCCGGCTTCGGTCTTTGTCTCTGATATAGGCGCTTTGGGCGGGGACCGCAAAGGCGGTCATTCGCGGCGGATGATCCAGTCGAGCGCGCGTGTGGGCAGGAGGCGGCGCATAGCCCCCATGAAGTGGGTCGAGGCGGTGACGTAGTAACGCGGGCGCGGGCGGGTGGATTCGAGGGCGTCGATGAGTTTGGCGGTGACCGCTGAGGGTTGCAGTTCGAAGCGGGCGGTTTTGGTCTGTTTGCGGTAGAGGCGCGGCAGAAGGCGGGTTTCATAGAACGCCTTCTGGGCGGAAGCGTTCCAGTCGATCCATTTCTCGAAATGCGGCACGGAGTTTTCGCGGATCCTCGTGGCGATGGGGCCGGGTTCGATGAGGATGAAGTGGATGTTTTCCCCATGGTTTTCGAGGCGAAGCGTGTCGGTGAGCCCCTCCATGGCGTATTTGGTCGCGACATAGGCCCCCCGCCCCAGGGCCGGGGTGAAGCCGAGGATCGACGAGTTGTTGACGATGCGGCCATGGCCTTGCGCCTTCATCGCCGGAAGGACGCGGGCGATCAGGTCGAACTGGCCGAAGAGGTTGACCTCGAAGATGGCACGCAGGGCGTCGCGGGGGAGGTCTTCGGTAGCCCCCGGGATGGCGTAGGCGCCGTTGTTGAAGAGGGCGTTTAAGGTGCCGCCGGTTGATTTGAAGACTTGTTCGACGGCGGATTTGATGCTGGCCTCGTCGGCGTAGTCGAGGGGAAAGCTTTCCAGGCCTTCGGTTCGCAGCCTCTCGCAATCGGCCTCCTGGCGGCAGGTCGCGAAGACGCGCCAGCCGCGTCTGTTCAGCGTATGGGCGGCGTCATAGCCGATGCCCGAGGAACATCCCGTTATCAGGATCGAGCGGGTCACAGGCGGATGGCGGAGATGAGGCGGCCGTAATCGGGCTCGGACGCGTGGGTGGTGCGGCGATAGGAGTAGAAGCGGTCGGGATCTGTGTAGGTGCAGTGGCCCGTCCAGCCAGCCTCGCCGACGCCTGCCTCGCGGAGACGGTGGAGGGCGAAGCCGGGAAGGTCGAAATGGACGCGGTCCCCCTGGCCTCCGGCGAAAAAGCGGTGATGGTCGGGGTCCTCGTCGAGGAAACGGTCGAGGAATTCGGGGCCGACCTCGTAGGCGCGTTGCGAGATTGTGGGGCCGATGATGGCCGTTGTGTTGGCGCGGGAGGCGCCGAGACTTTCCATGGCGTCGAGCGTGGCTTCGAGGATACCGCCGATGGCACCTTTCCAACCGGCATGGGCGGCGGCGACGATTCGGGCCTTGGGGTCGGAGAAGAGGACGGGCGCGCAGTCAGCGGTGAGGATGCCGAGGGCGATGCCGGGGATGGCTGTGACCATGGCGTCGGCTTTGGGGCGGGTCTGGGGGACCGGCGTGCTGACAATTTCCACCTGGTCGGAGTGGTATTGGTGGACGGAGCGAAGGTACTCGGGGCCGACGTCGAGGGCGGTGGCGACTCGGGTTCGGTTCTCGGCGACGGCTTGCGGGTCGTCGGAGGAGCCGGGACCGCAGTTGAGGCCTGCGAAAATGCCGGTGGACGCGCCGCCCTTACGGGTGAAGAAACCATGTTGGGTGGCGAGTTCCGGCGCGGTGAGGATTTCGAGGCTCATGGGGAGAATCCGGGCAAGGGGCCGGTGCCGTGGGGCACCAGGGCGAGGACCTTGAAAAGCTCGCCCATTTCGGACGGGTCGGTCAAGCGGGTGAGTTCCGAGGCGATGCGCTCGGGGTCGCCGCGTCCTGCCAGCGCTTCGGCACGGGAGCCGATGCCGAGGTTGGCGAGGAAGGCGCCCTGGGTGGTGAAGCTGCCTTGCAGGCCGGAGGCGCGGGCCAGCGGGGCGAAGCGGACATGGGCCGTCAGATCAGCCTCGCCGGGGGCGGCAAGCGGGTCGGTATAGCCGTGGGAGGCAAGGGCCTGGAACGTGTCGCCGGTGCCGTCCCAGGCGCCGTAGTCGATAAAGAGCAGTGCGCCGCCGTCGCGGGCGATGCGCGGGCCGAGGCTGGCAGCGATGGCCTCGGCTGCGGGGGAGGTCTCGAGAATCGTGCCTTCGGGGTGGTCCCCAGCGGGGATCGGGGATGGAGGGGCCAGACCAAAACTCAGGGTGTCGCTTTCGAGGCCAACCATGCGCTCCTGCCAGCCCTTGGCGGTGCGGAGGTATTGGCGGATCGGCAGAACGTCGAAAAACTCGTTGGCGACCAGCAAGAGCGGGCCTTCGGGGAGGTCATCGACGCTGTCGAACCATTCCACCTCGTGGCCGACCAGCGCCTCTTGCTGGCGGGACATCAGGACGGGCGAGGTCTCGACGAGGCAGATACGGGCGGCGGTGTGGAAGCCTTTCACCGAGGCGGTGGCGCGCAGGATGTCGGCCATCAGGGTGCCGCGGCCGGGACCGATCTCGGCGAGGATGACGGGGCCGCCCTGCCATTGCGAGGCGAGGAAAAGGCCGACAAGTTCGCCGAACATCTGGCTGACTTCCGGCGCCGTGGTGAAGTCGCCCTTCTCGCCCAGCGGATCGCGGCTGCGGTAGTAACCGTGTTCGGGATGGGCAAGGCAGAGGGTCATGTAGTCGGCAAGGCTCATCGGCCCCATGGCGCGGATCTGGGCGCGGATGAGGGCCGCGAGCGGGCTCATCTGCTGCGGGTGACCCACAGGATTACCAGCCCGATCGCCAGCATCGGCACCGACAGCATCTGGCCCATGGTCAGGCCGAGTTCCGGTGTGAGGCGCAAGACATGGCCCCAGGGATTGTCCGGAGTGATGAAATTGGCATCAGCCTGGCGGAAGTTCTCGACCACGATCCGGGCCAGCCCGTACCCGGCGAAGAACAGCCCGATCACCCGGCCCGGGCGTTTCAACGCGCCGAAACCCCAGATGGCGATATTGAGCAGGATGAACAGCGCCAGCCCCTCAAAGGCGGCCTGATACAGCTGCGAGGGATGCCGCGTGCAGACCCCGACCCAGCCCGGCGGGCAGTCCAGAGCGGCAGGGCTGGGAAAGACCACGCCCCAGTCCGAAGTGGTGGGACGCCCCCAAAGCTCGCCATTGATGAAATTGGCGATGCGCCCGAAAAACAGCCCGATGGGGGTGACGGCAGCAACGAGATCGCCAACGGAAACCGGGTTGACCTTTTGGCGCCACGAGAACAGCAAGGTGGCGGTGATGACCCCCAGGAACCCGCCATGAAAGGCCATGCCGCCGCGCCAGACCTGCAGGATCTCTATCGGGTTCTGCATGTAGTGGTCGAATTTGTAGAACAGCACCGAGCCAAGCCGCCCGCCGACGATCACCCCGAAAACCATCCAGGTGAGAATGTCCTCGCTCTGCTCGCGGTCCATCGGGGCCTTACCCGGAGCCCAGAGACCGGGCCGCGCGTTCATGGCGATCAGATAGCGCCAGCCGAGGAAAATCCCGGCGATATAGGCCAGCGCATACCAGCGGATCGGCAGGTCCACGAGGGGGATCGTGAACAGGACCGGGTCGAAATCCGGAAAGGGAATGGCCAGCTGCATCGGCGCCTCTTATCTTTGCCTTGGGTCATCCCGCGACCGGCGGGCGAAGTCAACCGGGCGCTTGCAATACCGGCATCTGCAGACCATATGAAAGCCAGCCAATCCGGAGGGAAAAATGCAGACCCGCAACAAGGTGCTCGACGATATCTCGCAACTGATGACCAACGCCATGGGCGTGGCCCAGGGGGCGAAGGAAGAGGCCGAGACGGCGATGAAGGGCTGGATTGACCGCTGGCTCGCCGACCGCGATTTCGTCACCCGTGAGGAATTCGAAGCCGTGCGCGCCATGGCCCAGAAGGCGCGGGAGGAAAACGAGGCGCTGAAGGCCCGCCTGGATGCACTCGAGGCGAAGAAGTAATCCGGTTCCGTAAAATTCGACACAGTTTCCGGGCCGCCTTTAACGCGGAATTTAGTCCGGTCCGCCAAGTCTCCCGACCGTAATTCGCTGTCCCCGACAGCCAACCAACAGGAGAGACTTCATGCGGAAACTTGTCGCCGTTACACTTATCTGTGCCGCCGCCCCCCTGCACGCCAACGAATTCGCCCCCCAGCTTGAACAGATCGCCAACGAGGCGCTGCTGGCGTGGGCCGAAGACCCGATGGTGATCGAGGCGCTGCGCAAGCAGAATGCCGATCATGCCGGGCTGACCGAGGACGATATCATCGCCCTGGACAACCGCTGGCGCGATGAGGTCGGCGCCGGGGCGCATCCGTTCATCGACGAAATTATGTCCTCGGATGCCTCCAACTGGATCCGCAGCCAGGCCGATGGGCTCGGCGGGATCGTCTCGGAAGTGTTCGTGACCGACAATCGCGGCCTGAACGTCATGCAAAGTGCGGTGACCTCGGATTACTGGCAGGGCGACGAGGCCAAATGGCAGGAAACCTTCGGAAAACCGGCCCATACGCTGCATTTCGGCGATGTGGAGCTGGATGAGAGCAGCCAGACCTACCAGTCCCAGGTCTCCTTCCCGGTGATCGATCCCGACAGCGGCGAACCCTTGGGCGCGATCACGGTCGGCATCAATCTCGAATCGCTTTAACCACCAGCGAAGAGGACAGGAAATGCAGGACCGCCATTCGCGGACAAGTTCGCTCAACCGCAATGTCTCCTTTGCTGTCGGAGCGGCAATTCTGGTGACGGCGGTCCTTTTGGCCTCGGCCAGTTTCGTGACCTCCTACCGGTTGCAGATGGCGACCCACCGTCATGACAGCCTCTTGAAAACCGTCCTCGTCTCAACCTCGCTCGGCGGCGCCGTGCGCTTTGGAAAGATCGAGACGCTGGACGAGATCCTGGCGGAGTTTGCCGCCGCGCAGCCCGATGTCTTCGGGGCGGCGGCGATCTATTCCGCCGAAGGGGCGGTCATGACCGGCACCGACACGGAATTTGACGCCGCGGCCCTTGTGGCAAGGGCCGGCGAGGCGGAAGAGGCCTTTGCCGAGGGCACGCTCACTGTGGCTCCGATTCCCTTTGGTGCGGACGGGGAGACGGCGGGCTATCTGGTGGTGCGCTGGTCTGACACGCCGATCCTGCAGGCATTGAAGCGGCAGGCGATGACCCTGGGTGGGGCCGGGCTTGTGCTGGCGGTGCTGGCCTGGGTGGCGGCATTCTGGCTGATCTCGAAACTGGTCGGGGCGCCGGTTATGCGGCTGACGGGCAAGGTCGGGCAGGTGGCGGAAGGCGAGCTCGATATCGAGGTGCCGATGATCGGGCGGCGCGACGAGATTGGAACTCTGGCGCGGCGCTTCGAGGAACTGCGCGCGCAACTGAAGATCAGCGCCGAAGAGCGGGCGCGGCAGGCGGATCGCGATGCCGAAGCCGAGGCGGCGAAGGAGAAGATGCTCGGCGATCTCGAAAACGGCGTCGGCGAGGTGGTCGAGGCAGCCCGGCGCGGCGTGTTCGATCGGAATGTGGAGCGGCGGTTCGACGATCCGGTGATGCAGCGGCTGGCCGATGATGTGAACGCGCTTTGCGCGACGATGGCCGAATATCTCGGCGAGCTTGGCCAGACGGCCGAGGCGATGGCGGCGGGCCGTTTCGACCGGGTGATTCCCGACCGGTTCGGCGGCAGGCTCGGCGATGTGGCGCGGCAGCTGAACGCGACGATGGGTCAGGTGGATACGCTGGTCGACCGGATTTCCGGGACCGAGGCGACGATGAGCGAGGCGATCGGGACAATGCGGACCGATGCCGCAGAACTGTCGCGGCGCTCGGAAAACCAGGCCGGATCGCTGCAGCAGGCCGCCGCCGCGATGGAGGAGCTGACGGCGAGCACGCAACTGACCACGGACAATGTCACAGCCTCGGCCGGTATGGCGGAGACATCGAAGGACTGCGCCGAGAAGGGCAGCGCGATTCTGCGCGACGCCATTACCGCCGTCGACGAGATCAAGATCGAGTCGGATCGGATTTCCGACATCATTTCTGTGATCGAGGGCATCGCCTTTCAGACCAACCTTCTGGCCCTGAACGCCGCGGTCGAGGCGGCGCGGGCCGGGGATGCTGGCAAGGGTTTTGCCGTGGTCGCCTCCGAAGTGCGGTCGCTGGCGCAACGGGCGGCGGACGCGACGAGCGACATCACCCAGTTGATCGTGAACAGCCAGGACAAGGTCTCGAAAGGCGCCGAGTTGGTGAACAGGAGCGGCGAGGTGCTGGAGACGATCAGCAAGTCGATCACCGATGTCTCGGACCGGCTGGCCGATATCGCCAACAGCACCCAGGAGCAGAATCTCGGCATCCGAGCAATGTCGAACGAATTGCTGCAGCTGGATGAGGCGACGCAGGTCTCGAACCAGATCGCCAAGCGCAGCTCGTCGGCGGCGGCGACCCTCGAACAGCAGGCCACGACGCTGGCCGAACTGCTTGCCGGACTGCGGTCTGACGGCACGGCAGCGGTCGGCAACGCGGGCGCGCCCCGAAAAGTCGCGTAGGCGACTGCACGGAGGCGCTGCGGCGCGTGTTTCTCGGGATTGCGACTGCCGGTTCGATCGCCAATCCGCGAAAGGCCCCGGGGTTCCGCTGAGGCGATAGTCGATTGTGAAATTCGTGTCACATTCACATCCGGCGGATTTAACGCTTTACAGCGCCCGGATTAGTCTCCACCATATCTGGTAGAGGGGCGAAGCCTCTACCCCGTCCCTTGTCAACCTCACCCAGTCTTTGGGGTGCTTTGCATCTCAGGGGCACATAGAAGAGGGACCGGGCATGAGCGCTGTCGAGCAAGATTTTACCTCCGATGACATCCACCCCATTGATATCGTTGAGCATCTGGCGGAATATCACGACTGGGACTTCGACCGGATCGCCGATGATCAGATCGCGATGGCCATTGAGGGCAGCTGGCGGGTCTATTCGCTGACCCTAGCCTGGTCGTCCCATGACGAAACCCTGCGGCTGATCTGCGCCTTCGACATGGAACCGCCCAGGGACCGGCTGGCCGATCTCTATCACGCGCTCGACCGGGCCAATGACCGTTGCTGGACAGGGGCTTTCACCCTGTGGAAGGACCAGAAAATGATGGCCTTCCGGCACGGTGTTTCGCTGATCGGCGGCGCTTCGGTCTCGGGCGAGCAGGTTGCCGAGATGGTCCGCGCCGCCCTGTCGGCCTGCGAGCGATTCTACCCGGCCTTCCAACTGGTATGCTGGAGCGGCGAGGCCCCCGAAAAAGCCATGGAAATCGCCATGACGGAGGCTTACGGTCGGGCCTGAACCGGCCTCCGGCGGCGGGGGCCGCGCGGGGAGAAGCGCATGATCGACAAGGTGAATGACCGGGGGATTGTGCTCCTGGGCTGCGGGAAGATGGGCTCGGCGATGCTGGCCGGATGGCTGGCGGAGGGGTTGAAACCGGGGGCGGTGACGGTGCTCGATCCGCATCCCTCGGACTGGGTGCTGGGGCTGGAGGGGATCGGCTTGAACACCGCCCTGCCCGAGAAGCCCGCCGTCTGCCTGATCGCCGTCAAGCCGCAGATGATCGGCGAGGCGCTGCCGATGCTGCAGGCGCTGGGAGGCCGCGAGACGCTGTTTGTCTCGATCGCGGCCGGAACGCCGATCGCGACTTTCGAAGCCCTGCTTGGGACCAATACGCCGATTATCCGGGCAATGCCGAACACGCCGGCGGCGATCGGCAAAGGCATCACGGCGATGATCGGGAACGGGCAGGTCGGCGTGGAGGCGCTGGCGCTGGCCGAGGCGCTGTTGAGCGCGGTCGGGCAGGTGGTGCGGCTCGAGGACGAGGCACAGATGGATGCGGTAACGGCGGTTTCGGGTTCTGGCCCGGCCTATGTGTTTCACCTGATCGAGACGCTGGCGGCGGCGGGTGAGGCCGAGGGGCTGGCACCGGATCTGGCACTTGCCCTGGCGAAGGCAACGGTCTCGGGGGCCGGACAACTGGCGGCAGCCGCGACCGAGGGCCCGAGCCAGTTGCGAATCAACGTGACATCGCCCCATGGAACCACGGCGGCGGCCCTTGAGGTGCTGATGGCCGATCCGGGGGGGCTGAAGGAATTGATGGCACGGGCGGTGGCAGCGGCGGCCTCGCGCAGCCGCGAGCTGGGGCGGTGACCGGGGCTGGGCCATTCGGGAGCGATCCGGGCGACTGGGCCGGGCTGCTGGAAAAGCTGAACATTGCGCGGGGCATTGGCGAGGCCGGGCTGGAAGGGGCGGCGCTGGCTGAGGCGCAGCGGCGGAACCTGGCGGCACTCACGGCGGTGAGCCGCACTGTTTCGGAGAAATATCAGGCGGATTTTCGGACGGCCCTCGCAGGGTTCCGGGCGATGCTGGCCGCGGAATCGGATGCGCGGTCGGATGCGCGGTCAGATGCGCGGTCGGACTCTGGGGCGCTTGCGGAGGTGGTGGCGCGGATGGAGGCATTGCAGGAGACGGCGCGGGAGGCCGGGGACGCGGCCTTGCAGGCCGTGGCAGCTGAGGTCGAGGCTGTGTTGGACGCGGTGAAGAACCCGGAGTGAAGGTGATGGAGATATCTTTCGACGACTTTCTGAAGGTGGAGATCCGGGCCGGACGGGTGGTTCGGGCGGAAGCGTTTCCCGAGGCGCGGAAACCGGCGATCAAGCTCTGGGTCGATTTCGGGGCCGAGATCGGAGAGAAGAAATCCTCGGCCCAGATCACGGCGCATTACACGCCGGAGACGCTGGTGGGGCGGATGGTGATGGCGGTGGTGAATTTCCCGCCGCGCCAGATCGGGCCGTTCATGTCCGAGGTGCTGGTGCTGGGGGTGGCCGACAGCGAGGGCGAGATCGTCCTGGTGGCACCCGATGAAGACGTGGCTCCGGGCGCGCGGCTGCATTGAAGCGCATTAGCAGGCGCTTCGCCGGCCGATGGCACCCGACCCCTGAGGGGGGCTTTCGGCAGGGGGTAGCCCCCCTGCCGAAGGCTCGCTTGCGCGGTGTGGCAGGAAACGTCCCAGTTGCAGTGTTTCGGGCCGGAATCGAGTTGAGAGGACTCTGCTGAGACTTGCTTGACGCACAGTGAGTGCATCAAGCACCCGTTCGCGGGTGACGTGAGGTCTCTGCTTGCCACGGTCAAGCCCGCTACTCTGGTCGGCGGCCCCGACCCTTGGTGCGCGGAGACCTCGCGGTCCCGTGGCTCAGGTTGCCGGAAGGTCGCCGATTTCCGCGCGCCAGTGGCGGCGGCAGAGCGAGACATAGGTGTCATTCCCGCCGACCTGGACTTGCGGTCCCTCGGTCAAGGCCTTGCCGTCTGGGCCACGACGCACGACCATGGTCGCCTTGCGGCCGCAATGGCAGATGGTGCGGACTTCGCGCATTTCGTCGGCCAGCGCCAGAAGGGCGGCGGAACCGGGAAAGAGCTTGCCCATGAAATCAACCCGGAGACCGTAGCACATGATCGGCACGCCGAGATCGTCGACGGCGCGGGCGAGCTGCCAGACCTGATCCTCGCTCAGCCATTGCGCCTCGTCGACGAGGATGCAGGCGACCGGTCCCTTGTCGAGCCGCGCCCGGATCATCGCGAACAGGTCGCTGTCGGGAGCGTAGATGTCGGCCCTGGCCGCGATGCCGATGCGCGAGGCGATCCGGCCCTCGCCGGAGCGGTGGTCGAAATCGGCGGTCAGGAGATAGGTCTCCATGCCGCGCTCGTTGTAGTTGTACGAGGCCTGCAACAGGATCGTGCTCTTGCCGGCATTCATGGTCGAGTAGTTGAAATAGAGCTTGGCCATGGGCAGAGGTATTGGCCGCCTCCGGCTCAGGCGTCAAGGTCTGAACGGGGGTCCTGAAACCGGCAGAGACGGGCGGTGGCGCTGCGCATGGGAAATAATTGTCAGGTGCCGATTTGAGGCTATCCCGAGACTTTTCCTACAGCGCTCGACCATTTCCCTGATCCTTCAGGTATCACCAATTGCATTGAAATCGATGGATTTCCTCGCAGCGATTGGTGAGTCGGGCTATGGGCGGAAGGCGTTGGAGCCCCGTTCCTGAATTCTGAATCAAGGGCGCGGCTCTGACCATGTGATATTACGCGATGTCCGGGTCGAAAATCGTGCCGATCTTCTCGCCACGGCTCTAGGTCACATACTCATAAAAGGGATTCCCAAGGGGGCTGGGCTGTGATTCACTTCTGCAAAAGAGCAGGGGGCAGTTATGGCGCGTTTCGATCTGACAGATTTCGAGTGGTCGGTGATCCAGCCGCTATTGCCGACG
>JBNKVT010000015.1:0-41940 GCA_050299335.1 Paracoccaceae bacterium | reverse complement strand
CCCCCCCCCCCCCCCCCCCCCCCCCCCCCCCCCCCCCCCCCCCCCCCCCCCCCCCCCCCCCCCCCCCCCCCCCCCCCCCCCCCCCCCCCCCCCCCCCCCCCCCCCCCCCCCCCCCCCCCCCCCCGAGTCGCCCCGCGCCAGCGGGGCGAAATCCCCCGTCACAATTCCCGCCTTCCAAGAATTTCCTCCCAATTTCTCTTAAATTCCAGCATTCACCCTTGCAAACCGGCCAGGGCTTCTCTATCTAAACCATCTTCCAGACCTCCCGGATCAAGCATATCGGAGCACCCATGGCCCGCGTTACCGTTGAAGATTGCGTCGACAAAGTCCCCAACCGCTTCGAGCTGGTCATGCTCGCCGCGCATCGGGCCCGGCAGCTTTCCTCCGGTGCCGCGCTGACCGTCGAGCGGGACAATGACAAGTTCCCGGTCGTGTCCCTGCGCGAAATCGCCGACGAGACCCTGACCGCCGACCAGCTGCGCGAAAGCGCCATCGAAAGCCACCAGCACCAGATTGAGGTGGACGAGCCGGAAGAGGACGCCATGGCGCTTCTGATGGGCAATGATCCTTCCCCGGCGGGCGAGGATGACATGACCGATGAGAACCTGCTGCGCGCGCTGATGGAGGCCCAGGGCGAAGGGTAATTCCTCCGACCGGGTGACGCGCCCTGCAAGATGCATTCGGTCGAACACCTCCTTTCTCTCATCAAGCCCTATAATCCCCGCTGCGACGAGGATCTGATCCGCCGCGCCTTCGACTATGGCGCGGCACAGCATGAGGGTCAGTTCCGGAAGTCGGGCGAGCCGTATTTCTCGCATCCCCTTGAGGTGGCCTGCATTCTCGCCGGGCAGCGGCTGGACGATGCCTCGATTGTCACTGCGCTATTGCACGATACGATCGAGGATACCGGGGCGAATTATTCCTCCATCGACGAATTGTTCGGCCGTGAAATCGCGTCGCTGGTCGATGGGGTCACCAAGCTGACCAATCTGGAGCTGAGCTCGGTCGAGACCGAGCAGGCCGAGAATTTCCGCAAGCTGTTGATGGCGATGTCGCGCGATCTGAGGGTGCTGCTGGTCAAGCTTGCCGACCGTCTGCACAACATGCGGACGATCAAGTTTCAGGCCGCTGAGAAGCAGCAGCAGAAGGCGCGCGAGACCATGGATATCTATGCGCCGCTGGCCGGTCGCATGGGCATGCAGTGGATGCGCGAGGAACTGGAGGATATCTCGTTCCGCGTCCTCAACCCCGAGGCACGCTCGTCGATCATGCGGCATTTCATCACGCTGAGGAACGAGACCGGCGACGTGATCGAACAGATCGCTGAGGACATCCGCGACGTGCTGCGCCCGATGGGCATTGCCTGCGAGGTCTCTGGCCGCGAGAAAAGCCCCTATTCGATCTGGCGCAAGATGCAGGAAAAGCAGCAGACCTTCGCGCGGCTATCCGACATATATGCCTTTCGGATCGTTACGGAATATGTGGACGATTGCTACCGGGTCCTCGGCGCCATCCATACCCATTGGGCGGCAATACCGGGTCGGTTCAAGGACTATATCAGCCAGCCGAAATCCAATGGCTACCGGTCGATTCACACCACGATCTCGGGCCGTCTGGCCAAGAGGGTCGAGATCCAGATCCGCACGTCCGAGATGCATGAGGTCGCCGAAACCGGTGTCGCCGCCCATTGGTCTTACCGCGATGGCGAGCGGTTCGAGAACCCGTTCGTGGTCGACCCCCTGCGCTGGTTCAGCCAGCTGACCACCAGCTTTCAGGAAAGCGACCGGCCGGAGGATTTCCTCGAGCATGTGAAGCTGGAGATGTATACCGACCAGGTCTTCTGTTTCACTCCCAAGGGCGAGGTCGTGCAGTTGCCGCGCGGGGCGACGCCGATCGATTTCGCCTATGCCATCCACACGCGGATCGGCGACAGCTGCGTCGGGGCCAAGGTCGATGGCCGAAGGGTGCCGCTCTGGACCCGGCTCAGGAACGGCCAGTCGGTCGAGATCCTCCGCGCCGACGGCCAGCGTCCGCAATCGACCTGGGAGGACATGGTCACCACCGGCAAGGCCAAGTCGGCCATCCGCCGGTCCCTGCGCGAGGAACATCGCGCCTCCCATATCAAGCTTGGCCGCGAGATCGCCCGGGTGGCGCTGGAACGGGTCGGCAAGAAGGCCACCGAAAAGGCGCTGAAGACCGCTGCCCAACAGCTCTGGTATCAGACCGAGGACGATCTCCTGGCCCGGCTCGGTTCGGCGGAACTGACCGGCAATGATCTGGTCCGCGTGCTCTATCCCGAACTGGTCAAGGAAGACGCCAAGCTGCCCGATGTCGAGGGCCAGAGTGTGGGGGTCATCGGCCTCGGCGCCGACCAGCTGGCCCAGCCCGCCCCCTGTTGCGAACCGATCCCCGGCGAGCGCATCGTCGGTTTCGCGGTGGCCGGGCGCGGGGTCGAGATCCACGCCATCGACTGTCTGGAACTGGAAAAGCTCGAGGATCAGGCCGAGCGCTGGATCGATCTGCACTGGACCCCGGACGCCTCCCATGCCCACCATCTTGCCCGCGTCGAATTGACGCTGGCCAATGATGCCGGGGTGCTGGGGCGCATTTGCACTTTGATCGGAGAGCACCGGTCGAATATATCTGACATAATTATTACCGAGAGAAAGCCGGATTTTTACCGTCTGGTGATCGATCTTGAGGTAAGAGACCTGGAGCACCTGCATAACATCCAGAGGGCCATCGAGGCTGATTCGGACGTGGCACAGGTGACGCGGTTCCGGGGCACGATGCCCCACGCGCCACAATGAAGTCTCGATTGTGGAGTAACGAAGGCTGAGGCGCGGTTCGCCCGGAACGGGGGTGGGCGGACCGGAGGGTAAGGCGAAACGAAGGCATGGTATTCAAGAGGCGTGACAGGCCCCCGTTGATCGACAGGATCCGGGAATTCCTCTACCCCCGCAAGGGGTGGCGGCGTCCGTTTGAATATCTCGGCCACCGGGTCCGCCGTCTGCCCGACACCCCGCACCGGATCGCGCTTGGCGTCGCCTGCGGTGTCTTCGCCTCTTTCACTCCGATCTTCGGCTTTCACCTGGTCATCGCCGCCATCCTGGCGCTGATGGTGCGCGGCAATCTGCTGGCCAGTCTTCTGGGCACCTTCTTCGGCAACCCGCTGACCTTCCCGCTGATCGCCACCTTCAGCCTGACCACGGGCCGCGAGATTCTCGGGCTCACCGGCCATGACAAGGAATTCAACACGCTGGTCGCGTCCTTTTCCAACGCCTTTGACGGGCTCTGGCAGGGGGTCAAGTCGCTGTTCGGCTATGGCCATACCGACTGGGCATTGCTGAGCGATTTCTGGCAGAACATCTTTCTGCCCTATCTTCTGGGCGGCACCATCTTCGGATTGATCTCTGGTATCACGTTTTATTTCTTGTCCCGCCCGGTGATTGCGGCCTATCAAAACCGCAGACGCTCGAAGCTCCTGCAAAGGGCGCGGGCACGGCTGGCGGCGAAAGCGCGGCTGGAACTGGCGCGGAAGGCCAAGGTCAGCTGAGCCCGACCGCGCGGCAAGCGGAGGACAGGCCATGGACAGGATCGAACACCCCCTCGGCAGGCTGCGCCTCGGCGTCAATATCGACCATGTCGCCACGGTGCGGAATGCCCGCGGCGGCGACACGCCCGATCCGTTGCGTGCCGCCAGACTGGCCGAGGCCGCCGGCGCCGACGGCATCACCGCCCATCTGCGCGAAGACCGCCGCCACATCACCGACCGCGACATCGAGGCGCTGGTCGCTGGCATCTCGGTGCCGCTCAATTTCGAGATGGCCGCCACCGACGAGATGCAGGCCATCGCCCTTCGCCACCGCCCCCATGCCGTCTGCCTCGTCCCCGAACGCCGCGAGGAACGCACCACCGAAGGCGGCCTCGAGGTTGCCCGCGAGGAAAACCGCCTCGCCCATTTCATCGCCCCCCTGCGCGACGCCGGCTGCCGGGTCTCGATCTTCATCGCCGCCGACGCCCGCCAGATCGAAGCCGCCGCCCGCATCGGCGCCCCGGTCGTCGAGCTGCATACCGGCGCCTATTGCGATGCCCATGCCGAAGGCCGCCCGGAGGCTCGCGACCGCGAACTCACCCGCCTCCGCGACATGGCCAGCTTCGCCCATTCCTTGGGCCTCGAAGTCCATGCCGGCCACGGCCTCACCTTCGATACCGTGAAACCCGTCGCGGCCTTTCCGGAAGTCATGGAACTCAATATCGGCCATTTCCTCGTCGGCGAGGCGATCTTCTCCGGCCTCGACAGCGCCATCCGCCGCATGCGCGCCACCATGGACGAGGCCCGCCGCGACGCCTTCGGCGCCGAGACCGCATGATCCTCGGCATCGGCACCGATCTGGCCAATATCGAGCGTATCGAAGCCACCCTCACCCGCTTCGGCGACCGCTTCCGCAACCGCTGCTTCACCGAGACCGAACAGCGCAAGGCCGAGAACCGCGCCGACACCGCCGGCACCTACGCCAAGCGCTGGGCCGCCAAGGAGGCCTGCTCCAAGGCGCTGGGTACAGGCCTCCGCATGGGTATTTCCTGGAAGGACATGGCCGTCACCAACCTCCGCACTGGTCAGCCGGTGATGGAAGTGACGGGTTGGGCTGCCGAACGCCTCGCCCAGCTCACCCCTGAAGGCCACCGCGCCATCATCCATGTCAGCCTCACCGACGACCACCCCTGGGCCCAGGCCTTCGTCGTCATCGAGGCGCTGCCGGAAACCTGAAACCAACCCGGCACTTGCCTGTTGTCGCTCTTGGTGTGAAGATTTCCCCACCCTCTTTTCTCCTTCGAAAAATACTCCGGGGGGTGCGGGGGGCGGAGCCCCTCGCGGATCGCCCGCGTCAGCGGGCGAAACCCCGAGACAAGACACGGACGCATCCACCCCATGCCCGACCTGCTCGACCGCATCCTCACCTGCTTCGAGACCGAGCTTCTCCCGGCAACTGCCGCCTCGATGGCCAAGGGCAACAAGCTCTTCGGTGCGGCGATTCTGCACAAGGACACTCTCGAAACCTTCCTTGTCGGCACCAACAACGAAACCGAGAACCCGCTCTGGCACGGGGAGGTCCACACGATCAAACTCTTCCACGAACTCCTGAGCCGCCCGAACCCCAGGGACCTCATCTTTCTCTCCTCCCACGAGCCCTGCTCGATGTGTCTTTCGGCGATCACCTGGGCCGGGTTCGATAATTTCACCTATCTTTTCAGCTACGAGGACAGCCGCGACGCCTTCGCCATCCCCCATGACCTGAAGATCATGGACGAAGTCTTCGGCCTGCCCACCGGCGCCTACCGCCCTGAAAACGCCTTCTGGAAAGCCACCGCCATTTCGGACATGGTCGCCGCCCTCCCCGAGGCCGAGCGCCCCGCCGCCGAGGCCCGGCTCAAAGCCATCCGCGCCGAATACGACCGCCTCTCGGCCCTCTACCAGTTGGGCAAACACGAAAACGACATCCCCCTGAACTGACATTTCCACCCCGCGCATTTCCCCCCTCCCTCTGGGAGGGGGGTCAGGGGGGAGGCTTTCGAAGGGGAGTCACGACCCGCCACCCCTGCCAGCGCTATCAGACTTTCCCTCCCAAACCCACGCGTATAGGTAGGGGGCACCCAGCAACAGGAGGCCCCCTTGCCCGAACCCACCCGCGTCACTTTCGCCGACCGCATGCTGTCCCTCGGCCTCGCCCGTGTGTCGGAAGCCGCCGCCATCGCTTCGGCAAAGAAAATCGGCATGGGCGACGAAAAGCTCGCCGATCAGGCCGCGGTCGACGCCATGCGCAAGCAGCTGAACCTGCTCGACATTGCGGGCGTCGTTGTCATCGGCGAGGGCGAGCGGGACGAGGCACCCATGCTCTATATCGGCGAGGAAGTCGGCACCGGCGAAGGCCCCGCCGTCGATATCGCGCTGGACCCGCTCGAAGGCACCACCCTGACCGCCAAGGACATGCCGAACGCGCTCGCCGTTATCGCCATGGGTCCGCGCGGCTCGATGCTGCACGCGCCGGATGTCTATATGGACAAGCTGGCCCTCGGGCCCAGCTATCCGCAGAACATCATCTCGCTCGACATGGCCCCCAAGGAACGCATCCGCACCATCGCCAATTACCGCAAGTGCCAGGCCTCCGACCTCATGGTCTGCGTGCTCGATCGTGACCGGCATTCCGATCTGATCGAGGATATCCGCTCCACCGGTGCCCGTATCCGCCTGATTACCGATGGCGATGTGGCCGGGGTCATGCATACGGCTGAGGCCGACCAGACCGGGATCGACCTCTATATGGGCCAGGGCGGCGCGCCCGAGGGCGTGCTGGCCGCTGCGGCGCTGAAATGCATGGGCGGGCAGATGTGGGGGCGGCTGATGTTCCGCAACGATGACGAGAGGGCTCGCGCCGCCAAGGCAGGTATCGAAGATCTCGACCGCATCTATTCCCGCGACGATCTCGTCGCCCATGACGTGATCTTCGCCGCCACCGGGGTCACGGATGGCTCGCTGGTCCGGGGGGCGCGCCGCGACGGCGCCTATCTGGAGACCGAGACGCTGCTGATGCGCTCGAAATCCGGCTCGGTGCGGCGTATTCATTACCGCCAGAACAACAACTGAGGCTGGCATGGCGCGAAAGATCGGATATGGCCGTTCCCCGAAAGACCCCAGCGGGCGCAGCCGCGCCGGTCTGGCCAAGCGACTGATCCCGCTGGCGCTGATCGAGGCCGTCGGGATCGCCATCCTGATCCGGGGCATCCTGACCGACAATGTCGGGGCGATGATCGCCGGTGGCGGCTGGATATTCATCATGTCGCTGGTCACCCTGCTGACGGTGCTGAAATTTGCCGGCCTGAAGCGGCCTGCCGACGACAAGGGCCCGACCGGGACCTGGCGCGATGCGGATGACGAGACACCGTGACCGCCTTTCTCGACGTTGAAACCTCGCTGACCGGACGGCGCTGGGTCGGGCCTGACCTGGAAACCGAGCGGCTGGCGGCCTCCATCGCCCAGCAGGCCGGTCTGCCCGAATTGCTGGCCCGTGTGCTGGCAAGGCGTGGCGTGGCGGCGGAAGAGGCGGAGGCGTTTCTGGCCCCGAGTTTGCGTGACCTGATGCCGGACCCGAGTGTCCTGAAGGACATGGATGCGGCGGCGGAGCGGTTTGTGGCTGCCGTCCGGAAGGGCGAAAGGATCGCGGTGTTTGCCGATTACGATGTCGATGGCGGGGCTTCGGCGGCGCTGCTGATCGACTGGCTGCGGCAGAAGGGGTTGCGGGTGACGCTCTATATCCCCGACCGGATCGACGAGGGTTACGGGCCGAATGTTCCGGCGATGGAGGACCTGGCCCGCGCCCATGACCTGATCGTCTGCGTCGATTGCGGGACCCTGTCGCATGAGCCGATCGCGGCGGCGAACGACGCCGGGGCCGAGGTGATCGTCCTGGACCACCATCTCGGCGGTGAGACGCTGCCCCCCGCCCTTGCCGTGGTCAACCCGAACCGGCAGGACGAGGATGGCGGGCTTGGCTACCTTTGTGCGGCGGGCGTCGTCTTCCTGATGCTGGTGGCGGCGAACCGGCTCTTGCGTGCTGCGGGCGAGGCCGAGCCGCCCTTGCTGGCGATGCTCGATCTGGTGGCGCTGGCGACGGTGGCCGATGTGGCCCCCCTGCAGGGGCTGAACCGGGCGCTGGTGCGGCAGGGGCTGACGGTGATGGCCGCCCGCCAAAGGCCGGGGCTGGTGGCTCTGGCCGATGTGGCGGGGATGAACGCGGCACCAACGGCCTATCATCTTGGCTATCTGTTGGGCCCGCGCGTCAATGCCGGGGGCCGGATCGGGCAGGCCGATCTTGGGGCGCGACTGCTGGCGACGGCGGAGGACGGCGAGGCCGAGGCGATGGCCCGGCAGCTTGACCACCTGAATGCCGAGCGCCGCGCCATCGAGGCGGCGGTTCTGGAAGAGGCCCGCGCCCAGGCCGAAACCCGCGACGTCTCGGGGCCGCTGGTCTGGGCGGCGGGCGAGGGCTGGCATGCCGGGGTGGTCGGCATTGTCGCCGCGCGGCTGAAGGAAGCCTTCAACCGGCCCGCCGTGGTGATCGGCATCGAGGGTGGCGAGGGCAAGGGATCGGGACGGTCGGTGACCGGCGTCGACCTCGGAGCCTCGGTGGCGACCTGCGTCCGCGAGGGGCTGCTGAGCAAGGGCGGTGGTCACAAGATGGCGGCGGGGCTGTCGGTGGCACCGGACAGGATCGGCGACGCGATGGCGCGGCTGGGTGAATTGCTGGACCGGCAGGGGTCCTCGGCGATGGGGCCGAAGGACCTCGCACTGGACGGGCTGATAACGGCCGGAGGCGCCTCGGTCGAACTGATCCGCCAGGTCGAGGCGGCGGGGCCGTTCGGGGCGGGCGCTCCGGCGCCGCGCTTTGCGCTGGCCTCGGTGGCGGTGGCCTTCGCGAAACGGGCCGGGGAGCGGCATCTGCGGCTGAGTTTCGCCGACGAGACCGGGCGGCTCGACGCCATCGCCTTCAATGCCTTCGACGGGCCCCTGGGTGCGCGGCTGGAGGGGCATTCGGGGGCGAAGTTCCATGTCGCGGGCCGTCTGGAGATCGACCAGTGGGGCGGGCGGGTGAAGCCGAAGCTGCGGCTGGAGGACGTGGCGGAAATCGGCTGAATTTTCGTCATCGGAGCACAAAAATCCGCTTGAACCGCCGCATCGATTTGACTAATCAGGCCCGCACGAGAGCGATGCGCCCTTCGTCTATCGGTTAGGACGCCAGGTTTTCAACCTGGAAAGAGGGGTTCGATTCCCCTAGGGCGTACCACCTTCTCGTTTTCCTCAATCGGTGTAACTTCGGGTGTGGGAACCTTTTTTGCGCTCAGGCGGGGCGATGCGAGCCCCGCACGTCCATTCCCGCACTCTGCTCAGGATTTGGTGAAAAAGGCTGCCAGCGGCTCGGCAGTCTTGATGACCCCCGTGCTCCCGGCATCGGGGGTAAAGAACGCCCCGGACGGGAGCGATGCTTCGGAAACCGAATGCGACGGCGCGCTCGACGGCACCGACCTGTCCCGGTGAAGCCGCGCGGAACTGACCGCCGGATGCTTGAAAATCGTGCAAATACTGTATTCGGCGGGCAGGTTCTTGTCGAAAGTCGAGTATTCGAGTTTCAGCCCGTAGTCGCTGGATTTGTAGTCATTGCCGGGGATGACATAGATCAGCGTCTCCTTAGCCGCCGGTACTCCGGTCATGAGCTGGTCCAGCTTGATCGCGCCTACCCCGCCCCAGCCATGCCAGCCCCGGACATGCTGGAAGCGTCCGGCGGACCAGCCATGAAAGACGACGACGCAGGTGCAGGCGCTCATCTGTCCGGTGTCGATGATATTGTCCGCATCGTCCGGACCGAGCGTCTGAACGGCTTGTGCTGTCCATTTGAGTTCCACAGTGTTTCCCCCATTTGTCTGCAAGTCTCGACATAATAGACCTGCTTCGGGCGAATTCGGTTCAAGAAAGTCACAATCCAGCGCCAAGAAAAACGTCAAATCTGGTCGCGTTCCACTTTTTTTTCGGCTGCCGGCAGGTCGGTCCCGTTCGGGGGCAGCGGACAGCGCGGGCCCCACCCGCGCTGTCGCTCGCCTGCCGTAATTCCGCCTGCCGCAAATCCGCTTGGCGGCAATCAGGCCGGACGCAGACCCGTCTCGACCAGCAGGCCCCTTCGCTTGGCCTCGTAATAATAGCCCCGCGCGTACCAGCCGACTGCGGCGGCTTCGTCGCCATCCGAGACCATCCACGCCCCGCGCAGGTATTTGACCGCCCAGCGAAGATTGGTCTCGGCGTCCAGAAGTTCCTCAGGCGGGCCGCGATGACCCATGGTCCGGGCAGTCTGGGGCAGGATCTGCATCAGCCCGTAATAGGGTCCGTTGCGGGCATGGGGGCGGTAGTCGCTTTCGCGCTGGATGACCTTGTGGACGAGGCTGTCGGGGACGTCGTAATGATCCGCATAATGATTGATCAGGCGCCGCAATTCCGGGGTCTCGCCGGGATAGAGGCGGGAGGGGGTCTCGGGCTCTTCGCGCTGGCCGCAGGCGGCGGGTAGGGCGAGACAGAGGAATAGTGCGGTGCGGCGGGAAACGGGTGACATTGGAACTCCGAAAATCTTCCCGGGGGATATTAGCCAGCGACGCGCCTCGCGCAATGCTTTCGCTTGGGTTCGCCCCGGCTCCGGTGTAGGGCTGGCGCATGAGTGATGAAACCGAACGGATCGCCAAGCGGCTCGCCCGGGCCGGCGTCGCCTCGCGGCGCGAGGCAGAGCGCATGATCGAAGCCGGGCGGGTCACGGTCAACGGCAAGCGGATCGAAAGCCCGGCGCTGAATGTCGGAGCGAAGGACCGGATCGAGGTCGATGGCAAACCGCTGGCGGCCAAGGACCATGTGCGGCTCTGGCGCTATCACAAGCCCGCAGGTCTGGTGACCACGGCGAAGGACGAGAAGGGCCGCGAGACGGTGTTCGACCGGTTGCCGCCTGAACTGCCGCGGGTGATGAGCGTCGGGCGGCTGGATCTGAATTCCGAAGGGCTCTTGCTCCTGACCAACGATGGCGACCTGAAGCGGCGCCTTGAACTGCCCGCGACCGGCTGGGTGCGTAAATACCGGGTACGAGCGCGGGGCGAACCGAACGAAGCGATTTTGGAACCCCTGCGCAAAGGGGTCCGGATTGATGGCGAGCGGTTCCAGCCGATGGCCGTGGCGATCGACCGCCAGCAGGGCGCCAATGTCTGGCTGAGCATCGGGCTCCGCGAGGGCAGGAACCGCGAGATCCGGCGGGCTCTGGAAAGCGTCGGGCTGGCGGTCAACCGGCTGATCCGGGTCTCCTACGGGCCGTTCCAGCTGGGCGACCTGGCGCGGGGCGCGGTCGAGGAGGTGCGGCCCAAGGTGCTGCGCGACCAGCTGGGGATCGCCCGCGAACCGGACCCGAAGCCCGAGCGTCCCGCCGCCAGGTCGCGCAGCCGGACGATCAGCCGGGGGCGGTGATGCGGATCGTCGAGCGGCCCTCGCCGAATTTCAACGACCGGCGCGGGGTGCGGCCGGATATGGTGATCCTGCATTACACGGCAATGGAAACCGCCGAGGCCGCCTGCGAACGGCTGTGTTCACCCGCGCATGAGGTCTCGGCCCACTACCTGATTTCCGAGGATGGTGAGATCGTGCGCCTGGTGCCGGAAAAGGCGCGTGCCTGGCACGCGGGGCGATCGCGTTGGGGGGCGGTGACGGACGTCAACTCGCACTCCGTCGGGATCGAACTGGCGAATTATGCGACCGGGGACCGTCTGCCGGAATTCCCCGAGCCGCAGATGGCCGCATTTGAGGATCTGCTGGCCGGTGTGATGCGGCGCTGGGCGATCCGGCCCGAGCGGGTGTTGGGGCATTCGGATGTGGCCCCGGACCGGAAGTCCGATCCGGGGCCGATGTTTGACTGGCAGCGGCTGGCGGGGCAGGGGCTGGCGGTGTGGCCTAAGGAGGCGGAGGCCGGGGACTTTGTCACCGATCTGGAGCGGGCAGGCTATCGGGCGCAGGGGCAGGGGGACAAGGAGGCGGAGTTGTTGGGGGCGTTTCGGCTGCGGTTCAGGCCAGGAGTTGCGGGGCCGCTGGATGAAACGGACCGGCGGCTGGCGGCGGGGCTGGCGGGGGGGTATCCTTGTGTTGACCCGGACGTGCTGGCGACCTAATTGAGGGGGGCGGATGGCTGGGACGGTCGCCCTTTCGGGGGAGGAAAGTCCGGACTCCATGGAGAGACGGCGCCGGGTAACGCCCGGCCGGGGAGACCCGAGGGAAAGCGCCACAGAGAACAGACCGCTGCCTTCGGGCAGTAAGGGTGAAACGGTGGGGTAAGAGCCCACCGCGGGGTCGGCAACGGCTCCGGCACGGCAAGCCCCGCCGGGAGCAAGGCCAAATAGGGATCGCGGGGGGCTTCGGCCCCAGGGGGCTCCACCCCGAGCAGATCCGGGTTGGCTGCTTGAGCCGCGCAGCGATGCGGGGCCCAGATGAATGATCGTCGCCCGAAGGGGCACAGAATCCGGCTTACAAGGCCATCCGCGCCTTTTGCACGCGTGCAAAATTGATTAGAGGGCTGATTTTGTTGGGGAAAAGGGTTACGGAGAGGTTAATTTTTGTTACTGGCGGTTAGGCTCCGAATTTCAAAATACAAGAAGTCTAGGTCTAACATCGTAGGTCAAAGTCCATACTCGGACCTTATCGCTTCCATGCACGAGTTTGGCGTAATTTTTGTTCTTCCCTGCCGCTCCTTCAATTCAATTCGACAAAGAAAGAGATTCCATATTTGTCTGAAACGGCGTACCTCCTCTAATGGATCCCAGTCCGCTCTCTTCCGCCAAGACACAGCCCACCTTCCACACATTACCTTAAATAATGCTCTATTAAACGTGACAACCAAAGAATCAATTGAAGCACCAGCACTTTGCAAGTATGCAAAATCAATATTAATACTCACAGCGCTATTGTACTGCTTAATATTTATCTGTATTGCGTTTCGACCAGGTAGTATCCCGGAATTATGTACCAAGCCATGCCTAACATGACAAATTTGATCATAATCTTCCAGCAAAGTTGAAAATTGCGAGCCTTGAAGATCAAAGTTTAGGTAACTTTTCGTAACTGATTCAAGTTCTTTCTTCGAAGTAAACGACATATGTTCAAAGGCACTCCGCCGAAATTCCTTGTTTCCGTGCCACAGAACACCACCTAAGTTGATGCTCTTATCTGAAGCGTGCTTTCTAGCTTCGGGGCACATCTCCAAGCATGACGACAACAGGGATCTAAAATACCCTTCTGCCGTTGATACCAAACCCAATAGTAATAGCCCCCCTAAGCTCGGTAGCTCTCTTAGTCGATCACTTGTGCCATACCTAAGGTACTCTCTTGACTTGGTCATATAGTAATCAATAGGCGACGGAGTATTCACCTCAAATAGACAGGTATCAAGCCTTCTTAAACTTGACGTTGGAGGGGATAGGTTGACAAAATCCTCTATGTCCATGGCTCAAGAAACGAACTCCTCCGCTGCCCCCACAATCTTTGTGGCGCGAGCTTTTTTAATGTATGGAATATCCATTAATTTCTCACGACTTTTGTCAACTAATATATCACGAATCTTCCTTAACTGGGAGTGCTCACGAATACGACGTTTCATGGCTGAAGAAATTGGCAAGCTCGATATATCTTGTCCTGACAGTTCTTCATAGGCTGAAGACGCCTTGAGTTGTGCGCCACAGTTAAAGCAGAACCTTGCATCCGGGCTGGATCGTTCCGTACCGCAAACTTGGCATTGCGGTAGTGATAAATAGAATGAGGCCTTCGTGAGACCTGCAGCTTCAAGAATCTTCTCGGAATAGGTTCTAGGCCAGGCTTGGTGTTTTGGTGACCTTATAGATGCTAGGAAAAGCTCAATAGATTTAGTTCTTTTGCCAACCAAAGCGTTTCCAGAAATAAGTTCACCGAGATGGATATCGTAAACTGAGAATACGCCGTTCTCTCCTCGAGACACATCTCCAGAGTATGAAGCGAGTCCAGAATACTGGAAAAAGTCAAATATCTTTTCTAGTTCTGGATCAACGGGCTTTCTTATTCCAAACTGTAGGGCTTGATTCTCAATGGAGCGACCTGCGTTATAAGATTTTATATTTTCTAATATTACTCCATAAATGAGCTTCCCGTTCCGTATGTAACTACTCATTGGCGGGAGCCTAGATTCAAGTGCGTCATAAACGCTGTTTGACATATCTCTTCCCGAGCGCGAAATAGCAAGCAGTTTGGTCTTTAGCAACCTCCTATCAGAGCCGATGAATGAGGTCGGATTGTTATAAATGGTTCGTAGCATTCCCAAGAAGGCACGAGGAATACCGAAGGAAGCATATGCCATGAACAAAATAGAGTCTGCATTGGATTCCACGATATTAATTTGTGTACCTTCAAACCTCTTTCTAGCCATTTCCAACATGAAGTTTTCGTATTGTTCTCCTATTGGGCGTACCCAGGCATCGACTTGCTCGGCGTCGTGGCCAACTTGAAAGGAAGGCGAATGAGAAGTAATGCCTGGATAGATAGCTGCCTTTGGAGCTATAGTTTTTGATTTTATAGATCTGAAGAAGTCAAAAAAATCTTCTTGCTGTTTTTCCGAAAAGGCATGTGCCGCATCATCCATCAAGATAATACATCTTTGTAAATTGTTGTCTTGAAGGCAGCTGTCAATAATAGTTTGTAAGAGATGTACGCCATATTTTTCTACTTCAGAGTCCGAAGTCATTCCAGATTCGATTAATGAAAGAAGTCGCATAATGTCCGGTCGTGCGGGGAGACCCGATGGAGCCCTGAGGTCACTAGATTGTTCAAGTATATCATGAAGTGCATCAAATACACGCAATGTTAACCATCCCCTAAACCAGAATGGAGCATTGGCATTTTTTGAGTAAAGAGGTTCTACCTTTAGTGCTAACTTGAAATTTACATAAATAGGTAGAACAAGAATGTGGTCATCGCTAAGTATTTCATGGAATGCTTTTAGCATAAGGGTGCTTTTACCACAACCGCGCGGGCCAATTAAAAGCTTTGCTCCACCGCCTTTCAATTTGCGGAGTATTCCAACTTCATCCGGGTGTTGGGTCGACAGTTGCGAGAATCTTTGCGGATCAATATATTCAGCTTGTTCAATGAAATTTTCTTCGAATGGAAGTTCGTCAGCATCGTCGTTGTCAAGATTTCGTGCCATTTATTGTTTCTCAATCGTGGTTTGCCTGCTAATCTACAACTTTCTCGACGTAGGTTGTGCACTTAAGCAAGAAGTCCGTTTCACGTTAACAATCTTATCCTACGACACTTGATCGTGCTGTTCAACTATTTGGCAAGCCTCCACATAGGGGAAACTCACCCCCTCCCATCCAACCCCGTCCGCCAGTCGTTCCACCCTCCCTCGACCGAGGAGGGGGCGGCGTGCCATTCGGGCATGGGGAGGCCGGTGGCGGGGTCCCTGGAAGGGATCGGCAGCATCATGATGCGTTTGCAGGCGCGCTTGTAGTCCTCGTCGGACAGGAAGGCCTCCTGGATGTCGTCCCAGTCGCGGCCCTCAGGGTAGCCGCCGCACATGTGGATGTCGGGGGCCATGGAGGTCATCTCGTGGCTGACGCCGGCGGGCATGATGATGACGTCGCCGGCCTCGATGCGGAGGCGGGTCCAGCCGGTGTCGCCGACCGAGAGGGAGAACTCCATCCAGCCCTGGGCGCAGCCGAGGCATTCGTGGGTGGTGGAGTGGAAATGGGCGTATTCGTAGATGCCGGGGTAGTCCCAGTTGTTGGACCAGCCGTTCTCGCGGAACCGCGATTTGAGGGCTTCGGCGCCGCCGCCGGGGACGGCGTTCCGGTGGACGAGCAGCGGGAAGCGGGAGTTGGGGATCTTGCCGTGGGGGTGCGAGGGGTAGGCTTCGGTGGTGATGGGCATGGGTGGGCTCCCTGGGATTTTCGGCGAGTGTTCGAGAGGTTGGGGGGGAAATCAAGGGGGGATGCGGCAATTGGGACGTTGCGCGGGGCGGGGAATTGGGGTTGGTGTTGGGGGGAGAGGAATGCGGAAATGCGGATGCTGGCTGGAATGGGCGATTGGGGCAGGGCCTTGGGGCTGTGGCTGCTGGTCGTGCCGTTCCTGGTGGTGCAGGTCTTTGCCGGCGGGGTGATGCTGGCGCGCGATGGCGGCGGGCTGGCGGTGGTGATCTGTACCGGCGAGGGGCTGGTGGAGATGGTGATCGGGCCGGACGGGGAGCCGGTGGAGAAGGCGCATTCGGTTGCCTGTGACTGGGGGGTGGTCGGGCAGGGTGCGGTGGCGGTTCCGGGCGGTGTGGTGCCGGGGGTCGAGGGTGTTGCGGGGGATGTGGTTTGGCTGCATGCGGCCGGTGGGTTGGTGCAGCGTTTGGCGGTGGTGGTGCCGCCGGGGCGGGGGCCTCCTTTGACTGTCTGAAGACGTGGAACGAGCGGCGGGGCCTTAAGGCCCGTGCCGGGTGTCAGACAGGTTTCCGGGGTGACCGGATGAGAAGGATATATCAGATGAAAACGGTGATTTTGGTGGCAGGGGCTCTTGTGGCCTCAGGCTTGGCGCATGCGGAAGGCTCTTCGGGGGTGGTGCCGGTGCAAAATGTGGTTTTGGCGCAGGCCGAGGAGGGGCACGGCGCGATGGCGGAGGGCGTGGTTTTGGGGGAACTGACGATCTCGGGCGCGTTCGTGCGGGCGACCTTGCCGAACCAGCCGGTGGGCGGCGGCTATCTGGTGATCGAGAATGCCGGGGCGGCGGATCGGCTGGTTGGTGGGCATGCGGATTTTGCCGGGATGGTGCAGGTTCATGAGATGGCCATGGAAGGCGATGTGATGAAGATGCGGCAGGTGGAAGGCGGGCTTGAGGTGCCGGAAGGCGGTTCGGTGGTGCTGGAGCCGGGGGGGTATCACCTGATGTTCATGCAGCTTGACGGGCCGCTGGTCGAAGGGGAGAGCGTCCGGGTGACGCTGGTCTTCGAGAAGGCGGGCGAGGTGGAGCTGGTGTTTCCGGTGATGGGCCGGGATGCCGGAGGTCACGGGAACGGGCATGGGAGGCACTGAGATGGCGGGGGCGAACCGGATATTATGGCTGCTGCCGGTAGCGCTGGCGGCGGCGGGGATCGCGGCGGCCGGGTGGGTGTTGCTCGCCAAACCGACGCTGGAGGCGCGGGCCGCCGATGAGCTGGGGGTCGGGGAGTATCGGCTGGTGGCGACGGACGGGACGGAGTTTACGCAAGACACGCTGGTCGGCGCGCCCTCGGCGGTGTTCTTCGGGTTTACCCATTGCCCGGAGGTCTGTCCGACGACGCTGAGCGATATCGGGGTCTGGCAGGAGGAACTCGGGCCGCTGGCAGATGACCTCAGGGTCTATTTTGTCACCGTGGACCCGGAGCGGGACACGGCAGAGGCGCTGGAGGCCTATGTCGGCTGGCTGGACGGGGCTTTGGGGGTGACCGGATCGCGCGAGGAGATCGACAAGGCGCAGGCGGCGTTTCGGATCTATTCGAAGCGGGTGGATACGTCGGACGGGGACTACACGATGGATCACTCGGCTTACGTGATGCTGTTCGACGCCAAAGGGCGGTTCTTCGAGCCGGTGGGGTATCAGGAGGAATTCGAGCGGGCTGTCGGGAAATTGCGGCGGTTGCTGGAAGGCTGAGGATGCCCATTGCGCCGGCCGGCTGGAATCCGGCTGGCGTGGTGGCAAGAAAATCGTTCCCGATCTTCCCGCCGTCTTTCTACTTGCAGACCGTGTGACTTGGCGGACAGTCCGACTGGGTTGAGCCGCCGACGCCACCTGTCGCCCCGATGACCGATGCCAGGCCGCCGATAAACGACGCGACGTTGCCGGTATTTACATTGGTGTTTGGCCGAGCAAACAATTGGGCTTCGTTGGCTTTCGCCTGGCTGAGCGATGCCTCGACGCGTCCGATCTCGCGGGTGTAGTCGAAGCCGCATTCGCGTTCGGCCGATTGGTAGGCGTTTCGTGTGCTTTGAAGTGCATCGATCTGGATGCGGGTCGTGAGCAGCGCCCCGCGAGATCGCTGCAGCCGGCGCTGACCTTCGGCCGCGATCCGGCCCACGACCTGATCCACCGCGGCCCGGTTGCAGCGGCCATAATAGAAAACCGTGTCCTGGGTGTTTGGATTCACCGTCCATTCCCCATAGGGCCAGTATTTGCCGTCAACGGGATGCGTGGCCGGGGGCGAGGACATCCGCTTGTATTGCGCGGCTGAAACCGTCAGCACCTGGTCGGTCGTTCTGCTGACCTGCGGTTAGGCGAGAGCGGGTGCAGACTGTTGGTTCGCTTCCGGTGCGGGAAAACAACCAGAAATCAGAAACAAGACTATCAGGGCCTGTAGGCGGGCTGCGGGTGGTCGCACTGTCTTCTCCTGTTTCTCCGAGCGCTCGTTACGAAACCAATTGTCAGGAAGCCGGGAAGCGGAATAGCAGCGTCCACATTTCTGAGACCGTACAGTTTCGACCCGAAGGTTAGGGATATATTCCCGTAATTTCAATGATCTTGCATTTTGAGACGCTGCGATCTCGATCGAGAGGGACAAATGGTCCTGCGCCGCCGCTTGTTCCGACCAACGGGGAGGTGCAGCCGAATCGGAGTCGATTCGTCCGATCTTGTGGATAACTCTGTGAACTGTCGGGCTGCCGGCTAGGTTTCCGGTCTTTATCCATCAAAAAATGGGATCAGATGGGAATTGTGGGGAGAGGCCAGAAACATACCAAATTTAGTATGTTCTGCCCATGAATGTCGAATATATGCCAAATTATCCCAGTCGGTCAGGTGAGGTTCTTGACGATTTCTGGTATGAAATCTAGGCTGAACCATCGGTGTGAGTAATTTCCCATTGATTTCCATCGAATCCCATGTCATACAGTTCAGCACGGAGGGAACGGGATCATCACTCCGGGCCATCAAGAGCCCACTCCCACACCCACACACCGAGTAACGATGAGCAGGATTCATACAGGCAACCCGCTTCCCTCCGACTAAAACAACAAGTCCGGCGAGACACCGAGCAGTACCTAGTCACGCACACAACCGGACATCCCTGAATGGGGGCAATACGGCGGCTCGTGCTCACAAGAAGCGCAGCCGCCTTTTCTTTGGCTCCGGCGGTCGAAGGAGAAGGCAGAGGCCATAACGGCCAAACGAGGACAGGAACGTGGCACGGCGTTTCAGAGGCGAATCGGTCCACAAGGTGGACGGCAAGGGTCGGGTTTCGATCCCTGCCGCTTTTCGTCGTGTGCTCGAAGAGGGCGATCCCGACTGGGTGTCGGGGGCCAATCCGAATTTTGTCATTGTTTACGGGCTGGAGAGCGAGAGCTGTCTGGTGGGGTATACGATCGAGGGGATCGATGCGCTGGATGCGCAGGTGTCGAAGATGCCTTACGGGCGGGCGAAGAAGCTGCTGGAGCGGAAGCTGAGCACGCAAGCGACTTATGCGCAGGTCGATGAGAACGGGCGGATCGTGTTGCCGGCGAAGCTGCGCGAAAAATTCGGGATTGCCTCCGAAGCGGTGTTTGCCGGGATGAACGACAAGTTCCAGATCTGGAATCCGGAGGCCTATGACGCCGATATGGACGATCTGGGCGAGGACCTCGATGTGGTCAACCCGTTGGAATTGCTGAACCAGGTCAGGGACGAGGGCTAGGGGATGGCCGGGCCAGAACCTCACATTCCGGTCCTCTTGTCGCCGCTTCTGGAACGGGTCGCGCCGGTGCGCGGGGTCTGGCTGGACGGGACCTTTGGCGCAGGCGGCTATACGCGGGCGCTGCTGGAGGCGGGGGCGGAGAAGGTGATTGCCGTGGACCGCGATCCGGAGGCGTTCGAGCGGGCCGAGGGCTGGGCGCGGGATTATGGCGATGCGCTGGTGCTCGCACCGGGGCGGTTTGGTGACCTGGATGAGATTGCGGCGGCGCATGGCTGTGCGGTGCTGGATGGGGTGGTGCTGGATATTGGCGTCTCTTCGATGCAGCTGGATCAGGCGGAGCGGGGGTTTTCCTTTGTAAAGGACGGGCCGCTGGATATGCGGATGGGGCAGGCAGGGGTCTCGGCGGCGGATATTGTCAATGGGGCGGCTGAAGGCGAACTGGCTGATATTCTTTATCAATTCGGCGAGGAGCGGGCCTCGCGGCGGGTGGCGAAGGCGATTGTGGCCAAGCGGCCCTTTGCGCGGACGCTGGAGCTGACGGCGGTGATCGAGGGGGCGCTTCCGCGCCCGAAGCCGGGGCAGGTGCATCCTGCCACGCGGAGCTTTCAGGCGCTGAGGATCGCGGTGAATGATGAGCTGGGCGAGCTGGCGCGGGGTCTTGTGGCCGCCGAGCGGGCTTTGGCGGCGGGCGGGATGCTGGCGGTGGTGACGTTTCACTCGCTGGAGGACCGGATCGTGAAGCGGTTCATGCAGTTGCGTTCGGGCCTCGGGCCGAAGGGGAGCCGGTATGCTCCCGAGGCTGATGCGGAAGAGCCCCGGTTCGAGTTGGTGACGCGGAAGGCTGTTGCCCCCGATGCGGCGGAACTCGCCGCCAATCCGCGCGCGCGGTCGGCGAAGCTGCGCGTGGCCCGTCGTTTGTCTTCGCCGCCATCGCGTATTGATTTCAAGAGGTTGGGCGTGCCTGACCTCAAAATCTCAGGAGCCCCCGCATGAGATCGTTGCTCTATATATCCTCCGCCCTGATCCTGGTCGTCCTCGCTTTCTGGGCCTACCGGGTGAACTACGAGACGCAAGCCGCCGAGGCGCGGGTGCATGAATTGCGCTATCAGATTGCGCGGGAACGGGAGAATATTGCGGTGCTCCGGGCCGAATGGGCCTATCTGAACCGCCCGGACCGGCTGCGCGAACTGGCGGAGGTGCATTTCCCCGATCTGCAGCTGATGCCGCTCAATTCGGCGCATTTCGCCACACCCCGGATGGTGGCCTATCCTTCTGAAGAGACGATGATCCAGAATGCCGTCGAGGCGGCGTTCCAGGAGTTGGTTCAGGAATGATCCGCCGACCGCTCAGACCGCTGGCCCGGGTGCTGAGCGCCCGGCTGCTGGGGCAGAACCCCGACGATGTGGAGGCCGAGGAGCGGGCGGCGCGGCTCAGGAAGCTGCAAAAGGCCGAGCGGCAGCGGGCGGAGACGCGGTTGCTGTTGCTGGGCGTGCTGTTCCTGCTGGCTTTCGGGACGGTCGGCGGGCGGATGGCGATGCTGGCGGCGAGCGATCCGGTGGAGCCGCGCGCGGGCGGGCAGCGGGCGGCGATTACCATGCAGCGGGCGGATATCGTGGACCGGCATGGCTCGATCCTGGCGACCAATCTGGCGACGGAGGCGCTGTATGCGCAGCCGCTGGAGATGGTTGATCCGGAGGCTGCGGCCATTGGGCTGGCAGGGATTTTTCCCGATCTGGAGGCGGAGAAGCTTCTGGCCGATTTTACCGGCGGGCGGAAGTTTCTGTGGCTGAAGCGGACGATTTCGCCGGAGCAGAAGCAGGCGGTGCATGATCTGGGCGAGCCGGGGCTGCTGTTCGGGCCGCGGGAGATCAGGCTGTATCCGAATGGGAAGATTGCGGCACATGTGCTTGGCGGGGCCGGGTTTGGTGTCGAGGGGGTGCATGCGGCGGAGGTAATCGGAAAGGCGGGCGTTGAAAGCCGGTTTGATGATTTCCTGCGCGATCCGGCGTTGGGCGGGCGGCCCTTGGAATTGTCGCTCGATCTGTCAGTGCAGTCGGCGGTGGAGACAGTGCTGGCCGGCGGCATGCGGCTGATGAATGCCAAGGGTGCCTCGGCCGTCCTGATGGATGTGACGACCGGCGAGATCATCGCGATGGCCTCCCTGCCGGATTTCGACCCGAACAAGCGGCCCTTGCCGCCGAATGTGGGGGATCCGGCGGATTCTCCGTTGTTCAACAGGGTGGTGCAGGGGCGGTACGAGTTGGGCTCGACCTTCAAGATTTTCACTGCCGCGATTGCGCTGGAGACCGGGCAGGCGACGCCTGACACCATGATCGACACCTCGGGGCCGCTGAAATGGGGGCGGTTCACGATCAAGGATTTTCACAATTACGGGCCGCGGCTGAGCCTGACGGATGTCATTGTAAAGTCTTCGAATATCGGCTCGGCGCGGCTGGCGCAGGAGGCGGGGACCGAGGTGCAGCAGGACCTGTTGCGGCGGCTGGGGTTCTTCGAGGCGTTGCCGGTGGAACTGACCGAGGCGGGGCGGTCGAAGCCGTTGCTGCCGCCGCGCTGGTCGGAAATCTCGACGATGACGATTGCTTATGGGCACGGGCTGGCGGCCTCGCCGCTGCATCTGGCGACGGCTTATGCGACTACCCTGAATGGGGGTATCCGGGTGGAGCCGACGATCCTGAAGCGCGACGAGCCGAGGGGCGGGGCGGAGCGGGTGATCCGCGAAGAAACCTCGCGGGAATTGCGCGAAATGCTGCGCGGCGTGGTGACGCGGGGGACGGCGACGCTGGCCGATGTCGAGGGCTATCAGGTGGGCGGCAAGACCGGGACGGCGGACAAGCCCCGGCCTCAGGGCGGGTATTACGAGGACAAGGTGATCGCGACATTTGCCGGGGCTTTTCCGATGGATGCGCCGCGTTATGTGCTGGTGGTCACCCTGGACGAGCCGGAGGACACGTTGGGCGAGGAAGCCAAGCGGACGGCGGGGTGGACGGCGGCCCCCGTCGCAGGCGAGATCATCCGGCGGATTGCCCCATTGATGAACATGCGGCCAGAGCATATGGAGCAGGCGGGCCAAGGCGTGCCGGTGACGCTGGCCCGAAACTGACGTCTGGTGAGGATATGATGGCCACTCCGCCCGCCCTGAAACTCGAAGAGCTTGGAATTCTGGCCGGGGCCGAGAGGGCCGGGGACTGGTCTCAGGGCATCGAGGCGATTACCGGGCTGTCGGTGGACAGCCGCGAGGTGAAGCCGGGGCATCTGTTCGCGGCTCTGCCGGGGACCAATCTGCATGGCGGGGAATTTGTTCAGTATGCCGTCCGCATGGGCGCGGCGGCGGTTCTGACGGATCGCGAGGGCGCGAAGCTGGCTGCCGAGGCGCCCGGAGGGCTGCCCTTGCCGGTGGTGGTGCATCCCGACCCGAGGCTGGCGCTTTCGCGGGCGGCGGCGCGGTTTTATGGCGGGCAGCCTGAGGTGATGGTGGCGGTGACGGGGACGAACGGGAAGACCTCCGTTTCCACCTTTACGCGGCAGATCTGGGAGGCTGAGGGGCATCGCGCGGTGAATTTCGGCACGACCGGGGTCGAGGGGGCGGTCTCGGCGCGGACGGCGCATACGACGCCGGAGCCGATCTCGCTGCATCGGTTGCTGGCGGAGCTGGCCTTGCAGGGGGTGACCCATGCTTCGATGGAGGCGTCGAGCCACGGGCTGGCGCAGCGGCGGCTGGACGGGGTGCGGCTGAAGGCCGGGGCGTTCACGAATATCAGCCGGGATCATCTGGACTATCATCCTGATTTTGAAGCGTATTTTCAGGCCAAGTCCGGGCTGTTTCGGCGGGTGCTGCCGAAGAGCGGCACGGCTGTGATCAACATGGATGACCCCTCGCTGGCGCGGATGCTGGAGATCTGTGCGCAGCGCGGGCAGCAGGTGATCACGGTCGGGTCGTCCGAAAAATGTGATCTGTCGATTGGGGCCTGTCGGTATGATGCCGAGGGGCAGGATGTGCGGTTTGCCTGGAAGGGCGAGGCGCATCTGGTCCGGCTTGGGCTGATTGGCGGGTTTCAGGCGCATAATGCGCTGATGGCGCTGGGGCTGGCGATTGGCTCGGGGACGGAGGCGGAAGCCGGGATCAGGGCTCTATCCGGGCTGACGACGGTGCGCGGGCGGATGCAGCTGGCGGCGACGCGGGCGAACGGGGCGACGGTGTTTGTCGATTATGCGCATACGCCGGATGCGCTGGTGACGGCACTGAAGGCGCTGAGGCCGCATGTGATGGGGCGGATTGTCGTGGTCTTTGGCGCGGGCGGCGACCGGGACAAGGGCAAGCGGCCGTTGATGGGGAAGGCGGCAGCGGCGCATGCGGATGTGGCGATCGTGACGGATGACAATCCGCGGACGGAGGACCCTGCGGTGATCCGGGCGGAGGTGAAGGCCGGGGCGCCGGAGGCGACGGAGATCGGGGACCGGGCGGAGGCTATTCTCGCCGGGGTGGATGCTCTGCAGCCGGGGGATGCGTTGCTGATCGCCGGGAAGGGGCATGAGACGGGGCAGATTGTCGGGACGGATGTGCTGGCGTTCGACGATGTGGAGCAGGCGAGTATCGCCGTGGCGGCGCTGGACGGGTTGGGGGTTTGACGGTGCTCTGGACCTCAGGCGAGGCTGAGAAGGCGACCGGGGGGCGGTCGACGGCGGTCTGGGAGGCGTCGGGGGTTTCGATTGATACGCGGACGCTGCAGGAGGGCGATCTGTTCGTGGCGCTGAAGGATCAGCGCGACGGGCATGATTTCGTCGTGCAAGCGCTGGAGAAGGGCGCGGCGGCGGCCTTGGTTTCCCGGGTGCCGGAGGGGGTGCCGGAGGGGGTGCCGGAGGGGGCGCCGCTGCTGGTTGTTGACGATGTGCTTGAGGGGTTGCGCGGGCTCGGGCGGGCGGCTCGGGCGCGGATGAAGGGGAAGGTTGTGGCGGTGACCGGCTCGGTCGGGAAGACCGGGACGAAGGAGATGCTGCGGACGGCGCTGGGGGTGCAGGGGAGGGTCCATGCGGCGGAGAAGAGCTATAACAATCATTGGGGGGTGCCGCTGACGCTGGCGCGGATGCCGCGCGATACCGAATATGCGGTGATCGAGATCGGGATGAATGCGCCGGGCGAGATCGCGCCGCTGTCGAAGCTGGCGCGGCCGCATGTGGCGATGGTGACGACGGTGGCGGCGGTGCATCTGGCGGCGTTCCGCTCGGTGCGTGGGATTGCCAGGGAAAAGGCGGCGATCTTCGAGGGGCTGGAGCCGGGCGGGGTGGCGGTGATCAACCGGGACATCCCGACCTATCCGATCCTGATGGGCAAGGCGCGGCGGCTGGGGGTGCGGATGGTGCGCTTCGGCTATGCCGGGCGGCCGGAATTTGCCATGGACATGGTGAAGGTCCGCGAGGCGGCGACCTGTGTGCGGGCGAAGCACGGGTCTGAGCGGCTGATGTTCAAGCTGTCCGCACCTGGGCGGCATCTGGCGATGAATGCGCTGGGGGTGCTGGCTGCGGTGGAGGCGGCGGGCGGCGATGTGGCGCAGGCGGCGCTGGCGTTGGCGTCGTGGCGGTCTCCGGAAGGGCGGGGCGCGCGGTGGATGGTTGAGCTGGGTCCGGGCGGCATGGACGGGGCCATCGAGGTGATCGATGAGAGTTACAACGCCAATCCGGCGGCGATGGCGGCGGCGTTCGAGGTGATGGCGGCGGCTCAGCCCCAGGACGGGATGGGCCGGGTGAAGAAGGGGCGACGGGTGGCGTTTCTGGCCGATATGCTGGAGATGGGCGAAGATGCCGCGGCACTCCATGCGGGGCTGGCGAAGATCGACGCGTTGGAGGCGATTGACGTGGTGCATTGCGCTGGTCCCCTGATGAAGTCGCTGCATGACGCGCTGCCGCGCGGCAAGGCGGGGGAGTGGCATCCGGATACCGGCGCGCTGGCCAAGCGGGTGCGGACGCTGGTGGATGCCGGCGATGTGGTGATGGCGAAAGGGTCTCTGGGTTCACGCGCGGCGGTCATCATCGAGGCGGTTAAAAAATTGGGCAACCCGGTGGAAAAAATGCCGGAAGGGCAGGCGTAACATGTTCTATTACTTGTATGAGATCACCGAAGGCGCGGGCGGGTTCAACCTGTTTCGCTATATCACCTTCCGCTCGGGTGCGGCGTTTCTGACCGCGCTTGTCTTCGGCTTCATGTTCGGTCGACCGTTGATCGAGCTGTTGCGAAAGCGGCAGAAGAAGGGGCAGCCGATCCGCGAGGACGGGCCGGAGAGCCATATTCTGGAGAAGGCGGGGACGCCGACGATGGGAGGCCTCTTGATCCTGTCGGCGATCATGGTGTCGACGCTGCTTTGGGGGCGGCTCGACAATGGCTATGTGTGGCTGATCCTGTTCGTGACGGCGGCTTTCGGGGCGATCGGGTTTGCGGATGATTTTTCGAAGGTCTCGAAGCAGAACGTCAAGGGGGTCTCGGGGAAGGTGCGGCTGGCGCTGGGCTTTCTGATCGCCGGGATCGCGGCGGTCTGGGCGATGTATCTGCAGGAAGACGGCCTGTCGGGCTATCTGGCGTTTCCGGTGTTCAAGGACCTTCTGCTGGATCTCGGGGTGTTTTTCGTGCCGTTTGCGATGTTCGTGATCGTCGGGGCGGCGAATTCGGTGAACATGACCGACGGGCTGGATGGGCTGGCGATCATGCCGGTGATGATCGCGGCGGGCTCGCTGGGGTTCATTGCCTATGTGGTCGGGCGGACCGACTTTACCGAGTATCTCGACGTGCATTACGTCGCCGGGACCGGGGAGATTACGGTCTTCGTCGCGGCCCTGATCGGCGGAGGGTTGGGCTTTCTGTGGTACAACGCGCCGCCGGCGGCGGTGTTCATGGGTGACACCGGGTCGCTGGCGCTGGGCGGGGCGCTTGGCGCCATCGCGGTGGCGACCAAGCACGAGATCGTCTTGGGGATCATCGGCGGGTTGTTTGTGGTCGAGATGCTGTCGGTGATCATCCAGGTGGCCTATTACAAACGCACCCAGAAGCGGATTTTCCTGATGGCACCGATCCACCACCATTTCGAGAAGAAGGGCTGGGCCGAGCCGCAGATCGTCATCCGCTTCTGGATCATCTCGCTGATCCTGGCGATGGTGGGGCTGGCGACGCTGAAGTTGCGTTAACTCTCGCAACAGGCGAAAGTCGTCTCCGAATCTCTTTGATGATTTGGGGTCCGGGTCTTTGAGACCGGGAAGGTTTGGGATATTTAAGCATGTTTATCGGCAGATTATTGTTGATTCTGATCATTCTTGCACCAGTTGCCGAAGCCCAGGACGGGCCGGCGATTACGGAGAGCGACTTGCTCGAGAAAGCCATGTTTCGGTTGATTCCGGTTGATCAGGATATCGATATCGGAGCGTATGGTGCGTTCCTGCGCGTCGATTTCAGAACCTATGATCGCGACCGGTCCGGTTTTCTCGATGCCGAAGACATGGTGATGAGTGAAAAACTTGATCATGTGAACAACCGCGCCAGTGCGTACAGCTATGCAGCGCAGTTCGATGTGGATGGGGATTGGATCATCACCCGGGACGAAGTTGCCCTGACGTTGTTGAACGAAGTCACGAAATCGGCGCTGTCGCAAAAGCCCGCCGATCTCGGTGCCTATGTGGAAGAACGGCTACAGGAGAGGGTCGATAACAGGATGGGCGGGTTGCCGGACCTCGATGGTGACGGCGAAGTGACGTTCGAAGAAGTGTATCAGGATGCCATGACGACCTATCCGGCTGACCGGACGGATATTGTCGAGCGCCTTGGACAGCATTTCTCGACCCGCCGTTTCGACAAGCTGGATGCGGATGGGGACGGCAAAACGACCGAAGCCGAATATGTGGATCCCTTCGTGGCGAAACTGCAAAGCTATGACAGTGACGGCAACGGGCTGGTGGACCAGACTGAACGGCTGGCGCTGATCGCGGACATGGAACGCGTGGGGCTTCCCCTGGACAGAATATTGCCGACGAAGTGACGATTGTCGGCAACGCGGGGGGGCGTGTGGCTGGTAAGCGCTTGGGATCGGATATTTGAAGAAAGGGTGCCGAGAATGAAGTCCATGGGGTTCTTTTTTGTTGTTGTCGCGGGGGTCGCTCTGCTGGTGGCGGGAGACATTCTGACCACGAAAACAGTGCGCGATCGGACATATCCCGACGGGATCACGCTGAGTGCGTTCATTGAGGCGGTCAGAAGCAAGGCGGACGGAATGGGATCGCAAAGCAATACCACACCCGAGCGTGCCGCGTCCGACGGAACGAACCCTCCGGCACATTTCGCGCCGTGGGCCAAGCGCACCTGGATTGCCAGTGAAGCGCTCGGAAAAGTGTCCTTTGCCGGAGCTTTCGTCATCGGGGGCCAGGACAAGGAATGGCAGGATGTTCCGGACGAAGGCTATGCCTTTTCCTTTGACGGGACCAAGTTCACGACCGGTGGAATGCGTGCACGGCCGATCTGGGAAGATCGGTTCAAATTCCATTCGATCCCGGTGCCGCAAAGAAGCGGCGTGATCGGCGAGACCTGCGTTTCCCTGCCGGAAGGGTCCAGGGCGCGGTCGGCAGATGTATTTTTGCAAAGTTCGGTGGTCTGCCGGATCGCGTCGACATTGCCGGAGGGGCGGGAAATTCTGATCGGGACCGTCATACCCGCTGCCGGGGAGCTTCCGCTTGCGAGCGGAAAATCGCTTTGTCTCGGCGAGATCGAGGAATGGCGCAAGCTCGAGATGTTCAAGGGGCTGGAATTCGCCGCGTGCCTGATGGTCGATGCCGTCCCCACCGTTGAACAACACACGATTCGCGAATGGTCGGATGTGATCGTGGTGGGAATGGAATATCGCAGGAGACCCCATGTTCTGATCGGTGAATTCCGGAATTTATGATACCGGCCACGGGCGCAAGGCGCGGTTTGGGCAGTCAGGGTCGATCCGGTGAAGATGGCGTTGCTGAAATAGCGGCTGGGCGGATCGGGACCCGCCCTGCCGGGTTGGTGCGGGAACGGAAGTTCAGATCTTTTCGAGCAACTTGTCGAGATGCTGGTAGCTGAACTCCATTCCGTCGGACATGCCGGTGGACATGGCGGTTTCGCGGTTTTCCTCGGTGTGGAAATCCATGAGGGTGGTCATCATGGTGGCGCCGTCAGCCTCTTCGAGGGTGAGGGTGATGTCGCAATAGTCGCCCATCGAGCCGCCGATTGTGCCTGGGTCGTAGTATTCGTCGTTGACGATACGCTCGGGCGCTGTGATCTCGTGATAGGTGCCGTGAAAGCCGAATTCGCCGGTCCCGTCCTTCTGTTTCCAGCGCCAGCGGTAGGTGCCGCCTTCGCGGACATCCATTTCGCACTGGGTCATCTCCCAGGCGGCGTCGCCTTCCATCCAGCGTTTGACGAGCTCGGGTTGCGTGTAGGCGCGCCAGACGAGGTCGCGCGGCGCGTCGAAGCGGCGGCTGACGCGGAGCTTGCCGCCGTCTTCGCGGGTGACGACGGCGGCTTTCTGGAGGGTGGTCATGTTGCGGGTCCTTTCGGGTCAGCGTGTTTCATGTCTTCGAGCAACGCGTCGAGGCGGCTGTAATTCGCCTCCCAGGCCTCGCAGCAGCGGTCGAGCCAGTCGGCGGTGGCGGCCAGCGCCTCGGGTTTCAGGCGGCGGGGGCGGCTTTGACGGTTGATGCGGGTCTCGATGAGGCCGGCCTCTTCGAGGATCTTCAGGTGGCGCGAGATGGCGGGCTGTGAGATGGCGAAGGGTTGCTTGATTTCGGCGACGGTGGCCTCGCCTTCGGCCAGGCGCGCGAGGATGGCGCGGCGGGTGGGGTCGGCGAGGGCAGTGAAGGCGTGGTCGAGGTGCATTTGGGCGGGCTCTTTATATCTGTTATTTGTTATATAACTAATATGCGATATAATGTCAAGCGGTGGGAGGCGCGTCGGGACGCGTTGGCTTGTGGGTGTGTGGGCACTGAGGGGAAGTTCAGGTGTCGCGGGCGGCTTACCCCCTCCCCTTTGCAGGGAGAGGGGGACGCCTGGTGGCAAGGGTCAGGAGTGACGCAGGCGTAGCAGGCGTAGGGTGCGTGATTTCACGCACCTTTTTGGGAGGCTTCGGCGCGGGCCGTCTCCCAGGCCAGCAGCGCCCGTTTGACCGGCTGTCCCCAGTGGTAGCCGCCGAGGCCGCCGGATTTCTGCAGGACGCGGTGGCAGGGGATCAGCCAGGAGACCGGGTTGCGGCCGACTGCCGTGCCGACGGCGCGTGACGCGCCGGGGGAGCCGATGGCGCGGGCGATGTCGGAATAGGTGGTGACGTGGCCCGAGGGGATGGTCATCAGCGCCTCCCAGACCTTGATCTGGAACGGGGCGCCGATGATGTGGAGCTTGCCGTCTTCGGTGCCACCGAGGAGGGGCGGCAGGTGGGGGGTGAGGGCGGTGCGGTCCTGCACGTAGGTGGCTTTCGGCCAGCGGGCGCGCATGTCGGCCATGGCGGTGGCGCGGCCGATCTCGGTGCTGAAGGCGAGGCCGCAGAGGCCGCGGGGGGTGGCCATGGCCAGGGCCTCGCCGAAGGGGGTGGGGATCCAGTCCCAGGAGATGGTGAGGCCCGCCCCGCCTGCGGCGTAGTCGCCCGGTGACATGGCCTCCCAGCGGAGGAACAGGTCGTGGAGGCGGCTGGTGCCGGAGAGGCCGGTCTCGAGACTGGTGTCGAGGAGGGTGCGGCGTTCGGCGAGCAGGCGGCGGGCGAGGTCGAGGGTGAGGTATTGCTGGTAGCGTTTCGGGCTGACGCCGACCCATTGCGAGAAGACGCGCTGGAAATGGGCCGGCGACAGGCCGACGGAGGCGGCGAGTTCTTCCAGGGTCGGCTGGTCGGAGACGGTGGTGCCGATATTCTCGATGGCCCGTGCAATCAGGGCGTGGTGATAGGGGTCGGGTTTGTGGGCGGCGTGGTTCATGGGGTCGGCTCGGAAATGGGGCGTCGGGACCGGGGTGGTGCGCAGGATGCGCACCCTACGGGATGAACCCGGCAATTGCTCCCGTAGGGTGCGCATTTTGCGCACCTTTGTTGAAGAGGGGCGGGTTCTCCCGTGAAAATCATCCCGGTAATGTCCTTCGCGATTGGTTCCGATCTATCTAGGTGCCGGCCCCCTGACCCGCGACCCGTTTCCTGCGCATTCCCTCTTGCCATCCGCCGCCGCCCCGTGTCACCTCGCGGCCCATGGCGAAGCAGCTCGATTATAACACGATTTCGGCGATTTTCGCGCGATTCCGCGAGAGCGAACCTGAACCCAAGGGCGAGTTGGAGCATGTGAACGCCTTCACCCTGCTGGTGGCCGTGGCGCTGAGCGCGCAGGCGACCGACAAGGGGGTGAACAAGGCGACGCGGGCGCTGTTTCAGGTGGCCGATACGCCGGAGAAGATGTTGGCATTGGGTGAGGAAGGCTTGATCGGGCATATCAAGACCATCGGGCTCTACCGCAACAAGGCGAAGAATGTCATCAGGCTCAGCCGCATGCTGATCGAGGAATACGGCGGCGAGGTGCCCTCGTCGCGGGCAGCGCTGGCAGGTCTGCCGGGGGTGGGGCGGAAGACGGCGAATGTGGTGCTGAACATGTGGTTCGGGTTCCCGGCACAGGCGGTCGATACGCATATATTCCGGGTCGGGAACCGGACGGGGATCGCGCCCGGCAAGGACGTGGTGGCGGTGGAACGCGCCATCGAGGACAACATCCCGGTCGAGTTTCAGCAGCACGCCCATCACTGGCTGATCCTGCACGGGCGCTATATCTGCATCGCCCGTAAACCGAAATGCAGCAATTGCATCATATCCGAATATTGTCTTTTCGAGGAGAAAACCGCGTGACCAAGTCCCATCAGGTTGTCGGTATCGGCAACGCCATCGTCGATATCCTGGCCCATATCGAGGATGATTTCCTGGCCGCGAACGGGGTCGAAAAGGGGATCATGCAGCTGATCGACACCAATCGCGCCGTGGAGCTTTACAGCCATATGGGGCCGGCGAAGGAGATCTCGGGCGGGTCGGCGGCGAACACGATTGCCGGGGTCGCGGCGCTGGGCGGGCGCAGCGCCTATGTGGGCAAGGTCAAGGACGACCAGCTGGGCGCGATCTTTGCCCATGATCTCCGGGCGCAAGGGGCGGGGTATGACACGCCGATGGCGCCGAAGGAGGCCGAGCACGAGACCGGGCGGTCGATGATCCTCGTCAGCCCCGATGGCGAACGGTCGATGAACACCTATCTCGGCTGGTCGGAGTTTCTGACGCCGGAGGATATCGACCTCAACCTGATGGCCGATACTGACTGGATCTATCTCGAAGGCTATCGGTTCGACGGGCCGGACAGCCATGCGGCATTTACCAAGGCGATCAGGGCTTGCAAGGGGGCGGGGGGGAAGGTCTCGCTGACCCTGTCTGATCCGTTCTGCGTCGAGCGGCACCGGGCGGCCTTTGCGGAGATGATCGAGAATGATGTAGACCTCCTGTTTGCCAATGAGCATGAGCTGAAGTCGCTGTACCAGACCGATGATCTGGAGGCGGCGATTGCGCGGGGGGCTTCGGATGTGGCGGTTCTGGCCTGCACGGTTGGGGCGAAGGGGGCGTGGCTGGTTCGGGGCGGCGAACGGGTGCACGCGCCGGCGGTGGCGACGAAGGTGGTGGATGCGACCGGGGCGGGGGATCTGTTTGCGTCGGGCGTGCTTTACGGGCTGGTGAACGGGGCGGACCTGCTGACGGCCGGACGGATGGGCTGCGTGGCGGCGGCCGAGGTGATCGGACATATCGGCGCGCGGCCCGAGGCGGATCTGCGCACGCTTTTCGCCCGGGACGGGTTGCTGTAAGGCTGGGACCCGAGAGAGATCCGGGGATTGGTGTGACCAAACTCTGCTATATCCTGCTGTGCCACAAGAATCCCGATGCGGTGACAGCACAGGTGAAGATGCTGACCGCCCATGGCGACAGCGTCGTCGTGCATGTTGACAAGAGCGCCGCCGCTTCGGTGGGGGTGCCTCTGAAGGCGGCGTTCGGCAAGGATGCCTCGGTGGCCTTTGCGAAATCCGAAAGCTGCGGCTGGGGGGAATGGTCGCTGGTGCAGGCCTCGCTGAATGGCCTTCGAAAGGCCCTGGCGACATATCCGGATGCGACGCATTATTACCTGATCTCGGGCGACTGCTGGCCGATCAAATCGGCCGAGACGATCCGGGACTATCTGACCCATCTCGACAAGGACATCATCGAGAGTGCGGATTTCTTCGAGAGCGATTTCATCAAGACCGGCCTCAAGAAAGACCGGCTGATCTACCGGCATTTCTTCAACGAGCGCGAGGACAAGAAGCTGTTCTACGCCATGTACGAGGCGCAGAAATTCCTGCGGCTGGAGCGTGAACTGCCCAAGGGTCTGAAGATGCGCATCGGCTCGCAATGGTGGTGTCTGCGGCGCAAGACCGCCGAGGCGGTGGCCGCCTTCACCCGCGAGCGCCGCGACATCATGCGGTTCTTCAAGACCACCTGGATCCCCGACGAGACCTTCTTTCAGACCCTGGTCCATCATCTGGTGCCCGAGGTCGAGATCGTCGCCCGCCCGCCGACCTTCCTGGCATTCTCGGATTACGGGATGCCGGTGAATTTCCAGAACGACCATTACGATTTCCTTCTGGCTCAGGAGGAACTGTTTGCCCGCAAGCTTTCGGTCAATGCCGAGGAATTGAAGGCGCGGCTGGTGGAGCTGTTCTCGGGGCCGGCGACGGCGATCCCGGAAGGTGCCAACGGGCGGGAGTTTTTCCACTATCTCCGCCTCAGGGGGCGGACGGGGAACCGGTTCACAAGACGGATCTGGGAGCGCGAGGGCGAGATCGGGCGCGAGAATACCGTGGTCGTCATCGCCTGCAAGAAATGGCATATCGCCAAGGCCTATGCCGAGGCGCTGCAAAGCGCCGGCGGCATTTCCGCCTTCGGCTATGTCTTCAACGAGGATGATGCGGGCCTGCCGTTTCTGGGCGGGACGGGCAGCACCTTGCAGAAACGGTCGCGCCACCGGCGGGCATTTCTGAGGCTGCTGTTCCGGGCTTCGGACCAGAACCGGATCGCCTTCTGCATTGACCCGGTCAGCATCGACACCCTGCAGGACCTCGCCGCCGATAGTTGCGATGTCCGCCTGCTGGAGATCGGCTGCGATTTCGACGACGATTACCTGATCGGCCATGCCCAGCGGATGGGGATCGCGACCGATACGCTGAATGCCGAGATGCGGACCGGTCTGTTGCGGACGCTCAGGGCGAATATCCGTGACGAAAGCGATCAGCTGCACGCGCTCGACGTGCAGATCTTCGAGCGGCTGCATGAAGACAGCGCGGTGGATGACATTGCCGCCGCGATACGGCGCCTGACCTATCTCGACCATGACCGGTCGCAGCAGGTGGCGACCCGGGCGCGCTTTGACTGACGAGAGGGAGAGCCATGTACACCTACGATGACCAGAACATCTTTGCGAAGATCCTGCGCGGAGAAATTCCCAACAAGACGGTGCTTGAGACCGACCACACCCTGGCCTTCGAGGATATCGCCCCGCAGGCACCGGTGCATGTGTTGGTGATCCCGAAGGGGGCGTATGTGAATTACGATCATTTTGCCGAGGCTGCGTCGGATGCCGAGATCGCGGATTTCACCCGCGCCCTTCACCGCATCACTTCCGAGCTCGGGATCACCCCGGGGCAGGGAGGGCAGGGCTATCGGTTGATCGCCAATACCGGCGATGCCGGGGTACAGGAGGTGCCGCACATGCACGTGCATGTTCTCGGCGGCCGGATTCTGGGACGGATGCTGGGCAGGGATTGAACGGCAAATTGAAAGGTGGGGCCGGGGGACTGTCGCGATCCCGATCCGAAGGTTTGTCCGGGGCCCCGGTGCAAGGCAGGATTTCGGCGGCGAGGCGGGCGATCTCAGGTCGGTCGCGGGTGATCCGGTCTTCCCGGTCGGACCGCCCGGACAGCGGAGTGTCGGGCCTGAACGCCTTCTTCACCTCAGCCCCCGGAAGGCGGTGAAGTCCGGCCGGGTCCACCACTCCTTGAGCCAGGTGTCGCGCTTCGGTTCCCGTTCAGGCGGGTAAAGCGGACAAACATCTGGCGCATTTTGCGCCAAGTCGACTTCATTCCACCCTCAAGACGCATTTGCTACGCAGACCCTGCCCCGCGGGTTGGAATGAACAGGTGAACCCGATCTGGCGCAATACGCTCAAGAACAAAGTCGTTTCAGACTGAAGCAGTCTGAAAAAGAATTTGGTCCAGAGACGTAGGCTTGAGAATAATCCCGGGATCAGATTGGTTCAATCTGATCCGGTTCTGCTCTAAGACAATGGTCCGGAATTCTCCAATCATTGGAAGCTCGACACCGCTCTGGGATCGCGGAGCCACTTTGCCCATCCCGATCCTTCCCAACGCATTCCGCCTATAATCTGAATCACCAATCTCTGCGAAGAACTCTGGCGATTTCAATGCGATCGGTGATGCGTGATGTCTCTGGCAGAAGGTCGAACGCGAAAGACCATTTTCGGCTATATCGGCATCTTCCCATCCGCCTTGTCAACGCCTCCGATCAGGCTCAGAGCGCCTTTGTCGAATGGACAGCGCCCAGCAGGATCATCAGTTCTTCCCTTGTATCCAGCCTCCAGCCGCGGCCGTCGAAATTAAAAACCGACATGCGTCCCGACGCGGGAAGTTTTTCCTCGATCCTGTGCATTTTGCTCCTGAGGTCCGGTGAAGACAGGAGATGTGCCTGAGGATGCTTCAGACGTGCCACCAGGTTTGAAAACTCGCCATTCCCGTCATTGGCATTCAATACGAATTCCACCGCTGAGGGATCGAGGGCCAGGCGAACGCCGTCCGGTCCGCGCATTGCCCGCTGTGCCATCGCTGCGCTCCCTTCCCGAATTTCGGGAAACCAGTCGGCCGGCAGTGTGGCGATGGCCTCTGCCAGAGCAGTCTCGTTCGAGAATCGTTCACATGCGACGTCTCTCAAGGCCGACAGCGCTTCGCGATCAACCGCACTCCAGTCAAACATCGTGTCCAGAAAGATAATCGAGCGGAAAAGGCCTGGGGCCATAAGGATCGCCAGTGCCCCGACAACCCCACCCCAGCCCTTGCCAACCAGAATAGCGTGCTGTCCTGCGCATTCCTGGACCGCGCCGACGACACAGGACGCCAGCCGTAACAGCCCGTAGCCATCCTCCGGCAGCGCGGCGCTGCACCCCCGTCCCGGCAGATCCATGGCAAGGGCCTTCAGCCCGCAGGACGCCAGGAACCGTCCCGCCTCGTGGAAATCGAGGCTGTTGCCGAAATAGTCGTGCACGAACACAACGGTTTCCGTGGAGCCTGTCTCCCCGTGTTCGCGCACGAGCAATTCCACAAAATTGTTGCCCAGCTGTTGGACAAAGCGCCTTTCGCGAACCCGCGCGCTCACGGTGCTGTCTCCAGGTGTGCGTTGAGCCACGCCTCAGCCATTGCAATCGGGTCACCGGACTGCATTGCCACCGAGATGTCGCGTGCGGCCACCGAATGCTCGGCATAGAGGTCTTCATCCGTAAGCAGCGCTGCCAGCGCCAGCGTCCAGGGCACCACATCCGAACTGGATGCGGGAAGGTGCGGGTTGGCAAGCTGGTGTTGTGACAAGTCCAGCGCCGCCCCTAGTGGGGCCAGAAGGTCGCCAAGGGGTGCGACAGTGCTGCCGAGGACAGGAATGCCGCGTGCCAGGGCTTCGAGCGTGACCCGCAGATCGGTCCCGGATGTCATTGCCGGCATCACAAGCACCCTGGTCGCGTCAAGATAGTCAAAGTTGAACCACGGGTGCAGGAGCACGTCCAGACGCCGCAACTGGCTCAGCGGCAAGCCGGTTTCCTTTTCCAGTTGCTCGATCTGACCCTCGCGCTGGACGACAAGAAACTTCTGGGTCGGAAGGACTTCCGATATGTGATGCGCGGCCTGAAAAAACAACGCCGCTCCGTTGTCCCAGGTCGGCGCCACAAAGGTCACGTAGGGCCGTTTTTCGTTACCTTGACTGACCTCATCCATCAGCGGTGGCAGTTCCAGCCGGTTTTCCTGCATCTCATTACAGGCCCTGCCGGTTACGAAAACCAGTTCCGGCGCGTCACTTCCAATCGCGCGATCCCATGTCTCTCCGGCGTGGATGACCGGAGCATCGATCGCAATATACTCCGGCCTTCCATCCGGACCGCGCGCCGATGTGGACATTATGAGAAGATCCGGGCCGAATGCCGCCCCTAACTCGTTGGCCCGATCGACCGCTTCACGAGGATTGCGCAGTCCATCAATGCGAAGCAGGATCTCGTGAAATGACGTGTGCCGTCGCTCAAACTGCAAATGATCGCTTCCGGATCTGAAGCCCAGTCTCCGGACCGCGCGCGTCATGTCGCGGTCCGGGACGAAACTGAATGTCGTGGTGGTCACCGACAACACATCATGCCCGCGATCCGCAAGACCCGCGAGCAGGATCCGCATGTTCCGCGCGTGTTGCGAGGGATCGTGCAGGGCGTGCAGCCCGAAATAGGCGATCCTCACGTCAGTACCTCGAACCGCAGTTTCTGCCCGCCATGCCGACGCAATGTGAACACCCAGTCAAACCGTAGCGGTTCTTTCGGCCCGGGCAGAACCTTGAGGCGGCGAAGGATGATCGACAGCGCGGCCATTGCCTCGTAATTCGCGAACCGGACGCCGGGACAGACACGCCGCCCGTCGGAAAACGGCAGATAGTGGCCTTGAAATTCCCGTGGTATCGAACCGTCAGGAAATCGATCGAGCCGCACGGAGGCCGGTTCGGAAAAGACCTGCCGGTTCATATGCAGGCCCACGATCGAGCCCAGAACAAGGCGCCCAGACGGGACACTGGTCCCTTCGATCTCGTCTGCCTCCACCGCGACCCGTCCGATCATCGGCAGGGTCGGAAAGATGCGCAGACTCTCGCGGGTGAAGGCTTGAAGCTTGCGGCATTGCTCGAGTTCGGCGACTTTCAGATCATCGCCCAGCCTGGTCTGGCACTCCCTGCGCAATTCTTCCTGCAGGTCCGGCTGGTTGGCCAACAGGAACAGCCCCCAACCGACCGAACTCGCCGTCGTTTCGAACCCGGCTGCGAACAGCGTCAGCACTTCGCCGCGCGGATCGACCTTTCCACTGTCATCGAGAACGATGCGCGACAAGAGATCGCGCTTGGGATCGGACCTGTCCACATGCCGGTCCCAGATACCGGAAAGCCGCGTGCTCAGCCTTTTGTCCGCAGCCTGTCCGTCACGCTCCAGCGCCTTCATCTCTGCCGGGGTCTGTCCTTGCGCCCCGTAGTTTCGCACGCGGGCCAAACGGGCGAGGTGCACGATATCGGCCAGGGTTTCGTCGCCATGGATCTCTGGCGGAAAACCCAAAAGACCCTTGCAGACCGATTCAGCTGCTGCCCGTTCGATTGCGGTATCGATGTTCACGATACGCCTGTCACATGACTCCGCCTCAAGCCGATCGCGCGCCCGTTCGAACGGTTCGCGTACCGCCGCGACAATCGCCGCGGGGTTCACCCGCGAAATGTCCGTGTTCGAGAGGTTCCGCAAATAGGTCCACAAGTCGCCGTCCGTGCTCAGGCGGCTCTGCCCGATCAACTCGGTGAAATGTCCCAGCGATTTTCGATAGTTCTCCGGACGGCGCCGCAACACGTGCTCGAATGCGCCTGGGGACTGGACAACGAGGACACAGTTTCGCCCCAGATCCAGCTCTACGTCCTCGCCCGGGTATCGCTTGGCGAACTCGTAGAGAACCGCACACTGGTCCATGGGCCAGATGTGCGCAAACATGTCATTGTCACCACCAAGACGGATGGCCACAGAACGTCCTTTCGGTACGGCGAAGATGGCGCAGCCCCGGGAAGGGCCGCGCGGCTGGGATCAGAACGAGGTCGTATATCCCACGAATGGCCCATGCACCAGCTTGTCGCGCGCATCAGAGTCGAACTCATCCGGAATGATATTCCAAAGCTGTTCAGCGCGGTAGCCGACAGTGAACTTGCTGCTTTCGTTCACATAGTAGTCGACACCTAACTCAGCATCGAGCGTGTACATGGTGCCGCTAAAACTCTCGTCCTCGTCAACGACGACCATGCCGTTTTCCTCCCCGCGGAACTCGGCCTCATAGTTGCCACGCAGGGCTGCAGCTGTCATTCCGGCAAACCAGCCGTATTTCTGACCGGCAAGACGCTGGCGCGCCTCGACGCCCACCCGAGGGCCGAATCCGAGGAAGTCGACGGACGTAATTTTCTCAAATTCGTCCGGGTCGCCTGGAATCTTTTCGACTTCCTCTCTGCCGGAAAATTCCGTGGAATACCAACCGGCCCGCAGACCAGCAAATGCCCGGATATCGGCACCGCCAAACCGACGTTTCCAGCCGTAATCGGCATCCAGCGTGAACCCGGTGAATGTCTCTTCAAAGTCAGCTGATACGAACGAAGGCAGTTTGTCTTCATCAGTCGAACCCGAACCACCGATAAACGTTCCGCTGATACCGACGCTGTAATCGTTCCATTCCGAGATCGAACGAGTGAACCGCGCACTGCCATATCCGCCGCGCAAGCTGTCGAATCCCAGCTTGTCGTCGATGAATTCGTCAGGCGCGCCTTGCTCTTCGAGCTTGTCGTAGAACAAGCTGCCACCCATGGCATACCCACCCTTCACGTCCAGCGTAAAGCCGGTCGGCGTGCTCTGCGCCTGTGCCGGAAGCGCGCCTGCCGCACCCATGGCAAGAACGCTTGCCGACAACTTGTAGGTGTTCATCCCTGTCGTCCCCTCAATTGATCGCTAATCCTGCCTTTCCGGCGCAGATCGAACTTCGAGCAGAAATACACAATAGTTCGGCCTTTTAAACAATAATCTTGCGGAGGCCGAATTTTTTCCGAGTTCCAACATAAAACGGTCCCGGGGTCTGATTTCTTGTTCACAGGTACGTCTATCGGAGTCTACATAGGTTTCTGGGGTTAATCTGTTTTTCAAAAACAAAAAGATACTGGAAAATATTCTGGCAATTCCACGGTATTCGCGAGGAATAACAGATCATTCCTTTGCCCCATTGCCACCCGGATTTGCACGAAATTCCAGCGAATTTCGGATTGCGGGACGTGGGAATTGAATATTCGGAACCGGCGATATAGCCATGAGACGTTGTTACAAACACATCAACGGGGGCCGGCTTGGCACAGGTCAAGGAAACTGAAATCGTCAGCCTCTCGGGCAGCTTCGAGGCCTTCGGCATGGTGATGGACTTTCTGTCACGGACCGAAAGCTTCGATCGTTTCGAGCTTGGTAATATGGGATCTGCGGTGCGCGGGCATCTGGCGTCCGGCTACAATCTGGCTGCAATCCGGGGGAACGAAATGACAGGTTACCTGGGTTGGATATACACGGCACCCGAACTCGCCGAAGACTGGATGGAAGGCCGTGGGCTTCTGAAATCCCTTCCCATCAATGATGCGACCGCGGCTGCGTTGACCATCGTCGCTTCCGTCGACCGGGCCGCGACCGTGCGGCTGATCCGGGGTGCGCGCGAGTTGAACAAGGGCGTGCAGGTCTATTTCAAGCGCGGTTACGACACGGCCCTGAAGCCATCGCGCAAGTCGACTGTCCTCAACACGTCCTATTCCTGAATGGGTCGGATCGTCTGGCTCGCCTCCTATCCCCGGTCCGGCAACACCTGGCTGCGCCTGTTCCTGCATGCCCTTGTGAATGGCCCGTACAAGGGTGTGGGATTTCCTCCGCTCGAGCGCTTCGCGCCCAACGAGGCGAGCCCGGTGTTTTACCGCACCGCGCTCGGCAAAGCGCCGGAACAGGCTACCCGGGCCGAGCTTGCCGCCGCACGCGAGACAGCCCAGATGCTGGCTGCCGCAAGGACCGGCGGGCCGAACTTTCTGAAGACCCATCATCAGGCCGGCTATCATCTCGGTTTTCCGACAGTGAACCTCTCGTCGTCGGCTGGCGCTATCTACCTCGTTCGCAACCCGCTGGACGTCGCCATCTCGATTGCAGCCTTCCTAAAGACCGATCTTGCCACGGTTGCGGATATCATGCGCAAGGGGTCCGACTATGTCTACGAACCTCCCGGCGCGTCCTACTACTACCTGGGCGGATGGGCAGCGCATGTGGATAGCTGGACCGGTAGGCGCAATCCGTTCGTCCTCACGGTCCGTTACGAGGACATGCTTGCCGATACTCTCGGAACCTTTACGCAAATCGCCCGTTTCCTGAAGCTGCCTGCTGAATCTGTTGCCATCGAAACCGCTCTGGAGGTAGTGCGCTTCGAAGATCTGCGTCGCCGCGAGGCCGCGCTGAGCTTTGTCGAAAGCCCCAATGTTTCTGCGACCTACTTCCGTGAAGGCCGGTCAGGAGCGTGGCAAGGCAAGATCGAAGCGGCCACGATCCGCACCATCTGTGAAGGTTCTGCCCATCTCTTGCGACGCTTCCGATACGAGAGCGTTATCGAGGCAATGAAATAGGCAAGTTACTTGGGGCATCTTGTGCCAATCGGAAATCAGCCCCACAAGGGAACGCATTGTCAAATGCCTTTGCAAAACTGGTTCAGCGCCGCGGCGCGTGAGGCTGGGGTCATCGGGAAACCTGCCCTGCATCTTCGTATGCCCGAGGCTGGTGTGCCGGCAGAATTCGGCTCCGGCGTGTTGCAGATGCCGATCTGAACTGGCCTGGAATACGTGAAGAGGAGCAGGCATGGTCCTGTCCCACGGAATTACACCTCTCCGTGGGACAGGACCCCCACAAATCGGTTTTACCTGGCATCTGATATTTTGAAAGTGGCGGTGGAGTCAGACGAATGCGAACCGGTCTCCGCAAGGTCGGGGGCTGTCCCGTCAGGCAGCGAAGAGGCCACGCCACTCGGCAAGAGCAGCGGCGCGGTTCTGCTTGAAGATGTCCCGGTTTGAGAGGCTGCGTTCCTGGTTGAAGTGGTTCGAGACGGAGGCGTGGACGGCGGCGAATTTCTGCAGGTTTCGCATGCGTCGGAACCGAAGCATGGCGCGCTCGCGTCGTCGGAACGGCAGATGGGAATTCTCCGCCCTGTTGTTCGCCCAGCGGCCGGTCTCCTGTCGCGCGTCGGCATTGATTTCCCTGAGGGCGGCGCCGTAAGACCGAAGGCGGTCGGTCACGATCACCTCTGGCTGGCCGTGCTTGCGCATTGCTTTCCTTAGGAATTTCAAGGCTGCTTTCTTGTCACGGGTCCTGGTGACGAAGCTTTCCAGCACCTCTCCCTCGTGATCCACGGCGCGCCACAGATAGTGTCGCTCGCCGTTGATCTTCACGAACATCTCGTCAAGATGCCACTGCCAGCGGCTCGATTTCATGCCCTCGATCCGACGTTTCCTGATCTCCGAAGCGAAGATGGGGCCAAACCTGCGCCACCAGAACCGGACAGTTTCATGGCTGACGTCGATGCCCCGCTCGTGCAGCAGATCCTCGACATTACGAAGCGATAAAGGGAAACGGACGTAAAGCATCACCGCCAGGCGGATGATCTCGGGCGAGGTTTTGAAGTAGCGGAAAGGGCTGGGCTTCTTTGTCATGGCTGCAGGTTATGCGTGCCGCC
>JBNKVT010000014.1:0-203615 GCA_050299335.1 Paracoccaceae bacterium | reverse complement strand
CGAGCGCAAATCCCGCGCCGCAAGGTCTTCACGCGTCACATTCACCGTCATTCCCGCCTCCATGTTGCTCAACGCCATAGAGTCAGACTTCCTGCCCAGTGGGAATCCCTAAAAGGAGTCAATGGATTCTGCGGCTGGTATTAGAGCGTTTTGCGCCTGATCGGATTCACACATTCATTCCGGACCGTGAGGCAGCGTTTGCGAAGCAAATGCGTTCACGGGCTGGAATGAATTCGATTTGGCGCAAAATGCTATAGAGCATCGTTCCTGAATCAGAAATCAGGAACGGTGCGCTAGCTGCACTTCGAATACCCGCATTCCGGGCAGGTCATGCAGCCCTCCAGCATCGCCATCGGCTGCGCCCCGCAATCGGGGCAAACCGGCCCTTTCGGCCTTGTCGTCACCACTGCCTCCTCGGCGCGGGGGTCGGTTTTCAACCCCAGTCCCTTGCCCTTCAGAAACCCGATCCCGATCATGTGCCGCTCGATCACCTCGCCGATCGCCGCCAGCATCGACGGTACGTAACGCCCGCCCATCCAGGCCCCGCCGCGCGGATCGAAGACCGCCTTCAGCTCCTCGACCACGAAACTCACATCGCCGCCGCGCCGGAACACCGCCGAGATCATCCGGGTCAGCGCCACCGTCCAGGCATAATGCTCCATGTTCTTGGAATTGATGAACACCTCAAAGGGCCGCCGCTGGCCATCGATCATCACATCGTTGAGCGTGATATAGATCGCATGCGCGCTTTCCGGCCATTTGATCTTGTAGGTCTGCCCTTCCAGCGTCTCGGGCCGGTCCAGCGGTTCCATCACCTGCAGCGCCGGGGAGGCGGTTTTCTCGGTCTCCACACTCAGCACCGAGCCGAGCACCGCATTGGGCCGGTAGGTGGTGATCCCCTTCAGCCCGGCCCGCCAGGCCTCCATATAAAGGTCCTCGAACTCGGCGAACGGATAATCCTCGGCCACATTCACCGTCTTCGAAATCGCCGCACAGATATAGGGCTGGATGGCCGCCTGCATCGCCATGTGATCCAGCGCCGAAATCTCCAGCGCGTTCACAAAGGCCTCGGGCAGCGCCTCCGTATCCCCACCCCCCTCGCGGTAGAGCCGATAGGCATGGTCCTCGACCCGGTATTCCTTCATCGACCCGTCCGCTTCGCGCTTCTTGCGGGAATAGAACCAGGAATAGGCCGGCTCGATCCCGTTCGAGACATTGTCGCCGAAGGCAAGGCTGATGGTCCCCGTGGGCGCAATGGACAGCAGGTGCGAGTTTCTCAGCCCGTATTCCGCGATCCCGTTGCGCAGATCCTCCGGCAGCCGTGATGCCATGCCCGAGGCGAGATATTTCTCCGCCTCGAACAGCGGAAAGCCGCCCTTTTCCTTTGCCAGTTCCACGCTCGCCCAATAGGCCGCATCGCGCATCGCCCGGGTCAGCCCCGCCGCCCAGTCCCGCGCGCGCGCCTCGTCATAGCGCATCCCCAGTTCGATCAGCGTGTCGCCAAGCCCGGTAAACCCCAGCCCGATCCGCCGTTTCGACGCCGCCTCGCGCGCCTGCGCCTCCAGCGGCCAGACGGTGACGTCGAGGACATTGTCCAACATTCGAACAGCGGTTTTTACCGTGTCTTCAAAGGCTTTGAAGTCAAACTTCGCATCCCGCGAGAATGGATCGGATACAAAGCGCGTGACATTCATCGAGCCGAGACAACAACAACCGTGATCCGGGATCGGGATTTCTCCGCAGGGATTGGTCGCCTCGATCCGCTCGCAGTAATGCAGGTTGTTCTCGGCATTGATCCGGTCGAGGAACAGAATGCCGGGCTCCGCCGCCTCATAGGTGTTGCGCATGATCAGGTCCCAAAGGTCCCGTGCCCGCACCTTGCGGTAGACCCAGAGCCCGTCTTCGCGCTGCCGCGTTTCGTCGCGGCGCCAGGCCCTGGCGGGCGGCACCTTGTGGACCAGTTCAAACGCCGCGTCGGCCTCGACCGCTTCCATGAACACATCCGTGACGCCCACCGAGATGTTGAAATTGTTCAGCCGCCCGGCCTGCAGCTTGGCATTGATGAAATCCTCGACATCCGGATGGTCGCAGCGCAACACCCCCATCTGCGCCCCGCGCCGCGCCCCGGCGCTTTCCACTGTCGCGCAGGACTGGTCGAAGACATGCATGTAGCTGACCGGCCCCGAGGCGGTCGAATCGGTTCCGGCGACATGGGCGCCGCGCGGGCGGATGGTCGAAAAGTCATAGCCGACACCGCCGCCGCGCCGCATGGTTTCGGCCGCCTCGCGGAGCGCCTCGTAGATACCGGGTTTGCCCTCCGTCACTCCGGAGATCGAATCTCCCACCGGCTGCACGAAGCAGTTGATGAGCGTCGCCTCCTTCAGGTCCGAGCCTGCCGCCGAATTGATCCGACCACCCGGAATGAACCCCCGCTCCATCGCCGCCAGGAACCGTTTCTCCCAGAGCGCCGGGTCGGTCTCCACCGCCGCCAGCGCCCGGGCGACACGCGCCCGGATCGCGCGGACCATGTCCGGCCCCGAGAGCGCCTTTTCGGCCCCCTTGGCGTATTTCTCGCGCAACACGTCAAGCGAGACCGCCTGCCAGAGAAGGTCAGCCTGGGGCTTCCGGCCGGTGATCTGTTCGTTCACAAACGCGCTCCGGGTAGATGGGCCTGTCGAGATGTTCTACCGCAACAATAGCGGTCTTTCGAGGCCTTTTCCTTTCCTGGAATGCTCTGCTAGACCGTGAGCCATGAGCAAGCTGCATCTCATCAAGCTCAGCGTCGGCTCCGAAAGCGTCGCCGATCTCGCTGCCTGGCAGGCCGGTGCCCCATCCCGCAACCGCGCTCAGGGCCTGCCCGAGGGCATTTTCCACGTCACCCGCATGTGGCCCCGGCGCGCCGCCGAGCTGCTGGCTGGCGGGTCGATCTACTGGGTAATCAGGGGACTCGTCCAGGTCCGCCAGCGCCTTGTCAGCCTCGATGAGCGTATCGGCCAGGACGGTATCCGCCGCTGCGCCCTCCGCCTCGACCCGGAGCTCATCCGCGTCCAGCCTCAACCGAAGCGCCCTTTTCAGGGCTGGCGGTATCTCAAGGCGAAGGACGCCCCGTCCGATCTCGGCCCCTTCCGGGAGGGCGAAGACCTCCTGCCCACGGAAATGCAATTGGCGCTGGACGCGCTCGGGGTCCGGTAGCGCGAGCCCCGGACCTGACACGTTCGACATCGGTTTGTCGCGGTCACAATCCGGCGCTGACGCCCCGCTGATCCGCCGCGATGGGCACAGGGAAAGAGGGCGATTCTCCGCCGTCCCAAGCACCCTTGCCTGTCCCGGACCTGCCTGAAAACCCTTTCGAAATCTTCTGTTCCCGACCCGTTCCCGACCATAACAGCTTGTCTTAACTTTTAGGCATTCAGGTCCAGTTCGGCAGATCGCCCCCCGGCAAACGGGCGCGGGCCTGCATCGGGGATTCGGGCGGCAGACCCGCCTCGGTGCAGAAATCCAGGATGAAGGCGTCATCCAGAAGTATGAAATCCAAAACGAATCCCAGGAATTCCGGCTCCGCCGACCGCGCCTTCAGATCGCCGGGATCGGCACCGGAATAGCCAAGAAACTGCCCCGACCGCTCGGGATCCGCCGCGATCCAGAGCAGCGCCCGGACGGCGATCTCCTGTGCCGCTGCCTCGTTCACCATCCTGTCAGGTCCTCCCGATCAATGCTTCGTTAAGGATTTTAGCCTTAACTGCCCTTAACGATAGCGCCCGGACAAGCGTTGTCGAGCGGACACGCAACCACGGCGGCGACCCGTCAATCGGTGGTCTGCGCCACAGAATATTTGCGGTGAGCGGGTGACAGGACACCATAAGAACGCCCGCCTCCGCGCTAACAAGGGTTCGAGGCATGCCGGGGAAAATTCTGATAGCGGACTGTTCGTCAGCCAGCCGCATCCTTCTTAAGACAAAACTGTCGACGGTCTATTACGATGTCAGCGATGCGGCCACCGGTGAGCAGGTGCTGCTTCACGCACGGCATGACGCGCCTGATGTCATCCTTCTCGGCACCGAAATGCCCGATCTTGACGGGTTCTCGCTCTGCCGCATCCTCAAGGCCGACCCGCTGACGGCCCATATCCCGGTTATCCTGACCTCGGACGGCGCGGCGTCGGATCGCGTTCGGGGGCTCGAGGCCGGGGCGGATGACTTCCTGTCGCGACCCTTCGCCGATATCGCCCTCTATGCACGGGTACGGGGATTGATGCGGTTCAAGCACGAGCTTGACGAATTGACCATGCGCGACGCGACCAGCGCCGAGCTTGGCCTCAGTGAGATTTTGGGGGGTGGTCTCGATACCGACGATTATCTCGATCAGGATCCCGACCGGGGCCTCGGCCGCGTTCAGATCATCCCCGACACGCGCGCGACCGGGCTCGCCTGGGCCGGGACCCTCGCAAGACGCCTGCCGGCCGCGGTCTCGGTTTCGGAAAGCGAGACGGAGGCGCTTATAACCGCCCGCGAAACACCGCCGGACGCCTTCGTGATCGCGCGCAGCCTTATCGGGGGCGGTGACGGACTGCGTCTGATCGCCCATCTCCGCGCCCAGGCCGATACACGGCAATCGGCGATCATCCTCGTCACGGGTGACGGCGATCTCGAGGCGGCCTCGCAGGCGCTCGATCTCGGCGCCACCGATTTCATCGAGACCCCCTTTGACGAGACTGAACTGGTCGCCCGGCTCAGAACCCAGATCCGCCGCAAACGCGTGGCGGAGAAATTGCGGCTGAACCTCCGCGACGGTCTGAAGCTGGCGGTCACCGATCCTCTGACCGGGCTCTATAACCGCCGCTATGCCGCTTCGCATATGCACAAGATCATGGCCCGCGCCCGCGAGAGCGAGACGGAATTCGCGGTCATGCTGCTCGATCTCGACCGGTTCAAGCGCATCAACGACCGCTATGGCCACGATGCCGGCGATCTGGTGCTGGAGGAATTCGCGAGGCGCCTGCAGGATAATATCCGCGGCATCGATCTTGTCGCCCGTATCGGCGGCGAGGAGTTCTTCGTCGCCATGCCCGACGCCTCGTCACGGGACGCCTCGCGCATTGCCGAGCGCGTTCGCAGCGCGGTTGAGGACCAGCCCTTCCGGCTGCCCGAAACCTCGCTGACCATCCGGGTAACGGTCTCGATCGGGGTGGCCATGGCAGACGGCACCGAAAAGAGCCCCGAGGCGATCATGAAACGCGCCGACAAGGCGCTTTTCGACTCCAAACACGCTGGCCGCAATTGCGTGCGCTTCCACCTGACCGCCGCCTGAAATTTCCGGCTGATGCGGTCTTCCGGGAGGGGTGAGGATCGTTCGGAGAACCCTCTGGTGGGGGCTGTTGAAAATGCCCGCCACCTCCAATTTTGGGGGAAAATGGCTTGCCTTTCGGCTCCTCGCGACGAATTGATGAGAATTCCTTTAGCCGAGGCTTCAACCCGATAAGCGAACCGGACCGTTCACGAGGCTTTTTCAATAGCCCTTGGTGGAGGGTTTTCAGTTCCGAACGCGCGGAGAGCGGGGGCGATGGGGCTGGCGTGGGGACGCTGGTTGCACCGTGCGGGCGATGCGCTGATCGCGATGGAGATGACGGGGTCTCGATTGGGGCTGGCGGTCACGGGACAAGCAAGGGCGTTTCTTCACGACCCTAACGCAGTCCGCCCTTATCCCGAATCACCGGTCACCGCCTGAAATCCATCGACTTCAAAGCAATTGGCGCAGCGTGATGGATCAGGGACAAGGCGGATCGCTGCAACAGCCAGTGACGTATCTGCGCCTTGGCCTATCTTTCGGGCCGCTCCCGGGGCGGGCGACCACGGGCCTGGCGCAGGTTTTCGGCAAAGATCCGGCGCTCTTCGGGCGTCAGCCCGGCGATCGTGCCGGTCAGGAGCTCCAGCGCCTCACGGCCCACGGCGCCCAGCAGATCGCTCTGGGTGGCAAGATTTTCGCGTACCGCGTCCATGTCGAAGGGCTCGCTCACAAGCAGGGTCTGCAGTTCCTGGCGCAATTGCTCCATCTCGGCGCGGGTCCCGCGCATCTCGTCGCGGCGGTGGAAGAACGCGCGCCCCAATTCGCGCCGCTTGTTGTCGGGCAGCGCCTGGTGCATCCGGATCAGCCCGTCGCCGGGTGCGAATCCCGGCCGTGCCTCGCCGAGGGGGCCGCGCAACGCCAGGCCCCCAATCAACCCGATCACGGCGATATTGAGGGCGAGCGAGGCGACCAGCGTCACCTTCATCCAGCCCGGCACGACCGATGCCGCTTTCGCTGTCTCCGCCATTATCAGCCCTCCAGAAGCAAGTCGTAGAACGTATCGCCTGACGCCCCGGACCCGACGGCCTCGCCCGACAGCGACCCGACGAGCCCCGCCACGGTATCGAGCCCGGCGGGATCGGCGAGCCCGATCCAGACCCCGGCCAGCGCCGAGGCTGTCAGCGCCATCCCGCCGCGCCAGCCGCCCAGTATCTCGCCCAGCAACCGCCAGGGCCCCGGTCCAACAGGTCCTGGCGCCCCGCGCTGGGCCGCGCCCCCGTCGGTATAGACTGCGGCCCCTTCGCTCCGCTCCGCCGCCACGGCACCGGCATCGCCGAGGACCCGGGCCAGAAAGGCCGCATCTGCCACAGGCTTTTCCCGCCGCGCGACCGCGAACAGGGCGTCCAGATCGTCATCCTTCATCATGTCGTCACCCTTTGTCATCGCCTCACTCCCAGATCGTCCCGATGCGGTGCAAGCAGCGCCTTCAGCGCGCGCCGACCCCGGGACAGGAGGCTTTCGACCGCCTCCACCGTCACCTCCAGCGCCTCGGCGATCTCGGGATTGCTCAACTCTTCGAGATGCCTGAGGACAACCGCCGCCCGTTGCCTGTCGGGCAATTGCGCCAGCGCCGCCTCGAGCGCCCGAACCCGGTCACCGCGCTCAAGCGCCTCGATCACGGCGGGGGCCGGGTCCTCCGGCTCGGGGGCCTCGTCCAGCGCCACCCCCCGCCGTCGGCGCAGCCGGTCAGTGCAGAGATTGGCCGTCACCCGGTAGAGCCAGGTTGAGATCCGCGCCTCACCGGCCCGCCAGTCCGGCGCAAACTTCCAGAGCCGCAGCATCGCCTCCTGGGCGACATCCTCAGCCTCGGCCATGTCGCCCCCCAGAAGGCGGCGGGCCATTGCCAGCACCCTGGGCGCATGCGCGGCGGTCAGCTCGCGCGCCGCCGACTGATCTCCGCCCGCATAGGCGGCGAGAAGCTGGGCGTCGCTGCGCGCCGTTCTGTCATCCAGGGCCATCATCCAAGGGTGGACTATGCCCGGAGACCGGGCATAGTCCAGTGCAATCAGCCGCGCGGGCGGAACGGACGGGGACCCCCATCCCGATGCCCGTGCCCGCGCCCCCTTGCGGCCGCTGCCTCTTCTTCGGTGATCACGCCGTCACCGTCCGCATCGAGATGCTCGAACATCCGGCCCTCGCGGCCTGCCGCCATTTCCTCGGCGCTGAGCAGCCCGTCGCCATTCTCGTCCAGCGCCTCGATCATCCGGGTAAAGCGCCGGTTGCGGTGCTCCTCGGCGGCGGCGCGCATCTCGTCTTCGGACAGAAGCCCGTCGCCATTGGTATCGGCCGCTTCGAACATCTCGTGGCGATGCGCCTCGGCCTCGGCCTCCGTGATCTGGCCATCGCCATCGGCATCGAAACGCTCGAACAGCGCCGCCCCTCGCTCGCCCTCGCGGGCCTGGGTGGCACTGCCCGCGCTCAAGAGCACAACGATGGCCGTTGCGATGAGAGGTGTGGTTCTGGTCATGTCGAATTCCTTTCGTGTTCTTCTTCCTGGGACAGTTCTGCCTGCCTCGGTATTCCTTCTACGCAGGCCATCGGGGTTTCCGTCGGTGACAGGCGAAAATATCTCACACACCCGTTGCGACATGGCGCCGCAACGCGGTTTTGTGAGCGGAATCTTCATCACGCCTCCTGTATGGAGAGCTCATGAGCAAAGCTTCCCTCACCCTCACGCCCCGCGATACCGGCGAGGCCGCGTTGCGCGGCTGGCGCGGCAAGTGCCCCTCCTGCGGCAATGGCCCGCTAATGGGCGGTTACCTGAAGGTCCGCGACGAATGCGCCGTTTGCGGCGAGGAACTGCACCACCACCGCGCCGATGACGGGCCCGCCTGGGCGACGATCATCGTCTCGGGACATGTTGTGGCGCCCCTGATGCTCCTGGTCTTCGAGGTCTGGCGGCCCGAGGGCTGGGTGATGGCCGTCGGTTTTTCCACGATCTTCACCCTGGTGGCCCTCTACATGCTCCCAAGGCTCAAGGGCGCTTTTGTCGGCTTTCAGTGGGCAAAGCGCATGCACGGATTTGGCGGCCCCTGAACCGGCGGGGCATGCGCGCGACCGACAGGCGTGCCACCAGCCCCACCCCCCCAGAGCCTCTACCGTCGCAAGACCAACGCCATGGACAGCGTCCCCGCCGCCGGTCCATCCTGCCCCCATGACACCCCAGCCCGTCCATGACGCCACAACGATCATCCTCGTCCGCGAGGAGGGCCCCGTCCCGTGCGTCCTGATGGGGCGCCGCGCCCGCAATGCCGTGTTCATGGCCGGAAAGCTGGTCTTCCCCGGCGGCCGTGCAGAGCCAGGCGACGCGGCCCTCGCACCGCCCCTGCCGGACGCGTTGCGCCGCGCCCTGGCCAGGGAGGCATCGTCGACCAGCCCCGAAGCCCTGGTCGGGGCGGGCCTGCGCGAACTCCGCGAAGAGACCGGTCTCCGCCTCGCCGCTGACGCCGCCTTGCGCTTCGTCTTTCGCGCCGTCACCCCGCCGGGCCGCACCCGCCGCTTCGATGCACGTTTCCTCCTGGCCTCCGCGCGCGCCGTCCTCGGCGACCCCGACGACTTTTCCGGCGCCGATGGCGAGTTGAGCGATCTTGGCTGGCTGCCGCTCGGGTCCGGTTTCCCTGAGGATGTCGCCTTTATCACCGCCGTGGTGCTTGCCGAACTACCTGTCCTTCTGCACCACTCCTGTCCCAACCGCCCGATCCCCTTCTTTCGCGATGACAACGGGCTGCCGCGGGTTGTGGCGCTTTGAGCAGTCCTTCGGCGGCCACCAGCCGGCCCCCTTGCCCCTATTGCGTAGCCCAACGGCCATAACCCATCTTGACAGCATTCCCCTGCCGTGTAGAAGGCGGGTTCTGGAATTCACCCCCGCCGCGCACGGGCGCGGCCCGAGGAGACGCGATATGGCGAAGCCGACCACAATCAAGATCCGCCTCAACTCGACCGCGGATACCGGCCACTTCTATGTGACCAAGAAGAACTCGCGCACTATGACCGAGAAGATGGTGGTCAAGAAATACGACCCCGTCGCGCGCAAGCATGTCGAATACAAGGAAGGCAAGATCAAGTAATCTCGCCCCGTTTTATCGACTGGAGCCGTGCGGGACCCCTCGCGCGGCTCTTTTCATTTTTCAAAACGTTTTGCGCCTGAACGGAATCAAATATTCATTCCGGAACCCGAGGCAGCGTTTGCGAAGCAAATGCGTTCGCGGTTTGGAATGAGTTCGATTTGGCGCAAAACGCTATCGGAGGCCAAGATGCACGACTACATCGTCCGCCCCGCCACCAGGGCCGACATCGCCCCCCTCGACGCCATGTTCGCCCGCTCTTACCCCAAGCTCCTGAAGGCCGACTATCCGCCCTCTGTCCTGATTGTCGCCATCCCGATCATCGCCCGCGCCCAGGCCGCCCTCGTCACGTCTGGCACCTATTACGTCGCCGAAACCCCCGACGGCCGCCTCCTCGCCGCCGGCGGCTGGAGCCGTTCCAATCCCCATGGTGGTGCGATGCCCCGTGGCCACGCCCATCTGCGCCATTTCGCCACCGAGGCCGAAGCCACCGGCCAGGGCATCGGCCGCGCCATTTTCGACCGCTGCCTGACCGATGCCACGGCCGCCGGCATCACCGGTTTCGAATGCTACTCCACCCTCACCGCCGTGCCCTTCTATACCGCGCTGGGGTTCCGCAAACGCGCCGATATCCAGCTCGAACTCCGCCCCGGCATCCTGTTCCCGGCCCGGCATATGGAACGGGGCCTCAGGCCCGCCGCCGCAGGCCTGCCAAACTGACTATCCCGCCGCTCCGCACGCCCATTGCAAAGACGCGGGCAGATTGATTTCGGCTCTTCTGCCCGTGTCGGAACCAACTCCCCCCATCCTCTGACTGGTCAGAGATGCCGCAATTCAAATTCAAGGATTGGTATCTTCGAACACGCCGTATTCGGCAGTATCTAGGGACCAATACCTGCTGCGTCAGCTCAGAAATGAGGGCCAAGCCCGACCCAGGGTGGGCGCTGTCCGGACCCCTCTGCGGACCACTTTATGGCGCAGTCGCTTCCAAGCGGGCCGCTCTCAGCATGTGTCAGCAACGCGCCCGCCCCTCGGGTGGGTCGGGCGCGGCCCGGTGCTGGTCGCACCGTGCCGCGGTTGAGCGGCGCGCGAAGGGGATACGAGAGTTCGCCATGCGGCGGGGCCGGTTCTTCGATTCCCTGAAACGCTATCGTCCGCCGCCTCGCTGGCTCCGCGGATCAAAACAAAAGGGCCGATCAAATGATCGGCCCTTTGCAGAATTCGTATCGCCTTGAGGCTTACTCGCGGCTGCCGAACAGCTGCAGGAGGAAGATGAACATGTTGATGAAGTCGAGATAAAGGTTCAGCGCCCCGAGGATCGCCGCCTTGCCGAGGAAGGCCTCGCCTTCGGGCGACATGCGCATCTGCAGATAGGTGTTCTTGATCCGTTGCGTGTCATAGGCCGTCAGCCCGGCGAAGATCAGCACACCAAGCGCGGAAACCGCGAACATGATCGCTTCGCTCTGCAGCCAGAGATTGACCAGCGAAGCCACGATCAGGCCGACAACGCCCATGATCAGGAAGCTGCCCCAGCCCGAAATGTCCTTCTTGGTGGTGTAGCCCCAAAGCGACAGGCTGGCGAAGGCAATCGCGGTGACGAAGAAGATCTGGGCGATGGACATGCCGGTATAGACCACGAAGATCGTCGACAGCGACAGGCCCACGAGACCGGCATAGACGTAGAAGAACATCTGCGCCCCGGCCTGGCTCAGCCGGTTGATGGCGGCACCGAACAGGAACACCATCGCCAGAGGCGCGAAGATGACCACCCAGCGCAGCGGTGTGGTGAACAGCGAGATCAGAAGGCCTTCGGGCAGGATGTTGGTCGCCCCGGTAGTCATGAGCGATTTCAGCTCCATGCCGAAGGCGTAGGAAACCATCCCGGTGACGACCATCGCCACCGCCATCAGGCCGTAGACCTTGTTCATATGCGCCCGCAGCCCTTGGTCGACGGCTCCCGCAAGAGCGCCGGCGCCGCGGCGGACAGTTTCGAATTCGGCCATTAAACCCTCCTAGAGATTGGACCTAGCATTCCGGAACGCCCCCGTCCCGATTTCTCTCCACCTATATCGGGGAAAGCCGCCATTTTTTCAAGGGCAACCGCAGGTTTCACGATTTATTGCCCCGACAGTTCACAAATCCGTTCCAAACCGCCACGAACATGCCTATTCCCGCGCCCTCAGCACCCCCGCCGGGCGCAGGCTGAGCGGACGAAGCGCGAACAATAGCCCGGCAATCAGGCTCGCCAGCGCTCCCCCGGCGACAATGGCGATGGCCGACAAGGGCTCGAAGCGGTAGTCGGCATCCATCACGAAGGTCATCACCCCCCATCCGGCCACGGAACCGGCAGCAATCGCCACCATGCCCGCCGCGGCTCCGAGGATCGCCGAGCGCAGCGCAAAACTGGCGAGAATCCGGGCCCTTACCGCCCCAAGCGTCTTCAGCACTGCCGCCTCGAATACCCGCGCCCGCTCGCCCGCCGCCGCCGCACCGATCAGCACGATGAACCCGGTCAGCAGCGTCGCCGCCGCCCCGTAGCGGGTCGCCGAGGCGATAGCCGCCAGCGCCTCCGTGACCCGGTCGATGGCGTCGCGGACACGGATGGCGGTGATATTGGGGAAGCGCTCCGACAGGTCGCGCAACAGACGCGCCTCGGCCTCCGGGTCTGCATAGACGGTAGCGATATGGGTATGGGGCGCACCGGCCAGGGTCGCGGGGTCGAAGACCATGACGAAATTGATCCCCAGCGTGCGGAACTCCAGGTCGCGGAAATTGGCGATTTTCGCCGTCACGTCACGACCGAGCACGTTGACGGTGATCTCGTCACCGAGGTTCAGCCCCATCTCCTCGGCCTCCTCCAGCGAGAAGCTGAGTTGCGGTTCGCCGGAATAGTCTTCCGGCCACCACTCCCCCGCCGTCACTTTCGAGCCCTCGGGGATTTCCGACGCATAGGTAACCCCCCGGTCGCCCCTCAGCACCCAATGCTCGCCGACGACCTCGCGGGCTGGTCGACCGTTGATCCGGGTCAGGATACCGCGCAGCATCGGTGCCGTCTCGACCTTGGTGACCTGTGGGTCGGCGTCCAGTATCGCAAGGAATTCAGGCCGTTGCGCGTTCTGCACATCCAGGAAGAAATAGGCTGGCGCCTCTTGCGGCAGATCCCTCGAGATCGTCGTTTGCAAATTCGCATCGATCTGCCCGATCGCCGCCAGCACCGACAGGCCCAGCCCCAGTGACAGCACCACCGAGGCGGTCTCGCCGCCCGGACCCCCGACGCTGCCGAGCGCCATCCTCAGCGCCGGCCTTCCCCTTGTCAGCCGCGACTGCGCCAGCCGCCGAGCCAGAAGCCGCGCGCCCTGCGCCGCCAGCACCAGCATGAAGAGGGCCACAACGATTCCCGCCGCCGCCCAGAGGGCGAGTTTCGGGATCGCCGACAGCCACGCCGCCAGTCCGATCAGGAGCGCCGCCAGCCCCGCCACCAGCGCCACATAGCCAGGACGAGGCCAGCGCCGCGCCGGGGTGATCGCGTCACGAAACAGGCTCGCCGCCCGGATTTCTCGCGCCCGCGCCAGCGGCCAGACGGTGAAGATCAGCGCCGTCAGCGCCCCATAGAGCGCAGCCTCCGCCAAAGGCCGGATATAGACATCGAACAGGGCCGGCACCGGCAATCGGTCGGCGATCAGCGGCCCCAGCAGTTTCGGCACCAGCGCCCCGAGCAGCAGCCCTCCGGTAATCCCGATCAGAGCCAGTAGCCCGATCTGGATCAGATAGATGGCAAAAATCGTGCCGCCCGACGCCCCGATGGTCTTCAGGGTCGCGATGGTGGCGGTCTTGCCCTCCAGATAGGCCCTGACCGCTGCCGAGACCCCGACCCCGCCGACCGCCAGCCCCGCCAGCCCGACCAGCACCAGGAACGAGCCCATCCGCTCGATGAAGCGGGTGACGCCGGGTGTGGCGTTGCGGGTATCGCGCCAGCGCATGCCGATTTCGGGAAACGCCGCCTCGGCCTGCTGTTCCAACCGCGCCAGATTGCTGCCGTCGGGCAGCCGCAGCCGGTACTCGGTCTCGAACAGCGTGCCCGCCGCCAGCAGCCCGCTGCCCGCCAGTTCCGAGGTCAGCACCAGCACCCGTGGCCCCAGCGAGAAACCGCCGCCAGTGCCGTCCGGCTGATAGGTCATCCCGGCCCTCAGTTCGAACGCCTTCGTCCCCAGCCGTACCACCGCCCCCGGTTCCAGCCCCATGCGGTCCAGAAGGATCTGCTCGGCCACCAGCCCCGGCACCCCGTCCCGGACCTCCAACGCGGCCTCCAGTCCCATCTCGGGCGCCAGTTCGACGGCCCCGTAAAGCGGATAGGCCCCGTCGATGCCCTTGACCTGAGCCAGGCTGCGGTCGTCGCCGGCGACCAGCATCGAGCGGAACTCCACCGTCTCGGAGACCTCCTCGGCGACGCCGTCCATCCACGCCAGTTCCTCGTCGGAGGCGAACCGGTAGGTGAATTCCATCTCCGCATCGCCACCCAGCAGCGCAGAGGCCTCGCGGGTCAGCCCGGCCTCGATCGCCATCCGCACCGAGCCGACGGCGGCAATCGCCGCCACCCCAAGCGCCAGGCACAACAGAAAGATCCGAAATCCCCGCACCCCGCCGCGCAGCTCGCGCAGCGCCAGACGCCAGGCCAGTCCCAACCTCACGATGCCGCCTCATTGCGTAGGGTGCGTGCTTGCACGCACCGCCCCTCACCGGTACCGCGCATCTCCCGTAGGGTGCGTGATCTCACGCACCTTCCCTCACCGGTCCCGCCGCATGATTCCCGTAGGGTGCGTGCTCGCACGCACCACCTGCCCGAAACCCCGCTCACGCCGCCTCCACCAGACCATCGCGCAGCCGCACGATCCGGTCGCATTTCTCCGCCAGGTCCGGCGCATGGGTCACCAGGACCAGGGTCGAGCCGCCCCGGTCCCTCAGCCCGAACAGCATCTCCATGATCACCTCGCCCGTCGCCCCGTCGAGATTGCCGGTCGGTTCGTCCGCCAGCAATATCTCCGGCCGCGGCGCGAAGGCCCGGGCCAGCGCCACCCGCTGCTGCTCGCCACCCGACAGTTGCGCGGGATAATGCCCGCCCCGATCCGCCAACCCCACGGCCCGCAGTTCCTCGGCCGCCTTGTCGAACGCATTGCGGTCGCCGGCCAGTTCCAGCGGTGTGGCCACATTCTCCAGTGCCGTCATCGTCGGGATCAGGTGGAAAGACTGGAAGACCACCCCCATATGCAGGCGACGAAACCGGGCCAGCTGGTCCTCGTTCATCGCCGAGAGATCCGCGCCCATGGCCGTCACCGACCCGCCTGTCGCCCGTTCCAGCCCGCCCATCACCATCAGGAGCGAGGACTTGCCCGAGCCCGATGGCCCGATCAGTCCCAGCGTCTCGCCCTTCTGGACAGACAGGGTGATCCCACGCAAGATATCCACCACCCCGGCATTGCCCATCAGGCTCAACCGGGCGTCGTTCAGGGAGATCACGTTCATGAATTGGGCCCGCGCGCTGTTCCGATCCCTTCCATATGGTCTCGGGGCGCGGCTTAGCAAGCTTGCCGTCCTGACAATTCTGCTAGTGGGATCAACGGCCCAGGCCCGCGCCGAGATCGTCATCGCCGCCCTCGGCGACAGCCTGACGCAAGGCTACGGCCTGCCTGAGGAGGACGGCTTCGTCCCCCAGCTCGAACGCTGGCTCCACGCGCATGGCGCGTCGGATGCCCGCTTGATCAATGCCGGTGTCTCCGGCGACACCTCCGCCGGCGGCCGCGCCCGCATCGCCTGGACCCTCGCCGACGCGCCCGATGCCCTGATCGTCACCCTCGGCGGCAACGACCTGTTGCGCGGCATCGATCCAGCCGCCACGCGTGCCAATCTCGACGCCATCCTCTCCGAGACCGCTGCCCGCAACCTCCCCGTCCTTCTCGTCGCCATGCCGGCACCGGGCAATTACGGCCCCGAATACAAGGCCGCGTTCGACGCCATCTATCCGGAATTGGCCGAGAAGCACGGCAGTCTCCTCTATCCCGATTTTCTCGCCCCGCTGGGCGACCGTTCCGCTCCCGAAACGCTCCGTCCCTTCATGCAAGAGGATTTCCTGCATCCCAATGCAAAAGGCGTGAGCATTATTGTCGAGGCCATCGGCCCGCGCGTGCTGGAGCTGATCGACCTTGCCCACCAATCGGTGGACTGACCACGCCGGACCCTTCCGGTCCGGGCAGGTCCGGGCTGATGCACCTGTATCGTCACTGACCGTGCGGAGAAACCGGCCTGAGGCAAGGACCGCGCCAGGCCCGCGCACGCCCGATTGACCTCGCGCACGGCTTCCGCCATCAGTGCGCCCCATGGAACGTCAACCCATCCTCTGTATCGGCTCCGCCCTTTGGGACATCATCGCTTGCGCCGGCAGCCCTATCGCCGAAGGCAACGACCTTCCCGGCCGCATCGCATGGCAGCCCGGCGGCGTGGCGCTGAATGTCGCCATGGCGCTTGTCCGTGCCGGGCAGCGCTCTGCCATCCTGTCGACCATAGGAACCGACGATCCCGGAGACCGTCTGGTCGAGATCATCCTCGGTGCCGGGGTCGACTGCGCCTGGCTGCATCGGGGCCCCGCCCCCACCGACAGCTACCTCGCCATCGAACAGCCCGACGGAGCCGTCTTCGCCGCCGTCGCCGACTGCGCCGCGCTCGAAGCCGCCGGGGACGCCATCCTCGCCCCCTTGCGCGACGGCCGCCTCGCCGGGCCCGCGACCCCCTGGACCGGCACCGTCGTCATCGACGGCAATCTGCCAGGGGCGGTTCTCACCGCGCTGGCCGGGCATGACATGTTCCGTGCCGCCCACCTCGCCTTCGTCCCCGCCTCGCCCGGCAAGGCCGAGAGGCTGAAACGGGCGCTGATGGCCGAGGGCGGCACCATCTATGTCAACCGCACCGAGGCCGAGATCCTCTGCCAGATGGCCTTTCCAACCGCCACCGAGGCTGCCGACGGCCTCCTGGGCCTCGGTGCCACCCGCGCCGTGGTCACCGACGGCCCCCGTCCATGCGCGCTGGCCGGCCCCGAAGGCCTGATCTCCGCCATCCCTCCGACCGTCGAGACCCGCAGCACCACCGGTGCCGGCGACGCCTTCATGGCCGGGCATATCGCGGCGGAAAACGCTGGCCTCTTCGGCCAGCTTGCGCTTGACGCCGCCCTCGAAGTCGCCGCCACCCACATTTCCCGCGAGCCCGTCTGATGCCCCTGCCCCTTGCCTTCTCCGACGAGGTCGCCAGCGCCAAACTCGACGGCGCACCCCTCGTCGCACTCGAAAGCACCATCATCACCCATGGCATGCCGTTCCCCCAGAACCTCGACACCGCCCGCGAGGTCGAGGCCGTGGTCCGCGAGAACGGCGCCATCCCCGCCACCATCGCCCTGATCGACGGCACCATCCGCATCGGCCTCGACGACCCTGAACTTGCAGCCCTCGCCGAGGCCAGGGACGTACGCAAGGTTTCCCGTGCCGACCTCGCCGTCGCCCTTGCCGACAAGGCCACCGGGGCGACCACCGTCGCCGCCACCATGATCTGCGCCCATCTGGGCGGTATCGAAACCTTCGCCACCGGCGGCATCGGCGGCGTCCATCGCGGCGCCGAAACTTCCTTCGACATCTCCGCCGACCTGGGCGAATTCGCCCTCACCCCGGTCAACGTCATCGCCGCCGGAGCCAAGGCCATCCTCGACATCCCGAAAACCCTCGAAACTCTCGAAACCCTCGGCGTCCCCGTCATCGCCTTCGGCCAGAGAGAATTCCCCGCCTTCTGGTCCCGCTCCTCCGGCCTGCCCGCCCCCCTGCGCCTCGACAGCCCGGAAGCCATCGCCAACGCCTTCCGCATCCGCCAGTCTCTCGGCCTCAAGGGCGGCCAACTGATCGCCAACCCGATCCCGGCGGCCGACCAAATCCCCGCCGAGACCCTCGCCCCCCATATCGCCCAAGCCCTCGCCGAAGCCGATGCAAAGGGCATCGCCGCCAAGGAGGTCACCCCGTTCCTCCTGCAGCGCATCTTCGAGCTGACCAATGGCGCGTCACTGACCGCCAATATTGCCCTCGTAAAGAACAACGCCGCCCTCGCCGCCCGCATCGCCCGAGCCCTCGCCGCCGCCTGACTTGCCCGATTGCGCAATGCCCCCTATCTAGGGAGCCGGGACATGAGGAAGCGAGCAGATGGCCAAGAAACCCGCCCCGCGCAAAGCCGCGCCGAGGCCGAAGAAACCGAAGAAAGCCGGTATCTTCCAGCGCACCCGTAACAATTTCCTGACCGGGCTGGTCATCGTCGCCCCGATCTCGCTGACCATCTGGGTCGTGTGGACCTTCATCCGCTTCATCGATTCCAAGGTCGTGCCGCTGGTCCCTGCGATCTACAACCCCTCCACCTATATCGGCGTCGATATCGCCGGTTACGGGGTCGTCATTTTCGTGCTGTTCACCGCCGGGGTCGGGGCACTGACCAAGGGCCTGTTCGGGCGTCAGTTGGTGAAACTGGGCGAGACCATCCTGTCGCGCATGCCCATCGTCCGGTCGATCTACAACGGCGTCAAACAGATCGTCGAGACGCTGCTGTCGCAATCCGGTGCCAATTTCCAGCAGGCCTGCATGATCGAATACCCCCGCAAGGGCATCTGGGCCATCGCCTTTATCTCGACGCCCGCCAGCGGCGAAATCCCTGAAAAGCTGGACCGGGGCGAAATCCTGTCGGTCTTCCTGCCGACCACCCCCAACCCCACCTCCGGTTTTCTTCTGTTCGTCCCCCGCGCCGAGGTTGTCATTCTCGATATGAGCGTCGAGGAGGCGGCCAAGCTGGTCATCTCCGCCGGTCTCGTCGTCCCGCCGACAGCAGCCGAGATCGCCGCAGGCCGCAAACCCGCCCCCGCCCCGGCCGCATGAGCACCAGCCTGAGCGGAGCCTTCGGCTTCGGTTTCATCACCTCGTTTTCGCTGATTCTCGCCATCGGCGCCCAGAACGCCTTCGTGCTGCGCCAGGGGCTGATGCGGGCCCATGTCTTCGCGGTCTGCCTGACCTGCGGCCTGTCGGACGCCATCCTCATCACCGCCGGTGTCGCCGGTTTCGGCGCCCTCGCCGCCGCCTGGCCGTCCCTGACCCTCGCCATGCTGCTGGCCGGAGCCGCCTTCCTGATCGCCTACGGCGCCCTGCGCCTGCGCGCCGCCTTCCAGGGGTCCAGCGCACTGGCCGCGACAGGAGAACCGGCCCCCCTCGCGCCCACCATCGCCACCTGCCTCGCCCTGACCTGGCTGAACCCCCATGTCTATCTCGACACATTTGCGCTGATCGGCTCGATCTCGGCCCAATACCCCGAGCTCCCCGCCAAGACCGCCTTCGGCACCGGCGCCGTCCTCGCCTCCTTCGCCTTTTTCTTTGCGCTCGGCTACGGCAGCCGCCTCCTCGCTCCGGTCATGCGCACCCCGCGCACCTGGCAGGTGCTGGATATCGGCATCGGTCTGGTGATGTGGGCGATTGCGGCGGGGTTGGTTCTAAGTGCTTTCGAGTAGCCAAAGGATATGGGCATTTTCGCAAGTTATGTAGATCTGCTCCGCGGACGAAGCTGCCGTTCGTGGTTTTGACTAAGGTCTGCTTATGTTCGGCGGTATCAAGTTCTGTGAACTTTTCTAATTTGTCGCCGGTCCAACCAGCAGCTCGGCCAGTGCAGCTTCAAAAGCTGGAACGAGGTCTGTACTGTCGTCCACCACACCCGCATCGGTATTGATCTGGAAGGCGATGGTCAGCCCATGATCGGCGTAGTGCCTCAGGCTCGATACATAGCCGGGTATCCAACCGCCATGACCATAAACCAGGCCGTGGGGTGTATCCTCATAGATCGCAATCCCGCTTCCATAGAGCACACCAGCTGCATCAGGATGGATGGGAACGCCGTCTAGCAGCTGGTCCAGGTACTCTGCATCCATCGCGTCGCCTGTGAACAGCGCGTGACCCCACCTCGCAAGGTCTGCCGATGTCGACGCGAACCCACCACCGGTCCATTCGACAACGGGGTTCCAGACAAGGCTGCCGCTGTCGTCCATCGTGCGTGGTGCGAGACCAAAAGGATTGTCCTTGGCAGTATAGCCCACGGCCAGGCCTTCGATCTCTGGCGCGTCGGAAGGGATAGTCGCTGTCAGTTCAAGCGGTCCTAACAGGCGTTCTCGTGCGAGGTCGAAAACGTCCCGGCCTGTTGCTGACTCCAGCACCATTCCAAGTAGCAGATACCCGGTATCCGTGTAGGCCCAGTCCGATCCGGCCTCGAAGAGCGGCGGCTCATCCAGGATAAACGATACCAGATCGGCAGGATCGAACCGGTCCTCATTCCCCAAGGCGATCAGCGCATGGGCAACGTTGTCCATATGCACATGGTCCGGCAGGCCCGCGCTATGGGTGAGAAGCTGACCAACCGTCATCTCACCGGCATTCGGAACCCGATCAAACCACGGAAGGTCGCCGAGATAATCGGACACGGGATCGGATCGATTGAGCACCCCTTCCGCTTCGAGCGAAAGCACCAGCGCGCCCCAGACCGACTTGCCGATGCTTGCCGCCAACATCCTGCTTTCGGGGGTCATCGGGATGCCTTTTTCGACATCCGCGAACCCGACGGCAAGCGTCTCGACCACGCCGTCCTCCCTTGCATAGGCAACTGTCGCCCCCGGGAAACCGTAGCGCATCTGAAAGGTATCGAGCAGGTCCTGAAGCTCTTCGTGAAGATCGGATTGATCTGCACGCGTGGGCTGAGCGAGCGTGCATAGGCCTATCAAGAGCGTGGCGACGGCGTGGAGGACCGGCTTCATAGATCCGTCCTTCCGTCGTCAGGCACAACCTCAGTCACCGCGCCTTTCCTGTGCAGCATGGTCTCGCGGTTCCACCAGACGACGGCAATCGCCACAACCAATAGTATCCAGGTATCAAAGGGTTGCGCATCCGGCCAGATCGGAAAGATCAGCTGCCAGTGGAACACCATCGGCCAGAGAAGGCTGCCCCGGGATGAGTTGAAGATCGGCGTCACGAGAACCGCGAGCGTGATGTTGCCCAGGAGGAACGGGAAAAAGTTCCAACCTGAAAACACCGTCCCCGAAAGGAAGAACGCCGGCAGGTGCCACAGACCCCAAACCGACCCGATGATGATACCAGCCCAAAGCGGTGCGACATGCCGTTGCAGAATGGGCTGCGCGACGCCCCGCCAACCAAACTCCTCGATCGGGCCCAAAAAGAGCATCATGAAAGTCAAGGCGATCATCGCACCCGCGCCCTCGGGCGGAAGTGGCGCGACAAGCGGGCCAGCCTTGAAGGCCGAGCCGATCATGTAGACGAGTGGAATGCCAACCAGGATGAACACGACCCACTGCGGGGCCACGCGCCACATCAGGAGCCGGGACAGGAACGCTTTGAGACCCGCGACGCCGCCATGGGCGAGGACTAGCGTAAAGGCCGAAATCGCAGGCGCCCAGGTCGCGAGGAAGAAGAACGGATGCGAACCGCTGATTTCGCCGAAGCGGGACGACGCCCAGTCCGGCGCCAGGACATACATGCTGACAACGCCCCAGGTAATGGCGAAAGTCAGTGCGAAAAAGCCGATCAGGGCTCGAGATGGTACCTGAACGGGTCGGCTGGGTGCGGCGATGTCTGCCATAGGATAATCCCCCGATTTTAGAGTTTGAACAGGACGGACCAGGGCCGGTCTGGCCTTCGGCCCTTGTGGATATTTCGCCCGATGCGCGGCTCGATGACGCGTCGGCGATCTTTATGCGGTTGCCTTCTCATGCCTCTACTCCACGGCCCGAACAGGGTTCATGAAGCCAAAGCTTCCGGGTTCTGCGCCGAGTGCTTTTTCTATGATTGTCTGCATCGCAAGGCGCCGCGCGCGAAGTTCGGCCTCGGTGAAACCGAACATGTCTCCGTCCGTCAGGAACTGGGCGCCGGTGAAGAGGAACTGGATGGTCTCAAGCGGTCTTGCGACGTCGAAGACCCCCTCCGTGATCCCTTGTTCGACGATTTGCGCCAGGATCGGAGAGATCTGCAGGACCGTCTGGATGTTTGTGAGTTCGTGAAGCTCCCGGTTCTCGGGAAGGTGCAACATTTCGGCCACTTCAAGACTGTCGTCGTCACCGATGTGACTGTTGCCCAGCAGCGCTTCCATCTTCTGCATCGCGGTGAGCGACGGTTCATCGGCCACGCCCTTTGCCATCTCAATGATCTGGCTGAGCGTCTTGTCCACGATAGCTTCGAGAATGTCGGGTTTGGATTTGAAATAGTAGTAGAACGTCCCTTTCGCGACGCCGATCTCGCGAATGATCATCTCCACCGAACACTTCGCATAGCCGTGCTCGCGAAACAGCCGATCCGCTGTATCGACGATCTCCGCGCGCCGTTCCTCTGGGGCTTTGACGATCCGTGCCATGGTGAGTCTCCATTTGAATTTCTAATACTGACTGACGGTCAGTCAGTCAAGCTTCAATTCAAATGCGCTCGGGCCATTTCACCCGAAGCAGAGGTCCATGCGCTTGGCTATATGGGTCAAACGGGCTCGAAGCGGACAAACACGCCTTGCACCCACTCCCCCAAAAATAAAGAAGGCGATCTCCGGGAGGATGGAGATCGCCTTCATTTTACCACGCGGGGTCCGGGGAGGAGGAGGACCCGGCGCGGCAATTTCGTGCCTGGGTCAGTCGCGTTTGATCGCGTCCTGCGCCACCTGGCGGATATTCGAGCGGTGCAGGCCCAGATCGGCCAGTTCACGGTCGCTCAGCGCGTTCAGCTCGTTATAGGTGCGGATCGCCATGGAATGCTCGTCCCAGGCCTTGCGCAGACGCTGGAGGAAGGCGCCGGTGCGCTCGACGAGACCGATGCCGTGGGTCGACTGAATTGAAACATGTGCCATATCGTTTCTCCTTTCGGCGAAATGCCGTGACTTGAAAACTCGTTACGCCAGAGAGCCTGTCTCTCTTGCACTGCAACATAAGCCATCTTCGCGATCGCACAATCCGCTGTTTCTGCAGGTCTGACATGCGTTTTTTGCATGGACCGGAGGAAGCCGCCGTCCATTTAGCCCGGTTTTCGCGCAAATGCACAAATTCAAGACAATATCGCAAAAGCGTCATATAGTTAACGAAATCGGGATCTATTCTTGGATTGTTCCGCAAGTGAAAATGAGCCGGGGAGGTTCGCTAAATGCACATGACGCATACCGCGCGATCAATCGGAAATGCTGCGCGTGCGAATTCACTGATCGGCGGGACAGATCCCGGCGGCCTCGCCCTCGGCAACCACCGGGGCGGCGATGGGGCAAAAGGCCTGGCGGCCCTCGATCTGAAATTCCGCGATCAGCCCCTGCCCCTCATCCGAAACCAGCCAGTCGATCAGCGCCTGCCCGGCCTCGGCCTTCACATGGGGGTGCCGTTCGGGGTTCACCAGGATGACGCCGTATGGGTTGAACAGGGCCGGGTCGCCTGAAAGCAGCATCGCCAGATCGCCCTTGTTGCCGAAGGTGATCCAGGTGCCGCGGTCGGTCAGCAGATAGGCCTCCATCGCCACGGCGATATTCAACGTCGTGCCCATCCCGGCACCGGTCTCGCGGTACCAGTTGCCCTCCGGTACGACACCGGCAGCCGCCCACAATTCCCTTTCGCGCCGGTGGGTGCCGCTTTCATCGCCGCGCGAGACGAAGACCGCCGCCGTCTCGACCCCTGCCGAGGCAATAGCCCGGAGCGCCGCGTCGGCCTTGGCCAGTCCGCCGATCCCCGCCGGATCGGCCTCGGGGCCGACCAGCACGAAATCGTTATACATCACGTCCCGCCGCCCGACGCCCCAGCCCTCGGCGACGAAGGCGTCCTCCGAGCGCCGGTGATGGACCAGGAGCACATCCGCATCGCCGTTTCGTGCCAGCCGCAGCGCCTGGCCGGTGCCGACGGCGATCACCTCGACAGAAATCCCGGTCTCGGCGGTGAACCGCGGCAGGAGCCAGTCCAGAAGCCCGGAATTCTGCGTCGAGGTGGTCGAGGCAAGCCGGATCGTTTCGGCATGTGCGCCGAGCGCCATCAACCAGAACAGGACCACCAGACGGATCACAGAACCCCCGCCACATAGTCGCGTGCCTCGGGGCTGGCCGGGGTGTCGAAGAAGCGCGCGGCGGGTGAATATTCCACCAAGGCGCCGTCATGAAACACCAGAACATCTTCGGCCAGCCGCCTCGCCTGGCCGAGGTCATGGGTCGCCATCAGCACCTTGACCCCTCTTTGCGAGACCTCGCGCATGATGCCTTCGAGCGCCCGGGTCGAGGCTGGGTCGAGACTGGCCGAGGGCTCGTCCATCAGCACCACATCCGGATCTGTCACCAGGGCGCGGGCCAGCGCCATGCGCTGCTGCTCACCGCCTGACAGCGCGGCCGCCGGAACGTCCGGCTTGCCCGACAGCCGCGCCATCTCCAGTGCCGCCGCGACCTTTCCCGCCCGTCCGGCCCGGGGCGTTCCGGCGACCAGCAGCGGAAAGGCGACATTGTCGCGCACCGAGCGCCGCATTACCGGGCATTTCTGGAACAGGTAGCCCCGCCGCGCCCGCGTCGCTTCCACCGACTGACCCGACCAGCGGATCGTGCCCCCGGTCGGGGTCAGCAGCCCGTGGAGCAGTTGCAGGAACAGGCTCTTGCCCGCCCCGTTCGGCCCGACGATCACCGTGATCCCGGGGCTGGAAAGGTCCAGCGAGACCGGCGACAGCAGGGTCACGCGATCACGAAGGTAGCCGACGCTGCGGACCTCCAGTTTCGAAAAACTCACGGCGCCACCTGATAGCGGCTGCCGATCCGGGCGAAGAGATGCATGGCGAGGTTGACCGCCAGGGCGATGCTGAGCAACAGCACGCCAAGCGCCATTGCCAGTTCCAGATTGCCTTTCGAGGTCTCCAGCGCGATCGTCGTCGTCATTACCCTGGTCACCCCGTTGATATTGCCGCCGACGATCAGCACGGCGCCGACCTCGGCAATGGCGCGTCCGAACCCGGCCAGAACCGCCGTCAGCACCGCGAAACGGGCATCCCACAGGAGCGTCCTCAGATGCAAGAGCGGCTTCGTGTCGAGCGACCTCAGGAGCCCGTCATATTCGCGCTGCAGGGGCAGTACCGCCTCGCGGGTCAGGGCGGTGATGATCGGCAGGACCAGGATGGTCTGGGCGATGATCATCGCCTCCGGCGTGAACAGGAGGCCCCAGGACCCAAGCGGCCCCGCCCGCGACAGCATCAGATAGACGAACAGCCCCACCACCACCGGCGGCAGCGCCATCAGGGTGGTCGATATCAGGATCAGGACGCCGCGCAGGGGGAATTTCCAGATCGCCATGGCCGCGCCCAGGGGCGCGCCGATCAGCGTGGCGATGGCCACCGCACTCAGGCTGACCTTCAGCGACAGCGCCACGATGGCGAAGAGCTGGGCGTCGAACCCGATGATCAGTTCCAGAACGGCCTGGCCGGTACTCATGCTCCCTCCGAACCGCGCGCGGCGCGGACCATTATCCGGTCCTGCAAAAAGCGGCGTTTCGGCGCGATTCCGGACCTTCCGGGCAAGAATAGGATGCAATTCGTCCAGGCGAAACAGGATTTCGGTCGGAAGGCGCGCGTCCGTTTAATCTCTGAACGGCTCATCCGCTTTCAGCCTGGCTTCCGGGGAAACGGATGAAAACATCACCACCGCTCCGAGCAGCGCAAAGCCCGACAGGGTCGCTGCCAGCGAAAGGGGGCTGTCATTGTAGAAGGTCCCCGACAGGAACCCCGCCAGCGCCGCCGCGCCCAACTGGCACGATCCCAGAAGCGCGGAGGCCGGTCCCTGCGGCAGGTCCTCCACCGCGTCGAGCAGAACGATCGGCCCCGAGGCCATAATGATCCCCAGCCCCATTGCATAGACGCACATTGACCCGAGGATCGCCCATAGCGACGAAAGGCCGGCCAGAACCGGTATCAGCATCGACAGCGCACCGATCAGCGCCACTAGCATGGCGATGCGCGAGATCTGCAGGGGCGATGTGCGCCTGTTCATCCGGTTGGCCACGACATTGCCAATGATGAAGGACACGATGATGAAGATATAGGTCATCCCGTAGCGCTCGGTCGGCAGGCCGAGAAGCTTGATGAAGACCACCGGCCCGGTGGTGACGAAGGCATAGAAACCGCCGAAGACCATCGCCAGCGGTGCGAGGCTGGCGAGATACTCGCGGGTGACCAGCAGCTGGCCATAGGTCCGCAGCGCCGTGCCCAGATGCAGCCGGTGCCGGTCGCGCAGGGTTTCGGGAACCTGAGCGTGGAAGAGTACGGCGACAAATGCTGCGAGCCCGGCGATGATCCAGAAACTCGCCTGCCAGCCGAACCAGACATGCAGATACCCCCCCAGGAGCGGCCCGATGGCCGGTGCGATGCCGAGGGCGGCGCCATAAAGCCCCATGACACCGACCGCGTCCTTGGGCGGGTAGATTTCGCGGATGATGAGAACGATCACCACCGAGGGCACGGAACTGGCCAGCCCCTGCAGGAACCGGCCTAGAAGCAGCATCTCGATGCTGACCGAGAGCGCCGAAAAGATCGAAAAGCAGACGAAAAAGCCGAAGGCGATCAAGAGCAGTCGCCGCCGGCCGAAAGCATCGGCCACCGGCCCGTGAAAGAGCTGCGCGATCGCATAGGCCGCAAGATTGATCGAAACGGTATATTGCGCCGTCGCCACATCGGTGCCGAGGGCGGTGACGAGATCGGGAATCGACGGCGTGAACAGGTCTGTCGACAGAATGGACACCGCCGTGCAGGACGCCAGAACATACGGCACCCAAACGCTCACGGTCGCGCGTGAAGACTGTCCCAATCTCACTCCCCTGAATTGCGGACGTCAGTATATGTCTTTTGTAAAGCCGGCGGCGGCGAAACCCGCAAAGTTATTGTCTTGCCAGTGCCGGCTGTCGAAATCCGCAAAGGAGGAAGGGTGGATGAATTCGTGGCGGAACCAGGGATATTTCGCCATGTCGAACGCCCCGGTCAGCCAGTCGATCATCGTCGCCACCCGGGGCGTGCGACGCGCATCGGGGTGATAGGTCATCCAGATATCCATCCGGTGATGGATACCGACATCGATGGGCACCAGGTTCGCTCCCAGAGCCGAGGCAAAGGTCGGCAGGCCGCCGATTCCGGCGCCCCGCTCGACGGCGTAGAAATGCGCCGCCGAGGAATTGGTCCGGATCGCCACCACGCCTTCGATATCGTCGAGGCCCAGAAGGCGCGGCCAGGCGTCGCTGTCCAGTTGCGGGCCGATCTGGTCGATCAGCCGGTGGTCCTGCATCTCGGCCTTGCTCTCGGGCATACCGTAGACATCGAGATAGCGCCGCGAGGCATAAGGATAGATATGCAGCGAGGCCAGACGGCGGCGCATGACATTGGGATTGGTCGGCTCCTCGAACTGGATGGCGACATCGGCCTCCATGCGCGAGACATCGGCGATATCCTCGGAGAGGGCCAGATCGATCACCATCATCGGATTGCCGCGCTGGAACTCGATCAGCCGCGGCATCAGCCAGTAGGACCCGATGCCCTCGGTGGCCGAAATCCGCACGATACCGCGCTTTCGGGCGTCGAAGGTCTCGATCCGGCGCTGGAAGTCGAAGGCCCCCTGCTCGATCTGGTTGGCCGAGGACACCAGACGCGCCCCTTCGCGGGTCATCTGCACGCCGTTGGGCAACCGGTCGAACAACTGGAAGCCCAGATGCTCCTCCAGGGCGCTGATCCGGCGCACAACCGTAGAGGAAGTCAATCCGAGGTTCCTGGCAGCACTGCGAAAACTCAGAGAACGCGCACACGCTAGGAAAATCTTAAGATCGTCCCAGGAAGGTTCGTTCTTTGGAAGGCTCATTGGCACCCTGCTGCTTTTCTGCACCGGCCCGCTGCCGATTCTACGTCCTGCCAACATGGCCGCAACTCGGTACCAATTTCTACCCTAAAGTGTAAACGTGGTCGGCATTTGGCCGAATAGTGGCTGAAATGCGTGCAAGCGGACGAGTGATGACCAGAGAAACAAAGGAATTCGACAGGTTACCCCGTCCCAGAGCCAATGACCGCATCCGCGTTTCCAGAACCGCCGAGGCCGAACTTCGGGCGATCTACCCGAGGCTCGATGTTGCGTTCGAGCATCGCCTGGCCCCGATCAAGACAGCCGAGCGCATTCGCCTGTGCAATCCGGACAATATGTGGTCGGCAATCGACACCCGTTCGGACGAGGTCCAGGGGCTCTATGCGATGATCATGCTGTCGAAATCCGGTTTCCAGGCGCTTTTGGATGGCACTTTCCGTCCCAATGCCCCGTCGGCGGCGCATTGCGCCAAACCCGGGGACCGGACGATGGCAATCTATAAATGGGCCGTCCTGGCCCCGGGCCGCGCGGCCAGCATGATCGCCTATATGTCGGAATTCCTTTCGCAACCGAAATACCGCAATGTGGATTTCTACGGCAACGGGGCAACCGCCGAAGGGATCCGCCTGATGCTGGCCCTCGGCTTTACCCATGTCAAAGGGTCGGCGTTCCCCAATCTGTACCGGTACCAAAGGCTCCCCAACAGGGCCGAAGACCTCACATCCCCCAACTCTATAAAGGAGTATAACAATGCCTGACGGTCAGAGCATTCAACTTAAGGCGGAATCAATCGCCAAGGCGACCAGGAAATTGAGCGTCAAGGTCGTGCGCAACATGGATGAGATGATGAAGGTCACCGCCATTCGCTCGGTTGTCTATATGGCGGAACAGCACTGCCCCTATGAAGAGGAGTTCGACGGCAACGATTTCTGTGCCACCCATCTTCTGGGCTATGTCGATGACGAGCCCGTCGCCTGCATGCGCATCCGCTATTTCGGCGGCTTCGCCAAGATGGAGCGGGTCGCGGTGCGCCACGATTATCGCAAGACCCGGATCGCCTTCAAGATGATCCGCGAGGGTATCTCCTTGTGCAACCGCAAGGGCTTCACCAAGATCTACGGCCATGCCCGCGACCAGTTGATCCCGCTGTGGCGCATGTTCGGCTTCGAGGTCTACGAAGGCAGCCGGCAGCTGATGTTCTCGGAATACTCCTATACCGAGATGATCTGCGAAAAGCCGCTGCCCGAAAATGCGCTCACACTCGATGCCGATCCCTACAAGTTGATCCGCCCCGAGGGCGACTGGGACCGGCCGGGCGTGCTGGAGGAATCCACCGAGCGGGAACTGCAGCGTGGCGAGACCTACTCGGTCGCGGCGGAATGAGGGCTCCGTGACCGTCATCATCCGTCCGCAACCAGAGGTCTTCCGCCAAACGGCCCGGCTCCTCGTCGTCTTCGGGGCCTATCGCCGCTTCGACCAGGCCTCGCCCTTCGTGCCGGAAGAGGAGGACCGGCTTGCCGACATGATCGCCACGGCGCGCAAATACCGCGTCTCGCTGGCTTTCTCGCGCCGCACGAGGCCAGACGGCACCGGCTATCCCGGAGCCTGGCTACCGGGTTGCCGGCCTCGGATCAGCGACATGGTCTTCAACCATCGCGCGTGTTCGAGCTTTTCCAACCTCGAGATGCTCGATGCGCTGCGGAGGATCTCCGCCTCGCGGATCGAATTCACCGGCCCCGAATCAGACGCGGAAATCGACGCGTCCCTGGCGGATGCTGCCGGATTCGGACTGCGCGTCGAGCGGGTCGGATTGCGAAAAGCGATGCATAAATGCAGCGCCTCCTCGGAACCTATGGTAAATTATGTCAATTTCCCGCCACCTCGGGGTCAAACTGCCGCCACAGCCTATGGGCATTGGTTAAGCAGCCTCCGAGTTATCTCCAGTACCGAGTAGCTGAACGCCATGAATCATGACAATAAAAAAGAAATAAACGCCTTGATCAGGATGATGATTTATCTGAAGCATGAGCTTATTAGAAATGATCTTGATGAAGAATCAATATATATTGAGCAAGCCATGAAATCCATTGAAGATAAACTAGATCTTTCTAATGTAGAATCTTCAGCTGAGAAGAATCTATAGACAAGTACGCGCCGGATATTCGCCGCATTTAAGCGCTGCAAAATTGCACAAACTGACGTGGCTATTGTGACCTGCTATACTGCCTGGAGTTGAACAAGGCATTTCGAGGTCAAAAGCTCATGAATGCGAATATCCACTCCCTGATCGGCAGCAGGATCCGCCAGATCCGCGATGACCGGGGCATGTGCGTGGATACGCTGGCGGGCAAGAGCGGCCTCAGCGCGGAAGAAATCAGCGCCTATGAGAATGCCTCGCGGAAAATTTCCGTAAACACGCTATTCGAGCTCGGAGCCGCCCTCGGCGCGCCGATCTCGACCTTCTTCGCTTCCGGCACTGGGGAAAAGCGCGGGAAATCCCGTGCAGGCGTCTCCCGTCAAGGGACATCGGGTGGGGCCGATGAAGCCAGCCATGCCGGCAAGCGATGCTCAGGTTCCCTGGAGCGTGATGACTTGCGCGCATCCGTGGGCGACCTGGCGAACCTGTCTCAAAGCCTGTCGATCACCTGGCACTCTCTCTCAGGGCCAGCGGCAGATAGGGGGACAGAATGAACAGTTGCGTATGGGAGCATTGTGTTGCGTTCGCTCCGTGTGCCGCATCGTTTGCGTGAAGAGTGAGGGAGTTGTGTATTCGCAGCTGTTTTTGACCTCATGTGAGTGTTGAGTGGGTAAGAGGTCAGCCAGAGGAAATGCGCCGGGTTCGGAGATCGGGTAAGGATCGTCTGACCGGCGCATTTCTCAATTTCCGGGAACAGCCCGACATCCGGTCAAGCCCGATGAAGCGCCTGCGCGGTCACAGCGGACCGCACCATAGTCCGGATCTGTATCCTGAGACCAACCGAAATTTTTCAAAAATTTCGGTCGCATTTTTTGAAAAAATGCGGTTGCTCCGCGCTCTCGGACCCGTCGTCAACGCTGCCGTGCCGCCTTTTCCCGTCGCCAGGCAAAAACTTCATCGCGCGCAACCCAGGTGTAGCGCTGATCGTCAGGCACCCTGGTCCAGAACACCTTGCCGCCCTGCCGCCAGCCATCGATGACCATGCCGTCGTTCCATGCCGCGTCTCGTGCTGCGATGATCACGGTGGAATGGTCAATCAGCAGCTCGTTCTCGCCATTGGCAATCGCCCGATGCAGCCGCAGCGTCCGGAAATTCTCCTGGCTCAACCGCGCCTCGATATCGTCGGCCCATTGGTAGCACAATCCGCGTGGCCTGAGCCCCATATTGACTTTGGTATTGTGGATCAGCGGCGGGTCGGTCACGCCGAAGTCGCGGCGCAATTGCAGCGGATACTCCACCGAAATCCGCGCCGCACGGGCTGCTTCTTCCGGGTCGATCTCCGGCCCCATCGCCATGAGGCTGCGCGTCAGTTGCGTGATCTCCCGTTCGGCCTCCGCAGGGCTGACCTCCTGCGGTGCCGTGCAGCCGAAGCCGGCAAGACTCAGAAGAAGAGCAAAAACGGTGGTAAATCTTCGTGGCATCGACATTCCGTACATGTTGTCCCGCTGGTCTCACCGTACTTACCCAGCCCTGGCTTTCCTGTCGAGCCGCCTGCCCGCGTATCATCGCCGGCGGCATGAACGAGCCATGTCTCCGGCGCATGGCGCCTCGGCGCCTTTTCGTTTTGATCTCCCCGCCAGACGCGGTATAGTAGCTGTAGTTTAACTATAAACTATCTCTCGGGAGGCCCCATGGCGACGGCTGCGAAGCGCAAGACATCGGCGCGCAAGACCCCTGCATCCAATGCGAAATCCAACACATCGAAGGACGAGTTGCTCCATTACTACCGGGAGATGCTGCAGATCCGCCGTTTCGAGGAAAAGGCCGGCCAGCTTTATGGGATGGGTCTGATCGGCGGCTTCTGCCATCTTTATATCGGTCAGGAAGCGGTGGTCGTCGGACTCGAGGCAACTGCGAAAGAGGGCGACCAGCGCATCACCACCTATCGCGACCACGGCCATATGCTGGCCTGCGGCATGGACCCCAAGGGCGTGATGGCCGAACTCACGGGGCGCGAGGACGGGCTGTCCAAAGGCAAGGGCGGTTCGATGCACATGTTCTCGAAGGAAAAGGAATTCTATGGTGGCCACGGCATCGTCGGGGCCAATGTTCCGCTGGGTGCGGGGCTCGCCTTCGCCAACAAGTATCGTGGCAATGACAATGTCTGCTTCACCTATTTCGGCGACGGGGCGGCCAACCAGGGCCAGGTCTACGAGACCTACAACATGGCCGAGCTGTGGATGCTGCCGGTAATTTTCGTCATTGAAAACAACCACTACGCCATGGGGACCTCGACCCAGCGATCGACGGCTTCGAAAACGCTTTACGGGCGCGGCGAGGCCTTCGGCATCCCCGGCGAGATGGTCGACGGCATGGATGTGCTCGCCGTTCGGGAAGCCGGCGAAAAGGCGGTCGCCCACTGCCGCGCCGGCAAGGGCCCCTATATTCTGGAAATGAACACCTACCGCTACCGAGGCCATTCCATGTCGGACCCGGCCAAGTACCGCACCCGCGAAGAGGTTCAGAAAATCCGCGAGGAAAAGGACCCGATCGACCATGTGCGCGACCTGCTGATCGCCGGCAAGCACGCCTCGGAGGACGATCTCAAGGCCATCGACAAGGAGATCAAGGGCATCGTCAACGAGGCCGCCCAGTTTGCCCAGGACAGCCCCGAGCCAGCGCCGGAGGAGCTCTGGACCGACATCTATGCCGCGCCGCGCGAGGTGGCCTGAATGGCCCGCGTCCGCCATTTCGAAATCCACGCCAGCGATCCCGAGACCTCGATGGCCTTCTACACCGCCCTCTTCGGTTGGAGTTTCGAGAAATACGGCGACATGCCCTACTGGGTTGCCTCGACCGGCGACGGCGAGGGCATCGACGGCGCGCTGATGCAGCGCCAGGGTCCGGCCCCTGAAAAGGGCGCGCCAGTGATGGGGGCGACGATCACCGTCTATGTCGACGATCTCGACACCGTTCTCGCCCAGGCTGCGAATGAGAATATCCCCGAGGCGCTGCCGAAATTCACCGTCCCGGGCTACGGCTATGGCGGCTATCTGATGGACCCAGACAATAACGTGGTTGGCCTGTTCCAGCCCGACCAGGAGGCAAAATAAATGGCAATCCAGATCCTCATGCCCGCCCTGTCTCCCACCATGGAAGAGGGCACGCTGGCGAAATGGAACGTGAAGGAAGGGGATACGGTTTCTTCTGGCGACGTCATCGCCGAGATCGAGACCGACAAGGCAACGATGGAATTCGAAGCCGTCGATGAGGGGGTGATCGGGAAAATTCTGGTCGCCGAGGGCACCGAGAACGTCAAGGTCAACGAACCCATCGCCGTGCTGGTCGAAGAGGGCGAAAGTGCTGACGACGTAACCGCCTCCGCTGTCCCCGAAGCCAGGCAGAAGGAAGACGGCGACGCCCGTCCCAAGGACGAACCCGTCGCCGCCGCGCCTGCCGCCCCCATCGCCAGGGTCGCACCCGCCGAGGCCGACCTTCCCCCCGGCACCACCTTCAAGTCCATGACCGTCCGCGAGGCTCTGCGCGAAGCCATGGCCGAGGAAATGCGCCGCGACGGAGACGTCTTCCTGATGGGCGAGGAAGTCGCGCAATACCAGGGCGCTTACAAGATTTCCCAAGGCCTGCTGGACGAATTCGGCGACAAGCGCGTCATCGACACGCCGATCACCGAACACGGCTTTGCCGGTCTCGGCGTCGGTGCCGCCTTCGCCGGCCTCAAGCCCATCGTCGAATTCATGACCTTCAACTTCGCCATGCAGGCCATTGACCAGATCATCAACTCCGCCGCCAAGACCCTCTACATGTCCGGCGGCCAGATGGGCTCGCCAATCGTCTTCCGAGGTCCCAACGGTGCCGCCGCCCGCGTCGGGGCCCAGCACAGCCAGGACTACGCCGCCTGGTACGCCCAGATCCCCGGCCTCAAGGTCGTGCAGCCCTATTCCGCCGCCGACGCCAAGGGTCTCTTGAAATCCGCCATCCGCGACCCGAACCCGGTGATCGTGCTGGAAAACGAGATCCTCTATGGTCGCAGCTTCGAAGTCCCCGATCTCGACGACTACACCGTGCCCCTCGGTAAGGCGAAAATCTGGCGCGAAGGCACCGACGTCACCCTTGTCAGCTTCGGCATCGGCATGACCTACGCGCTTGAGGCCGCCGACGAACTCGCCGGCATGGGCATCTCGGCCGAAGTCATCGACCTCCGCTCGATCCGCCCGATGGATACCGAAACCGTGGTCAATTCGGTGAAAAAGACCAACCGCTGCGTCACTATCGAGGAAGGCTTCCCCGTCTGCTCCATCGGAAACTACCTCTCGGCGACGATCATGACGGAGGCCTTCGACTATCTCGACGCCCCAGTCATCAACTGCACCGGCAAGGACGTCCCCATGCCCTACGCCGCCAATCTCGAAAAACTGGCCCTGACCACGACCGCCGAGGTGATCGAGGCCGTCAAAGCCGTCACCTATCGCTGAGGGGGAAGAGACATGCCGATCAACATCCTGATGCCCGCCCTCTCCCCGACGATGGAGGAAGGCACGCTGGCGAAATGGAACGTCAAGGAGGGCGACAGCGTCACCTCCGGCGACGTCATCGCCGAGATCGAAACCGACAAGGCCACGATGGAATTCGAGGCGGTCGACGAAGGCACCATCGGCAAGATCGTGGTGGCCGAAGGGACCGAAGGCGTCAAGGTCAACGACCTGATCGCGGTGCTGCTGGAAGAGGGCGAGAGTGAAGACGATATCGGCGACGCGCCGAAGGCCGACGCCCCGAAACCGGAGGCGAAATCCGACGCCCCTGCCCCGAAAGAGGCACAACCGGCCCCGGCCTCTGCCCCCGCCGCTCCGACCACCGACAAGGGCGACCGCATCTTCGCCTCCCCCCTCGCCCGCCGCATCGCCGCCGACAAGGGCCTCGACCTGTCGGCCATCAAAGGCTCCGGCCCCCGTGGCCGTATCGTCAAGGCAGACGTGGAAGCCGCCAAACAAGGTGCCGCCCCGGCCACCAAACCGGCCGAAACCGCCGCAGCTCCGGCAGCAGCCGCGCCGTCCGGCCCCGCCACCGAAACCGTCAAGAAGATGTATGGCGACCGCGACTACGAGGAAGTCACCCTCGACGGCATGCGCAAGACCATCGCCACCCGCCTCGTCGAAGCCAAACAGACCATCCCGCATTTCTACCTGCGCCGCGAATTCCGCATCGATGCCCTGTTGAAGTTCCGCTCAAAACTCAACACCTCGCTCGAAGCCAAAGGCGTGAAAGTCTCGGTCAACGACTTCATCATCAAGGCCCTCGCCCTGTCGCTTCAGGACGTGCCGGACTGCAATACCGTCTGGGCCGGCGACCGCATCCTGCGCTTCACCTCCTCCGACGTCGCCGTCGCCGTCGCCATCGAAGGCGGCCTCTTCACCCCGGTGATCCGCGACGCCGACACCAAGACCCTCTCGGCCATCTCGAAGGAAATGAAGGACCTCGCCACCCGCGCCCGCGACCGCAAACTCAGCCCCCACGAATACCAGGGCGGCGCCACCGCGGTCTCCAATCTCGGCATGATGGGCATCGAGAATTTCGATGCGGTCATCAACCCCCCCCACGCCTCGATCCTCGCCGTCGGTGCCGGCGTCAAAAAACCCATCGTCAACGCCGCCGGCCAGATCGAAGCCGCCACAATGATGTCCGTCACCCTGTCGGTCGACCACCGCGCCATCGACGGTGCCCTCGGCGCCGAGCTGCTCCAAGCCTTCGGCAGCTACCTCGACGACCCGGTCACCATGCTCGCCTGACGCCCGCGATTCGGTCGGAAGTCAAGGATCGCCCGAAGGGCGACCCGCGCAGCGGGCTTGTCCTTTACTTCCGGGCGAATCGCATCCCAGCATGGAAAGGGCGAGTTGAGGACGCAGAATGCGCCCTCAACCGCTTCTCAGCATAATCCCAAAACCCCGAAACCAGCCCCGCCATCAGCAACAGAGACTTCGCCTGCCACACCGCGCGAGCGAGCCAAAGCCGAGGGGCTACTGCCCCCCGGCATTGGCACCCCCCTCAAGGGTCACGGCGCCTCACCGCCCGATATAGGCATTCCGCCATTTCAGCACGATATTGAACGACACCGAGATCCTGACCTCATCCGACAGGTTTGGATGCACCAGATGATGCAGGAACGACGGCCAGAGCAGCAACTGCCCCGGGCGCGGGTCGATCCGGTGCTCGGGATCGAACTGCCCGTCGCCAGAGATCGCGTTCATGTTCGCCTGCCCGCGCGGATCGAAGAAGCTGATCGCATTCGGGTTCAGGTCCGACCGGTGCGTCGCTCCACCCTGGCCCGGCACCGCGACGTAATAAGTCCCCGACAGCCAGGAATGCGGGTGATTGTGCAGGTTGTGATAATCCCCGCGCATGTTGATATTCGCCCAGGCCTGCACCGACCACGCCAGTTCATAGCCGATCCCCGCCTCCCTGGCGTAGTCCGCGATTCCCCGATCGAAACACTGCTTCAGCCAGCCGATGGCGGGATGCTTCGCCTCCATCAGCGACCCGGCCAGATAATCCCCGGTCAGATCGGTATGCTTTTTGTCCTCGCCCAGCAGAAACTCTGCCAGCACCGGATTGGCCGTCTCTGCCCCCGGCAGGTGCATCGACATGAACAGGGTCGGCCACAGCCGCCTGAATTCCGGTTTGCCGCCCGTGCTCATCCGCCTCTCCCCCCTGCATCTTGACCCATATCAAGGATGCTCGCGCGGTTTTGCACCAGACTGCAATCCGAAAATCATTCGGCAATGGAGAAGTTCATGGCTGACACCCCGGTGCGCCCGAACGGCAAGGACAGCAAGGCAGAACCGGGCCAGACGCCAGCGGTCGCCGCTCGGACCCCAAGTGTGAAGGACGTCTTCGAGAACGGCGAGTATCCCTATGCCGACAAGATCCCGACCAACGAATACGAATGGCGCAAGGCCGAGTTGCAGGTCGAGCTTCTGAAGCTCCAGGACTGGGTGAAGGAAACGAACCAGCGCGTGGTCATCATCTTCGAAGGCCGCGACGCCGCCGGCAAGGGCGGCACCATCAAGCGCTTCATGGAGCACCTGAACCCCCGCGGTGCCCGTGTCGTCGCGCTCGACAAGCCCACCGACCGCGAGCGCACCCAATGGTATTACCAGCGCTATATCGAACACCTGCCTTCAGGCGGCGAGATCGTTCTGTTCGACCGCTCCTGGTACAACCGCGCCGGGGTCGAGCGGGTCATGGGCTTTTGCGAGCCGCAGGACTATCTCGAATTCATGCGCCAGACGCCGGATTTCGAACGAATGCTGGTCCGCTCGGGCGTCCTCCTGTTCAAATACTGGTTCTCGGTCACCCGCGACGAACAGAAACGCCGCTTCGAGGCCCGCGAGCACCAGCCCTTGAAGAAATGGAAACTGTCGCCGATCGACCGCCAGTCGCTGGACAAATGGGACGACTATACCGAGGCCAAGGAGGCGATGTTCTTCTACACCGACACTGCCGACGCGCCCTGGACCGTGGTGAAATCGGATGACAAGAAACGCGCCCGCCTCGGCTGCATGCAGCATTTCCTGTCCACGCTGCCCTACCCGAAAAAGGACGAGACCGTCGTCGGCACCCCCGATCCGCTGATCGTCGGTTCCTCGAATGCCGTCATCGGCCGGTCCGAGCACATCCTCGGCAAATCCCTGCACCCGGACATGCGCCGGACCTGATCACTCCACCGGGAGCGCTTCAAAACTGGAAAAGCAAAGCCCCGGCAACCGCCAGGGCTTTCAGGAACCGAGAACCGGCCGTTTCAGATCGTCTCCACAAACCCCTTCAGCAGCTGATCCATCGATTTCGACGGCTCGGCACAACCGGCCTCGCCGACGATCTTCGCCGGAACGCCCGCCACCGTCTTGCAAGGTGGCACGTCCTGCAACACCACCGAGCCGGAGGCCACCCGGCTGCAATTCCCGACCGTGATATTCCCCAGCACCGCCGCCCCGGCGCCCAGCAGCACCCCATTGCCGATCTTCGGATGCCGGTCGTCGTCTTCCTTGCCGGTCCCGCCCAGGGTCACCGAATGCAGCATCGAGACATTGTCCCCGACCACCGCCGTCTCGCCGATGACGATCGAATGGGCATGATCCAGCATGATCCCGCGCCCCATCCGCGCGCCGGGATGAATATCAACCCCAAACGCCTCCGACGTCCGCATCTGGATCAGATAGGCCATGTCGCGCCGGTCATGCGTCCACAGCCAATGCGCCAGCCGATAGGACTGAAGCGCCTGGAATCCCTTGAAAAACAGCAGGGGCTGGATCAGCCGGTGGCAGGCCGGATCGCGCTCGAACGTCGCCAGGATATCCGCCTGCGCCGCCTCTATCAGCGTCGGATCATCGGCATAGGCCTCGTCGAAAATCTCGCGCAGCACCAGTTCCGAGATTTCCCGCGACCCCAGCTTCTGCGACATCCGGAAACTCAGAACCGAGGCCAGGTCCTTGTGATAGAGCACCGAGGAATGCACCAGCGAGGCCATCAGCGGCTCGTCGCGGATGATCCCCTCGGCTTCGGTGCGGATACGCGACCAGAACGGATCGACCTCCGCCAGTTTCACAGATCGCTGTGCCATGGTCTCACCTCTTGATTTCCGGCCCCGCACGGGGTTCTGTCAGAAAACCTCAGCGCAGCCTACCCCAAAATCAAGCCCTCAATAAGCACAATCCATGACATTTCGTGAAACAGAGCATTTCCGCCGCTTGCTGACCAAGCGCCTCGAGGCCCTCGAAATCGAAGACGCCACCGCCTCGGAGGCCCGCGACACCGTCCCCCTCGATCAGCAATCCGTCGGTCGCCTCTCACGCATGGACGCCCTCCAGCAGCAGGCCATGGCCAAGGCCACCCATCTGCGCCGCACCCAGGAACGCACCCAGATCGCCGCCGCCCTCGCTCGGATCGAGGACTCCAGCTATGGCAAATGCACCGAATGCGGCGAGCCCATCGCCCCACGCCGCCTCGAGCTCAATCCCATAGTGACGCTCTGCATCTCCTGCGCCTCGGATTGAAAGGGAATGTGGCTTCGAACCCGCTTTGCCAGCCCCTCAGTCCGGCACGAATCTCAACACCACCTGCGCATCCCGTTCCCGCTTCCGCCACCACCGCCTCAGCGGCCAGATTTCCAGCGACGCCACCACCAGGAACATCAGCCCCGATCCCAGCGCCAGCCAGAAGCTCAGAAACACCCAGTTGAACATCTCAGACACTCCTCGGCGAGACCAACTGCGTGTAATGCACCGCCAGTCGCACCTCCCCGCTGACGAAAGCCCCGCCATTCGAGGTCAGTTCCAGCGGCGTGTCGGCATAGAAAGCCTGCGGTGAGCCGGAAATCCCGTTCGCAAACGAATTCAGCGCCACGCCCAGCCCCGAGCCATATTGGTTCGGCGACCCCGACACCCCCAGCGCCCAGTCCGTCGGCCCCGAGATTGCCACCGTCACCCGGCCAGTGACCCCCGTCACGACCGAGCCTGCCGGGATCACATTCGCCGTCGCCGACGTCGCCCCCGCCCCGATCACATGATCGATCTCCGCCACCCGCGCCACGGTCACCGCACCGCCCGCGGAATGCGCGATCCCGCCGCCATGCCAGTCCTGCCCGTCGAACAGCAGCCGCTCGCCCGAGGCCTCATCCCAGGCCGACCACCCCTCAAGCGGTGTGATGAACACCCAGCCGCCATTCAGGAACACCGCGACCTCGCCCTCATGCCCGGCCCAGACCCCGGTTGCCGACCCGGCGACCACATAAGCCTGCCCGTCCACCGGCGATCCCGGCGGCGTCGTCACTGCCATGGAAACAACCCGCAACTGCGCCACCGCATCCAGCCGCGACAACGCGTCATTGACCGTCACATGTTTCTGCGCCTGCGCCGCCGCCACCAGCGGCAGCGAAAACTGATAGGTTTCAGCCATCGAAATCAATCCTCGCAATTGAGCCTGCCCCGAACCGCTCCGAGATCTGGGCTACTTCAAATGTCACCACCGCAGGCGCACCATCCGCCGCCTGCATCGTGGTCGTGTAATCGAATTCCGGACCCGTCACGGTCTCTTCCCGCAGCAGCGTCGAGCCGTCCTTGACCTGCACCACATACAGTTCCGAGGTCTCGCCCAGCGGCACTTCCGTCGCCCCCCAGGCATCGCCGTCGATCCGCGTCCGCCTTATCCAACTGACAATCACCGACCCGCCCGCGATCCGCTCAGCCCCCAGATGCGCCGGCGCATAGGGCCGCAGCCCCTCTTCGGCAAAGCAGACCAGGAAGCGCCCATGCGGGTCGGCTTCCGTGACCGCCAGAATGTTGTAAATCCTTGTCCCTTCCCGGAACCGCTGATCCGGGCGCGGACGGGAGGGGGCGCCCACCGGGGCCCCTCTGACCAAAATGCGAAAGGTCCCAAGCGACGTTTCCCTGTCCGCCACCACGCCTTCGCGTCCCGTCCGCGCCACCACGCCCGCCCAGAGCGTGCCCAGCTCGACCCAGCTCGTCACCACGCCTCCCATGGAGTCGGGCACCGTCTGGCGTTCCTCGAGGATCAGCCTCCTCTCAAGATGCGGGTCCCCTTTCACAGCCGGTCCCCCATCAGCCGCACCGTGCGGTAGCGGTCGATCAGCGACAGCACCCCGAACGGCATCGACCCGTCATCCCCGGCATTGTGCCGGTTCTCGTAATAATAGGAGGCCAGCATCAGCACCGCCTGCTTCAGATCGGCCGGTACCACAGCCCAGTCGCCGAACCCGGCCTGAAAGGTAATCCGCGCGAACCCGTATCCCGGAATGCTCGGCAGGCAGCCCTGAGCGGCCAACTTCGGCCGCATGTCGTCAGCCCGCAGAAAATAGTCCTGGCCATCCACAGCCGTCTCGCTGCCATCGGCCTTCACCATCACGACGCTGTCGATCCCCTGCACGGGTGCGACCGGCAGCCCCTGGCAATCCGGCTCGATCCAGCGGGTCACTTCCCAGGCCAGCTGCCGCGTCAGCAGCACCTTGCCGGTCCGCCCCTCGATATTGGCAATGGCGGCGCGCAGAAACGCCTCCAGGATCGTATCCTGCGACCCGTCATCGGCAAATCCCGTCCCCAGCCGCAGATGCTCGGCCAGCTCGGCCACGGGGATATCCCCCGATGCCGGCGTCGTCAGTTCAATCAGGTTCATGTCGCACTCCAACCAGAGACCATCCCGCGCCCGTCACCCGGAGCGGGGTCAAATTCATCCGCGAACACCCCGGGCTCAGCGCCCCAAGACATTCCGCTCAAGACCGATCCGCTCCACCGAGGTCTCCCCCCGTGGCCACGCACCCGCCTGTTTCCTTGCAAAAGTCCCGCCGGAGGCTCCCGGCCTCGACAGCAGGACAACCGCCGCCCTCAGGCCGCGATCTCCATCACCACGGCCCGCTCCAGCTCGCGCCCCTCCGAGGTTCGCACCTTGGCACAGACCATATAGGTCCGCCCCGGCACCCCGCCCGCGACCGTCACATGGCTCGCCCCGGGCTCCACCCTCTGGGCCACCACGCTCAGATCCTCGGCGCTCTCGACGGGCAGCACCCGCCAGCCCAGATCCTCAGCCACCTTCTCGCCCGTCTCCAGATAGCCCCGCCGCCAGTTCAACGCGTATTGCAACTCGCTTCCCGCCGATTTCAGAACATATCCGCTCATGGGCAAATCCTTTGAATGATTGAGAGAAAAGAGACACGCCCCCCGCACCGCTCTCATGCGGAGGGAGGAGCAGCAAGCCGGACAATGCGGGAAGCGTGCCAACCGGCCCGGATAACCGGGCCAGCTCCGTCATCAGCCCCCTGCCCCACACGTGCGCTACCCCGCTCCAGTCTGGGACCGGCAATCGAACCGACAGATCGGCCCCAACGCTACTCAAGGACAGCACTCAAAGGCAGGGTGAAGAAGACCAGGCGCCTGCGAGACCCGAAGGCCCCGCGAAACGCCCAAGTCCCTTAGCTGACGCCGAATTTCAGCAACTTGATCGCGGCAAAATCCGACACGTCGCCGCCGATGCGCTTGGTGGCATAGAACAGCACGTTCGGCTTGGCCGAGAACGGATCGCGCAGGATGCGCAGGTCCGGGCGCTCGGCAATGGTATAGCCGGAGGTGAAGTTGCCGAAGGCAATCGCGGTCTCGTCGGACGCAATGTCCGGCATGTCCTCGGCGATCAGCACCGGATAGCCCATCAGACGGGCCGGCTCACCAGCGGCAATACCGTCGGTCCACAGGAAGCGGCCATCGGCATCCTTCATCTTGCGCACGGCGCCAGCGGTCTTCGAGTTCATCACGAAATTCGCGTTGCCCCGATACCGCGAACCCAGCGCATAGACCAGATCGACGATCGCGTCGGCGGGATCGTTGGTGTTGAAGTCACCATCGGTACCGGTCGCCACATAGCCCAGATTGCCCCAGGTCCAGCTGTCATTATCGACAGCGGTATAGGTCAGGAAGCCCGTGGGCTTGTCGACCCCGTCGCCACCGATAAAGGCCGCAGCCTCGGTGCGCGAGAACTTGTCGGCAATGGTCTCGGCCAGCCAGCCCTCGACGTCGAAGGCACTGTCGTCCAGCAGACGCTGCGAGGCCTTCGGCAGCGCCGAAAGCTCGTGCAGCGGGATCGAGATACGGTCGAACTGCGGCGTCGTGGTCTCGGAGGTCGCGGTGGTCTCGTCGGCCCAGCCGGCCCCGATATCGGTGTGATCGACCAGCACGTCATAGGCCGTGGCCTCGACATTCACGACCTTCGAGATGGCACGCAGCGACGAAGCCCCGCGCAACACGCTGGCAATGCTCTCGGCGGTCTGCGGATCGACCAGGTAGCCGCCATCGGCGGCAACAGCGGTCGACAGCGCCTTGGCTTCGACTTCCAGGCCGCGAAGGGCGTCGTCATCGCCGGAACGCAGATAGGCGGCAAAGGCCTTCTTGTGCGGCGCTTCGGTATCGGCGCGCGACAAGGCCGGGCGCTCGGCAGCAAATGATTTACGGTCCAGCATGGTCAAACGGTTTTCCTGTTCCTTGATGCGTGATTTGATATCGTTCTGAAAGTCATTGAAATCGCTCAGAAACCCAGCCATGGCGGCCTTCACCTCATGGACGGGGCCCTGACCGGACAGGGCAGCGCCCGCCCGGGTCTTGGTTTCGGTCTTGCTCATCAAAATCTTCCCAGCTTCCTGAAAACGGCGCGTCCTCACGCCAACATCCGCCTTGCGGAGTTCAGCATCTCCGCCAGGCCCTCAGCGAACGCTTCGCCCTCGTCAACCGAGGCCGTCGCCCGCGCCTCGGGCAGCATCGGGAATGTCACCACCGATACTTCCCAAAGTTCCACCTCGTGCAGCAGCCGGCCACCCTTGGCCGATTTTTCCGCCCGGACCGTCCGGTAGCCGATGGACAAGCCATCGACCGCCCCGGCCTCAAGCAGCGCCAGCGCCTCGCGCCCCGCCTGCACCTCGCTCAGAAGCCGTCCCTTCACGAACAGCCCCTTGTCATCCTCGCGGATCTCTTCCCAGACCCCGATGGGTTTGGCGGGATCATGCTGCCACAGCATCTTCACCCCCGAGACAGGCCGCTTCAGCGAGGCAGAATACGCCCCCTTCTGCACCACATCCCCGCCCTGATCGGTCGCCCCGAATACCGAGGCATAGCCCGCGATCACGCCCTTCTTCAGCGTGATATCGGCCCCGGGGCCGCAAAACTTGGTCTCAAGCGCGCCCGCGCCCGTCGTGATCATGCCCAAATCTCCTTTGCATACGAGACGCCTGCGGCGCCCGCTCAAACAGGTCCGACGCAAGGCGGCAAAACCGCCCCACATGTGTCAGACCTGCGAACTCAGAAACGAATAGGCCGCATCCGCAGCCAGAAAGGTCGCGATCCCCCAGACCGCCAGCCACATCCGCCGCTCCTGGCGATCCAGGAGCGTCTCGATGGTCCCCAGACGCCGCTCCAGCGCCGTCCAGCGTTCTTCCGTGACCCGTTCGTGAACCTCCATCCGTGCGGCATGCGCGTCGAAAGGCTCGTAGAGAAATTTCGAACCGGTACTACGTTTCGTCATCGGCCACCTTCGGCAGTCCCAGAAGCGCCCGCTTCTCCGCATCCGTCAGAAATTCCGCCTTGGCGATCCGCCGCCACTGCGCCTCACGCTCCGCCGCCAAGGCCGGGATCCCGTCGAGATCGGCCTTCACCACCAAGGGCTCGCCATACCGCTCCGGCAACCAGCCGCTCAAGCCCGCCAGCACCTTGGCGACCAGCGGCAGCACCGTCAGCCGATAAAACGCCCGGTTCGCCTCCTGATAATTGGCATAAGTCGCGTCCCCCGGCAGCCCCAACAGCATCGGCGGCACCCCGAAGGCCAGCGCAATCTCACGCGCCGCACTCTCCTTGGTCTTCTGGAACTCCATATCCGAAGGACTGAACCCCATCGGCTTCCAGTCCAGCCCGCCTTCCAGCAGCATCGGCCGCCCGGCATTGATCGAGCCCTGATAATTGCTCTCCATCTCATCGCGCAGACGGCTGTACTGATCCGAAGACATCGCCCCCTGCCCGTCCGCGCCGCGATAGACAATCGCCCCCGAAGGCCGCGCCGCATTATCGAGCAGGGACTTCGACCAGCGCGAGGCCGAATTATGCACGTCAATCGCCGTCGCCGCCGCCTGGATCGGCGACAGCCCGTAATGATCGTCCTGGGGATGAAAGGCCTTCACATGCAGAATAGGCGCATATTCGCCCCGCATGTCGAACCGGTGCTTCTTGGCCCCGACCTTGTACTCATAGGCCACCGGCCAGCCATCGGCACCCGGCACCACGTTCATCCGGTCCGAACGCAGCACGTAAAGCTCCTGCGGCCCGCCATCCAGCGCCTCGCCGGCCGCCTCGAAATACCCGTCCCCGGTCAGCAGCAACTGGCCATAGAAGGACTCGAACAGGTCCGCCCCGCCCTGCCCCGGATTGGGCTTGCCCAAAAGCGAGACCAGCGGATGCACGTCATAGCGCTTCTCGGCATCCTGCACGACCAGCGGCACCGCCGCCGCCGCCTCGGCGATCATCTTCACACAGCGGAACCCCACCGGATTGCCCGCAAACCCATTGCGCGTCAGCGAGCCGGTATCGCGCGGAGACCAGGCCACCCGGCCCGCCCCATGAAACGCAATCACCGGAGCCGCCGCCGACGCCTTTTCCTCGGGCACACTCCGTGCCTGCCGAAACAGTTCAAAAACCATCCGCCATCCGCTCCATCAAAATGTCGTTGAAACCCGTCCGGGACCCGAACCGCCCGCCGTGCCCGTAGGGTGCGTGATTTCACGCACCACGGCCCCGAACAAAAATGCCCAATGCCGCCACTTCGCGTAGGGTGCGTGATTTCACGCACCACCCGCTTAAATTCACAAAACCCGCACCCTCGGCGACCGCCACGCCGCCGCCGGCTCGATCATCAAATCCGTCAAGGCCCAGACCAACGCATCCGCCCGGTCTGGACTGCCCTTGCCAACAAATCCCGCCAGCGTCATCTGGCACATCTGATCCTCAAGCTCGGCCTGCATCCCCACATGATGCACCCGCCCCTGCTCGTAGAGCGCCGCCACCGGTTCCGCCCGCACAACCTTGCCCTTCGAGGCCGTCACCTTCCGGTAATTCACCAGCGGGTCCACCTGCCGCACCACGCTTTCGACCAGATCACCGCCCTGGTTGACCTCCGCCACCAGCCGATCCGCCCCGATCGCATGATACACCGCCACCGCCTTCGACGCCCATTCCGTCGGGCTCGCCGTCTTCAGCGAGGCATCCTGCAGCACATAGGCTTTCCAGTTCTGCGGCGGCCCGTCCATCACCACGCCCGCCACCACGATCCCGCATTCGTCCGAGCCCTTATGCGCCGTCACCGGCGGGTCCACCGCCACCACGATCCGCGTCAGCTCCGGTGCCTTCTCGACCCGTCCGGCATCCAGCACCGAATGGCTCCACAACGCACCCTCGACGTCCTCCAAGAGCTCCCCGTCCAGCTCCTGCCGCCCCAGCCGCGAGTTGCCATACTTCGCCGCCATCCGCTCCACGAAGTCGCGGGCCAGATAGGCCCGGTTCGCACTCGTCGGCGCCCGGGTCGACACCGTGTCCCCGGCTTCCAGCAGGTTCTTCAGCAGCACCACATTCTTCGGCGTCGTCGTCACCACCTGCCGCGGCCGATCCCCGAGCCGCAGCGCGAATTGCAGCATGTCCCAGGCCTCGTCGCGCTTCTTCCACTTCGCCAGCTCATCGGCCCAGGCGCAATCGAACTGCGGCCCCCGCAAAGCCTCCGGATCCGACGCCGAGAAACACTGCGCCACCGCGCCGTTCGGCCAGACCAGCCGCCGCCGCGTCGCCTGCCACTCGGGCTTGCGGTCCGGCGGACAACAGGCGTAAATCCCGCTATCGCCGAACACCATCACATCGCGCGCCTGGTCATAGGTCTCCGCCACCAGCGCCACCCGCGACGCCGCCCCGGGTGCCTCCGGCACATCTCCCTCGACCTGAGACCGCACCCACTCGGCCCCGGCCCGCGTCTTGCCTGCTCCCCGTCCGCCCAGGATCACCCAGGTCGTCCAGTCCCCTTCGGGTGCGACCTGATGCGGATGCGCCCAATGTTCGAACAAATACGGTAACGATAACAAAGCATTGTCGCTGAGCCCCCCCAGGAACTCTTCCAACTCAGCTTCGCTCGCGCAGCTTAACAAGTCGCTCAGCGATTTCACGCCTTGCGTCTCCGGTATCGAGGATTGTGCCACCTGTTCGACTATGTTTGCCAAGTTGCGCCTCCAAAGACAGCACCAGCTGGAGCTGCTTGTTGAAAATACCGATTTCAGCCTCAAGCCGCTTGGCATCAGGCCGATCCACCCCCGGATCACGGACTGTCTCCAGCACCGCGACCGTCCCTGCCAGGGCGGCGTAAAGTCTGCGAAAAAGTGTTCTGGCGTCCTCGAGGATCTCCTCGAGCCGCCCGTCTCTATCGGACGAAAACTCTGTCATATAGGATGTTACCCGCGTTTGCCCGCGAGAGAGCGGAAACAGAAAAAGCGGCCCGTCTTCCGACATGGCCGCTTGCCTATTTCCCCCAGCGTGTCATGGCTTATACTTGAGAGCGTGCGGTAAGTCAAGAACTTTCTTCAAGGTTGCACGCAATTCCTTCGCGCGCCGCACCCAGAGCATGCCACCCAACCCATTGAAAACAAGCTCTAATCCCCGTTGTTGCTCGTTTCCGCGTCCCGCTCTCTCTGCGCCTCGATCTCGCGCCAGGCCGCCACGTTCCGCTCATGTTCCGCCAAAGTTTCCGCGAAAGCATGGCCGCCCGTGCCATCGGCAACAAAGAAAACATAGGGCGTGTCATCGGGATTCGCCGCCGCCTCGATCGATGCGCGACCGGGATTCGCGATCGGCCCCGGCGGCAATCCCTCAATCCGGTAGGTGTTATAAGGCGTGTCCGCCTCCAACTCGCTCTGCCGGATGCCGCGCCCCAGCGGCCCCTCCCCCCTGGTGATCCCGTAGATCACCGTCGGGTCGGTCTCCAGCCGCATTCCCCGGTTCAGCCGGTTGACGAAGACCGAGGCCACCTGCCGCCGCTCCTGAGGCACCCCGGTCTCCTTTTCGACGATAGAGGCAAGAATCAGCAACTCCTCGGGTGAATTGACCGGCAGATCGGCGTCCTTGTTTGCCCAGGCCTCGGCCAGGATCCGCTCCTGTGCCGCGGCCATCTGCGCCAGGATCGAGGCCCGCTGATCCCCGGCCCGGAACGAATAGGTATCCGGTGCCAGCGATCCCTCGGGCGGCAGATCCAGAAACGCGCCTTCCAGCTGGTCGATCTTTTTCAGCCCTTCGACGATCTCCCACGAGGTCAGCCCCTCGGCCACCGTCACCCGGAAATCGATCGCAGCCCCCGTCTCCAGTGCCTCCGCTGCCAAAGCCGCCTCATCCGCGCCTTCGGCAATCGGCTGCACCAGGTCCTGAAACCGCGTATTCACCCCGCGCTGGCGCACCTGATAAGTGATCCGGTAACGCGACGACACCGCCGAGCCCTCGGCCAGCATCGCCGCAATGTCCCGCATCGAGGCCCCGGCCGGGATGGCATAGACGCCGAATTTCAGTTCCTCCTCGATCTCGGAATACCGCACCCCGATACGGAAAATCGACGGATATGAAATCGCGCCGGCTTCGGCCAGCACCTCGGCAATCTTGTTCAGCCCCGCTCCGCGCGGCACTTCCACGACCACGTCCTCCGTCAGTGGCCCCGGCCCGCGATACTGGTTCTGCCCCCAGCCGATCAGCCCGATCAGCAAAATCAGCCCGGCAATCAGAAAGGTGATCCCGTTCGACGCAAAATGTTTCAACATGGGCTCAGACCCGCCCCAGGATCAGACAGGCATTCGTGCCGCCGAACCCGAAGGAGTTCGACAGCGCCACGTTGATCTCCCGCTCCCGCTTCCGCTTCGGTGCCAGGTCGATCCGCGCCGCGACCGCCGGATTGTCCAGATTGAGCGTCGGCGGCGCCACCTGATCCCTGAGTGCCAGCATGCAGAATATCCCCTCCACGGCCCCGGCCGCGCCCAGCAGATGCCCGATGGCCGATTTGGTCGACGACATCGTCGCGGTTTCAGCCGCGTCGCCCAAAAGCCGCTCCACTGCCGCCAGTTCGATCGTATCGGCCATGGTCGAAGTGCCATGGGCGTTGACGTAATCCACCGCTGACGGCGGCAGCCCGGCCCGTTTCAGTGCCGCCTGCATCGCCCGAAACCCGCCATCGCCATCTTCCGCCGGAGCGGTAATGTGATAGGCGTCTCCCGACAGCCCATAGCCCAGCACCTCGGCAATGATTTTCGCCCCCCGCGCCTTGGCGTGCTCATACTCTTCCAGCACCACGATCCCGGCCCCCTCACCCATCACGAACCCGTCACGGTCCGCATCATAAGGCCGCGAGGCCGACGCCGGATTGTCGCGGAATCCGGTGGACAGCGCCTTGCAGGCATTGAACCCGGCGATCCCGAGCTCGCAGATCGGCGCCTCGGCCCCACCCGCGACCATCACATCGGCATCGCCCCATTGGATCAGCCGCGCGGCATCGCCGATCGCATGCGCCCCGGTCGAACAGGCGGTGACGACGGCATGGTTCGGCCCCTTGAACCCGAACCGGATCGAGACCTGGCCCGAGGCCAGATTGATCAGCGAGGCGGGAATGAAAAAGGGCGACACGCGCCGGGGGCCCCGCTCCTTCAAGGTCACGGCCGTCTCGGCGATCGTGGTCAGACCGCCGATCCCGGCACCGATCATCACCCCGGTCCGCTCGCGTTCCGCTTCGCCCCTGGGCTCCCAGCCGGCATCCTTAACCGCCTGGGTCGCAGCGGCCACCGCATAGACGATGAACGGATCGACCTTGCGCTGCTCCTTCGGCTCCATCCAGTCATCGGGATTGAACGTGCCACCCGAGCCATCACCCCTCGGCACCTCACAGGCATAATTCGTCGCCAGGTGATCGGCGTCGAAACCTGAAATCGTCCCGGCCCCCGAATCGCCCGCCAGCAATCGCGCCCAGGTTTCCTCCACCCCGCATCCAAGGGGTGAGACCATGCCCATCCCGGTAACGACCACTCGCCGCATCGCTTCGACCTCAATCCTGTTATCGTTGGCTGAGGTTTTATCTCAGAACCCTGCGGAACGGCAACCTCGCAGATATCGGCAGTGAAAGGGTCAGCAGCATCACGCGCCCGTTTCTCTGCTGCGGCAAGACCGGCTCACCGGTCGGCGCGCCAGAAATCCGGCTCGTCCCGGAACCGAAATATTTCAAATATTTCGGCCGCATTTTTTGAAAAAATGCGGCTCCCGAAGGCGCCATTGCGCAAGGTGTACAAACGGGTGCTCCGCACCCGCCACCTGCTTCTTTCCAGTCGGAAAGGTCGGCCCGCTGCCGGGCCGTGTCCTCATCGGCTCATCGCCCCGACGATCGAGGCATACCAGGCCGCCACGGTCAAGATCAGCCCGATCTGCAAGACCCGTGCCGCCAGCGCGTTTTCGGCCACCGCGACCCCCGACCGGCCGTTGACCGCCATCAGCATTACCAGCACCGCCAGGACAAGGAACAGCCCGACAACGCGCCCCCGCTCCCATTCCAGAAACTGGATCGCCGCATAACCGATCACCGTCAGCACGATCCCGGCACCGATACCCATATAGACCACCTCGCGCGACCAGAACGGGTCCGCGCCCAAGGCGGCCACGCTGCCGACCTGCTCGGCAGCGAGGAACAGCCCGGCCACAACGATCATCACGATCACATTGCGCATCTCAACCTCCTGTCCCCCAGCAAAAACACCAACGCGGCAACCGCGCCCCTCCGACGGTCTCACGATTTTTACTAAAATTCAATTAATTCTGCGGGTAACCCGTTGGCCCGTGCCCCACCGGACACGCCAGTTTCCACTGTTTCCACAAGCCCCAAATGAAAACGGCGCCCGCTGGGGACGCCGCATCGTGCCTCTTGCAAGGCAGCTAAGGTCAGGAAGCCTCGGTGATGTATTTCACCGCATCGCCGAACGTCTGGATGGTCTCGGCGGCATCGTCGGGGATCTCGATCCCGAACTCCTCCTCGAACGCCATCACCAGCTCGACCGTGTCAAGACTGTCGGCACCCAGATCGTCGATAAACGAAGCGCCCTCGGTCACCTTGGCCTCATCGACACTCAGGTGGTCGACGACAATTTTCTTCACGCGATCTGCGATGTCGCTCATATGTCAGTCCTCATGTTCTCGCGGGCTCATTCCATCGGCCCTGTTCATTCTATGTTACCTGCCACGCCGCTCGGGGCCCTGCAGACTTCAGATACGCACCGGTGTCCAGCACGCGGGCCAACACCCCTCACGCGGGCGCTATAACACACTTGCCACGCTTGGCAAATGGTCATCGCGGGCAGGTCATTTCTTCCCTTTTCAGGACCGGACAATTCCAGCCTGCCGCACCAAATGGCCCCGAAAGCCGCAAATTGCAACTCCCTTTCGGCGATAAATTTACCGGCAGATCACCGCCAAAGGGGAAATCAACGTCGTTGACCTCCGGTCCCAGCTGGACGACAGTGCCCTCGGGGCCCCCCAACCAAACCCGGCATCTCGATGCATAATATCCTGACGATTACCCTCAATCCTGCCGTCGATATCGCGGCCCGGATCGACAAGGTTCGCCCCAATACCAAGCTGCGCTGTACAGACCCGTCCACCGATCCCGGCGGCGGCGGTGTCAATGTCTCGCGGGCAATCAAGTTCCTGGGCGGCAATTCCACCGCTTTCGTCGCCACCGGTGGTGCCACCGGCAACCTGCTGGTCGAACTGCTGCTTCGCGAAGGCATCACCCCGATCTCCTTCGAGACCCCCGGCTCCACCCGGCAATCCTTCGCCGCCACCGAGACCGCCTCGGGCAACCAGTTCCGCTACGTCCTGCCCGGTCCGGTCTGGACCCCGCCCCTGGTCGAGCTCGCCAAGACCCGCCTGGCCGGGATCATCTCTCCCGGCATGATCGTCGTCGGTTCCGGCAGCCTTCCCCCTGGTGTTCCCGAAGACTTTTTCCGCGACGTCAACGCCATCGCCCGCGACCACGGCGCCCGCCTCATCCTCGATACATCGGGTCGCGCCCTGACCGCCGCCCTCGACGAGACCGCGCCTCTCTACCTTCTCCGCCTTGACCGGGAAGAGGCCGAAACCCTTGCCGGCCGCAGCTTCGACACTCCTGCCGAGCTCGCCGGTTTCGCACGCAGCCTCATCGATTCCAATGTCGCCGAACATGTGGTTCTCGCTCTCGGCGAAAAAGGCTCCGTCGGCGTCAGCGCCGCCGAGGCCTTCCATTGCCAGCCCCCGAAGGTCACCCCCGACAGCCTGATCGGTGCCGGAGACAGCCTTGTCGGCGCCCTCACCCTGGCCCTCGCCCATTCCCGCCCCTTTCCCGAGGCCGTTGCCTATGGCGCGGCCGCCGCAGCCTCGACCGTGACATCTCCGGCCACGCGGCTCTGCGACAAGGCCGACACCACCCGCTTCGCCGAACTGACCAAAACGTCATTTTTCTAGTAAACAAAACCGCTTGCGGACCGTTCTTGAAGTCGACGCAGGATTGGCAAGCCGCACCCATCGTCCCTCACCGAGTGCCCGACCTGGCACAATGCATTCCACCTATAGCGTTTCGAGTTTTTGTTGAAACGACCCACATCGTTTTTCGCGTCCGAGCGCAGCGAAAGGCAGCAAAGAAACGATTCAATGTACACTCAATGGTCCAGAGACGTAGGCTTGAGCAAAATCCTGGGATCAGATTGGTTCAATCTGATCCGGATTTGCACTATCGCGGCCTGCCGTATCTGGCTTATCCGTTCCATGACCGCGAGGTTACCGTCACCGCATGCGGCCGTATCTGCATGGCAAGAAAGAAGATCAACCTGTCCACCGTCATGGCCGGGCAGACGCTCGGGATAAAGGAGGTCGAAGACGGCATTTGGCTCGTAAGCTTCATGCACCATGATCCGGGATATATCGACCTGGAGCAGAGAACCTTGCAAACCAAGGACAATCCGCTCGGCACGAGATTGTCACCCATGTCTTAGGTACAACCCGCTACCCATGTCTCCGGGCCGGACAAGCAGAAAAATGGTCGGGGCGATAGGATTTGAACCTACGACCTACGGTACCCAAAACCGCCGCGCTACCAGGCTGCGCCACGCCCCGACACACGGCCCAGGGGTCTGTCCCCAAAACCGCTTCCGGGCGATGCTCTACACGATTGCTACGGGAAATTGAAAGCCGAAATTACTCCCCGCAGGGCCAGGCGGCGGTTTCGGGGGCAAATGACGGATGCCTCACCTCTGCCCCGATATCGAGTCCGAGATCGGCGGCCAGACCGCCATTGATCTCCAGAACCTCCAGTATCCCGTCGCCGCCCGGGATCGGATCGGTGTTCAGAGGGGTCGCCATGTGTTTGATATTCCGCACCAAACCCGTCTCGTCGATAAACAGCATATCCAGCGGTATCAGCGTATTCTTCATCCAGAACGCCACCGGCTGAGGCCGCTCGTAGATGAACAGCATTCCGGCAAACATCCCCAGACTTTCCCGATGCATCAATCCCTGCGCCCGGCTGGCCGGCGTGTCCACGACCTCGACCGTGAACCGCGCTACAGTACCACCCTGACGGATATCCACCCGGTCGGGCGCACATTCCTCGGCCCCGGCCATCCCGGCAAGACAAAAGGCCAGCACAAGGCCGACGGCTGCACGCAGATCACGCATTCTCAGTTGACGGCAGCTTCGCGCCCGACCACCTGGACAGCGTGATCCCAGGACCGCACCTCGCTCGCCATCTGGCCCCGCGGTCCGTCCTTGCGGCGAATGCAGACCGCCTCGCCCGGCAGTAGATCCGCCAGCCCGAAGAGCCGCAGCACCTCCATATGCACGAACACATCCTCGGCTGAGCCGAAGACATTCACGAAACCGAACCCCTTGGCCTTGTCGAACCACTTCACCCTGGCCGGCTCCAGCGGTCCGGCGTCGGTGGATTTTGCTTCCACCTGAGGCGCTAAAGCCACGTCTCCGGCTATCGGCGCGGCGTCGATCTTGTGGATCTCCACCGCCTGGCGCCCGCGCTCGGTTCCCTGCACATCCATCGTGATCTCGGCCCCTTCCGCGACCGAGCTTCTTCCGAAATTGCGCAGCACATTGGCGTGGAGCAGTACATCGCCCTCACCATCCTCCACCACGACAAATCCGTATCCTTTGGTTGAATCAAACCACTTCACATGACCCTTGATCATGGATAATTCCAGCCCTGTACCATTGTAGTGCGACATAGGTCTGCACAATCTCGCTTCATTTGTCTCTCTCAGGCGCCGAACGGACGCCACAAATTGCACACGATCCGGGGAGACCGCGCAACATGAACCACTCCGTCACTCGATACGCTACCACCGCACGACAAGTCGGTAAAACCTGATACACACCGCGTTGACGTTACGGCACGTTTAAGCCGACTGCACCCGGTTTTTTGGTGATCCGGGTAAAAACCATACGCGAGAACGAGACACAAGGCGACTTTTTTCTGACATACAATCGCCTTATTTGCGACACTTTCCGGATTTTGCGGCAATTCTCCGGCGCTTAAACCGCTTGCATGACACGCTTGCATCGCCACGACCCAATTCCGCCCCTGACCCTAACGTCGCCCCAGGGCCGAAGCACCCGGTTAGGGATTGAGCCGATCCACGTCCCAGGGCATCCCGGCACCGGGTCTCGTCCAGCGGAATCGGTCATGCAGCCGAAATTCCCCGTCAGCCCAGAATTCGATTTCCACCGGAGTAACCCGGAATCCGCCCCAGAATGGCGGTCGCTTCGGATTGACGCCATGCTCCGCCGTCACCAGCGCCACCTTTTTCATCAGCGCCCCCCGGCTCGCCAAGGGCTGCGACTGCCGCGAGGCCCAGGCACCGAGCCGGCTCTTCAGCGACCGCGATGCGAAATACGCATCCGCTTGCGGTCCCTCCTCGCGGGTCACGCTGCCCCGGACCCGCAGCTGACGGCGCAGGGATTTCCAGTGCAACACAAAGGCAGCCCGACCCACCGCTTCGATCTCCCGCGCCTTGGCGGAGCCGTAATTCGTATAGAAAACAAAAGCATCGTCCTCGATCTCCTTCAGGAGCACCATCCGAACATTCGGCAGACCCGTCTCATCCACCGTCGCCAGCGCCATCGCATTGGGATCGTTCGGCTCCGTCGCTTCGGCCTCCGCCAACCAACGCCGTGCCAGCACGAACGGGTCGTCGCCGGCAAATATCCCTGTCCGCTCGCTTCCCATACGCATCTCCCTGTCTCAGCGGCGCGACCCTAGAACCCGAGCAGCAGATTGCCAAGCCAGCTTGCAGCATAGGCCGCAATCCCCTAAACCAGCGGCCAATCAAGGGGAACAGGAAACGGGGGGCTAAATGCCAGACGCCATCATGCAAGGAAAGCGCGGTCTCATCATGGGCGTCGCCAACGATCGCTCGCTCGCCTGGGGCATCGCCCAGGCCTGCCATGCCCACGGGGCCGAGATCGCCTACACCTATCAGGGTGACGCGCTTCTGAAACGGGTGAAGCCGCTGGCCGAGCAGACCAATTCCGACATCCTCTTGCCTTGTGACGTTGCCGACGCGGCCTCCATCGACGCCACTTTCGCGGCCCTTCGGGACCGATGGGGCCAGCTGGATTTCCTCGTTCACGCCATCGGCTTTTCCGACAAGAACGAACTGCGCGGCCGCTATGTCGACACGACACCGGCGAATTTCGAACTGACCATGAATGTCTCGGTCTATTCCTTTACCGCCGTCGCCCAGCGGGCCGAAAAGATGATGCCCGAGGGAAGTTCGATGCTGACCCTGACCTATTTCGGCGCCGAACGCGTCATGCCGCACTACAACGTCATGGGCGTCGCGAAGGCCGCCCTGGAAATGTCGGTACGCTATATGGCCGAAGACCTCGGCAAGAAGGGCATCCGGGTCAATTCGCTCTCCGCCGGTCCGGTCAAGACCCTGGCGGCCTCCGGCATCGGTGATTTTTCCTACATCATGAAATGGAACGAGCTGAACGCGCCGCTGCGCCGCAACGTGACTCAGTCGGAGGTCGGCAAATCCGGGCTCTATCTCCTGTCGGACCTCGCCTCCGGCGTGACCGGCGAAAACCACCATGTCGATTGCGGCTACAACATCGTCGGCATGAAGGCCGAAGACGCCCCCGATATCGACGTGGTCACCGGCCGCAAGAAGGACGCCTGAAATGAACGACCGCCTGCCGCATGAAAAGGGCTTCCACGTCTCCTGGGACCAGATCCACCGCGATGCCCGCGCGCTGGCCTGGCGACTGGACGGGCACGGCCCCGAGGACGGGGCCTGGAAAGCCGTGGTCGCGATCACCCGAGGCGGCATGGCTCCGGCGATGATCGTGGCGCGCGAACTGGATATCCGGACCGTGGACACGATCTCGGTCAAGTCCTACGACCACCAGAACCAGTCCGAGGCCAAGGTCCTGAAATCCCCCGATGCCGCGCTGATGGGCGACGGCACCGGTGTCCTCATCATCGACGACCTCGTCGATACCGGCAAAACGTTGGAAGTCGTCCGCAACCTGCTCCCGAAGGCGCATTTCGCCACGGTCTACGCCAAGCCCAAGGGGCGCCCCATGGTCGACACCTATATCACCGAGGTCAGCCAGGACACCTGGATCTTCTTCCCCTGGGACATGGCCCTGCAATATGTCGAACCCTATCGGGGCCAGGACTGATCTTCCAGGCGGCGATCCGACCCGGGTGATCGCGTCGCCGGACGGACAGCTCAGACAGCCGCTCTCACAAGGGGCCCCTCAGCCGACTCGGTAGTTCGGGCTTTCGCGGGTGATCTGGACGTCGTGGACGTGGCTTTCCTTCAGGCCCGCGCCGGAGATCTTCACGAACTGGCAGTTGCGGCGCATCGCGTCGATGGTGGCGCATCCGGTGTATCCCATGGCGGCGCGCAAGCCCCCGACGAGTTGATGGAGAACGCCCGACACCGAGCCCTTGTAAGGCACCTGCCCCTCGATGCCCTCGGGGACCAGCTTGTCCGTCGAGGCTTCCTTCTGGAAATACCGGTCGGCCGAGCCGCGGGCCATCGCCCCGACCGAGCCCATGCCGCGGTAGGATTTGAACGAGCGGCCCTGGAAGAGGACCATTTCGCCCGGGGCCTCGTCGGTGCCGGCGAGCATTGAGCCGATCATCGCGCAGCTGGCCCCGGCGGCGATGGCCTTGGCGAAGTCGCCGGAATATTTGATCCCGCCATCGGCGATGACGGTGCGGTCGGATTTCAGCGCCTCTTCGGCGCTTTCCGAGATCGCGGTCAGCTGCGGCACGCCGACCCCGGCGACGATGCGGGTGGTGCAGATGGAGCCGGGGCCGATGCCGACCTTGACGGCGTCGGCTCCGGCGTCGATCAGGGCCTTGGTGGCCTCGGCGGTGGCGACGTTGCCGGCGATCACCTGAACCGAGTTCGACAGGGTCTTGGCGCGCTCGACGGCCTCGGCGACCGAGGCGGAATGGCCGTGGGCAGTGTCGATGACGATGATATCCACCCCGGCCTCGACCAGCGCCTGGGAACGTTCGAACCCGGCATCACCGACGGTAGTGGCGGCGGCAACCCTCAGACGCCCCAGCTCGTCCTTGCAGGCGAAAGGATTGAGGACGGCCTGTTCGATGTCCTTGATGGTCAGAAGGCCGGTGAGGTGGCCCTGGTCGTCGGTGACCAGCAGCTTCTCGATCCGGCGGGCGTGCATGAGGGACTTGGCCTCGGCCAGATCGGCGGGTTCGCGGAGGATGGCGAGGTTTTCCGAGGTCATCATCACGCTGACGGGGGTGGCGTCGTCCTCGGCGAAGCGCATGTCGCGGTTGGTGACGATGCCGAGGACGCGGCCTTCCTCCGAAACCACCGGAAAGCCGGTGATCTTGAGCCGCGCCATCAGGGCCTTGGCGTCGGCGAGGGTCTGGTCGGGGGTGAGGGTGACGGGGTTGTAGACGACGCCGCTTTCGAACCGCTTGACGACGGAGACCTGGCGGGCCTGTTCCTCGATGTCGAGATTGCGGTGGATGACGCCGATGCCCCCCGCTTGCGCCATGGCGATTGCCATCTTGTCCTCGGTGACGGTGTCCATGGCCGACGACAGGAGCGGGATGTTGAGGGTGATGGTCGGGGTCAGACGGGTCCGCGTGTCGGCGGTCGAGGGCAGCACCGTGGAGGCGCCGGGGACCAGCAGGACGTCGTCGAAGGTAAGGGCCTCACGAATCTGCATCTCATTCTCCTCGAGCGCTTCGGTATTGGCGGTTTCCTATCCCATGGGGGGGAGGAAAAGGGAAGGGCTAAATGGCGGATTTTCGGGGAGGCCGGCGCGGGGCTTTGCACGCGTGCAAAAACGGGATTTTCATTGATTTTGTTGGATAAAAAGGTTACCGATGCGTTAATTTCACGGTTTTGGAGGCCCGTAGGGTGCGTGATTTCACGCACCATTGTCGGAAGGATGCGGGGAGGTCGGCGCGTGTTTCGAGGGCGCGTGGTACGTGAAATCACGCACCCTACGGGACCGGGCGGCGGTGCCGGTATGAAATGAGGGCAAAGGCCGTCCCAGGGCGGGCGCTTCGGGAGGTCTCCGCTGAGACGCTTTTAGGCGAAGACACTGCGGAGCGGGCAGCTCGGGCTTACGTCACGGACGCGCCCGTCCCCGGCGTGGGGTGAGGAGCGCCCGGAAAACCTTCCAGTGGAAGGTTTTCAGCGACGAACGCGCGAAGCGCCGGGTTGGCTTTGCCCGGTGCTGGTCGCACCATGCAAGGGTGGAGCGGGGTGAGATGGGATGATGCGATGTTTTAGAGGAAGTAATGGGTGAAATCACCCATCCTACTTGCTCCTACGACGAAGTATTCGCAAAACACCGGATACAAACGCACTTAAAATTACATCTGCCTTGCCGAGAACAACAATAGCAATCGGGATCGCTACGCCGAGGTACGCTAAATATAGTATTACAAATAAATCGGTATTATATCCATGTTTGTACATATTTATTAGAAAAAAAAGGCATAATAAGCCAATAAACACCAATACCGCAGCGGCAAGAACCGGCCACCTCTCAACCATCTCCTCAAGTTTTTTAAGCGGGTTTGTCAAAGCACACTCATCTAGTTGTTTGCTCATTGCTGACGATAACTAAAAACATTTTATCAGTTACGAAACACTATATCGCCGTATGATGAACTAAATACATGCCTCCCTTCCCTAAACAACCCCTTTCGTTATCCATTCCACTCTCCCCACCTGCCTTTTCCCGAATTCAACAATGCGCCCATCCTCGGAGGTGAGGAGCGCCTGGAAAACCTTCCGGTGGAAGGTTTTCAGCGACCAACGCGCGAGGCGCCGGAGGGACGGGCTTTGCTTAGGTCGCAGGTCGCACCGGGCAAGCTCTTAGCGGGGAGAGATGGGATGTTGTGAGGTTGGGAAGGAAATGATGGGTGAAATCACCCATCCTACTCGCTATTGGTGAATTTCATCGGTCATTGTGCTAACCTTTTTTTGCTTCAATGCTGAAATACCTATAGCGAACAAAAGAGGTTAGATATGTCAACGATGTACATTAATTCCAGATCAAATTTCTGGTTTGTGTTTCTAGTAATGTTGTTTGTTTACTTGATGGCAGGCATTGCACATTCAGACGATGGAATGCTTGTATTCCAAAAAGTGTACGAAAGGGATTGTAATGGATCCAGAGGGGGAAATAGTAGATCGCACGACTTTGAGTTCGAATATGAATGCACAAGAGTTGAAAGAGCAGCTGTTCCCGGCGGATGGCTGGTAGTCTATATTTCTGAGGAACTTTATTACAATAGAATGCGACATGAGGTTAGGGACGATTTTGAGTTGTCCTCAATTGGCGCTCAAGGGAGAGGCGTTGGAATGACTTTCGTGCCTGACCCTGAGCACGCGTGGGTACTGGCTCCGGAAAAATAGTTCCGACATTAAACTAGGTATCTGCCTTAAAAAATCGGGGGACGGTTTCCCGCCCCCCCAGTTTCGCAATTCAGGCTCAATCGTTGTTCCGCTCGGTTTTTTGCCTGCGGCCTGAACGCTTCGGCGCCGGACAGCCCCCACGACTGCGGCCGGCGCCACCAACTCACCCCAAATTGTCACCTTCGGACGAGTTGGGATTGGACGCAGGGATCCTGCGGCCATCAACTCGGCGAACGTGATATTCGGGATAATTGCCGGCTTCGATCTGACTCGCGAACTGGCCGCGCGTCATGGTTTGGCCAGTCGATTCGTCGATGAACTGCGTGTTCAGACCAGAGTCGGTCTCTCTCGTTACTCTTACATTGCGTCCTGAACTCATAATTCAGTCCTTTCATACAGGCTATCCACAGCTTCTCCACACCCGTAGAATCTTTCTGTGGACTCATTCGAACACGCTATTGATCACTTCATCTTTTCCGCCATCTTAGCGGCGGGTCTGCGCCTCGTTAGAGGCTGACTTGGTTCACCCGCAGCGTGCACAATCGTTTGCGGGTCGAGCCGGGCTTGGAGTTCGCAGCTCCAGGCCCGCCCCTCAATTCTCTAGCTACATCCCGAGGTCCCCCCGCAGGTGTTGCACTTCATGCAGGTGCCGTTGCGCACCAGGGTGAAATTGCCGCATTCGCCGCAGGGGTCGCCCTCGTAGCCTTGCATCCTGGCCTTGGTGCGGGCGTCCATGGTGACCTCGACGGTCTCGGCGACCGACGCGACGGCGAGGTCGGCGCCGGGGACGGCACCCGAAGCGACGCCGCCTTGCAGGACCATCAGTTCCTGGGGCAGGCGTTTGCGCAGGTAGCCGGTGGAGGACACCTGGCGGATCATGGCGATGGAGGACTGGGCGCGCTCGCCGTGGACTTCGGCGATGTTCGAGGCCCCCTCCTCGACGCCGCGGCCGATATCGTCGAAGGCCTCGCCCTCGGGTTTGACATGGGCGAGATCGGTGCGGTCGAGGTAGGAAATCGCCAGTTCGCGGAAGATGTAGTCGAGGATCGAGGTGGCATTCTTGACCGCGGCGTTGCCCTGGACCATGCCCGCGGGCTCGAAGCGGGTGAAGGTGAACTGGTCGACGAAGCGGTCGAGGGGGACGCCGTATTGCAGGCCGATGGAGACCGCGATGGCGAAGTTGTTCATCATGGCGCGGAAGGCGGCGCCTTCCTTGTGCATGTCGATGAAGATTTCGCCCAAGGACCCGTCCTCGTATTCGCCGGTGCGCAGGTACACCTTGTGGCCACCGACGACCGCCTTCTGGGTGTAGCCCTTGCGGCGTTCGGGCAGGGTCTGGCGGCCGCGGGCGACCTCCTTGACGATGATCTTTTCGACGATCTTCTCGGCGAGGATCTGGGCGCGTTCGCCGTCGGGGGCGTTCGAGAGGGTCTCTTCGAGGTCGTCCTCGTCGTCGTCGATCAGGGCCGAGGACAGGGGCTGCGAGAGCTTGGAGCCGTCGCGGTAGAGGGCGTTGGCTTTGGTGCCGAGGGACCATGACAGTTCATAGGCGGCCTTGCAGTCCTCGATTGTCGCGTCGTTGGGCATGTTGATGGTTTTCGAGATCGCGCCCGAGATGAAGCTTTGGGCGGCGGCCATCATGCGGATGTGGCTTTCGACGGACAGGAAGCGCTTGCCGGTCTTGCCGCAGGCGTTGGCGCAGTCGAAGACGTGGTAGTGGTCGGGGCTGAGATGCGGCGCGCCTTCGAGGGTCATGGTGCCGCAGATGTGGTTGTTGGCGGCATCGATCTGCGCCTTGGTGAAGCCCAGGTGGCGCAGGAGGTCGAAGCCGGGGTCGTTCAGTTTTTCGGCCGGGATGCCGAGGGTGCCGGTGCAGAAATCGGTGCCAAGGGTCCACTGGTTGAAGACGAAGCGGATGTCGAAGGCGGTGGGGAGGGCGTCCTCGATCTTGCGGATCTCGTCGGGGCCGAAGCCGTGGCCGATCAACGCGGTGGGGTTGATCCCTGGGGCGTTACCGAGGGTTCCGTGGCCGACGGCGTGGGAGACGATCTCGGCGATCTGGGACTGGGTGTAGCCGAGGTTTTCAAGGGCGGCGGGCACCGAGCGGTTGATGATCTTGAAGTAGCCGCCACCGGCGAGTTTCTTGAACTTGACCAGCGCGAAGTCGGGCTCGATCCCGGTGGTGTCGCAGTCCATGACGAGGCCGATGGTGCCGGTGGGGGCGATGACGGTGGACTGGGCGTTGCGGTAGCCGTGTTTCTCGCCGAGTTTCAGGGCCTCGTCCCAGGCGTTCTGGGCCAGGGTGACGAGGGTGGCGTCGGGGCATTTGGCGGTGTCGAGGGGGACGGGTTTGACCTGCAGGTCCTCGTAGCCGTCGGTCTCGCCATAAGCCGCGCGGCGGTGGTTGCGGATGACGCGGAGCATGTGCTCGGCGTTGGGCTCAAAGCCGGGGAAGGCGCCAAGCTCGGCGGCCATTTCGGCGGAGGTGGCGTAGCAGACGCCGGTCATGATGGCAGACAGGGCTCCGCAAAGGGCGCGGCCTTCGTCGCTGTCATAGCCGTGGCCCATGTTCATCAGGAGGCCGCCGATATTGGCGTAGCCGAGGCCGGTGGTGCGGAACTTGTAGCTGAGCTCGGCGATCTGCGGCGACGGGAACTGGGCCATCAGGACCGAGATTTCCAGCGTCACCATCCAGAGGCGGGTGGCGTGGACATAGGCGTCGGCGTCGAACTTGCCGTCGTTCAGGAAAGTCAGCAGGTTCATCGACGCCAGGTTGCAGGCGGTGTCGTCGAGAAACATGTATTCCGAGCACGGGTTCGAGGCGCGGATCGGGCCGTCCTCGGGGCAGGTGTGCCAGGAATTGATGGTGTCGTGGAACTGGATGCCGGGGTCCGCACAGGCCCAGGCGGCGTGGCCGATCTGGTCCCAGAGGTCGCGGGCCGAAACGGTCTTGGCGACCTTGCCGTCGACGCGGCGGATGAGCTCCCACGGGGCGTCGTCGCGGACGGCCTGCAGGAAGGCGTCCGTCACGCGGACGGAGTTGTTGGAGTTCTGGCCGGCGACGGTTAGGTAGGCGTCCGAGTCCCAGTCGGTGTTGTAGGTGGGGAATTCGATCGAGGAATAGCCCTGCTCTGCGTATTGCAGAATGCGCTTTACGTATGTCTCCGGTATGGCGGCACGTTTAGCCGACCTGATAGCCGCCTTCAGACCCGGATTCACCTTCGGATCGAACGCGTCTTCCTCCTTGCCGTCCCAAGCCTTGATGGCGGCAAAGATTTCGTTGAGCTTTTCCTCGTGCATCTTGGAGCCCGCCACGAGCGACGCAACTTTCTGCTCTTCCACAACTTTCCAGTTGATGAACTCCTCGATGTCAGGATGATCCATGTCGCAGATCACCATCTTCGCTGCCCGACGGGTCGTCCCGCCCGACTTGATGGCGCCGGCTGCCCTGTCCCCGATCTTGAGGAACGACATGAGGCCGGATGACTTGCCGCCGCCACCGAGCGACTCGTTCGCGGCACGCAGGGAGGAGAAATTCGTGCCGGTACCCGAGCCGTATTTGAACAGACGCGCCTCGCGCGTCCACAGATCCATGATGCCGCCATCGTTCACCAGATCGTCGGTGACCGACTGGATGAAACACGCATGCGGCTGGGGGTGTTCGTAAGCACTTTCGGACTTGGTCAGCTTGCCGGTCTGGTAGTCGACATAGAAATGGCCCTGGCTGGGCCCGTCGATGCCGTAGGCCCAGTGCAGACCGGTGTTGAACCACTGGGGGGAATTCGGGGCGGCCATCTGGGTGGCCAGCATGTAGCGCATCTCGTCGTAATAGGCGCGGGCGTCCTTTTCGGTCGAGAAATAGCCGCCCTTCCAGCCCCAATAGGCCCAGGCGCCGGCCAGACGGTCGAAGACCTGCTTCCCGGAGGTCTCGCCGGTGGTGCGCTGATCCTCGGGCAGTTTCTTCAGCTTGGCGTCATCGGGGACGGAGCGCTGGAGGAATTCGGGGACGCCCTTTTCCTTGACCTTCTTCAGGTGCACCGGGACGCCGGCCTTGCGGAAATATTTCTGGGCGAGGACGTCGGAGGCGACCTGGGAGAAGTTCTCCGGGACTTCCATGTCCTTGAGCGCGAAGACGACCGAGCCGTCAGGGTTGCGAATCTCCGAAGAGGTCGTGCGGAAGCCGATGCTGCCATAGGCGCCGGATTTTTCGGTGGTAAACTTGCGCTCAATCTTCATTGTTCTTGTCGTCCCTGTGCCCGTTTTTCTGGGCCTTGTCGTTGCTGTCCCGAATGGCCGCGACGGGCCATCCATGCCCCCGCAGTCGCGCATTGAGGGCGTGTTCTTCCTGTTATGACATTTAGCAGTAAACGCTATATGTGGTGTGTTTCCGTGAGGTGTCCCACAAGGTGCGGCAAGAGTGATGCTCAGTCAACGCAAATTTTCACGGAATCGACACATTTTGTTATTGACTGTGAGAAAGTATCTAAATCTTGGGGGGATAGGGGAAAGCGTTGAGGTTATGTAGGTGCGAGCCGGGAGGCGATCAGGGAAACGGCTTGGAGGGTAGAATTGATTTTATATGATTGTTTTAAATGCTTTGTGCGAAATTCCTAAAGAGGCGGGGAATTGCTTGTCCATGGGAACGATGGGTGCAGAGCACCCATCGTTCCCATGGACTGGCGTGGCGCAAAAACCGCCGGAACGCGATGCGGGCCAAGCCCGGCCCAGGTCGGGCGCTGTCCGGGGCTGGGCGCACCGTGCGGGTTCTGAGCGACGCGCGAGAGGGATGACAGGTGTTTGTGTCGGGGGTGGGAGGTTGGGGCTGGGTCCGTGAATTCCCACAGCGCTCACATCCCGTTCCGCCCCTTGAACCCCGTCGCCACCACGAATTTTTCGGAAGAATCGGACCGGCTCGCCGGGGGTTTCACATGGGCGACCTTGTCGAAATTCTGCTTCAGCAGCGCGACCAGATCCGCCTCCGCCCCGCCGGCCAGCACCTTGGAGACGAAGGTGCCGCCCGGCTCCAGCACCTCGATGGCGAACCAGGCCGCCGCCTCGCAAAGCGCCATGATCTTCAGGTGATCCGTCCCCTTGTGCCCCGACGAGGCCGCGGCCATGTCCGACATCACCACATCCGCCGGCCCGCCCAGCCAGTCCCGGACCTTGTCATCGGCCCCCTCCCCGAGGAAGTCGAGCACGTGCAGTTCCGCCCCCGGGATCGCCTCCACCTCCTGCAGGTCGATCCCCAGCACCGAGCCGAGTTTCTTGCCCGATTTCTTCCCCAGCGCATTGACCCGTTCGGCCGCCACCTGGCTCCACCCCCCCGGCGCGCAGCCGAGATCGACCACCCGCGCCCCCGGCACCAGGAACCGGAACTTGTCGTCGATCTCCGAAATCTTGTAAGCCGCCCGCCCCCGGAACCCCTCCTTTTTCGCCCGCGCGACGTAAGGATCGTTCAGCTGCCGCTCCAGCCAGCGCGTCGAGGACAGCTTGCGGCCCTTGGCGGTCTTCACCCGCACTTTCAGATCCCGCTGCCCGCGCCCCGATGTCCGCCGCTCAGCCATTGCCGCCCTCCAGCACGCCATGGGCGCTCATCATCGCATAGAGCATCCCCTCGCGCAGCCCGCGGTCGGCGACACGCAGGGCATCGGTCGGCCAGATCCTCAGAAGCGTCTGCAGGATCGCGGCACCGGACATGATCAGCTCCGCCCGGTCGCGCCCGATCGACGGGTCCTGGCGCCGGCCGTTCTGGCCCTGGGTCAGCATCCGCGAGACCACCGCGTCAATTTCGGAGGCCTTCAGCGTCATCCCGTCCACCTTGCGCCGGTCATAGCGTTTCAGCCCCAGATGGGCGGCGGCGACGGTGGTGACCGTGCCGGAAGTCCCGATCATCTGGAAGCCTTCGACCCCGTCGAGAATGTCGAGGTCCTGATAAGGCGTGAACCGGTCGATATGCTCTTCGAAGAAACAGGACATGAGGGCGAATCGCGCGCCCTCGTCGCTGACATCGTCGAACCGCTCGTGCAACGTCGCCACCCCCAGCGGCACCGAGATGAAATCGACCAGATGCGCCCCGTCCACCGGAGTGCGCGGCCCCTCCATCTGCAGCTGCATCACCGCGAGATTGCGCCGCTCGGGCGGGATGTCGGTGAGGTCGATCCAGACCAGTTCCGTCGAGCCGCCGCCGATGTCGAAGACCAGCACCTGCTCGGCATCCGGCGCGATCAGTGGGGCGCAGGATATGACGGCGAGCCGGGCCTCTTCGTGGGGCGCGATCAGTTCAAGCTCCAGCCCGGTCCGGGCCTTGACCTGACCGAGGAAATGCTTGCCGTTGCTCGCCCGGCGGCAGGCCTCGGTGGCCACCAGCCGGGCGTGGTCGACCTTTAGATCCTCAAGCTTGGTCGCGCAGACCTGCAGCGCCCGGATCGTCCGCTCGATGGAGAATTTCGACAGCGCCCCGCCGCGTTCCAGATCGCCGCCCAGCCGCACGGATTTCGCAAAGGCGTCGATGATGCGGAAATGCGCGCCATCGGGCTGCGCAATGAGCATGCGGCAGCTGTTGGTTCCAAGGTCCAGCGCCGCATACAGGGCGCCGTCGTCCCGCGCAGGGGGCCGGCCGCTCCGTCTCCGGGGCCGGATTATGTCAGCCTGCGCAGAGGTCTGGGGTGTCTGCGCCATCGTTTGTGTACTCGTCGCCGCGCTCGTATTGGCGCGGATCGTTGGCAGCGAAGGTACAGGCGGGGCGCGGGATTGGCAAGCAATGGGCGGACGATCTGGCGCTGTTGTGAAGGTGGGTGGTGCCGGGTCGCCTGGCCAGCTGTATACAATTTTCTTTGCAGAGGCGGCGGAATCGGGTAAGACACCTGGGCGCGAGAGCCCCCGAAATCGGGCGTCGCGCCGGGCATGGGAAGGACCTCAACGGCCATTGTCGTTCGATTTTTGGCGTTCACACCCATCACGGGGCGATCCGGAACCGGCGCGGGAGTGACAGGACGGAGCGGCGGGGAATGCGCGCAAAAGTGTATACAACTTTAGTCGGATGACGCCGAAAAAGAGGTCAGGCGGCGGAGACAAAAGGCCGGGAGGAGGATACGGCGTGAGCTTACTGGGATTTGGCAGGAAAACAGGGGCGACCGGGCCGAGCGACGATCCGGGCCTGGCGCGGTTTCTGCGCGGCTATTCGATCGAGGTCCTGCCCAAGACCGCGGCGAAGGTTCCGGATTTCCGCGAAATCCTGCCAAAGGAGACACGGGTCTATATCGCGCATGTCGACGGAACCGATATCGCCGACATGGCCGCGACCGCCGCGCGGCTGACCGCCGACGGTTTTCAGGCAATGCCCCATATCCCGGCCCGCTCGGTCCCGTCTCGGAGCGATCTCGAGGACTGGCTGGCGCGCTACCGGGATGCCGGGGTCGACCAGGCGCTGCTGATCGCCGGTGGCAGCCCCGAGCCGCGCGGAGACCTGGACAGTTCGCTGCAGCTGATCGAGACCGGGCTCTTCGACAATGCCGGCTTCAAACGGCTGCACGTGGCCGGGCACCCCGAGGGCAACAAGGATATCGACCGCGATGGCGGCGAGGCCGGGGTCATGGCGGCGATTGGCTGGAAGGCGGCGTATGCGCGGCGCACCGATGCCGACATGGCGATCGTCACGCAATTCTGTTTCGAGGCCGCACCGGTGATCGCCTGGGAGAAACGGCTGACCGAGGCCGGGATCGATCTGCCGATCCATATCGGCGTTCCGGGGCCGGCAAAACTGCAGACGCTGATCAAGTTCGCGCTGATCTCGGGCGTCGGCCCGTCGGTGCGGGTGATTCAGAACCGGGCGAAGGACCTGACCAAGCTTGTGCTTCCTTTCGAGCCGACCGGGTTTCTTGCCGATCTGGCCGCCCACAAGGAAGCGCATCCAGATTTCGGAATCGAAAAGGTGCATTTCTTCCCCTTCGGCGGCATCGCCCGGACGGCCACCTATGCCAATGACCTGACCGGACAAAAGGTGCAGGCGGTGGCTTGAAGGCGGGCAGGGCCCAAGGTTCCTGCCCCGCTCGGGAACCTCCCCGCCTGCCCCCTCCTCCCCCCTGCCCCCCTCCCAGAGCAGGGCAATTGCATTTGGGTCCGCCTGTCATGGGAAACCGCCTGAGATTCGGTTTCCTCCATTCGAGCCAACCCCCAATCCCGCCCCAAATCCATAACCTCGCCGCCCCCATCTCTCCCCGCTCGCCCCCCGCACGGTGCGACCAGCACCGGGCCAAGCCCGACCCATCCGAGGGGCGGGCGCGTTGCTGACACATGCTGAGAGCGGCCCGCTCGGAAGCGACTGCGCCATAAAGTGGTCCGCAGAGGGCTCCGGACAGCGCCCACCCTGGGTCGGGCCTGGCCCTCATTTCGAAGTCCCGGCAGGGCAGGGCAGATATCCGGAAGGTGCAGGATCAGGGCGGGCAAAGTGAACGCGAAAGAGACGCAATACTTTCATATGCGATAGCCCCCCCTCCCACAGGGAGGGGGGAACGGCAGACGTCAGGGGCGCGCGCAGAAAGCCTCAGGTCTTTCCGAACTCGCCGATCAGCAGATCGACCACGGCCTTGCAGGCCTCTTCCTTCGAGGCACCTTGCTCGAGTGCGGCCTTGAAGGCCGCGCGCTGGCGGTCCGCCGACGTGCCCTCGGTGGCGATCTGGCGCAGATGGAGAAGCTCGCTCCGGCAACCCAGCATCTCGGCTTCGGAGCCCAGAAAGTCGATCAGCTCCTCGACCATGTCGCGGAACGGCGTCATCCGCGAGGCGCCGTGATCGACCAGCCGGTCCGAGACCCCATAGCGCTGCGCCCGCCAGCGGTTCTCGCGGATCATCGTCGGCGGATAGAGCCGCCAGCGCTGGTTGCGGGTCTTCAGCCGGTAGAGATAGGCGATCAGCGACTGAAAAAGGGCGGCGATGGCCGCGGCGTCGCGGATATCCGAGCAGATATCGGTCACCCGCTGCTCGACGGTGGGGAATTTGTCCGAGGGGCGGATATCCCACCAGATCTTGGTGGCATCCTCCAGACAACCGGCCGCGATCAGATGGTTCACCAGCCGGCGGTATTCGGCGAAGGAGAACAGCTGGTCAGGAAGTCCGGTGCGCGGCAAGGCATCGAACACCGTCAACCGGTAGGAGGCGAGCCCGGTATCCTCTCCCTCCCAGAAGGGCGAGGAACAGGACAGGGCCAGCATATGGGGCAGGAAATAGGTGACCTGGTTCATCAGGTCGATGCGCAGGTCCTCGTCCTCGATGCCGATATGGATATGCATGCCGCAGATCAGCAGCCGCCGCACCACCTGGCCAAGATCGGAGCGCAGCTCGTCATAGCGGGGTTTTCTGGTATGGGTCTGGTCGCGCCAGGTGCTGAACGGATGGGTGGAGGCGGCGATGGGGGCGTAGCCGAAAGCCCCCGCGACCTCGGCGACCCCGGCGCGCAGCGCGGCGAGATCGGCGATGGCATCGGCGACGGATTTGTGGGGGCGGGTCCCGACCTCGAGCTGGCATTGCAGGTATTCGCCGGTCACCTGCTCGCCCAGCCGCGCCGAACGGGCCTCGATGAAGTCTTCGGACGGCTCGCGCACCAACTGCCCGGTATCGGGATGCACGAGGAGATACTCCTCCTCGATGCCCAGTGTCAGACTTGGACGATCGTTCATCGTCTGGACCTCCCTGCCCTTTTGGGCAAATGGTAACCGGCTCGAACCATGGGTCAATCGTGATTTCCGTCACAGCCGATCTTGATTTCGCCACTTTGAATTGGGACAAGATGACCGGTGACCGAAAACTGCATTGATAAAGAGGGACGCATGATGCTCGACACACCAATCCGCCTGGCCGCCGCCGCCGGCACCCTGGCCCTGGCTCTCAGCCTGCCCGCGCTGCCGGTCCTGGCCGCCGATTACGGCGACGATACCAGTCAGTATGCCAATGACGGCGAATGCGACGACCTGCGCTTTGTCGGCCCGGGCATGGAGGGCATGACCCTGCTCAATGAGGATGTGCTGCACGATGCCTCGGACTGCAAGCAGATGGTCCTGGAAGGTTCGATCTGGTATTTCGGCGACGACGCGCTGGATTTCGGCGATGATAGCGGCGAATGGTCCCGCGACAATGAATGCGACGACCCGCGCTTTGCCGGGCCGGGGATGACCACCACACCGCTTCTGGCAGAGGATATCAAGAAGGACGCGTCCGATTGCCGCCGCGCCTATGAAAACGGCGAACTCTGGATGCGGTAGCCGGTCCCGGGGCGGGCAGGGTCCGGCGGCGGATCCTCCGCCTGCTTTCCGAAATTTCCGGAAAGTCCGCCCGTCACCGATACGGAGATGACACGAATAGGCCGTCCGCGATGCGGACGGCCTTTCTGTCCGGGGCCTGTCGTGGAGAATTTCGGATCAGCTCAGCGCCTGGAATTCCACCCGGCGGTTGATGCCGTCATCGGGATCGGCGTTGTCGAAGGGATATTGTTCGCCGACACCGATCGCTTCCAGCCGGTTCTCGGTGATGCCGCAATCCGCGCTGGTCAGATAACGCTTCACCTCTTCGGCGCGCAGTTTCGAGAGCTGCTCGTTATATTCGTCCGAGCCCTTGGCGTCGGTATGGCCGATGATGCGGAAGACGTTGATATCGGTGGTCTTCATCACGTTGCACATCCGCTCCAGCTTGGGCTGCTGGTTCTCGGCGATGGCGGCGCTGTCGAATTCGAAGATGATGCGCAGGTTGACCTGATTGTCCGGCTCGACCTCGGAATAGCCGGTATCGACGATCTGTGCGGCATCCCCTGCCCCACCCTGACCGCCATTGTTCAGGGTCAGGCCGCGGGTGGCGCTCAGTTCGGGCTGGTCGGCGGCGCGCTCGCGGGCCTGAAGGATCAGGCGGCGGGCGATTTCGTCTTCGCTCAGTTCCTCGTCCTGCGCCAGCGCAGGAGAGGTCGCAAAACCGGCAGCGGCAAGCGCCAGTACCGGCAGGATACGCAAGGTTTTCATGTCAGGACCCTCTTCGGGAAAAATCATTTCATCGCTATCTATTTATAGTTTAAGATCGGGATTGGTTCAAATTAATCGGCGCTTTGTCTGTGACAAATCCGGTAAAATCGTCAAATTCCCGACACCGTCCCCCGGTCGGGGTCGGGAGAGCAGCCAGACCATGAATACACCGATCACCCGCGTTCCGGCCTTCACCCCGCGTGAATTGACCGCGTCGGGCTGGGGAAAGACCCATGTCGGGCTGGTGCGCAAGATCAACGAGGACGCGCTTCTCTTGGACCCCAACGGCTCGCTCTGGGCGGTGGCGGACGGGATGGGGGGTTATGGGCATGGGGACGTCGCGGCCGATATCGTCACCGAGTGCCTGTCGGAGATCGGGACGTTCGACGATCCCCGCCTCGCCCTGACCGCGGCTGTTTCGCGGGCCAATGCCCGCATCTTCGACCGCGCCAATGCGCCGGGCTGGGGGGCGATGGGGGCGACGCTGGTGGCCCTCTGGCTCGATCTCGGGGAGGACCGGTTCACCATCGCCTGGGCCGGAGACAGCCGCATCTACCGGCTCCGCGACGGGGCGCTGAGCGCGCTCAGCCATGATCATTCGCTGGTCCAGGAGATGGTCGATGCCGGCAGCTTGCGCGCCGATCAGGCCGAGGATCACCCCCAGGCTCATGTCGTCACCCGCGCCGTCGGCGCCGAAGCCCGGGTGGAACTGGCCTTCGGTGACGGGCTTTTGCGGGATGGCGACGTGTTCCTTCTCTGCTCGGACGGCTTGTCGAAATGTGTGGTCGAGGCGCGGATCCGCGATATTCTCGTCTCCACGGTCGACCCGGAGACCACTTGCGACCGGCTGGTCGATGCGGCATTGGAGGCGGGAGCGCCGGATAATGTCTCGGTGATCGTCGTCCATCTCGGCGAAGAGTGACCCGGAAGAGTGACCCGGCAGAGTGACAGACAGAACGACAGCCAGGACAACAGCGACCCATGACACGTAAACCGCCCGCGAAATCCGGCTCGGTGCTGCCCGCCATCATCGTCGGCATCTTCCTGATCCTGGCCGCCGTGATCTTTGCCGTGGTCAACCAGCTGCTGGCCGGGGCCGATACCGGGTCCGAGATCCGCCTGCAGCGGCTGGAGCAACAGATCGAGCAGCAACGCAACGAGATCGACACCCTGCGCGACGATCTGGAGACCCTGGAACAGGAGGTCCGCAACCGGCCGCGCGAGCAGACCGTCATTCCGCCGCTCGACCCCGATATCGGCAGCACCCTGGGCGCGTCGCTCGGCGAAGAGACCGAGCAACCCTCGACCGAAGGCCTGACCCAGGAGATGATCCTCGCCGCCGAGGCCTTCAACCGCGAGGTCCAGCGCCCCCGCGCCTCGTTCATGCTGGCCACGCTCGGCCACCCCCGCGAGAGCTACACGCAAGCCTGCCAGGGCGTGACCAATCCGCGCCTCAAGGAGGCGATGGAAACCCGCCAGATCGGCCCGATCCGGGTCACCATGCTGCGCCCGGCGCTCGATTCGCTGACCCGGGTGCTGGCACGGCTGGAAGCGGAGGAACCGGAAATCTACGCCTCCATCGGCACGGCCGGGGCGCTTTGCGCGCGCTATGTGCGCGGCTCGACGCGGTCGGTCTCGTCCCATGCCTGGGGGGCGGCGGTCGATCTGACCATCGAGAACATGCTCGACGGGTTCGGCGACGGCGAGACGCAATTCGCGCTGATCCTCGTCGCCGAGGCCTTCAATGACGAGGGCTGGTTCTGGGGGGCGGGGTATGGCCGCGAGGATTCGATGCATTTCGAGGTCGGCGAGGACCTGGTGACCGCCTGGGTCGAAGCGGGACTGCTGTGAGGGGCGCACCGGCGCGATGACCGATCCGGATCTCCTGAAATCGCTGGCCCGGCCGCTCTTCGACTTCGCCGACAAGGTGGGGACCGCGCCCGAGGTCGATCCGCGTGTGGCGCTGGCCGAATTGCAGCGGCTCGTGCACCAGTTCCAGGATGAGGCCTATTTGAAGGGCGTGCCGGATGCCGAGATCGGGGCGGCGAAATACGCGCTTCTGGTGCTGATCGATTTCAAGGCGCGGAGAAACCGCGCCGTGCCGGACAAGACCTGGACCGCCTCGGCCCGTGCCTCGGTCTATGAGGGTCGCGACATGGACCGGGCGGGACTGGTTCGGGCCATCGAGAAGGGAGAACAGGCGGGGCCGCAATTCGAGGGTGTGCTGGTGTTCCTGCGCGACATCCAGCGCCGGATCGACACCATCCTCAACACCAGGCCGAAGAAACGCCGCACCGGGCTCTGGATCGGCCTGTCGGTGACGGCGGCGCTGGTCTTGGGGGCCTGTGGCTGGATCGGCTGGCAGGAAGTCCGCTTCCGCGCCGATCTGATCGCGACGCTGCCCGATGCCGAGACGATGATCGCGCGCGCCCAAGGGGCCTCGATCCAGAGCTATGCTAACGATCTCGAGACCCTCGCCGAGGCACGCGTCAGGGTGGCGGAGGCGGCCCGGGAGGCGCCGTTCGGACTGATCACGCTTTTGGACGCCACCAATCCCGCCACCAGCGCCGACCGCGCCTATTCAGCGCTGGCCGATGCCCGCCTGCCGCAGTTGACCGCGGATGTCATTGGCATCGTTTTGGCCACCGAGGGCGAGGCGCTGCCGCTTTATGACACGCTTCGGGCCAATGCCATCCTCACCGGGGCGAGCGACTGGCAGCCCTATTTCCTCGCTGGCTGGCTGGCGGCGCAGGAGCACCAGGTGAGCGGCGTGTCCGCCCTCGCGCCCCATGTCCTGGCCCTGTCCGGCCCCGGGCAGGGTCTGCGCGATCAGGACCCGCTGCTGGTCGATCAGGCCCGCGGCTTCGCCGCCGAGGCGCCCGAGGCGGCGCGGGCGCATCTGGAACTGACCCGGCTGGAGGCGGTGGCCAATCTGCCGCGCTGGCGACCCTCGGAACGGCTGCCACGGATGGCGACGGTGTTCTTCCGCCGCTCCGGCGTGCCGCTGGAGGATGGGGTCGCGGGGCTGTTCACCCCGGCAGGCTGGGATTTCGCCAAGACAAGGGGGGCGACCGAGGCGGTGGCGCTGACCCGCGCTGCCTCGGTCAGCCTGATGAAGGCGACGGCGCGGCCCGATCCGGCGACCGAGGCGCAGGTGCTCGACGTGCTGCAGGCCGACACGCTGGAGACCTGGAAGGCGTTTCTGGCCGATATCAGGGTCCGGCCCTTTACCGACCAGCCCAGTGCGGTGCTGATCTCGGGCGCCTTGGGCGCGCGGAACTCGCCGCTGACCGCGCTTCTGAACGAGGTATGGCTGCAGGCGGGCGGGCGCGACCGGACGCGGTCCCATGCCAACCAGCTGAAGATCGCCGCGACCTTCGGGCCGATGATCCAGTTCGCCGAACAGGGCGGTACCGATAATGTCGCCCATCTCTTTGCCACCCTGAACGTCGCGCTCTCCGCCCTCGATGCCAATGCCGATATCGGGGTGACAAGGCTGACCTCGGTCCAGGACCGCGCCAATTCCATCGCCACCCTGCAACTGGCCCCGCGCGTGGTGGTGCAGATCATCGAGGACGTGCTGGCCCAGGTGACCTTGTCGAGCGAGGACCAGTTGTCGGGGCGGTTCAACACGCTCTGGCGGGCGACGATCTATGCCGAATGCCAACGGGTGGTCGCCGGGAACTATCCCTTCACCGACGGGCCCGACACCGATTTCGGCGCCTTCACCGAGCTTTTCCGGCCCACCGGGACCATTCCGGCCTTCTATGGCCAGTATCTGGCGCGGCTGATGGACATGTCCGAAAGCCCCTGGCGCTGGAAACCCGAGGCGCGGCTGTCGGGGATCAATCCCGAAAGCGCGGGGTTCTTCGAGGCGGCGATGGCGATCTCGGAGGCCTATTTCGGCGGGACCGAAATCCCGAATGCCGATCTGACCTTCACCACGCTGGCGCAGCGCGGCGAGGCGTTCATCTCGATCGGCGGGCAGAAATCGCCGGTTCTGGCGGGCGGGGCGACGATCTCGGCCGACTGGCCGGGGCCCTTGCCGCAACAGGGAGTTGAGGTGGTGTTTCAGGCCAATGAGGGGGCCGAAAGCCTCGCCCATCCCGGGCCCTGGGGGCTGATCCATGTCATTGACGGGCTGCGGCTGCGCGAGCGCGACGAAGGCGCGCGGTTTCTTCTGGACGTGAAATTCGGCGAGAACCGGGTGTTTCTGGAAATGGGGCTCGACCGGGCCAGAAACCCGGTCTCGCGGCGGCATCTGCTGCGCGGGCTGGTCTGTCCGGCGTCGTTATAACGCCTTCCGTCTTTGCAGCGTTCCGCCTTTTGCCTGATCCATCACGTATCCCCAAACCGCCTTCAAATCGATCGATTTCCCCACAGCGAGAGGTGAAGCACGCCAAGGGCGGCGTGCGTTTGAGCATGTCGCACCAGATCGGATTCAATCCGTTCAGGCGCGACACGCTCTGGCTGTCAGCAATCAGAAACCGGGTTCGGGCTGCTGACGGGGTCATTTCAAGGGCAAATGCCAGGCTGTCACGAATCTGCCGCCAGGGTCTCGGCGATGTCGCGCATGGCGAAAATGCGGTTCCTGAGGGCATTCAGCTGCGGATCGGCGCCGGTTTCCTGGCCCTCGACCAGGGTCAGGGCGCGGGTTTCGCTGAACTCGGCATATTGCTTTTCCGCCCCTTCGATCAGCGTTTCCATCTCTTCGCGGTTGGCGTTGGCCTGCCGGGTCTCGGCCCTGAGCCTCGCGGCATCGTTGGATGCTCGCGCCTCGGCCAGTTCGGCGAGCTGCTGGTCGCGGACCCGGCGCATGTTGACGAGCGCCGCCTCGGCCTCGCGATTGGCCTTCTCGACATCGGCGCGCAGCTTTTCCAGCCGCGCCTCGTCGGTGGCATATTGCCGTTGCAGATGCGCGACATAGCTGCCGGCCGCGAGACCGGCAAGCGCGCCGACCGCCACACCCTCCTCGACCTTGTCCCGGCCGCCGAACGTCAGTCCGAGCGCACCGCCCAGAAGCGCACCGGTCGCCGTCGCCTCGACCAGGGTGCGGTTGAAGGCCTCGGATTGCTTGCGCAGTTCCTGTTCCTCACGGCTGATGCCCTCCTCTTTCGAGGACGGGGTTCCGCAAGCGGCAAGCGCGACACAGAGCATCGCCGTCACCAGTGATTTCAGGGAGTGTCGAATACGCATGTTACCGGTCCTCGTTTGCGTCCATTGCACCGCCCCGCCTGACGGCAGGTAGCGGAAGTTGTTCACCAATTCCTTAACCTTCCCCAACTCCCGAGGCCAGAGACCTCAGCCGGAACGGGCCAGCAGCTCGGCCATGTCCCTTGCAGCCAGAATGGTCTGGCGCAGCGCCGCGGCATGGGCCTCGGGCGTGTCTCCTGCCGGAACCGCCGTCAGAAGGGCGGTGACCTTGGCATCATCGGCCGGCGACAGGGTCTTGCCCTCGGCCCGGAGCCGCGACCGTTCCCGCGCCAGCGCCGCCTTGGCGCCGTCCAGTTCCCCCTGCAGCCGGGAAATCTCGGCATTGAGCGCCGCATTGCGCCGCTGGGCCTCGGTCAGCGCCGCCTCGCGTTCATCGATCCTTGCCTCATAGGTGCCACTCGACAGGCCCTGCACCCCGTTGAAGAACCCGCCATCGGCAGGATCGGAGGAATCGCAGGCGGCCAGCGGCAGTGCGGCGGCGGCAAGAGGGATCAGAAGGGAAAGGCGCATCGGTCGGTCTCCTCAATCGGCCGGGATGAATTCGGACAGCCAGCCATAGCTGCCGCGGATATCGTCGGCACCGGCCTCATGGGCGTGGCGGATGAAATTGTCGGCATCCTCGACCACGGCCTGTTCGAACCGCCCCAGCGACCGCGAGCGGTCGCGCAGACCGGCGAGCGAGCGGGTCAGATAGGGCGAGAAATGGCTCTCGCCGGTATCCAGCAGTCCGGCATAATAGCTGCGGCTTTCGTCGAGCCGGGCCAGGATCTTGGCACGCGAGGCGTGGAATTCGTCGACCGCGATATAGATCTCGGGCAACGCCTGGCGGTAGGTCTCGTCGGTCTCGGCCATGAGCTCGAACAGCGCCAGGGATTCCTCGACCACCTGCAGCCCGATCTCCGTGGCCTTGAGCCCCTTGATGTCCTCGCGGATATGCTGCGCGGTCGCCGCGCCCAGAACCACCACGACCTGGGCGGCATCGAGATAGAGCCGGTCGGTGGTCAACTCGCCCTCCCCCACTGTCTCGGTGGCATAGGAGGTCAGCGCCCGCTCGATCTCTTCGGTGGCAGGCACCAGCCCGCGCGTCGGCGGCAGATAGCCAAGTACCGCCAGGGCTTCGGATGTCTGCACCGGGTCCGCCTGCAGGAGCAGTGCCGCGACCCGTTCCCCCGACACCCCGATCTGCAGACCGGCGGCGGGACGCGTTTCCAGACGATCCTCGGCGAACTTGCGGAACAGACCGTCGGGAAAGGCGTCCAGATAACCGCGATAGGCGGCGGTATCATTGTCGATGGTCACCCGGCGCCAGGTGTCGATATCGGCGGCCACCTCGGCCTCGGTGGTCTGGGGCTGGTCCTTGGAGCCGAAATAATACTCGCCCAGCACCGATTCCTCGACCCAAGGCACCTGCAGGCCAGAGGTCTCGATCGCCACCTGCTGGCGGACCCGGCCGAACATCAGCCGCGTCTCGAGCGCCGGAGTGGCGATATTCTCGATCAGCGCCTTGGTGAAGACCGAATTCTCCCCGGCCCCGTCAAAGGCGACATTGCCCGGATCGGTGGCATAGGCGATCAGCACCCCGGCCGAGCCCTGCGAGCGAGACAGGCCGCGGGCGATCTGGCCGCGTTCGGTGAAGGGGTTGTTGCGGCAGGCATCGAGGATAATCACACCGAGATCGGGATTGGCCCGGGCGAAGCGGCGGCGGATATCGCCGAGCGTGACCGCCTCATGGGCGACTTCTGCGAGGTCGAGATCGGAGAATCCCGCCGTCAGCAGGTGATTTTCGCCACCCAGCTGCACCCCGTGCCCGGCAAAGAACAGCAGCGCGATTTCGGCACCCTTCATCTCGACCTCGAACCGGTCGAGGGTGTTTTCCAGCGTCACCCGGTCCTGGTCGACCGCCTTGGTGACGACGAAACCCAGATCGCTCAGCGCTGCCGACAGGGCCTCGGCATCGTTAACCGGATTCTTCAGGGCCAGCGCCTCGTTGGCGTAATTGGCGTTGCCGATGACCAGGGCAACGCGCTCGGTGGCCGAGGCGGCGGTGACGCTCAGCAGCAGCAGGACCAGCGAGGCCCGGATCGCGCGCAATGTCATAGGTCGTCTCATCTCAGTTCTTCGAAACCTCGCTTCTGAGACGCAATCCGAACCGGGGCGGTTCAAGGATTTGCGGCAAGGCCGACTCATTCCTCGGTATCATCGCAGGGTTGCGCGGCTTGCCTGTGCCTTTTCGCACTGACCTGGGTATCCTATCATGAAATCCGCATCGCGTCAGAGAATTGTTCCGCCGTCACCACCCGTCGGGGCGACCGAATCCCGCCGCCCGCCGGTGCATCTTGAACATCCGGTCCCGCCTCGCCTATAAGCCAGGCTGATTTCCAGGACAGACGCCAGAAGAGGATCAGATGGCAGGCCACTCAAAATGGGCGAATATCCAGCACCGCAAGGGGCGGCAGGATGCGGCGCGTTCGAAACTGTTCTCCAAGCTCGCCAAGGAGATCACCGTGGCCGCCAAGATGGGCGACCCCGACCCGGACAAGAACCCGCGCCTGCGCCTGGCGGTCAAGGAGGCGAAATCGAGCTCGGTGCCCAAGGATGTGATCGAACGGGCGATCAAGAAGGCATTGGGCGGCGACGCCGAGAATTACGACGAGATCCGCTATGAGGGCTACGGGCCCGAGGGCGTGGCGGTGATCGTCGAGGCGATGACCGACAACCGCAACCGGACCGCCTCGAACGTGCGCTCGATCTTCACCAAGTCGGGCGGCAATCTGGCCGAGACCGGGGCTGTGTCCTTCATGTTCGACCGCAAGGGGCTGGTGGTCTATCCCGCCGATGCGGGCGATGCCGACACGGTGCTTGAGGCCGCGATCGAGGCCGGGGCAGAGGATGTGGAAAGCTCGGAAGACGCTCATGAAATCTATTGCGATTTCAATGATCTGAACGAGGTATCCAATGCGCTGGAGGCAGCACTCGGCGAAAGCGAGACCACCAAGCTGATCTGGAAGCCGCAGACGACCACGGCGCTGGATCTGGAAGGCGCGCAGAAGCTGATGCGGCTGATCGAGGCTTTGGAGGACGATGACGACGTGCAGACCGTCACCGCCAATTTCGACATTTCCGACGAGGTGATGGCGCAGCTCTGAGGTCCTTTGCCGCCTGCGCCCGGGTCCCGCCAATCGGACCGGGACCCTTCGGACCAGGAAACGCGGTCCACACCCCGCCATCCTCTCCAACCTCAACCCTCCCGCCCAAGTCCAAACTCCTGCAATCCCCATCCCACGCCGCTCAGAACCCGCACGGTGCGACCAGCACCGAGCCGCGCCCGACCCACCCGAGGGGCGGGCGCGTTGCTGACACATGCTGAGAGCGGCCCGCTCGGAAGCGACTGCGCCATAAAGCGATGTAGCAGAGAATTCCGAGCAGCGCCCACCCCGGGTCGGGAGCGGCCCTCATTTCTTAGCTGGGACTGAGAAGGGTAGGAGATTGGATCGCGCGTCCTTCGGGTCCGTTTCAGGGTTTCACGTGACCGTTCCAATCTTCCCACCTCTTTCCAGACCCCCGCCAGCCCCATCCCATACCGCCCCGCCTGCCGGACAACAACGCGCCCGGCGCCCCGGACGAATAATCCGTCCATCCGGCGCGTTCCCCTCCCGATACCAGCCGGAACCGCGCTCTTTCGCCGCCGCATCTTCATCCGGCGCAGGGGGCGTTGCCGGGGCCACCGGGGTTCTGGTAAACATCTAGCCGAGGAAAGGGGGCCCCGAGACATGTTCAGACGTGCCATAAGCATTGCCATCCTCTTCTGCCTCTCGGCCCTGCCCGCTCTGGCGCAGGACCCGCAACGGCTCGCCCTCGTCATCGGCAACGACGCCTACCGGCACGTCACCCCGCTCGAACGCGCCACCGCCGATGCCAGCGCCTTCGCCCGGACCCTCCGCGACGACCGGGGCTTCGAGGTGTTCGAGGCCCTCAACGCCGACCGCGCCACCATGGTCGAGACCATCACCCGCTTCCTCTCCAGCATCCGCAAGGACGACATCGCGCTGGTCTTCTATGCCGGCCACGGCGTGCAGCTCGACCCCGAGCGCCGCGACACGCTCTACCTCCTGCCCACCGACATCCCGGCCCTCGACGGCGCCGATGGCGGCCTCGAATTCTACCTCTCCTCGACCGCCATCAATTTCGCCACTATCTCCCAGCAGATCGCCGACAGGGGCGCCCAGCTCCGCGTCTTCATCCTCGATTCGTGCCGCAACAACCCCTTCGCCACCTCCGGCACCCGTGCCGTCGGTGTCACCCGCGGCCTTGGCCTCGTCACCCAGAGCCGCGGCGAGTTCGTCGTCTTCTCCGCCGCCCCGGGCAACGTCGCCCTCGACCGGCTCCCCGACGACACCTCACCCAACTCCGTCTTCACCCGCGTCTTCCTGAAACACTTCCAGGCCCGCGCCTATCTCGAAGACGTCATCAACGAGGTCCAGGAAGAGGTCCTCACCCTGTCGCGCCAGGCCGCCATCGAACAGGAGCCCTACTACACAGATGGCGTCGCCGGAAAAACCTGCCTCGACGCCGACTGCTCCACCGGCCCAGACGTGCCACCGGAAAACCCCTTCCTCGCCGCCGACGAAGTCGAAGAGGTCTTCTGGCAGCAATGCGAAACCCGCGACAATCCCGCCTATTGCGAGGCTTACCTGTCTCAATACCCGACCGGCATCTTCGCCACCCTCGCCGAACTGCGTCTCGAAGAACTGACCGCCCCGCCCGCCACCGGCCCGCAGGCGGCGCTCCTGCAACCGGACCTCCAGGCCGAGCCGCAACCCCCCGAGGAACCCACAGGCCGCACTGCCGAGGATTACGCCGCTCTGCTGGACACCCAGCGGCCCCCAGAGGGCCAGGCCCCCCCTGCCCTCTCCCTCGGCAAGGACTGCGAATTCTGCCCGCACATGATCGACTTGCCCGGCGGCCCCTTCCGCATGGGCTCGATCAGCGGCGCCGGTGGCCCGGAGGAACAGCCCGTCACCGACATCACCCTGCCGCCCTTCCAGCTGTCGCAATCCGAGATCACCATCGGCGAGTTCCGCCGCTTCATCGAGGAAACCGGCTATGCCATCGCCTCGGGCTGCTTCGTCTGGACACCCGAAGGCCGCATGAGGTTCCGCAAGAACGCCTCATGGGAGAACCCCGGCTACGCCGCCACCGACGACATGCCCGTCTCCTGCATCAACTGGGACGACGCCGCCCGCTACACCTTCTGGCTGAACAATCTCGAAGGCGGCGGCGGCTACCGGCTGCCGAGCGAAGCCGAATTCGAATACGCCGCCCGCGCGGGCACCGAGACCGACTATCCCTGGGGCGACGACCCGGCCGAGGCCTGCACCCATGTCAACGCCGCCGACGCCGCCTCGCGCTTTCGCTGGAAGAACACCGCCTGCACCGATGCCGGCCCGGACGTCGTCCCCGTCGCCCCCGCCCCGACCAACGGCTTCGGCCTCAGCCACATGATCGGCAATCTCTGGGAATGGACCGCAGACTGCTGGTCCGGCTCCCACGAAGGCGCCAGCCCGCAAGGCGCGCCGCGCACCGACGGCCTCTGCGAGGGCCGCGTCCTGAAGGGAGGCTCCTGGGACGACCCAACCGACCACCTCCGCCCCTCCTACCGCGTCTCGATCCCCGCCCAGCGCCGCCAGGCCAATATCGGGTTTCGGGTTGCGCGGTAGAGGCAGCAACGCCTTGCTAGACTTTTGCGGGGTTAAATTTTAAATATTGCCGAAACTCAGTGCTCGGTCAGACAGTAAATATAAGCTTATTGGCTGGAAGCGCTGCCGATCGACTGGTACCAGACAAAGTATGAGCCACCCAATTCAATCTGAAGGTCTTGCAGCAAGGATTGTACTTGATCTTCGAATTCAGTAAAATCATCGTGTGTCCAAGGACTTGGACCTGTCGGATCTGCCCAATTCAAAGCCTTGTCATGAAGCGCGCTAAGTTCCGCTAAGGCGGCCTTCGTGTTGTCCGACAATGGCAGGCATAGTTCCAATTCCGCGTAACCAAATTTCTCCTTTGCTGCCTCGTTCATACCCCAAAGACAACCACCTCCCCACTCGAACATGAGTCGTATTTCATAAGTTGCCATCAATTCGTCCTTCAGACGCATACGAATCTGGATAGTTGGAGAAATATCCCAAGTAGAATTGGCGACGAACACGTGATCCGTTCTACAAAGCAGTGCGACTTGCAGATACCCTAAATTTTCTCTCCTCCCCTCGAATAAACCCCACCTCTCCCCCGTTAGCCCCATGACAGGCCAGAACGGGCAGCACTCTCCCAAGCCCCGGGCCGGTCGGACTGACAACCGAACCTCTCCAAGGGACCAAGTATTATGAAACTCGCAACCGCATTCTTCACCGGCTTCACCGCCCTCTCCATCGCAGGCGCTGCCTTCGCCGCCGGATCGGACTCTTCGGCACCCCCCGCCAAGACCCAGACCACCCAGGAATGCACCGACGGCAAGGTCTACGACACCCGCACCAAGCGCTGCGTCACCCCCCGTTCGGGCATGCTGAGCGATGACGAAATCTACCGCGCCGCCCGCGAGCTGGCCTATGACGGCCAGTACGAGAACGCCCTGAAGGTGCTGGAAGTTGCCGAGAACCGCAACGATCCGCGTATCCTCAACTACAAGGGCTTCGCCAACCGCAAGGCCGGGAATGTCGAGCTGGGAATGAGTTTCTATCAGGCCGCCCTGACGCTGGACCCCGACTATATCCTCGCCCGCTCCTACATGGGTCAGGCGCTGATCTCCGAGGGTGATCTGGTGGGTGCCCGCGCCCAGCTCAAGGAAATCGAGACCCGTGGCGGCCGCGACACCTGGGCTTATGCCTCCCTCGACAAGGCCCTCCGCGGCGAAGCCACCAACTGGTGATCCGAACCATGGCCCGCCTCGCCATATCCGACTTTCCGCCGACCCGACGGGTCGGCGGTTGCGCCGCCCCGGCCAATCGTGTTGAACTTCGCCTCGTTGCCGACAATTCCAACGGGCTGAGGGGGACGGGGCACGTGACGGATCCGGTCCAGTTCAAGAAGGACCTCGTGAACTACCTGCCGCGCCTGCGCCGTTTCGCGCTGACGCTGACACGCAATGCCGATGACGGGGATGACCTCGTGCAGATGGCATGCGAGCGGGCGATCCTGAAACGGGATCAGTGGCAGGAGGGCACAAGGCTCGACAGCTGGCTCTACACCATGATGCGCAACATGTGGATTTCCGAAATCCGCAAGCGCAAGGTGCGGATGGGCGAGGGCCAGGTCGATGCCGAAGAAAGCGATCAGCTGGTCGAACGGGTCGGTCCCGCCGACCAGGCCTATGGCAGCCAGCTGATGGCCATTGTCAAATCCCTGCCCGAGACCCTGTCGAGCGTCCTCTTGCTCGTCAGTATCGAGGGCCACACATATCAGGAGGCCGCCGACATCCTCTCCATCCCCATCGGGACCGTGATGAGCCGCATGTCGAAGGCCCGGCAGGTAATGAAGGCGCGGCTGGCCGAGACCGCCGGCACGGTGACACCATGACGAGCAGCATAGACGAACGTATCCTCGAAAAGCTCAGCGCCTATCTCGATGGCGAATTGAGCGAGACCGACCGGCAAGCGGTCGAGACCCTGGCCGAGAAGGACCCCGAAATCGCCGCCGAACTGGAGCTTCTGCGCCAGTCCGACGCCGCCTTCGCCGAGGCCTTCGAGGCGATGCTGGACGAGCCGGTGCCCCTGACCCTGGCGCGCGCCATCGAAAACGCCCCGGAGGCCGATGAAAACGCCCCCGTCGCCGCCAACCGGACCTCCGCGCCGCGGTACGGTTTCGGCTCGATGGCCGCCGGACTGGCGCTTCTGGTCCTCGGTGGCGGCATCGGTGCCTTTACCATGCAGGAATTCGTCCCCGGTCCCGATCCGGAGACGATCGAGATCGCCATGGGCCGGGGCTGGATCGCCGAGGTCGCCGACTATCACCGGGTCTATGCCCGCCAGTCGCGGCATCTGGTCGAGGTTCCGGCCTCCGAGCAGGCGCACCTGCAGACCTGGCTGACCGCCGAGACCGGCGTGCCCTTTACCGTGCCTGATCTGTCAGACGAGGGCTGGACCTTCGAGGGCGGGCGGCTGCTGGTCGCCGATGGCAGGCCGGTGGCGCAGATCCTCTATACCGATACCGGCGGCCAGGTCATCGCGCTCTGCTTCCTCGGCGGTGGCGACGAGACCCTCACAGAGGCGCGCACCGCCTTCAACGAGCGCAATTTCGACGATATCGATGCGGTCGCCTGGAAGTCCCCCACCGCCTCCTTCGTCGTCGTCGGTCCCGCCGAAGGCGTCGATCTCACCACGGTCGCCTCGCGGATCGCCACCACGATCTGACCTGAGACAAGCGCATCCGATGTCACCGGGCGCGCCAAGCGCCTCCGAGGTCGGTTTCTCCGCGCTTCGGCCACAAATCCCGCCTCGAAACTGCCCCCGCCATCCCAATCCAACGCCGCTCACCCCCCCCCGCACGGTGCGACCAGCACCGGGCCGCGCCTGCCCTCCCCCTTGGGCGGGCGCGTTGCCGACACGGGCCGACAAGCGGGCCGCTCAGACGTGACGGCGCCAAAAAGCGATGTAGCAGAGGATCCCGGACAGGCCCTCCCCGAGGGCGGTCGCGGCCCTCATTTCGGAGCAGGGACTGGGTGAACCCCAGGTTCCGCGGTCCGCGTTTGCGTGGATTCCGGTCACAGCCCCGGGTTTCCGGCGATTAGCCCTTGTCTGGCGGCCCGCCTGCTTCCAGACTGCACCTTGACGCTGGCGTCCGCCCCGGATGCCGGAAAAAACCGCCGGAAAACAGGACGGAACGGGTGGAAGCCGGGACATGTTCAAGAAAATCCTGATCGCCAATCGCGGCGAAATCGCCTGCCGGGTCATCAAGACCGCAAATCGCATGGGGATAGCCACGGTGGCGGTCTATTCCGATGCCGATGCCAATGCGCTCCATGTCCAGATGGCCGATGAGGCCGTCCATATCGGCCCCGCTCCCGCCGCCGAAAGTTATATCGTCATCGACCGGATCATAGAGGCCATCCGTGAGACCGGTGCCGATGCCGTCCATCCCGGCTACGGTTTCCTGTCCGAACGCGCCGAGTTCGCCGAGGCCCTGAAAAAGGCCGGGGTCGCCTTCATCGGCCCGCCCGTCAAGGCCATCGAGGCCATGGGCGACAAGATCACCTCCAAGAATCTCGCCGCCGAAGCCGGTGTTTCCACCGTGCCGGGCTACATGGGGCTGATCAACGATGCCGACGAGGCGGCGAAGATCGCCGCCGAAATAGGCTATCCGGTGATGATAAAGGCCTCAGCGGGCGGCGGCGGCAAGGGCATGCGCATCGCCTGGAACGAGGACGAGGCCCGCGAGGGCTTTCAATCCTCGAAGAACGAGGCGAAGGCCAGTTTCGGCGATGACCGCATCTTCATTGAGAAATTCGTCACCCAGCCCCGCCATATCGAGATCCAGGTCCTCGGCGACACCCACGGCAATTGCCTTTACCTGGGCGAACGCGAATGCTCGATCCAGCGCCGCAACCAGAAAGTCATCGAAGAGGCCCCCTCCCCCTTCCTCGACGCCGCCACCCGCAAGGCGATGGGCGAACAGGCGGTGGCACTGGCGAAGGCCGTCGATTACTGCTCTGCCGGAACGGTTGAATTCATCGTCGATGGCGACCGGAATTTCTACTTTCTCGAAATGAACACCCGGCTGCAGGTCGAACATCCGGTGACCGAGCTGATTACCGGCATCGACCTCGTCGAACAGATGATCCGGATCGCTTCGGGCGAGAGGCTCAGCCTGACCCAGGACACCATCAAGCTGAACGGCCGGGCCGTCGAGGCCCGCGTCTATGCCGAGGACCCCTATCGCAAGTTCCTGCCCTCCATCGGCCGCCTCACCCGCTACCGCCCGCCCGAGGAAGGCATCTTCCGCACTCACACCGTGCGCAACGATACCGGCGTCTACGAGGGCGGCGAAATCTCGATGTATTACGACCCGATGATCGCCAAGCTCTGTTCCTGGGCCCCCGACCGGCCTGCGGCGCTGGAGGCGATGCGCGTAGCGCTGGACGAATTCGAGATCGAGGGCATCGGCCACAACCTGCCCTTCCTGTCGGCGGTCATGGACCACCCCCGCTTCGTCGCCGGCGAGATCACCACCGCCTTCATAGAGGAGGAATATCCCGACGGCTTCTCGGGCGCCGAGCTTTACCCCGAAATCCGCGGCGCCCTTCTGGCCGGGGCCGCCACGCTGAAAATGGTCATCGAGGAACGCGCCGCGCAGATCTCCGGTGCGATGCGCAACCACACCCGCCGTATCGACCCCCACTGGGTCGTGCGCGTGGACCGCGAACAGTTCGATATCGAAGTCCTCCACCAGTCGCCGGGCACCTGCGAGGTCAAGGTGGATGGTGCGCGCTATATCGTTAGCTCCGACTGGAAACCCGGCCAGACCCTGGCGCGGGCCACCATCAACGGCCGCGAGATGGTCGCCAAGGTCGATCTCACCACCGGCGGCGCGCGGCTGCGCTACCGGGGGGCCGAGCTGATGATCCGCGTCCTCACCCCCCGCCAGGCCGAACTGGCGGCGAAGATGCCCGAAAAGGTCAAACCCGACACCTCGAAACTGCTCCTCTGCCCCATGCCCGGCCTGATCGTCTCGCTGGCGGTGGCCGAAGGCGACGAGGTGCAGGAAGGCCAGACACTGTGTACCGTCGAGGCCATGAAGATGGAAAACGTCCTCAAGGCCGAACGCGAGGGCACGGTGTCAAAGATCCGCGCCGATGTCGGCGACAATCTCGCCGTCGACGACATCATCATGGAGTTCGAGTAACCCTCCATGCCCAGCGATCTGCGCAAGTCCGTCCCGAAAGTGCCTTCCGGCCCTCTGATTCCCGGTCGCCGGGGCAATCCCGGTGCGTCTGACTGGAGGTCCCGCTCTCTCCTCCACCCTTTCCTGCGCGCCGCCTGCCGGCTTCGGGGGCTGATCTCCGCGCCGTTCGTGGCCGGGCAATTGCCGCGCCGGTGTCGCCGGACCGGGATCGGATGCCCGCGACGCGACAGTCCCAAAGGTCTGGAGCTGCGTTCCGATATGACCTTCTCATCTCCCGAAGGCGGCGATCCGGAAGCCATGGCCACGGACTTCGCAAACAGAGCCGCCACCCTGCCCCCGGCCTCGCATGTCGAATTCGCGCCCGGAAGCGGCGCGGATACGGAGGATCGCTATGGATGAACGCGTCATCGCCGCACTGATCGGGGCCGCCGTCGTTGCCCTCGGCTGGCTCATCAACCAGCGCCGCGAACTGTCCGGTGCCAGGCGGCGGCGGCGCGAGCGGACGATCGACATCCAGACCGCCATCCGCGCCGAGATCAAGGCGCTGGTCGAGGCCCCCCAGAACCGCGACCTCGCGGGATCGCTCGAACGCGGCCTCGCCAGGTTCGAGACCGAAAACCCCGACGCGCCCTATATCCCCTTCATTCCGCACGAAAAACACGACACAGTGTTTCAGGCCATGCTGCCCGACATCCCGGTCCTGCCCACCGAAACCGTCGAGCCGGTCATTCTCTATTACAACCAGCAGGTCGCCATCGGCATGATGGCCCAGGACCTGCGCAGCCAAACTTTCGCCAGCCTCGACAGGGACCGGCGGCGCAATCTGCTCAAACGCTATATGGAAATGAAAATGGAAGCGATGCGCATGGGGCGGATCGCCATCGAGGCCCTGACCGATCATATCGACCGGATGGGCCGGGCTCAGTAGAACGGATCGGGACCCGTCGGACCCTCGATCGGCGGACGCTGTTTCCAGGTATCTGCCATTCTTGCCTCTTCACGCGTTGCCTGTCAGGGCGTGCACCTTGGTTCTGCCGTTTCCTGACATCTGATAAAGTAGGCGCTCCAACGCCGATTTTCAACCCGCCCCATCCCCGGGCGCCGCCGCGAACAGGAACCGAGCCGTCAGCACCGCCAACACCGACCCCAGAAGCTGGGCGGCGATAAAGGCCGGCATATGCGCCGGGGCAATGCCCGAGAACGTGTCGGTAAAGCTTCGCGCGATGGTCACCGCCGGGTTGGCGAAACTCGTCGAGGCGGTGAACCAGTAGGCGGCGGTGATATAGAGCCCCACCAGCGCCGGGATCGCCTCGGGTCGGTGCCGCAGCCCGCCGAAGATGACCAGGACCAGCCCATAGGTCGCGACGATCTCCGACAACCACTGCGCCGGTCCGGTCCGCAAGGTGGCGGAGGCCTGCAGGATCGGCTCGGCGAACATCGCATGGGCCAGCCAGGTGCCCACCAGCGCCCCGGCGATCTGTACCGTCACAAACAGCAGCGCCTCGGGCGCGACGATCTCTCGGCGGAGCGCGAAGGCCAGCGTGACCGCCGGGTTGAAATGCGCGCCAGAGACCGGGCCGAGGATGGAAATCAGCACAAACAGGATCGCACCCGTCGGGATGGTGTTGCCCAGCAGTGCTATGGCAATGTTCCCGCCCGCCAGCGTCTCGGCCATGATGCCCGATCCGACCACGGTGGCCAACAGAAAGGCGGTGCCGAGAAACTCGGCGAACAGCCGGATCATGCCGCTGCACCCATGCGCGTGACCTCAGCCTGCAACTGCGCAAGCTCCAGGTCTTCCAGCGGCAACGCCAGGAACTCTTCCGCCTTGTCTTTCAACAAATTATACGCCTTCTCGAAGGCCTCCACCGCCCGATCCTCCGGTGCCGAGGCCGGATCGTCAATCCCCCAATGCGCCCGGACCGGTGCACCCGGCCAGAGCGGACATGCCTCGCCCGCCGCACTGGCGCAGACGGTGACCACGAGCTGCATCTCCGGTGCGTCCGGTGCCGCGAACAGGTCCCAGGATTTCGAGCGCAGTCCGGCGGTCTCAAAACCCTGCGCGGTCAACAGCGCCACCGCATGGGGATTGACCCTGCCCACAGGTTGCGACCCGGCGGATTGGGCCCGCACCCGGCCCTTGCCGAGACGGTTGAGCAGCGCTTCCAGCAGGATCGAGCGGGCGGAATTGCCGGTGCAGAGCACGAGGATGTTCAATGGCGTTTTCATGCCTGTCCCGCTAACCGGATTTGATGACGGTTTCGTGACGCTCGCCCCTTGCGCCCCACGCGTCCCGCAAACCCATCCCCCGCCGCACCGCCATGTGCAGGGACAGAAGCGACGACAGACAGATCGGCGCAAGAACGGCGGTTTCCACGCCGCACGGAACTTGTTGAAGCTGGCCGACGCCGTCTATCTCGACCAGATCCGCAAACACGGCCTCTACGACGACATCTGGCAAGCCTTCGTCGCCATCCTCCCCGTCCGCACGGTGGGCGTGATGGGAGACGGCCGCACCTACGACTACGCCTGCGCCCTCCGCGCCGTCACCTCCGTCGACGGCATGACGGCCGACTACTACCCCTTCACCCACGATTTCCTCGGCGAAACCGCCACCCGCATCATCAACGAGGTCCGCGGCATCAACCGGGTGACCTACGATATTACGTCGAAGCCGCCGGGGACGATTGAGTGGGAGTGAATATCCCGGTTATCCACTAAACGGGTAAATACAGTTTGCTCTATTCTCTGTTGAGCCGAACGTCAGGTATGCGGGACGAAGCCGCCGTTCTGTCAGTCTACCTCTGGGCGCTGTTTGCTGCCCGTCTAGGAAAAGCGGCGATTTCATCATCAATCAAGTTTCGAAACCTGCTCGAAGTTTCGGTAGTCCGGCGCGGAGCAGTATTGCGATCGCCAGGAAAGTGAACGCCCAACTTACCCATACAAAAGCAGTCGGCCAGGGATCAAAACGAACTGTGTAGAATGTCGGGGGATAACCCAGGAGCCCGAAGGGAATGTCGGTATACCAGAAGCCCCACCAAGCGACGACGAGGAACAGCAGGACGGCTGCCGCCAATCCGCGCCACGGTCGATCACGATTAATGTGCTCCCTTATCCCCTTCGCCCAATCGAGAGCAGGCCGCACACCGACCCAAGCACCAACCGCAAACAGGAAGGCCGCCAGCCCCCAATGCGCGTTGCGGATCAGGTAAAGCTGTCCGCAAATTGTCCTCAGTGGGTCACCTTGCAACAAGCGGCTCCACGGGCAGGCGATGTCGGCGAACGCGCCCGCAGCGGCCCGGTCGCTGTTGGTCAGGATGACCAGTGCCGCGCCGAGGTCAGGTATTGAGAAGACGATTGGCTTGAAGCCGCGATGATCGCCCGACTTCCGCGCGACCAGCACGCCAGTGCTTGTGTCGAGATTGTAGCCAAGGCCGATAAGAGTTTCATCGTCAGTGAAGGGATAAGGCGTGAAAGTCTCGGTGACCGCTTCAGGTGAAATGATACCTCGGCCCGGCGCCTCACCATTCGGACCACTCATGCTGGCTGCCAGGAAGCGCGCCAGGTCAACAGCCGTGGTTTGTAGCCCCCCAGGCGCAGCAGTCGCGTGTTCATAGTGCGGCAAGGGATTTCCGAACCAGTCATGTCCGGTGGCCGCGCGATCCCGAAGTTCGGGCGTCCAATCGAAGTCGCTCGATCTCATTCCGAGCGGCTCGAGGATCTCCCTTCTTGCATACTCCGGGAAGGGAATGCCGGTGATCTCCTCAACGGCCATCTCAAGCATGACGTAACCCTTGGAGGAGTAGCGGTAGGCTTCGTCTGGAGGGAACGACACCTGAATCGGGCCGCCCTCCAATCCGGCTCCGTCGGCGGCTTCCTGAAGTGTCGGAACAGCCTCACCCGGCTCCACGCCCGGATCGCCACCGAAGTTCGTTCCAGCGGCGTGCGCGAGCAGCCGACGCGCCGTAACCTGGGTATGATCGAACTCCGACGGCGGAAGTGACCAATCGGAAATGTAGGTCTCTATCGGCGCATCGAGGTCAATAAGCCCCTGCTCCGCGAGGCGGAGGACAGCCCAGGCGGTGACCGGCTTCGCGACGGAGGCGGCCTCGAAAACGGTGTTGATCGTGACGGGAGTTCGCCCATCCACATCGGTGATACCGAAGGCGCCTTCCCAGACGATTTCGCCACCAAGAACCATCGCGACCGCTGTGCCCGGTACGTCGTGCCGATGGAGGGCCGCGGGAACCGCCGTCTCGACAGCCGCGATCAATGCCGCGTTGGACGCGGAACTGTCTTGGGACCAAGCCGGCATGGACAGAATGGCTAGAGCGAGGGCAAGGAAACCGCACCGCATAACGCCGGCGCCTGTCATTCCGTCGGCACCGGGTTGCGCATGGCCGACAGATCGTCTTCCCCCGCGCCGATCAGCAGGTAAAGCCCGACAACCAGATTGGCCACGGCGAGTGCGAGGTGGATGCGGACGTCGATCGCCTCGGCGACAAACGGTCCGGCAGTGCCTGAGGTCACGTAGATGTAGTCCGCGAGCGTGTGCAGGAAGATAAGCGGCAACAGGCCGCCGGTTCTGAGGAAGAGCGCGCCGTAGAGCACTGCGAAGCCGAACGTGGCTGCGAACTTGTCGACCCACTCGATCGCCGAGAATTCCTCGAAGAAGGCGTTGGTCAGGTGCCCAGCGCTGAAAATCGCGGCTGCGATCAACACCGCGCCCCATTTGCCGTATTTCATCAAGACCGGGACAGCGATGCCGCGCGCGAAGCCTTCTTCGCTAACGCCGGTTGCGAGGACAGCGAGGAAATAGAACAGCACCGAGCCAGCCGCGATCACGACACTCCCATAGACGAGCGCCGGAACGAACAGGACCATCGCAGGGTAGATCAGCAGATGTACATTGCGGACCGGGCCGGTCAGTCCGCTCATCCGCCACCACCCCATCGCCCAGATGAGCCACAAGATGAACAGCGACTGGGCTGTCGGAATGATCAAGCGCAGAGGGGTCAACTCGAACCCCAGCACCCGTGTGACCGCCACGAACGGTATCGCTAACACTGGCTGTAGTATTGCGAGCGCAATGACGAACAAAAGCGGATAGCTCTTGGCAAAAGCGCGAAGTCTGGACATCGTCATCGTCCCATGAGTGATTGATTAAGGAAACGATGCGTTTCGTAATGATCCTTGTCAAGCCCCGCGTAGTCGCGTCAAATGCTGTTGGAGCGAGACCAAGAGCTATTGTGCATGGAAGACGACCGACCGAAGCGTGGCCGACCGCGGAGCCCCAAATCGCGCGAAGCGATCCTGCATGCGGTGCGCCAAAGGCTTCTGGCCGATGGGTATCTCCGGCTGACGATGGAAGCGGTGGCCGCTGACGCGGGTGTCAGCAAGGCCACGATCTATCGCTGGTGGAAGACCAAGGGTGAGCTGGTTCTGGAGGCCGCGGAATCTGAAATCTCAATCGGCCGCGTTCCCCATACGAAGGACCCGCACGCCGATGTCGCGGCAGCGATAGACCAGCTCGTCGATACCTTTTCGCGGCCGCTCGCCTCGATCGTCATCTTTGCCGCCATTACGACCGGTGGGAATGACCCGGTCATGGCGCAGGTCTTTCGTGACAGGTACGTCTATCCTTGGCGCGTGTCGGCTGCGAAGGCACTGGCGCGAGCGCTGCCCGAGGATGAGGCCGAAGCCTATAACGTGCAATTCCTGCTTGACGTGGTCGTGGGAACCGTCTTCCAGAGAACCCTGGTCCTCAAGGAACCAAACACCTCCGGACTGAAATGTAAGTTGATGGCATTGGTGATGCCGCGGTGAGGCCGTGCGCCGAGTGATGGACGTCCGCCAAGGGCTCAAACCCGACATTCCCGGTCTCGGAGTTCATTGCCAGAAGACGTCGGACAGGTGTTCCACACCCATCACCCCTGAAATTAACCTCTCAGAAACTATTTTAATATTTAAATTCAATTACATAACAATCTTTGCACGCGTGCAAACCCCTCTCACCCCCCTCTCCCGGCCCGCTCCGGGATCAGCCCCCGCGGGCTGAATCTCAGCACCAGAAGCAGGATCAGCCCCATCACGAACAGCCTCAGATGCGGGGCCGCGTCCAAGAGATGCGCCCTCAGCCCCGACCCCTCGTCCATCCACGAGGTCAGGAGGTCCATGGCCCACAGCCCCACCGGCTCCGCCTCCACCCAGAGGAACCAGATCAGGAACCCGCCGAGTACCGCCCCCCAGTTGTTCCCAGACCCGCCGACGATCACCATCACCCAGATCAGGAAAGTGTACCTCAGCGGATTATACGTCCCCGGCGTCAGCTGCCCGTCCAGCGTCGTCAGCATCGCCCCCGCGATCCCCACCACTGCCGAGCCGAGGATGAACACCTGCAGATGCCGCCGCGTGACGTCCTTCCCCATCGCCTCCGCCGCGTCCCGATTGTCCCGGATCGCCCGCATCATCCGCCCCCAGGGCGAGTTCAGCGCCCGCTCCGACAGCCACAGGATCGCCGCCAGAACCAGCGCGAACAGCACCGCATAGCAGAGCTTCACGAACACGCCCGAAAACTCCACCGGGTCCTGCCCCAGCCTGGCGGCCAGCCCCAGAAACCACTCCGCCCCCTGCAGGTCGATTTCATAAGGCACCGGCCGCGACAGCCCGGTCACGTTCTTCACCCCCCGCGTCAGCCAGTCCTCGTTCTTGATCACCGCGATGATGATCTCCGAGATCCCCAGCGTCGCGATGGCCAGATAATCCGAGCGCAGCCCCAACGCCACCTTCCCCACGATCCACGCGGCCCCGGCCGCGAACAGCCCGCCCACGGCCCATGAGAAGATGATCGGCAGGCCCAGCCCGCCCAGGAACCCATACCGCGCCGGCTCCACCGCCTCGATGGCACCTACCGCAGGGACATAGAAATATCGAACCGCGAACCAGCCGAGCACCAGACTGCCTAGGATGGCCAGACTCCGCGCCCGCCCCCTCAGCCGCACCCGCGCCTGCCAGACAACCAGAACGGTCAGCGCCAGCATCACCCCGGCCAGCCCCATCCGCCCTCCGCCAGCGCTCCAGGCTTCCGGCACAGGGGCGACCGAGACCAGCATCGCCGCCACGCCGCCCAAGGCCGCGAACCCCATGATCCCGACATTGAAAAGCCCGGCATATCCCCACTGGATATTCACCCCCAGCGCCATCACCGCCGAGATCAGGCCGAGATTGAGGATGGTCAGCGAGACGTTCCAGCTCTGGAACATGCCGACCGCCAGGTAGAGCACCGCCATCCCGCCAAAGAGCACCAGGTTTCGCATCAGATCACCCTGCCCTTGAAGATGCCGGTCGGTCTCACCAGCAGCACCACGACGAGGATCACGAAGGAGACCGCGAACTTGTAGTCGGTCGACAGCAGCTGGATCAGCCCCTCCGGCTCCCATCCCGGCACCGCGTAGAACAGGAATTTCTTGTAGGCATAGGTCACCGTCACCTCAGAAAACGCGATCACGAAGGCCCCGGCAATCGCCCCCACCGGATTGCCGATCCCGCCGACGATGGCGGCGGCAAACATCGGCAAGAGCAGCTGGAAATAGGTGAACGGCCGGAACCCTTTGTCGAGCCCGTAAAGTGTGCCCGCAATCGTTGCCAGCGCCCCGACGATCACCCAGGTCACCAGCACCACCCGGTCGGGATTGATCCCCGACAGCAGCGCCAGGTCCTCATTGTCCGAATAGGCCCGCATCGCCTTGCCGGTCCGCGAGTGGTTCAGGAACCTGAACAGTGCGAAGACCACCGCCACGGCGACGACAATGGTAATCCCCTGCGTCACCCGGAAACTCAGCCCCTCGGCGAGCCCGGTCCACTCCTTGAACTCCGGCGCCCGGATGATGAACCGCGCCCCGTCATCGAACCGCTGCTCCTCCGGCCCGATCACCAGCCGCGTCAGCCCGTTGATCATGAACATCACCCCGATCGAGGCGATCACGAACACCACCGGGGCCGAGCGTTGCTGGCGGTAGAACCGGTACACCGCCCGGTCCGCGATCAGCGCGAGGCCAATGCTCACCGCAATCCCCACCGGCAGCGCCAGCAGCGCAGTCGGCAATGGCCCCAGCCCGATCCCGAGGCTTTGCAGCCCCCAGGTCACGAGGATCACCACCATCGTCCCGAAGGCCATCTGGTCGCCATGGGCGAAATTCGAGAACCTGAGCACCGCATAGACCAGCGTGATCCCCAAGGCCCCGAGCGCCAGCTGCGCCCCATAGGCCAGCCCCGGGATGAAGACGAAATTCGCGAACAGGACGAGGGCGTTGAGGATGTCGGTCATTCTTCCGCCTCGCATGTGCCGAAGGCGGTTTCGGCATTGGTGTACTCGCCGGAATAATGGGTCGACAGCACGAACCGCATGTCAGGCAGGATGGTCATCAGCGTCACCAGCCCGTCCTCGCCGTCGTCCCGTGCCTGCATCAGGAACACGGCGCCACCCGCCTCGCCCGTTCCCTCGATCCGTTGATAGACGTCCCGGCCGCCGTCATCGGGTTCGTAAGTGAAGACCCAGCCTTCCGCCGTCTCGGTGATGAACATGTCCCAGATATAGTCGAGGCCGGAACATGGCAATTGCTCGGTACAGACCCGGTCCACCGAACAGAAATAGCTTTGGGCCGAAGCGCCGCTTGCGCCTATCAAGATGGCGGCTGCCACGAACGGAAAAAGACCGACATTCTTGGCAAAGCTAGCGTGCACCGACCGTTTTTTAGTGAAGCGCCGGGAGAGGGGTGAACTTGTCGATTTAGAATGGGTGCTGACGGTTTCAAACATCACTTACAGGTTCCGAAATGCGAGTAGATGACATCAACCTCAAAAGGGCCATCAGACTTCAGTAATGATGACAAAAGACCGAACCTGAGGTTAGACAAAACGGATAATGTGTACTTTGCATCATCAATCGTCCACATGAAGGCATGACCTTCTTTGAGCACTTCGGCCTGCGATGAACCCATTTCAACAAAGGACTCTTCTGTAAGCTCAGGTAATCTGACGAACGTATGTGTCCGGCCGCCGTCGGCGGACATGAAGTGAAACCCTACTAATCTGAAAGTGAGATCGCTCGCTTCGCATGAACCATTATCGTTGCAGACTGTTTCTGCCGCACAGTCCAGTCCGTCTATCAAGCCGATTATGTCTCCAGGATGGAACGAAACAGGGATACTTTGGTCGTCACTCTCCAAAAGAATCGCTTGCGAAAGCGCGGGTGCCGCGAAGACCGTTTGCCAGAGAATAAAAGCCAGGGCCGGCAGTTTCATCTTAACCTCCGAGGAACGATCTGCGGACTTCCGGGTCAGCCAGCAACGCCGCCCCCGTGTCGGTATAGCGGTTCTCGCCCTGCACCAGCACGTACCCCTGATCGGCGATGTTCAGGGCCTGGCGGGCGTTCTGTTCGACCATCAGGATGGCGATGCCGGTGGCGGCGATCTCCAATATCTTGTCGAAAAGTTCGTCCATCACGATCGGGCTGACCCCGGCGGTCGGCTCGTCCAGCATCAACAGCGCCGGCCGGGTCATCAAAGCCCGCCCCACCGCCACCTGCTGGCGCTGGCCGCCGGACAGCTCGCCCGCGGGCTGCTTTCGTTTCTCTTCCAAAATCGGGAACAGCGAGAACACCTGCGCAAGCGTGCCGGAAAAATCGTCCTCGCGGATATAGGCCCCCATTTCGAGGTTTTCCTGCACGCTCATCGAGGTGAAGACGTTCGCCGTCTGCGGCACGAAGCCCATCCCGGCTCGCACCCGCTCCTGCGGGCTCAGCGAGGTGATCTCGCGTCCGTCCAGCACCACCTCGCCTTGGCGAAGCGGCAGCATCCCGAACACCGCCTTCATCGCCGTCGACTTGCCCGCGCCGTTCGGCCCGACGATCACCGCGATCTGGCCCTTCTCCACGGAAATAGAGCAGTCATGCAGGATATCGGCCGCCCCGTAGCCGCCGGTCATGTTCCGCGCCTCAAGAAAGGCCATCTGCGTCCGGCCTCCCTGCTCTCAACTCCTGCACCCCTGACACCTGCCCTCCGCTCAGCCTCCGACCCTGACGTTTCCGATAAAGCCCTCATGGAGATTGCGATGCGCCGCGTCGGGCTGCGTCCCCACCGAATAGGTGATTGCCTGCACCGAGATATCCTCACGCACCGTGATCGTGTTGGAATAGACAAAGGACAGCCCCGAGATATCGACCCCGTAGACCAGCCGCCGCGCCGGGTGACCGCTGAGCGTGGTCTCCACCGTGTCGTGGATCACCACTTCCTCGGCCGTGACCCCGGCCCCTTCGGCGGCGTTATAGACAGCCGCATCGACCATGTAATCGAGGCTGTTGCCATCCACGGTGCCGATCTGATCGACGATGATGATCGCGTAGTTGCGGTCGTCGAAACGCAGCTGGGCGGTGATCTCGGGGTTGTTGGTCTCGAGATATTCCCAGCCGAGCCCGGTGCCGCAGAACTCGACCGCCGCATCGAGGGCGCGGCATTTCTTGTCATCCGAGCCGGCATAGCGCCAGGTCTGGTTATCGAGGATCTCGACCATCCGCCCGTCGATGACAGTACGCGACAGAACCGTCTGGGACTGCGCGGCGACGGGGGCGGTCAGGAAAAGGAAAAGGAAAAGGCGTATCATGGGGCCTGCCTTTCAGGTGGTTTGCGGGGGCAGGCTAGCATCCCCGTCCGGCTTCGCCAAAGGCTTGTTCTTCAGGCCGGTGCCCAAATAGGCCTCGATGACCCGTTCGTCGGATTTGACGGCGTCCACCGGGCCTTCCATCAGCACCTTGCCCTCGGCCATCACGATCACCGGATCGCAGAGGCGGGCGATGAAATCCATGTCATGCTCGATCATGCAGAACGTGTAGCCCCGCTCGCGGTTGAGCCTGAGGATGGCGTCGCCGATCGTATTCAAAAGCGTGCGGTTCACCCCTGCCCCGACCTCATCCAGAAAGACGATCTTGGCATCGACCATCATCGTCCGGCCCAGTTCCAAGAGCTTCTTCTGGCCACCCGACAGGTTCCCGGCCAGTTCGTCAGCCACGTGGGATATCTCGAGAAACTCGATGACCTCGTCGGCCTTGCGCCTGATGTCAAACTCTTCGCCCTGCACCTTCGCCCCGGCGAACCAGGCATCCCAGAGCCCCTCGCCCGATTGCCCGCCCGGCACCATCATCAGGTTCTCGCGCACCGTCAGGGTCGAGAATTCATGGGCGATCTGGAAGGTCCGGAGCAGCCCCTTGCCGAACAGCGTATGCGGGGCCTGCCCGGTGATGTCCTCGCCATCGAGGAACACGCGCCCCGAATTCGGCGTGTAATGCCCGGCCACCGCATTGAACAGCGTCGTCTTCCCGGCCCCGTTCGGCCCGATCAGCCCGGTGATCGAGCCTTCGGCGATCTCAAGGCTCGCCCCGTCCACGGCGCGGATGCCGCCGAAATGCAGGTGCAGGTCCTCGACACGGATCATGGGGACTTCCTTATGACAACAGCCCGGGCGCGGGTCCCGGGCTGTCGGTTGGCTTGGCCTCCGCTCAGCGGAAGGTAACGGTCTCGTAAGCGCCGTCCTTGACCTCGTATTCGCGGTAGGTCCCGGCGGCCTCGCCCGGGCCGATCAGCTCGACATTGGTCGCACCCACATAGTCGACATCGCCACCCGCGGCGAGGATCTCCAGCGCCTTGTCCAGCTCACCCGGCAGGATCGGCTCGCCCGGCGCGTTGGCCACGGCGAGGAGGTTGGCCGCCACGGTCGCCCGGTCGGCATTGCCGCCAGCCTGCATGGCGAGCGCGATCAGGGCAGCCGCGTCATAGCTTTCGCGGCGGAAGGAACCGTCCGGGTCAACCCCGGCAGCCTCAGCGGTGGCCACGAACGCATCAGCGCCTTCGCCTTCCGACCACGGCACCGAACCGATGGTGCCGTTGAGGTCATCGCCGATGGCCTCGATCAGGCTGTCGGCGAACATGCCGTCGCCCAGCCCGAACTTCTCGAAAGCCCCGGTATCGACCGCCGAGCGGATGATCCCGACGCCGCCCTGGTCGGCATAGCCGAGCACCATCAGCATTTCGCCACCCGCCGAGGCCAGCGCGCCGACCTCAGCCGAATAATCGCCCTTGCCGTCCTCATGGGCGGCGTTGATCGTCACCGATCCGCCCATGCCCTCGTAAGAGGCGATGAAGGCGTCCGACAGGCCCTTGCCGTAGTCGTTGTTGGTGTAGGTGACGGCGACGCTCTCGATGCCCTGGTCCTTGAGGATCGAGGCCAGAACCTCGCCCTGACGGGCATCCGAGGGGGCGGTGCGGAAGAAGAGGCCGTTATCGTCGATGGTCGACAGGGCCGGAGAGGTGGCCGAGGGCGAGACCATGACGACGCCGTTGGGGATGGCGACGTTGTTGGCGATGGCGGTGGTCACGCCGGAGCAGTCGGCACCCATGATGGCGGCAACATTGTCCGAGGTGATCAGCCGCTCGGCGGCGGCGGTGGCGGCGGCGGCGTCGACGCAGGTGCTGTCGGCCCGGACTGCCTCGATGGTGGAGCCGCCGAGGAACTTGCCGGATGCGTTGATCTCGTTGAAGGCCAGCTCGGCGCTGTCGGCCATGCCGGGGGTCAGCGATTCAATCGGGCCGGTGAAGCCCAGAATGATCCCGACCTTGACCGTCTCCTGCGCAGAAACTGCCGAAGCGGCAATGGTGGCCGCTGCCGCGATGGCAAAGATGTTTCTCATGATTATTCCCCGTTGATTGGTTTTATGAAGAGCGTTCTTCTGGGGCCGAGATCATCTCGCATGCCGGTATTTGTCAATGCTGACCTGCCGGAATCCATCAATTTTCCAGCCTGCCACCCCGATTTACCGCCAGCCGGTTCAGGCACGGACATCCGGCAGCCCTATTCCACGAACACCGTCGTCCTGGCCGACTGCCCCTTGCCGTCGATCACGGAAATGGTCGCGAAGCCCCGCCCGTCGGGCCGCCAGAGCGCGGAACGGACATGGGGGTCGGCCTCAAGAGGCCGCCCGTTGACCATCCATGTAAAGGGTGGCCGCCCGTCGCGGAGTTTCAGGGCCAGCGGCGTAGGCGCGGCATTCTCCAGACCCAGCTCCACATGCGCGCCGTCCGGGGGAAAGGCGAATTTCGGGCTGGCATCGGCGATCACCGCCTCGGCGGTGCGCCGGAAGCGCTGCAAGGGCTGGGGCAGCTGGGAATTGGCGACGATCAGCGCGTCGCGCGGCGGGGCCGGGAAGGCCGTACGCAGCGGCGAGACCCGGTTGAACGTCTCGAACATCAAGGGTGCCGCGATATCGATCCCCAGGGCGCCGGGCATCGGCGTGGCGTCCGCCCGCCCCATCCAGACCCCGACCACATGGGCCCCGTCATAGCCGATGGCCCAGGTGTCACGGTTGCCATACGAGGTCCCGGTCTTGAAGGCAATGGAACCGCGCTTGACCGCCCCCGGCACCGGCGCGTCGCGCAGGATATCGGTCACATACCACGCCGCCTTTGGCGACAGGACCGGGCGGTCTGGCTCTTGCGGCGCATCAAGGTATACATGCGGGCGCACCGACCGGCCGCCATTCCCCAGCGCCCCATAGAGCGCCACCATATCCTCCAGCGTCAGCCCCACACCGCCAAGCCCCACCGCCAGTCCCGGTACCCCGCCCGGGATCACCGGATCGGCCCCGGCGCGCCGCATCCGGGCGACCAGATGCGCCGGTCCCACCGCGTCCAGCACCTGCACCGCCGGCAGGTTCAGCGACATCTGCAGCGCGTCACGCACCGAGACGGTGCCACGAAACACCTTGTCGAAATTCTGCGGCGCATAGCCGCCGAAATCCATCGGCCGGTCCTCGATCAGCGTCTCGGGATGGGCCGCGCCGTTGTCGAAGGCCAGCCCGTAGATCAGCGGTTTCAGGGTCGAGCCCGGCGATCTGAGCGCCGTTGTCATGTCGACGAACCCCCGCCGCGCCCGGTCGAGATAATCCGCCGATCCCACCGAGGCCAGCACCGCGCCCGTCCGGTGATCCATCACGATCACCGAAGCCGACAGAGAGGGATCAAGCCGCTCGGCATGCGCCTTCACCAGCCGTTCCAGCGCACCTTGCAGATCGGCATCCAGCGTCAGGGAAATCCGCTCCCGCCCCGGCCGCTCGGCCACCACCCGCTCGGCCAATAGCGGCGCCAGCGATGGAAACGCCAGCCTCGCCCCCGGCGACCGCTCGCGCAGCGACGCCGTCAGGGTATCGGCGTCAAGCACCCCGGCTTCAAGCCCCCGCGCCAGCACCCGGTCCCGCGCCGCCCGCGCCTCGGCGGCATGCAGATCGGGCCGCCGCCGCTCGGGGCTTTGCGGCAAGGCGACCAGCAAGGCCGCCTCGGCCGGGGTCAGCCGCCCCGGCTCCTTGCCGAAATAGCTCAGGCTCGCCGCCCGCACCCCCTCAAGGTTTCCCCCATAGGGCGCCAGCGTCAGATACAGCCCCAGAATATCGTCCTTCGACAGCACCCGCTCCAGCGCCAGCGCCACCCGCATCTGGCGGATCTTGCCTTCCCAGCGCCCGGTCGTGCCCTCTTCCAGCAGACGCGCCACCTGCATCGACAGGGTCGAACCGCCCGAGACCACCCGGCGGTTCCACGCCGCCTGTGCAACCGCCCGGGCCATCGCCCGGAAATCCACCCCGGAATGGCTGTAGAACCGCTTGTCCTCATAGGCCATGAGCTGGTCGAGATAGCCCCGGTCCACCTGCGAAACGCTCACCGGCAGCCGCCAGCGCCCGTCCCCGGCGGTGAAGGCCCTGAGCAGCACCCCGTCCCGGTCCTCCACAGTCACCGACAGATCGACCGCCAGCACCGGCAGCGCCGTCGCCTCGACCCAGCGGTCGAAGGCAACCCATGCGCTCCCCGCCGCCATTCCGAGAGCGGCGAGCGCCCCGATATGCCGGCGGCGCAGCCTCATTGCGCCGGGGTCACCCTGACCTCACCGGTGCCCGAGCGCGCCCGGAAAGCCGGGCGGTACATGTCCTCGACCGAGGCCGCCGGGTGGTAGAATTCCCCCGGCGAGACCGCGCGGACGATATAGGCCATGGTGAAGGGCGCGGTGCCCGACCAGTTGATCGCCGCCCGGAACCGGTCGGTGCGGAACTCGGTGAACTCGGCCCAGCCATTGACGTCCAGCCAGTCCAGTGCCGCGATATCGCCGCCCTGAATGAGGTTCGGATTGTCGATCTCGAACCCCGCCGGCAGCGGGTCGTCGACCATCAGCCGCGCATCGGCCCGGCGTTCGGGGTAGACCGACACCGTCGCCACCAGCCGGGTGTTCTGGGGCACCGTCTCCAGCGAGACCTCCTCGCCGTCCATGGTGTAATAGCGCCGAAGAATGCGATAGCCATTGCCCTGGGCCGGTTCCGGCTCGTTCGGCACCCCGAAGGTGGTAACCACCACCTCGGTCTCCATCGCCCCGGCATTGCCGATCACGAAAGCGTTGCCGCGCAGGGTGTCGCGGTCATAGGCCTCGACAAAGGCGCCCTCGACCGGCACCCCGTCCCGGGTCAGCCCCGAGGACGCGCCGTCGTCGATCAGCGCATTGGTCGCCATCAGCGCCCAGAGGTTCTCCTGGGTCGACCGATACGCGTTGCCGGTCAGCGAATTGGCCAGGTCGTTGGCCATCCCCAGCCGGTTCACCGCCTCCGAGCCGCTTTCCACGGCCAGGGTCAGCACCGCCGCGCGGTCCCGCTCGTCCGAGCCGTAATCGACCCGCCAGGTGGTACGGTCCTCCGAGTTTGCCCTGAGTTGACCGGCCGCCAGCCCGAACATCATGTCCGCCCGCCCCTGATCGCCATAAGACGCAAGGGCCGCGCCCAGCTGCGCCTTGGCCAGCGGGGTCGAGAAATTCTGTGCCCGGGCATCGGCATAGTAGCGCAGATCGCCGATGGACGCGTAACCCTCGCGGGCCAGCACATGCAGCGCATAGGCGATCCCCTCGCCGCCACTTTCGAAATCCGGGGCGTAGTTGACCCGGTTGCGCAGATTGTCCAGCGCCGAGATGAAAGCGCGTTCGGGCACCTCATAGCCCTTGGCGCGCGCCCGGCTGAGGAAGTCGGTGACATAGGATTCCAGCCACAGATCGCCGCTATCGGCATACCAGAGACCAAAACCGCCATTGCGCCCCTGATTGGCCAGAACCCCGGTGATCGCGTCCTGAATGCGCTCGGCGACATCGGCCTCCTGCACCAGTCCCAGCCGTTCGGAAACGGAGGAGAAATAGAGCAAGGGCATCGCCCGCGAGGTGATCTGTTCGGCACAGCCGTAGGGATAGCGATCCAGTGCCATCAACAGGCCCGGCGCGTCGAACCGCGCCAGGGGCCCGGCGGCGACGGTCACCCGCCCGGTACCGGGCGCGATCCCGGCAAAGACATTGCTGTCGACCAGCATCTCGCCGCTCCCGGCGGCCAGTTTCACCCTTGTCTGGCGGGCGATCTCGGGATCGTTGGCGCGGATGCCGAGGTTCAGCCGTTTGGTCAGCACCTGCCCGGAAGGGGTGACCACGTTCACCTGCAGGAAACTGTCCCCGGCCTGACCGGCGGTGATCGGGATCGACATCGAGGTCCGCCCGCCTTCGGCCAGCTCGATGGTCTGGTTGGTCGCCGAGGCCGGGATCGAAATCTCGTCGCCGCCGCCGATGGTCACCCCGATCCGGCCCGCAGGCCCCGAGGTATGGGCCAGTTCCAGCAGCAGCCGCGAGCTGTCGCCGGGGGCCAGGAACCTTGGCAGTGCCGCCGAGACCACCACCGGATCGCGGACCAGCACGTCCTGCTCGGCATTGCCGACACCGCTCTCGGACCAGACCACGGCCATCAGCTTCATCGTGCCGTTGAACTCCGGCAGGTTGAACCGCGCCGTCACGCGGCCCGCGTCGTCCGCCGTCAGCACGCCCGAGAACAGCGCCAGCAGTTCCTCGGTCGGCGGCGGGGCCTCGCCACCCGACGACCCACCATCACCGCCCGAGCGCAGGGCGGTCGGATTGCCTTGCGTCCCGTCGATCAGCCGCCCGTAAAGGTCGCGGATTTCCATGCCCAGCTTGCGCTGGCCGAAATAGTGGTCCGAGGGGTCGGGGGCCTCGAAACCGGTGATGTTGAGGATGCCGACATCGACCCCGGCAATCGTCGCATAGACCGTCTCGCCCTCGGTCGCGCCGTCGACCTGCAAGACCGCCTCCATCATCCGGCGCGGTGTCGCCTCGGCCTCGGACACGAAGCGGGCCTGCAACTGCGCCGCACCCGGATCGACCGCGACCCAACCCAGCCCCAGCGCACGGGACGGGTTCCGCCCCGAGGCGGCATCCATGGGTCGGATCAGCGAGGCGGCCACATAGGCCCCTGCCCCCCATTCCGCCGTCACCGGCACCGGCACCGTCGCTTCTCCTTCCGCGACCGCCAGCGTCTCCATATGGATCAGCCGGTCGCTGACTACGGTGACCAGCAACTGCCCGGCATCGCGGGCCACGACCTTCAGCTGCGCGGTCTCGCCGGGCGCATAGGCTTCCTTGTCGAGCGCCACTTCCAGCCGGTCCGGCGTGTCCGAGCCCGCCCCGGCGGAATACCACCCGGCATAGAAGCGCGTGCTCGAGGCGGCATAGCCGCGTGAATTCGAGGCGACCCTGAGCTCGTATTCCCCCCAGCGCACCGGGGCCTCGATGGTGATCTCCTCGGAACGGAACAGGGCCGACGTGCCTTCGGCGACCCGCTCGCGGGTGGTGATCGGCTCCCAGTTCCAGCGTCCGTTGACCCGGTACCACTGATAACGGGTCTCGATCCGCTCCAGCGTCCAGTTCACGTCGGCCAGATCGGTCCTGAGCCTGTCTTCGCCGATGGCGATCAGCTCGAACCGCGCCGTGCCGCCCTCGCCGAGCACGCCGTCAAACAGCGGCTTGATGCCGATCATCGGCCCCAGCGGCAGGACGGGCCGCGAGATCGTCCGCTCCACCGGCCGCCCCGATCCGTCCTTCAGCCGCACGAAGGCGGTCATCTCCAGGGGCCGCGAGGCGTTTTCCATTTCGGGCAGGCGCAATTGCAGATCGGCCCGGCCCTCGGCATCGGTGATCGCATAGTCGATGCTCTCGATGCGCGGGTTGACCTGTTCGTCGCTCAGCCCAAAGGAGTAGCCCGGATATTCCGCATAGCCATCGGCCAGCCCGACCCGCACCTCGCCCTCGATATCCAGTTCCGCCCCCGGCGCGCCGTAAAGATAATGGGCATTGATCTGCAAGGCCGGGCTGTCGATCAACCGCACCGGGCCCGCGGCCATCGACAGGAAGAAATCGATCCGCTCGGGCGTGAAATCCTCGACCAGGAACGAGATATCCGCGAGGGGTGCCGCCTCGACATCCCCATGCACCCGCATCCGCCAGGTCCCCCGCTGCGCCGAGCGCGGCAGATCGACCGAGATCGACCGCCCGCCAGCCCCCTGATCGGTCAGCACCTCGCGGGCGAACTCCACCCCGTCGGGGCGCATCAGGATCACGGTCAGGGGCAGGTTCGCGATCGCCTCGGCCTGCGGGCTGCGTGCCAGCACCGTGGCATGCACCGTCTCGCCGGGCCGGTAAGCGCCGCGTTCGGTGGTGGCGAAGACATCGATATGCGGCGGCGACGGATGCCCCGCCACGCCCCGGTCACTCAGATCGAACGCCGCCTCGGTCAGGTCGAGAAAAGCATAATCCCCGGCCTCGTCGCTGACCGTCAGCAGGGCCGGAGCCGCCGATCCCTCGCCGCGCACCAGACCGGGCGCGAACCGCGCATAGCCTTCGGCATCGGTGATCGCCTCGCCCAGAACCTCGTTGGCCGCCGAGACCAGCACCGCCGTCACCCCGGGCTTCGCTCCGGCCGATCCCAGCGAACGCACGAACACATGCAAGCCGTCATTGCCCCGCATCGAGGTCAGACCGAGATCGGAGACGATGAACCACTGGGTCGCCACCGTGTCCTCGCGGCCACCGACGCTGGCGACCATGGCATAGACCCCGGGCTCGAATTCCGAAACCGCCTCTCCGATGGGCAGGGCCGTGGTCACATCGGCATTGACCGTGTCGGCCACCTCGGCGGAGCCTTCCCAAATCTGCTCGCCGAGCGCGTTCTGGATGTATTTCTCGTCCCATTCCTGCAGCGCCTGGCCGAAATAGTCATCCCTCAGCAGCCCCATCAGGTTTCGGTCCCCGACACGGTGGATCCTCAGATCGACGGATTTGGTATTCACCGTCACCACCGGGATCGCCGCGCCCTCGGTCCGGGGCAGCACATAGGCCCGGCCCGGGAAATAGACCGTCGGCGCGCGGTCGCGGATATATTCACTGAGCTGCACCGATTTGTGCAGCGCCTCGCCCGAGGCCGCCGGCAGCCCCTCGCGCACCGTGAACCGGTAGCGCTGCCCATGCTCGACCCCGTCGATACAGAGCTGGGCATCCTCGACCTCGACCGGCAGATCGGCATCCTGGATCGCCACATAAGGCCCGTACTCGACGCCGTCGGCGATCAGCGGCTCGTTGAAGACCAGACAGATGCGCGGGCTTGCGCTGTCGCTGTCGACATTATGCTCGACGATGCGGAATCCATACAGCCCGATCACCCGGTCCAGCGCCTCCTGGGTCTGCGGCCGGGGCACCACCGCCAGCGACAGCCGCAAGGTCGGGATAGTCAGCCGGCCCTCGCCATTTCTCTCCAGCGCCACGGCCAGCTCGTTCAGCGCCAGCGCCTGCACATTGGCATTCTCGGCCCTGAGTGCGCCGTTCAACGCCGCCGCCACCGCCAGTTCCCGGTTCCGCCGCTGGATCTGGCCGTTGTTGGATGTGGCCTGCCCTGCCAGCCAGGCCACATCCACCCAGCCATTGGCCGTCGGCTGCACCGCCTGGGCGGCGGCGCGATAATGCAGGGCCCGCTCCATGTCGCCGCGCGAGCGGTATTCCTCGTGCAGCGCGATCAGTTCCGGGGTCTCCAGCCCCTCGGTGCCGAACTCGCGTCCAAGGACCAGATCCCAGTGCCTGGCACGCTCCAGATAGTAGGGCCCGAGGAAATCCAGCTCGTCGGCACGGGCCTGAAGGGCAGCGGTCTCGGCCGGATCGATCTCTTCGATGGTGGCCGAGAGGGCGGCGGCATAGTCCTGCCGCTCATCGACACCGGTCTTCAGGAAACAGGCCGAGGCGGCGCGGTTATAGGTGAAGGCCTTGCATTCGAGATCGCTAAGACAGGCCTGCTCGCAGGCCTCCAGCTGGGTGTCGAAGATCGAGCGCAGATCGCCACCATAGAAATCGACCCCGTCCTCGTAGATCGTCCGCCGCTCGGGCGCGGTCTGAGCCAGTGCTGCCCCTCCGGCCAATGTCAGGACAAAACCGAACGCAATCAGCCGCTTCAACATCGAACACCTCCCGTTGGGGGTCCGGGGGCTCCCGGTTTCCCGTCATCCGCCTACCGGTTCGGACCGGCACGCCTGCATCATACCAGATTCGACCGCCAATCTGACATGGGGGTGCCCATTCGGGCAAGCCGGGAGAATTGTGAAATTATTCAGACAGTAAGATGGTGCTTGATATCCACATTCGCCATCTCGGCCTTGGAGCCCGAAACCACCACTTCGCCCCTGTCCATGACGTAGAACGTGTCAGCCAGTTCCTGGGCGAACTCGAAATACTGTTCGACCAGCACGATGGCGATATCGCCCTTGTCCCTGAGATAGGCGATGGCGCGGCCGATATCCTTGATGATCGAGGGCTGGATGCCCTCGGTCGGCTCGTCCAGCACCAGCAGTTTCGGCCTTGTCACCATCGCCCGCCCGATGGCCAGCTGCTGCTGCTGGCCGCCTGACAGATCGCCGCCGCGACGGCCCAGCATTTCCTTCAGCACGGGGAACAGTTCGAATACCTCACCGGGGATTTTCCGTTCGCCCCTTGGCAGCTTGGCAAACCCCGTTTCCAGATTTTCCTGCACCGTCAGAAGCGGAAAGATCTCGCGCCCCTGCGGCACCGAGGCCACGCCCAGCGCCGCCCGCTGATCGGGCCGCATCCGTGACATTTCGACCCCGTCAAAGGCAATCGAGCCGTCCTGAATGGCCTGCCGCCCGACAATCGCCCTCAGAAGCGAGGTCTTGCCGACCCCGTTCCGCCCCAGCACCGTCGTCACCTGCCCGGGCCGCGCCTCCAGCGAGATCGATTTCAGCGCCTGGGCGGCACCGTAATAAAGATTGATCGCCTCGACCTGCAAACTCATACCGCAAACCTCTTCACCTGCCAGTCCCGGACACCTCGGATCACCGAGAACCAATTCAGCCGCAGCCAGCCGCCTCGAATTCCGCCGCCATGCTGCCCGGGCCAGGCCGGAAAGGGCGGTAATGCCATCGAATGCCGGATCACGTTCATCGCCTAGCGCCCCAGATAGACTTCGATGACCTGTTGATTTTCCGAGACATGGTCGATGGACCCTTCAGCCAGCACCGCGCCCTGATGCAGCACCGTCACCTTGCAGTCGAGCGCGCGGACGAACTCCATGTCATGCTCCACGACCACGACAGACCGTTCCCCGGCAATCTCGCGCAGCAACTCCGCCGTCCGCATCGTTTCCTCATCCGTCATCCCCGCCGCCGGTTCGTCGACCAGCAGCAATTGCGGCTCCTGCGCCAAGAGCATCCCGATCTCCAGCCATTGCTTCTGCCCGTGGGACAGATCCGCCGCCAGCCGGTCCCGATCCCCCTTCAGCCGGATCAGCTCCAGCAACTCGTCGATCCGCGCCGCCTCGGCCTCGCTGAGGCGATGAAACAGCGTCGCCCAGACCGACCGGTCACCCTTCAGAGACAGCATCAGATTGTCTTCGACCGTATGGGTCTCGAACACCGTCGGTTTCTGGAATTTCCGCCCGATCCCCAACCGCGCCGAGCCCGCCTCGTCGATCTTCGTGAGGTCCGTATCCTCGCCCCAGACCACCTCGCCCTCATCGGGGCGTGTCTTGCCGGTGACGATATCCATCATGGTGGTCTTGCCCGCGCCGTTTGGCCCGATGATGGCGCGCAACTCGCCCTTCTCGATGAACAGCGACAGCCCGTTGATCGCCTTGAACCCGTCAAAGCTGCGGCTGACCCCCTGAAGATAAAGTTGCGTATCCCGACTCATGCCTCCGCCTCCTTCAGCACCGGTTTCCGGCGAAACCCGCGCACCGTCTCCTCGATGGCGCCGAGAACGCCGGTCGGCAGGAAGATGGTCACGAAGATGAACAGCGCGCCGAGGAAGAACAGCCAGAATTCCGGGAACCAGCCGGTCAGAAGAGTCTTGGCCAGCGCCACCAGGATCGCGCCGATCGCGGCCCCCACCAGCGTCCCGCGCCCGCCGAGGGCGACCCAGATCACGATCTCGATGGAGTTCGCAGGGGCGAATTCAGACGGGTTGATGATGCCGACCTGCGGCGTATAGAGCGCCCCCGCCACGCCGGCCATCATCGCCGAGACCACGAAGACGAACAGCTTGTACTGCTCGACCCGGTAGCCGAGGAACCGCGTGCGGCTCTCGGCATCGCGGATCGAGACCAGCACCTTGCCGAGCTTCGACGAGGTGATCCATTTCGAGATCAACAGCCCCGCCGTCAGCGCCAGTGCGGACAGGAGGAACAGTCCGACACGCGTTGCATCCGATTGCAGGTTGAACCCCAGCACATCCTTGAAATCCGTCAGCCCGTTATTGCCGCCCAGCCCCAGATTGTTGCGAAAGAACGCCAGCATCAGCGCATAGGTCAGGGCCTGGGTGATGATCGAGAGGTAGACGCCGGTGACCCGGCTCCGGAAGGCGAACCAGCCGAAGACGAAGGCCAGAAGGCCGGGGACCAGCAGCACCATCAGGCAGGCGAACCAGAACATGTCGAACCCGTGCCAGAACCAGGGCAGCTCGGAATAGTTCAGAAAAACCATGAAATCCGGCAGTACCGGGTTGCCATAGACCCCGCGCGGCCCGATCTCGCGCATCAGGTGCATCCCCATTGCATAGCCGCCCAAGGCGAAGAACGCCCCGTGGCCGAGGCTCAGAATGCCGCAGAAGCCCCAGACCAGATCCAGGGCCACTGCCAGCAGCGCATAGCACAGATACTTGCCCAACAGCGCCACCACATAGCTCGGCACATAACCGCCCTCGCCCGGGCTCATCATCTGGTTGCCAAGCGGGATCGCCACGACCAGCACGAACAGCCCGGCCAGAAAGATCCCCATACGGCGGTCGATCAGTCCCATGGTCAGCCCTCCACCGCCCGGCCACGCACGGCGAACAAGCCGCGCGGACGTTTCTGGATAAAGAGAATGATGAAGACCAGCACCAGCACCTTGGCCAGCACCGCGCCCGCATAAGGCTCCAGGAACTTGTTGGCGATCCCAAGGCTGAAGGCCCCGGCCAGTGCCCCCCAGAGGTTCCCGGCCCCGCCGAAGACGACCACCATGAAACTGTCGACGATATAGCTCTGCCCGAGGTTCGGCGAGACGTTGTCGATCTGGCTCAGCGCGACGCCTGCCAGCCCCGCCACCCCGGCCCCGAGCCCGAAGGTCATCGCATCGACCCAGCCGGTGCGGATGCCCATATCGGCCGCCATCGCCCGATTCTGGGTCACCGCCCGCATCTGCAATCCCATCGGCGTGCGTTTCAACAGCAGCATCAGCCCGGCGAACACCACCAGCGCGAAGAGGAGGATCCAGAGCCGGCTCCAGGTGATCGTCAGCTGCCCGACCTGGAACGCCCCCGCCATCCAATCCGGGTTGCCGACCTCGCGGTTGTTCGGCCCGAAGATCGTCCGCACGCTCTGCTGCAGGATCAGCGAAATCCCCCAGGTCGCCAATAGCGTCTCCAAAGGCCGTCCATAAAGGAACCGCACCACACCCCTCTCGATGGCGACACCGACGCCGCCCGAGACCAGAAACGCCACCGGTGCCGCGATCAGCAGCGACCAGCCGAACAACTCCGGCGCGCTGCCACGAATGAACTCCTGAATGGCGAAGGTCGTGTAGGCCCCCAGCATCACCAACTCGCCATGGGCCATGTTGATGACCCCCATGACGCCAAAGGTGATGGCCAGCCCGATGGCCGCCAGCAGCAGCACCGAGCCCAGCGACAGCCCGTACCAGACGTTCTGCCCCATATCCCAAAGCTTCTTGGTCGCCTCGATATCGGCAATCGCCGCCTCGGCAGCCTGGGCGATCGCCTCGTCCTCGTCCTGCAACAGCGGCGTCAAGAGCCCCAGCGCGTCCTGATCGCCCCGAAGCTGCACCACCGCAATCGCAGCAATCTTCTCGTCAGCGCCCAGATCCGACTGCAACACCGCCGCCGCCCGCGCACCTTCGAAGGCGGCCCGCACCTCGGCATCCTCTTCGGCCTCGATGGCCATCCCCAAGGCTTCGATCTGCTCCGGGTCCGGGTTCCGGAAGGCCGCAGCCGCCGCCGCCAGCCGCTTCTGCGGGTCCGGAGACCGCAGGGTCAGTACCCCGATGGCTGAACGAACAGCGCGGCGCAAGCTGTTGTTGACGCGTATCTTTTCGGTATCCCGCCGCCCGATCTCGCCGATTTCCTCGCCGGTCAGCGCGTCGAAGGCGAAATCGTCACGCCCCCGTTCGACAATCTTCACGATCCGGCCCTGAAACGGCCCCGCGGCCTCGTAGAGATGCAGGTCGCCCTCGCCGAGGATTTCAAGGATTTCCGCCGCCCGCTCGTCGCCGGTGGCGGCAATCTGCGCGATCACCTCGGCCCGGTCGTCATAATCGCCCTCGGGCAGTTGCAGGAGCAATTCCTCGAAGCTCTGCGCCTGGGCGATCCCCGCCCAGATCACCAGCCAGATACTCAGAAAAATCCGCGACACCATCAGCCTGTCCGCCAGTTCATTCCATTGGGGAGATGTCCGAAGAGAAGGCGCCGCCGCACCCATCCGTCTATCCCCGTTTCCACCCCGATTCTCTGCCGGGGCCTGTCATTGTTGCGGGCTGGCCGGAGACCCCCGGCCAGCCCGCCTATGTTTACTGAGAAGCGGTTTCCGAGCCGCCGCAGACGCCGGTTTCGACGTTGAAGTTGCCGCAGGACATCGGCGCGCGCCAATCGGCGATCAGCTTGGCCGATTCCGGCAGGTAGTCGGACCATTCGTCGCCGACCACGAGGCCGGAGGTCTCCCAGACGATGTCGAACTGGCCGTCATCCTGGATTTCACCGACCAGCACCGGCTTGGTGATGTGGTGGTTCGGCATCATGGTCGAATAGCCGCCCGAAAGGTTCGGCACCGACACGCCGATGATGGCGTCGATCACGGCGTCGGCATCGGTTGTGCCCGCCTTTTCAACAGCTTCCACCCACATGTTGAAGCCGATATAGTGGGCTTCCATCGGGTCGTTGGTCACCCGATCCTCGTCGCCGATGAAGTCGATCCAGGCGTCGATGAAGTCGTCATTCTCGGCACTGTCCACCGACATGAAGTAGTTCCAGGCGGCCAGATGGCCGACAAGCGGCTCGGTATCGAGACCGGCGAGTTCTTCCTCACCGACCGAGAAGGCCACGACCGGAATATCCTCCGCCGAGATGCCCTGGTTGCCCAGTTCCTTGTAGAACGGCACGTTGGCGTCGCCGTTGATGGTCGAAACCACGGCGGTCTTCTTGCCGGCCGAACCGAACTCGGCGATATCGGACACGATGGTCTGCCAGTCGGAATGCCCGAACGGCGTGTAGTTGATCATGATGTCTTCGGGGGCGACGCCCTTGGACTGCAAATAGGCCTCGAGGATCTTGTTGGTGGTGCGCGGGTAGACATAGTCGGTCCCGGCCAGAACCCAGCGCTCGACGCCCTCGTTCTCCATCAGGTAATCGACCGCCGGGATCGCCTGCTGGTTGGGGGCGGCCCCGGTGTAGAACACGTTCCGCTGCGATTCCTCGCCCTCGTACTGGACGGGGTAGAACAGCAGGCTGTTCAGCTCTTCGAACACCGGCAGCACCGATTTGCGGCTCACCGAGGTCCAGCAGCCGAAGACCACGTCGACGCCCTCGCCTTCGATCAACTCGCGGGCCTTTTCGGCGAAGAGCGGCCAGTCGGAAGCCGGGTCGACGACGACCGCTTCCAGCATCTGCCCGTTGATCCCGCCCTTCTTGTTCTGCTCCTCGATGAGCATCAGCATGGCGTCTTTCAGCGTCGTTTCCGAGATCGCCATCGTGCCCGAAAGCGAATGCAGGATGCCGACCTTGATCGTGTCCTCCTGCGCCAGCGCGGTGCTTCCAAGCAGCGAAGCCATCACGGCGCCGGTTGCGAATTTCGTCAGTTTACCCATCGTTCAGGTAACTCCCTGTCGTTATCGTCGCAGCGGGCTTGGCGTCTCACTGTCCCTTTGTGCCCCGACCCGTCCGCCGCATGGTTACGGTGCAGCGATCCCTCGCCGCACCCCCGCCGAAATCCGGCACCCGTCCCCGTCACACAGAGGCCCACTCACCGTCAGCGGTGCCCGGACCTTGAGCGGCAGCTTCCCCGCCGGTCAACGAATCGCCGCTGTTTCGGGGAGGGGGGGCGGGCCAAAAAACAGCAATATGCACAAATTTTAGCCATTTTATCCCTCACGGCATTTTTTTGTGCAGTTTTAGAACGGCATTTACAGTTTCCCAAGCGTCACCCTGCCCCCTCCGGCCCGGTAACACGACCCAGACGTTGCGGAACGCCCCCATCACCCGGCCCGGAACTAAGGTGGTAACGGCCAGGCGCAATTCGGCTCTCGCCTTCCCATGCCGCCTCCCCTAAGGTCCTTCGGCAAAACACCGGTATTTGAGGGAGGGGCCGCCGATGGCCACCAAGGTCGGCATCATTGGTTGCGGCAATATTTCACGCGCTTATGCCCGCGCCGCCGCTACACTTCCCGCCATCGAGATCGCCGCCTGCGCCGACCTCGACGAAGCGGCCGCGAAGTCCCTCGCCGAGGAATTCGGCTACCGGGCGCTGACCATCGACGATCTTCTCGCCGACCCCGAGATCGAGATCGTCGTCAATCTCACCATCCCCCAGGCCCATGCCGAGGTGAACCGCGCCGCGCTGGCGGCCGGCAAGCATGTCCATTGCGAAAAACCCTTCGCGCTCAGCCGCGAGGACGGGCGCGAGGTCCTGTCCATGGCCGCGCGCAAGAACCTCTATGTCGGCTCTGCGCCGGACACGTTTCTCGGCGGCGGGCTGCAGACCTGCCGGGGTCTCATCGACGCCGGCGCACTTGGCCGGGTCGTCGCGGGAACAGCGGTCATGGCCTGCCCGGGCCACGAGCACTGGCATCCAAATCCCGGCTTCTACTATCTCCGCGGCGGCGGCCCGATGCTCGATATGGGGCCTTACTACATCACCGCGCTCATCCATCTTCTCGGCCCGGTCCGTCGGGTGACGGCCCTGGGATCGCGCGCCCATGACCAGCGGATCGCTTCGTCGGAGAAGGCGAAAGGCCAGGTGCTGCCTGTCGAGATCAACACCCATGTGACCGGGGTGATCGAGTTCCGCTCCGGCGCGCTGATCACCTTGATCATGTCCTTCGACACCATCAAGCACACCTGCCACAATATCGAGCTCCACGGGACCGAGGCCAGCCTGTCGGTTCCCGATCCCAACCATTTCGGAGGCGAGCCGCGTCTGTTCCGGCGCGGCGACACCGAGTGGCAACCGGTCCCCCTCACCCACGGCCAGACGGACAACATGCGCTCGATCGGCGTGGCGGACATGGCGCTTGCGATCCGCGACAAGCGCGACAACCGCTGCTCGGGGCGGATGGCCTATCACGTGCTCGACGTGATGCTGGCCTTTGACGAATCCACCCGCGAGGCCCGCGCGATCGAGATCGAAAGCACCTGTGATCAGCCCGCGGCGGTCACGGATGGCGAATTTGAAGCGGGCATTCCGCCTTCGGACAAATAGAGTTGTCCAAATCGCGTTCGACCGGAAGGGCGAGGCAGCGATTGGGGAGGCCGCGTTCAGGCGAAATGCGTAGAAAGGAAAGACAATGACACGACAGGCACTGATCACCTGGGGCGGCTGGGACGGCCACGACCCCGAAAGAGTCGCCGCCCTCTGCGAGGGCATCCTGAAGGCGGCCGGCTTCGAGGTCGCGGTCACCGACAGCCTCGACTGTTTCGCCGACCAGTCCAGGCTCGACCCGCTCGATCTGATCGTCCCGGTCTGGACCATGTCGAAGATCGAGAAGGACTATGTCGTCAATATCTGCGAGGCGGTCGCGGGCGGCGTCGGGCTGGCAGGCGTTCATGGCGGCATGTGCGACGCTTTCCGCGAGAACGTTCTGTGGCAGTTCATCACCGGGGCAAACTGGGTCTCGCATCCCGGTGGCGACGGCATCGACTACGAAGTCAGGATCACCGCGCCCGAGAACCCGCTGGTCAAGGGCATCGGCAATTTCATGGTCAAGTCCGAGCAATACTACCTGCATGTCGATCCGGTGAACGAGGTGCTGGCGACGACCACCTTCCCCAACCCACAGGCCAAGTGGTACCACTCGGTCAACGGCGAGACCGAGATGCCGGTGGCCTGGACGCGGCGCTGGGGGATGGGCCGGGTCTATTACAACTCGCTAGGCCACCAGGTCGGCGTCATCGATCACGGAGCCCCTCTGGAAATGCTGAGACGCGGCCTCCTCTGGGCCGCCGACGGGCGGGAGGCGGCGAAGGCCGAGGGGCTGACCAAGGCGATGTTCGAGAGCGAGCACAAGAATTTCTGAACCCGGTTCACCGGTAAACCAGTTTCAGTCCCTTGAATTACCCCGCGATTCACGTGCGAATCGCGGGAAAGCGCGGCGCAAGCCGGCTCCGCGATTCTGCCCGAGTGGTGCGTTGAAAACGCTCCACCCGGCGACGCAACGCTTCAGAAACTCATCCCGACGCCGACAGTCACCGACAAGGTGGAATAGTCGACATTGGTCGGTCCGCAGCTGTCACACTGCAAGTCAAACGAACCGTAGTCGGCGTACCGCACCTCCATGCGCCCGAACAGGTTCGAGCCGAACCCGCGCTCGGCACCGACGCCAAGCGTGTAGCCGATCCGGCTGTCGGACGCGGTATCGGACTCGCCGAAATCTCCGTCGTAATTCCCCTCCAGTTCGGTCATCGAAGCGCCTGCGAGGCCGTAGAGAAAATACCCTCCATAGGTACTGCCAACACGGCCAACCACGGAGGCTTCCCATGACGCCCGGGTCTGGAACTCCTCCTCTGGGAAATCATCGCTCGTGTCCGTGACTCCTTCCGTTCCCAGCAGATTGGCCCCGGCCTCGACACCGACGATCACGCCATTCGACAGGGTGAAGTTGTAACCGGCGAAGACGCCACCCATCATCCCGTCATGGTCGTGGTCGTAGGGGCTTTCAGGCTCGTAGGCGGGAATGTCGAGTTCGCCCACGGACGTCTCATAGCCAATCTGGCCGCCGGCATAGAAACCCGGGGCGCCCTGGGCGAAGGCGCCGGTGGCAAGAACTGTCATGGTCAGGGCGGTTGTCAGGATCGAATTACGCATGTTACTCTCCAGGCATGAACGCTCAGGGAGAGACTACAAAAATCTCCCGCCCCGCTCAATGATTTGCTCGGAAATTTGTGATTTCGCTCACATGGCGTTGCGTCGGCACCATGACTGGCGAATGCTCGGGGTGCGCAGAATGCGCATTCTGCGAGAGATTGAGGCCCGGTGAGGCGCTCAATACATCGACCGGCGGTACCCTTCCTCCAGGCGTTCATCGAGCTTGCGCATCTCGTCCTTGTCGCTCGGCGCGCCGGTGGTCTGGTCCATCATCATCTTCATCAGCGACGGCATCTCGCCCCGGTCCCGGTGCTGCGATGCATCCCACAACCGCGACCGCCTGAGCGCCTTGGCGCAATGCAGGAACACCTCCTCGACCCGCACCACGATCGCCAGCACCGGCACCCGGTCGTGAACGCTCATCGTTTCCAGCAGCTTCGGATCGGTCGACAGCACCGCCCGCCCGTTCACCCGCAGGGTCTCGTCAAAGCCCGGGATCAGGAAGATAAGCCCTACCGACGGGTTGGCGACGATATTGGCAAGACTGTCCAGCCGGTTGTTCCCCGGCCGGTCCGGGATCGCCAAGGTCCGGTCATCGAGCACAGAGACGAACCCCGCCGGATCCCCCCGCGGGCTGACATCGGCGCGACCGTCCAGCGTCTGGGTCCCGAGGCAAAGAAACGGCGACCGCGCGATGAAGTCCCGCGCGTGCCGATCCAGCGATGCCAGCTGCTTTTTCGCCGCGATCTCGTGGGTCGGCTGGTAAAGCCCCCTGAGGCCCGCCTCGTCGCGGACCGCATGGGCCGGGTCGATCTCGTACGCGCGCATCGCAGTCCTTTCCATGAAACCCGGAAATACACACTCTGGTAACTATTTTTCCATGTAAAATCAAAGCCAAACCGGTATTTGCACGCGTGCAAACCCGGCCTGCCTCCGTCTGTCACCCCGGCGGCTCGTTATAGTTCGCCCAGCCCGCCCCGCCGCCCGGGCTTGGCAGGTCCTTCTCCTCGACATTGCTGGTCAGGTAGGTCTTGGCGATGAAATTGGCGGTGATCGGCGCGGTCAGGAACAGGAACAGGGTGATGAGTAGTTCGTGGACGCTCGCCGTGCCCTTGACCAGAAGGAAATACAGCACCGAGGCGATCAGCACGCCGCCGACCCCCAAGGTCGTCGCCTTGGTCGGCGCGTGCAGCCGTTGCATGGTGTCCTTCAGCTTGATCAGCCCGTAGGAACCGGTCAGGCCGAACAGCCCCGAGACCACGAGGAAGAACGAGATCAGGAACTCGGCGATCAGGTCCATGGCCTCCCCCTATTCGATGATGTCGCCGCGCAGCACGAAGCGGCAATAGGCGACGGTGGAGACGAAACCGACCATGGCGACCAGCATCGAGGCCTCGAAATAGACCGCCGTGCCGGTCTGGATCCCGTAAAGGACCAGCAGGGCGATGACATTGATCACCATGGTGTCGAGCGCCAGCACCCTGTCGGCGTTGCCCGGGCCGCGGGCGATGCGCCAGAGGTTCATCAACAGCGCCAGCCCGTAGCAGGCGAGCGCGAAATTCAGGGCGGCGGCGATCATGGGAAAATCTCCTTCAGGCGGCGCTCGTAGCGCGACTTGATCTGGTCACGGACGGCATCGGGGTCGTCGGCATGCAGGCAGTGGACGAGGATCGCCCCACCATCGGCCGAGAGCACCGCCGAGACGGTGCCGGGGGTCATGGTGATGGTGCCGGCGAGAACGGTGATCGCCTCGGGTGAGGTCAGCTCCAGCGGCACCGGGATCCAGTGGGAGCGGATATCGGCATTGGGTTTGAAAAGCACGACCAGCGCCACCTCGATATTGGCGACGACGATGTCCCAGAGCACGATGGCGATATATTCCGCCGCGACCAGCGGGCGGCGGAGTTTCGGGCTGTTGGGCCAGTATGGCGCCGTCAGGACCGGGATCGCCAGTCCGAGGAGCGCGCCGAGGATCAGGTTGCCGAGGGAGAAACTGTTGACCAGCCCGAGCCAGACCAGGGTCAGGGTCAGGCTCAGAAGCGGGTGCGGGATCAGGCGGGCGGCCATGTCAGGTCTCTCCCGGGGAAAGGACGGCGGCGATGTAGCCGTCACGGTCGAAAAGCTGGGCTGCGGTGGCCTCGAACCAGGCCGCCGCCGGGTGGGCGAGGACGGACAGTGCGGCCAGCAGGGCCAGCGTCGCCATGGCGGGGGCGAGTTCGAGGGCCCGGGCGGTCGGTGGCGGCGCGGAGGCGGGGTCGGGTTCGGGCAGGGTCTCGGCAGCGACGGCAGGGTCGATGGCGGTGGATTTCCAGAACAGGGTCGACCCGGCGCGGGAGAAGCCGATCATGGTCAGGAGCGAGCCGATGAGGACGGCGCTCCAGGTCCAGGCGATGAGCCCGGGCTCGCGGATCGCGTCGAGAACGAGAAGCTTGCCCAGAAACCCGCTCAGGGGCGGCATCCCGGCCATGGCGATGGCGGCGGCGAAAAAGAGCGCGGCGAAGAGGCCGTTCTGCAGCGTCGCCGGCATCGCCGTCAGGCTGCCGGTCAGGCGGCGGGTGATGACCAGATCGGCGACGAGGAACAGCGCGGCGGTGGCGAAGGTCGAGTGGACGAGATAGTAGAGCGCCGCCGTGGTCGCCTCGGGCGTGAAAGCCGAAATGGCGATCATCAGCGTACCGACCGAGCCGATGACCGAAAAGGCGATCAGCGGCATCAGCGCGCGGGCGCCGAACACGCCGATGGCCCCGATGGCGATGGTGGCGACAGAGGCTGGAAACAGCCAGGCGGCGATCAGCCCTTCGGTGGCGGCGATGTCGGGGCCGAAGATCGTGGTGTGGACGCGCAGGATGGCATAGGCGCCGACCTTGGTCATGATGGCGAAAAGGGCCGCGACAGGGGCCGGGGCGCTGGCATAGGTGCCGGGCAGCCAGAACTGCACCGGAAAGAGGGCCGCCTTCAGCGCGAAGACGATCATCAGCAGGATGGCGGCGACGCGGATGAGAGCGTCCTCCTCGGCCGGGATCTCCTGCAGGCGCAGCGCCAGATCGGCGATGTTGAGCGTGCCGGTGGAGGCATAGAGCGCGCCGAGGGCGAAGAGGAACAGGGTTGATCCGGCGAGGTTCATGACCACGTATTGCAGCCCGGCACGGATGCGCGCGCGCCCGCCGGAATGGATCATCAGGCCGTAAGACGCGATCAGGAGAACCTCGAAGAAGACGAAGAGGTTGAAGATGTCCCCCGTCAGAAACGCCCCGCAGATACCCATCAATTGGAACTGGTAGAGGGCGTGGAAATGCCGCCCGCGCCCGTCCCAGCCGGTGGCGATTGCGTGGATGAGGACAATGAGGGCCAAGAGCGCCGTGACCAGCACCATCAGCGCCGAGAGCCGGTCGAGGACGAGGACGATGCCGAAGGGAGCGGGCCAGTCCCCGAGCCGGTAGACCTGAATATCGCCACCCGCCGCCGAGACGGCGAGGCCGATGGCGATGGCGGTGAGCGCGATGGTTCCGGCCAGCGAGGCGGCGCGGGCCAGCGTCAGGTCGTGGCGCATGACATAGCCGATCAGCGGTGCCAGCAGCGCCGGGAGGACGACCGGGGCGATGATCCAGTGGCTCATGCTTCGGCCTCATTGCCGGGCGCGCCGTCAGGTTTGGACCCGACCCCAGATCCGTCCCCAGTCCCGTCCCCAGTTCCGTCCCCAGTCCCGTCTCCGGTCCCGGCTTCGGGTGGATCGAGATCGATACGGTCGGTATCGGATTCCAGATAGGCGCCGAGCGCGATCATCACCAGAACCGCCGTCATTCCGAAGGAGATGACGATGGCGGTCAGCACCAGCGCCTGGGGCAGCGGGTCGGTATAGCTCGCCTCCGCGCCGTATTTGGACAGGATCGGTGGCGCATTGACCGCCAGGCGCCCGGAGGCGAAGAGGAAGATGTTCACCGCGTAGGACAGTAGCGCCAGGCCGAGGATGGCCGAGAAGGCGCGCAGTCTCAGGATCAGGTAGACCCCGGCGGCGGTCAGAATGCCGATGGCGCTGGCGACGAGGAGTTCCATGTCAGGTTTTCTCCTGCGGGATATCGGCGGCGGGCACGGGGGTGTCGGCGATGCGTTCGGACGGGTCGTAATCCATCGGCTCGACATTGACGGTTTCGCCGGCATAGGAGGCGATCCGCGACAGCGAGTAGAGCATCAGCATCACCGCTCCCAGCACGGTCAGGAACACCCCGAGATCGAAGAGCATGGCGGTGGCCAGTTCGAATTCCTCGATGGGCGGCAGGTGGAAATAGTCGTAGCCGCTGGTCAGGAACGGTTTGCCGCCGAGCCAGGCCCCGGCCCCGGTCAGCCCGGCGATGACCACGCCCCAGCCGATGAGGGAATGGTACTCGATCCGCTGGCGGGCCTGGGTCCAGGCAAAGCCAGAGGCCATGTATTGCATCAGAAGAGCGATGGCGACGACGAGCCCGGCGACGAAGCCGCCGCCGGGCTGGTTATGGCCGCGCAGGAAGATATAGACCCCGACGGTCAGAGCGATCGGCATCATCAGGCGGGTGGCGACCACCATCATCAGCGGGTGGCGGTCCCTGGAGCGGTCATGGGCATAGTCGCCCCTTCGCAGGCGGCGGGCGGCGGGCCCGGACAGGAGCGCCTCCATCAGCGCGAAAATGACAAGCCCGGCAATGCCGAGGACGATGATCTCGCCATAGGTGTCGTAGCCGCGGAAATCGACCAGGATGACGTTGACCACGTTGGTCCCGCCGCCGCCCTCGTAGGAATTGGCCAGGTGGTAATGCGAAATGGTGTCGGTATCGCGCCGCAGGAACGCGTAGGACAGGGCGGCGGTCCCGAGACCGGCGGCGATGGCGACGGCGCCGTCGCGGAGGCGCCTGAGGACGGTGCTCTCGATCGGCGTGGTCTGGGGCAGGTAATGCAGCGCCAGCAACAGCAGCAGGATCGTGACCGTCTCGACCGCGATCTGGGTCAGGGCAAGGTCGGGAGCGGACAGGTAGATGAACCCGAAAGAGATCATCAGCCCAATGATCCCGATGACGATGAGCGCCAGGAAGCGCTGCCGGTGCAGCATCACGATGGCCGCCGTGGCGACCGCCAGCAGCAGCCAGCCCACCGCCACGACCGGCGGCACCGGCAGGAGGTCGCGGGTCGGGGCCGCGATATCACCGCCGGAAAAGGCCAGAATGCCCAGCGTCACCGTCGCGGCCACGAAGATCGCCAGATAGCGGGTCAGAGCCCCGTCATGGAGCGTTTCGGTGAAGCGGCGGCTGAGGGCGGCGGCATTCTCGATCAGGGCGTCGAAAATGCGCTTGGCCTCCGGCCGGGGTGCGGCGATCCAGGCCCGGTCGAGCGGCCTGTGCAGAGCCAGGAGCAGCCCGCCGCCGAGGATGGCGGTGGCGGACATGAAGAGCGCCGGCGTGATCCCGTGCCAGAGTTTCAGGTGGAATTCCGGCAGGTCGCCGCCGGTCACCGCCCAAGCGGCGGTGCGGACCAGCGGCTCGGCGAGAAAGGGCATCAGCCCGATGAGGACCACCGGCACGACCAGCAGCGCCGGGGCCGCCCACATGCCGAAGGGTGGATCATGTGGCTTGGTTGGGTAGGAGGGGCGCTCGGGCCCGAGGAAGACATGGGCGATGAAGCGGAAGGAATAGGCGACCGACAGGATCGTGCCGAGAAGCACAACGATTGGCAGCAGGATCCCCGTGTGTCCCCAATGGGTATGGGCGGCCTCTTCGAGCATCATTTCCTTGGACAGGAAGCCGTTGGTCAGCGGGATCCCGGCCATCGACAGCGCGGCGATGGTGCCGATGACGAAGGTGACCGGCATCAGGTGGCGCAGGCCGCCGAGGCGTTTGATGTCGCGGGTATGGGTCTCGTGGTCGATGATGCCGGCGGTCATGAACAGCGCGGCCTTGAAGGTCAGGTGGTTGATGATGTGAAAGACCGCGGCAATGGCTGCCATCTTGGTGCCGAAGCCGAGCAGCATGGTCAGAAGGCCCAGATGGCTGACGGTCGAGAAGGCCAGCAGCGCCTTGAGATCGTCCTTGAAGAGCGCAATCAGCGCCCCGAGCACCATCGTCACCAGCCCGACACCCGAGACGATCAGGAACCACGCCTCGGTCCCCGCCAGCACCGGCCACATCCGCGCCATCAGGAACACCCCGGCCTTCACCATGGTTGCCGAGTGCAGATAGGCCGAGACCGGCGTCGGCGCGGCCATGGCGTGGGGCAGCCAGAAATGGAACGGGAATTGGGCCGATTTGGTGAAGGCGCCGAGCAGGATCAGTATCAGGGCCGGAAGGTACCATTCGGAGGCGCGGATCGCGTCGCCCTGCTCCAGGATGTCGGTCAGGTTGTAGCTGCCGACAATCTGCCCGAGGATCAGCATGCCCCCGATCATCGCCAGCCCGCCTGCCCCGGTGACCGCCAGCGCCATGCGCGCGCCCTGGCGGCCCTCGGGCAGGTGCTTCCAGTAGCCGATCAACAGGAAGGAGGACAGGCTGGTCAGTTCCCAGAAGATCAGCAAAAGCAGGATGTTGTCCGACAGCACGATCCCCAGCATCGCGCCCTGGAACAAGAGCAGATAGGTAAAGAACTGCCCCATCGGGTCGCGGCTGGACAGGTAGAACCGCGCGTAGAGTGTGATCAGGAGCCCCACGCCGAGGATCATGCCCGCAAACAGCAGCCCCAGCCCGTCGAGAAAGAACGCCACCGAGAGGCCGAGTTGCGGCAGCCAGTCCAGCTCGTAGGTGATCGTGTCGCCCCGAAACACCGCCGGGGCCAGCAGGATGAGCATGGTCAGGGCAAGAGCCGTTGGCAGGGCGGTGAAGATGGTGCAGGCATTGCGCCCGGCGCGGATCATCAGACCGGGCATCAGCGCACCCGCGAAGGGCAGAAGTGCGATGACGATCAGAAAGATACTCCGGTCTTCCATACCCTGCCCCGTTGCGGCCGTTCTGCCCTGCACCGTTACATATCAGCCGGTCCGCCGGGCGCAAGCATTGCGAGGCCGGAAATCGGCACTACGGCTGGCCGGACCGTGGCAGGATCGGGGACGTTTCGGGGGCGGTTCGGGGACGTTTCGGGGGTGGTCTCGCGGACCGGAACCGCCGGTTGACCATTGCACGCGGCGGGACAACATGCTCAAAGCTCGGCCCAGAATCGGCAGAAAAACGGGAGGAACCCATGCGACTGACCGGCAAGCGGGCGTTGGTGACGGCGGCGGGACAGGGGATAGGACGGGCGACGGTGGAGGCCTTCATCGCCGAGGGCGCGGACGTGCTGGCCACCGACCGCGATGCCGGGCTGCTGGCGGGACTGTCCTGCGAGACCGCCGCGCTCGACGTCACCGACGCCGATGCCGTGGCCGCGACGGTCGGCGGAGCGGCGCCGGACGTGCTCTTCAACTGTGCAGGTTTTGTTCATAACGGCACCATCCTCGACGCCACCGAAGACGAATGGGATTTCGCCTTTGCGCTCAATGTCCGGGCGATGTTCCGCACCATCCGCGCCGCCCTGCCCGGCATGATCGAACGCGGGGGCGGGTCGATCATCAACATGTCCTCGGTGGCCTCTTCGGTCACGTCCGCCCCCAGCCGCTTCATCTACGGCACGTCCAAGGCGGCGGTTGTCGGGCTGACCAAATCGGTGGCGAAGGATTTCGTGACGCAAGGCGTACGCTGCAACTGCATCTGCCCCGGCACCGTCGAAAGCCCGTCCCTGCAGCAGCGGCTGCGCGATACCGGGGACTACGAAAAGGCCCTGGCCGAATTCAAGGCGCGCCAGCCGATGGGCCGGCTCGGCAAACCGGAGGAGATCGCGGCGCTGGCCGTCTATCTCGCCTCCAACGAAAGCGCGTTCACCACAGGGCAAGCCATGGTTATCGACGGCGGCTGGAGCAGCTGAGGGCCATTCGTGCCGCCATTTCGGCGCAAAACCTCCCCCCTGCCCTCCTCCCGGCGGGAGGGGGGAATCCCGGCCTCACCGCGACGCGACCCCCCTCTCCCCCTGGGAGAGGGGTTGGGGGAGAGGGTTTGCAGACCGTCCACGCCCCCGAGGCCGCTGTCAGACAAGCACCTCCGTCTTCGCATCATAGAGCACCCGCGACCGGTTGATCCGGTCCGCATTCGCCCGCGTCCAGTCGGCCAGTGCCGAAACCGGCCCCAGCAATTCCTGCCCCAGCGGCGTCAGCCGGTAATCGACCTGCGGCGGGCTGGAGGGGCGGACGGTGCGGGAAACGAATCCGTCGCGTTCGAGGTTCCGCAGCGTCGCCGTCAGCATCTTTTGCGATATCCCCCCGATCCTTCGGCGCAGGTCAGAGAAACGCATTGTCTCCGCGCCAAGCACAGTCACCACCAGCATCGACCATTTATCGCCAACACGCGAAAGCATTTCCGAGATCATCCGGCAATCCTCGGTTTCGTGGATGAGAGATGGTTTCATCGAGGTAACTCCTTGCGAACGGGAATGGCGGGTCCATATGGCGCGTTAGTCACCAATGTATACCTGCACCCGAAAGGAGACAACCATGCTGAAGATTGCCGTCATCATCGGCTCGACCCGCGACAGCCGCTTCGCCGACAAACCCGCCAACTGGATCCTCGACCGCGCAAAGGCCCGCGGCGACATGGAGGTCAATCTCGTCGATATCCGCGATTTCGACCTGCCCTTCTTCAACGAGAAGGCCTCGAACATGTGGATGCCGTCCGAGGACCCCAGGGCCGTCGCCTGGCAAAAGAAACTGGCCGAATATGACGGCTACATCTTCGTGACCTCGGAATACAACCGCTCGATCCCGGCATCGCTGAAGAACGCACTCGACCAGGCCTATGTCGAATGGGTCCGCAAACCTGCCGCCGTCGTCTCCTACGGTTCGGTCGGCGGAACGCGGGCGGCGGAGCATCTGCGCACCATCGCCATCGAATTGCAGATGGTGCCGATCCGCGCCGGGGTCCATATCGGCGGCTCGGAATTCATGAAGGTCCACCCGATGGGTGCCGACGGTCCGATGAACGGGATCGAGGACGCCATCGGCAACAGCGCCGACGACATGCTCGACAATCTCGTCTGGTGGGGCCGGATCACCAGGAAAGGCCGCGCGGACGAACAGCGCGAGGCCGCCTGATCCCCGATTTTTGCCGCTGCCGGCGTTGCGCAATCCGAGCGTCTCGCGTGACACTTCCGAAACCGGGCTGTAAGCATTGGGAAAACTCGGGAGGAATATCATGCGGGTCCTGATCACCGGCGGCGGCGGATTTCTCGGCCAGAAACTGGCCATTGCCCTCGCGAAGGCAGGGGAATTGCGCGGGCAGGCCATCACGTCGATGACGCTGTGCGACCTCACAGCACCCAAGAAACCCGAGGCCCCCTTCCCCGTCGACTGCATTGCGTCGGATATCTCGGATCGCGACGTGGTCGCGGAGATGTTCGAGCCCGGTTTCGATGTCATCTACCATCTGGCCGCTGTCGTCTCGGGCGCTGCCGAGGCCGATTTCGACCTCGGCCTCCGGGTCAATCTCTTCGGCACAATCAACATATTCGAGGCGTCCCGTGCCCAGGGCACCTGCCCCGTCCTCGTCTACGCCTCCTCCTGCGCCGTCCATGGCGGCGAGGAGCCGGAGGTGATCACCGACGGCCTCGAACTGAACCCCCAGACATCCTACGGCACCCAAAAGGCCATTGGCGAACTTCTCCTGAACGACATGTCCCGCAAGGGCTTCATAGACGGGCGCGGCCTGCGCCTGCCCACCGTCTCGATCCGGCCCGGAAAGGCCAATGCGGCGGCGTCCTCCTTCATGTCCTCGATTTTCCGTGAACCGCTGCAGGGCGAGGCCTCGAACTGCCCGGTCGGCAAGGATTTTGCCGTCTGGCACACAGCACCGCGCACGATCATCCGCAACCTCATCCACGCCGCTGAGATGGACAGCGCGGCCTTCGGCCCCAACCGCTGCATTAACCTCCCCGGCCGCACCGACACGATCGGCGAGATGATCGCCGCCATGACCGCCGTCGCCGGGCCGGAACCCGAAAGCCTGATCACCTGGAACACAGACCCGGTGATCGAGAAGATCGTCATGGGCTGGCGCAACCATTTCCGCCCCGAAAAGGGCCTGAAGTTCGGCTTCGAGGCGGATGAGAGCTTCGAGAACTCGGTGCGCTGGTTTCTCGAAGACGACCACCGCGACCGCGCGTGAGCCCCGTCAAGGCCCGCGAGGAACGGCCCGGGCTGGCAGTCGCCCTGATGCTGGTCGCCTTCCTGTGCTTCGTCTGCATGGACACCATCGCCAAATGGCTGGTGACCCGCGAGATCTCGTCGCTGCAGGTCGCCTTCGTGCGCTATGCCGGACATTTCGCGGTGTCGCTGGCGATTTTCGTGCCGCTCGCGGGGCCGCGCATCTTTGTCTCCGATGCGCCGAAAATCCAGGCGCTGCGCGGATCGTTCCTGCTGTTCTCGACCCTTTGCAACTTCACTGCCGTCTACTACCTGCCGCTGCCGGTCACCATTTCGATCATCTTCGCCTCGCCGCTCTTGGTCTGTCTCCTGTCCATCCCCATACTCGGCGAGAAGGTCGGTATTCGCCGGTTCCTCGCCGTTATCGTCGGGCTGGTCGGCGTCCTCATCATCGTCCAGCCCGGCAGCGCCGAGTTCCACCCCGCGATCTTCCTGTCGCTGGGCGCGCTGCTCGGCGCTTCGTTCTATTTCGTCCTCACCCGCACCGTGGCGGGCCGAGACGACAACTCGACCTCGCAGCTCTGGTCCGCCGGCATCCCGACGCTGCTGCTTCTGCCCATCGGGCTGGCGATCTGGGATTGGCCCGCGACAACCCTTGACGGGGTGCTGATGATCCTGATCGGGTGCCTGGCCACGCTTGGCCACTCGCTCCTGACAATCGCGCACAGATTTGCACCGGCCTCGGTGCTGGCACCGCTGGTCTATGTGCAGATCATCTATATCTCCATCATCTCCTGGCTGATCTTCGATGAGCCGCCCACAACGACGACGTTGATGGGCACTGCCGTGATTATCGCCTCGGGCCTCTATATCTGGCTGCGCGAGCGGACTGTGAAGCCGGCATGACCGCCACCCCTTCACCGATTTGAAACCATTGGGCGATACCCGGCCCCACTGCGGCAATTCGCACCCTCCGCACCCCGCAAACCCCTTTCCCAACCCGGCCCGCCATGCTAGGGCGACGCGCAAAGATTTCGCATCTGCAACATGTGACCCGAACGGAGCCTGACATGAACATCGACAAGATCCCCGCCGGCAAGAACCCGCCCTCCGACATCAATGTGGTGATCGAGATCACCGGCGGCGCGGCAGGCGGGGCGCCGGTCAAATACGAGATCGACAAGGATTCGGGCGCGGTCTTCGTCGACCGCGTCGTCAACACGCCGATGTTCTACCCCTGCAATTACGGCTTCGTCCCCAACACCCTGCATGCCGATGGCGACCCCACCGATGTGCTGGTCCTCTGCGACTTCCCGCTCCAGCCCGGCGTCGTCATCCGCTGCCGCCCGGTCGGTGTGCTGAAGATGGAGGACGATGGCGGCATGGACGACAAGCTGATCGCCGTCCCCCACGAGAAAACCGACCCGTTCCAGGCCGGCATCCAGAACCTCACCGATCTGCCCCAGAAGACCCGCGACCGCATCAAGCATTTCTTCGAGCACTACAAGGATCTCGAAGAGGGCAAATGGGTGAAGGTCATCGGCTGGGGCGACAAGGCCGAGGCCGAGGCGATTCTGCAGACCTCGCTGGACGCGATGAATAAGTAAGGTTCGCTTACTTACTGGCGGTTAGTAAGAACTGCTTACGTAAAACCGTCACAAAATTGCATCAAAACGCCGTGTTCGCAGAAATGTGACGCGGCGTAATTTATTGACCGGCCGATAATCATCCCCCTACGGTTGTTGCAAGAGCCTGCGCCGAATTGTCGCGCTTAAGGCAATAAACTCGGAGGACCCCCATGTTTCTATCCAGGTACATATCACTGACAGCTCTGGCCGCTGTCTGTGCAGGCCCGGTCGCGGCGGCCGGGATCGAACGGTCGGTCCTGTCGCCACGCATCCTGTTCGAGGACGGGCGCTACGCGGAATTCTCGCTGGGATTTCTCGCCCCGGAGCTCGAAGACCCGACCTCGCCCAGCAACGGCAATCTGTTCAACACCGCCTTCGGCGGCGGCGCAGCCTTCAAGGACGACATCACCGGCGAGCTGTCCTATGCCATCGCCATCGGCACGCCCTGGGGTGTCGATACCGAATATCCCGATGACGGGTTCTATGCCGGGGTGACCGGCAGGCTGACCGGGATCGATCTCAGCGCCATTCTCGCCTATGACGTCACGCCCGAATTCAAGCTCTATGGCGGGTTGCGCGGCCAGATGCTGGAAGCCAGCGCCGAGGTGCCCTTTGTCGCCGGCTACGAGATCGAAGCGGACCGTGACTTCGGCTTCGGCTATCTGGCCGGGGCGGCCTATCAGCGGCCCGATATCGCGCTCAGGGTGTCGCTGACCTATTTCTCGGCCATCAGCCATACGCTCGACACCACCGAAACCTCGCTGGCCCCTCTGCCCACCGATACCGAGACCGAGATCGAGACGCCGCAATCGGTAACGCTGGAGTTCCAGACCGGGATCATGGAGGACACGCTGCTCTTCGGCTCGGTGCGCTGGGTCGACTGGTCGGAGTTTATCATCGATCCGCCAAGCTACCCGCCGACGGACCCGTTCGTCGATTACGAGGAGGACTGGTGGACCTACACGCTCGGCGTCGGGCGGCGGTTCAACGATACCTGGTCCGGATCGCTGTCGGTGACCTACGAACCGGCGACCGACACCACCCTCACCACGCTCGGCCCGGTCGATGGGCGCACGGCGGTAACGGCGGGCGTGGTCTACAACCGGGACAACATGAAAATCACCGGCGGGCTGACCTACACCTGGCTCGGCGAGACCAGCACCGTGCTCGACGATTTCGAGGATGGCACGGCGATTTCAGGCGGGTTGCGCATCGGCTTCGCGCTTTGACCGGCTGAATTTCGGAAAGGCCGCGCTCGGTGCCGAGCGCGGCCTTTTTTGTCGTGGAAAGCGCAGGTTTCAGGTCGCGGCCGCGCGGCAGACGGGCTAGGCAACCCGCATGAGCCAGACCGACATATCCCCCCGCGCCTGGGCTGAACTGATCCTGCTCGGCCTGATCTGGGGCGGGTCCTTCCTGTCCATCGCCATCGCCCTGCGCGACGTCGGGGTCCTGACCACGGTCGCACACCGGGTCTTCTGGGCGGCGCTGCTGCTTTGGCTCTATATCGCCGTGCGCCGCCTGCCCCTGCCCCGCAGCCCGCGCCTCTGGGCCGCATTCCTGGTCATGGGGCTGCTCAACAACGTGCTGCCCTTCTCGCTGATGGCCTGGGGGCAATTGCATATCGAAAGCGGTCTGACCTCGATCCTCAATGCCGCCACGGCGATCTTCGGCGCCCTCGTCGCCGCCCTCCTGCTGCCCGACGAGCCGCTGACCCGGCGCCGCGCCCTCGGCATCGCCACCGGTTTCGCGGGCGTCGTCACCATCATCGGCTGGCAGGCGCTCGCCGGGTTCGATATCCGCTCGCTCGGGCAACTGGCCGTCCTCGCGGGCACCCTGTCCTACGCTTTCGCCGCCGCCTGGGCCAAGCTGCGCCTGAAGGGCCTGCATCCGGCGGTTTCCGCCGCGGGCATGCTCACCGGATCAAGCCTCGTCATGATCCCGCTCGCCCGCACCCTCGAAGGCCCGTTCCGCTTCGACCTTCTTCCCGAGACCTGGGCCGCCATCGCCTATTACGCCATCGTCGCCACCGCCGGCGCCTATCTGCTCTATTACCGGGTCCTCGCCTTGGCCGGGTCGGCCAATCTGATGCTGGTCACCCTGCTGATCCCTCCCATCGCCATCTTCCTCGGGGCGGCCGTGCTGGGCGAGACCCTCGGACCGCAGGCCTATACCGGCCTCGCCCTGATCGCCACGGGGCTGGCGATCCTCGACGGACGCATCGCGCGGAACCTCTCGCGTTTCCGTTTGAAAAGAACCCGATAGGCCGCTAGGCAGAGGGAAACCCGCCCGGGAGCCCGAAGCCATGCTCTATAAAACGCCGCAGGACTGGCAGACCGCCCGCCAGAAGCGCATCGCGCTATTCGGCATGTCGGGCCTGGGCAAGACCCATGTCTCGAAACTGCTGCGCGGCTCGGGCGACTGGTTCCACTACTCGGTCGATTTCCGCATCGGCACGCGGTATATGGGCGAACACATCGTCGACAATTTCAAGCGCCACGCCATGCGCGACCCGCTGTTGCGCGAGCTCTTGATGACGGATTCGATCTATATCGCCTCGAATATCTCGTTCGAGAACCTCTCGCCGCTCTCCACCTATCTCGGCAAGCCCGGAAACCCGGACAAGGGCGGCATTCCCTTCGAGGACTATGTCACCCGCCAGCGCCAACACCGCGAGGCCGAGATCGCCGCGACCCTCGACGCCATTGCCTTCGCCGACAAGGCGCGCAACATCTACGGCTACAATCATTTCGTCTGCGACACCTCCGGCTCGCTCTGCGAGGTCGTCGATCCCTCCGACCCCGACGATCCGGTCCTGAAACCGCTGTCCGAACACATCCTGCCGGTGTGGATCCGCGGCACGGAAGCCCATATCAACACCCTGGTCGCCCGCTTCGACAAGGCTCCCAAGCCCATGTACTATAACGAGGAATTTCTCCGTCAGACCTGGGGCGCCTATTGCGCCGACCGCGCAGTCACGGAAGAAAACGTCGATCCCGACGATTTCATCCGCTGGGGCTATCGCCAGCTTCTGCACCACCGCCTGCCGATCTACGAGGCGATTGCGTCGAATTGGGGCGTCACCGTCGAGGCCGCCGATATCGGCGCGGTCGAGACGGCGGCCGATATCGAGGCGCTGATCTCGCAGGCCATCGCCGCCCGGGGCTGACACCGGCCCGGCGGCACAGCCGCGCCTATTGGCACATTGCCAGATGCCCCGGCTTGCGCTTCAATACCGGTCAGGGCGACAGGAGGCACGACCATCCGCGACAATCCCGACCAGATCACGCCGACCCTGCTGTTGCAGGCCTATGCCTCGGGCATCTTTCCGATGGCGGAATCGGCGGAGGATCCCGAACTGCACTGGATTGACCCGCGGATGCGCGGCATCCTGCCCCTGGACGGGCTCCATGTCTCGCGGAGCCTGCGCAAGACCCTCTTGAAGACCCCCTACCGGGTCCGGGTCAACCGGCGCTTTGCCGAGGTCGTCGCCGCCTGCGCCGATCGCGGGACCACCTGGATCAATGCCGAGATCGCCAGCCTCTACGCCTCGCTCCACCGCACCGGCTATGCCCACAGCGTCGAGGTCGAGATGGATGGCGAACTCGCGGGTGGGCTATACGGGGTCACCCTTGGCGGGGCGTTTTTCGGGGAAAGCATGTTCTCCTGGCGCACCGATGCCTCGAAGATCGCGTTGGTCCATCTGGTGGCGCGGCTGAATGTCGGCGGCTTTACCCTGCTGGACACCCAATTCGTCACCGACCATCTGCAATCTCTCGGTGCCATCGAGATCCCCCGCGCCGAATACCAGGCCCGCCTTGCCAAGGCCCTGAAACTGAACACGAATTTCTGGAGGCTTTCCGAAGCTGAACCGCCTCAGTCGGTCTTGCAGCTCAGCACCCAGATGTCGTAGCGCGGGTGATCCAGCGCCGACAGGGCCGGGCTCGAAGCCAGCATCCAGCCCGAAAACCGGTCCTCGCTCTCGCGTTTGTCACGGATTTTCAGGAAGGCAAAGGCCTCGCCGTCGATATCGTCGGACGGATAGCGGCAAGCAGAGAGCGACACGTGCAGCCGCTCGAATTCCAGGGTCTCGCCGACTTTGATGGTGAAATCCCGAACGGTGCCGTTCAGCGTGTCGAGCCCCCTCAGGATCGCCGCTGTTCCCTCTTCCATGACCGTGTCGGGCGGCTCGAAATCGCTCGGCGGGGCGTCCTGAAGGGCGGCATTGTCCAGCGGTTCGGTCTCGATCGTGCCCTCGGGATAGCCGCCCGGCGGTGGCTGGTTGCCCAGCAGCAGGTCCTGCTGCTCGGGCGGCAATTCGTCGAAGGGCACATCGTCGAGGACAAAATCGGGGTCGGCGAGCTGTTCCAGGGTCAGCGAGTTGATCGGGTTCTCCTGCAGGAAGGGATCGACGATCTCTTCCTCCTCGATAAGGTTTTCCTCGATCACCTGCTCCTGGGCGGCCAGCGGCGCTGCGGCGATCAGGACGAGAAGGGTGAGGGGTGTGCGCATCTATTCGCTGCTTTCGGCGGCAAATTTCAGGAGCAGATTCAACAGACTGACAGCACTTTGGGTCAGAAGGATCTCTTCGCCGTCATTCAACATGAACTCCGATCCACCCGGCGTGATCTCGATGAAGGAACCGCCGAGCAGGCCCTCGGAAGCGATCTTCACATCCGAATCGTCGGGGATCAGGATGTCCTGATCGATCGCCAGACGTGTCTCGGCCTGATAGGTGTCACGATTTAACTCCATGCCCACCACCGCGCCGATCTTGACCCCGGCCATTCTGACATCGGTGCCGACATTCACGCCCTCGGCCGAGAAGAAATTCGCCGTCAGCTGGTAGCGGTCCGAACCGCCGCCCATGCCGCCGAACTGCCCGGCAAAGGCGACGAATCCGGCGGCGGCGATCAGGACCACCGCGCCGATGACCGTTTCGGTGGCGTTCGAGGCCATGGCGCTACTCCGGCTTCCAGGCGCTGTAATCGGCCCGAACGGCGGGTTCGGGTGCCAGGAGGCTGCCCGGCGGATGATAGGCAAGCGCCGTGCCGGTCAGGTTCGGCTTGTGGGCCTTTTCCCAGGACTTGCGCGGCAGCGGGGCCACGGTCGGCGGGTCCTGATAGGTATGGTGCAACCAGCCATGCCAGTCGGGGGATATCCGGCTGGCCTCGATCTCGCCATTGTAGATCACCCAGCGCCGCGCGCCGTCGCCGGTCTGGTAAAAGACGTTGCCGGCTTCGTCCTCGCCGACCCTTTCGCCCTTGCGCGCGGTGAAGATCCGCGTGCCGAGGGTCTGGCCGTCCCACCATGTCAGAATCTGCGACAGCAATCCCATTTCGGCATCCTTTTCGTCTCGCTCCCCCGATTTAGGCCAAACCCCTGCAAAGGTCCAGCATCGCCGGGGGTATCACGCCGTTTCGAACATTTTGCGCCAAATCGAATTCATTCCGATCCTTGAGACGCATTTGCTTCGCAAACGCTGCCTCGCGTATCTGAATGAATACATGAATCCAATAAGGCGCAAAACGCTCTCAAACGCATCCTTGCGCAGCGGACTGGCCGGGCCCTGCCCGCTCATTCCACCGCTTCGGTCACGACCGCCGCCTTGCGACGGGCGGCACTTTCCAGCCGCGCCATCATGAACGTGCCCCGGACCCACGGATACCCGGAAATCCGCCATGTTCCGTCGATCCGGTTCCCGGTCGGGTTCAGTTCGCCTTCGTAGAGGATCGTGGAGGTCTCGAAATCCACATAGGTCTTGCGAAAATACACGTCCGGACCTTCGTGCGATCCGGCGATCCCGGCCACCAGCGTATCCAGAGGCACCGGCGCGAAGGTATTCGGTTCGATGGTCTCGCCGCTGAGCGCGCCGGCTTTTTCCTCGAGGGTCGCGTTGAAGGCGCAGGGCGGCATCCGGAAGCGGCCCGAATAGGCATAGCGCCCCTGCCAGTGCCCGCTCAGGGATCGCAAGCGCGGCGTCACCGGCCGGGATCACCCCGCCGTTGCCGGCTTTTCCTTCGATTCGGCATAGATCAGCAGAGGATCGCCCTCGCGCAGGATCGCCTCTTCGTTGACGACGACCTCTTCGACATTGGACAGGCCAGGCAGGTCGAACATCGTGTCGAGCAGTACCTCTTCGAGGATCGAGCGCAAACCCCGCGCCCCGGTCTTGCGCTCGATCGCCTTCTTGGAGATGGCAATAAGCGCGTCCTCGGTGAAGGTCAGTCTGGCATCCTCCATCTCGAACAGGCGCTGGTACTGTTTGACCAGTGCGTTCTTGGGCTGGGTGAGGATGGTGACCAGCGCCTCCTCATCGAGGTCGGTCAGGGTCGCGATCACCGGCAACCGGCCGACGAATTCCGGGATCAGCCCGAATTTCAGCAGGTCCTCGGGTTCGAGATCGAGCAGCAGCTCGCCGATCCGCCGGTCATCGTCGGATTTGACATCCGCCGCGAACCCCATGGCCGAGCCCTTGTTCCGCTGGGCGATGATCCGGTCGAGCCCGGCAAAGGCGCCGCCGCAAATGAAGAGAATAGTGGTGGTGTCGACCGGCAGGAATTCCTGTTGCGGATGTTTGCGCCCGCCCTGAGGCGGCACCGAGGCGACCGTGCCTTCCATGATCTTCAACAACGCCTGCTGCACCCCCTCGCCCGAGACGTCGCGGGTGATCGAGGGGTTGTCGGACTTGCGGGAAATCTTGTCGACCTCGTCGATATAGACGATGCCCCGCTGGGCGCGTTCGACATTGTATTCGGCGGACTGCAACAGCTTCAGGATGATGTTCTCGACATCTTCGCCGACATAGCCCGCCTCGGTCAGGGTCGTTGCGTCGGCCATGGTAAAGGGCACGTCGAGAATGCGCGCCAACGTCTGGGCCAGGAGCGTCTTGCCGCAGCCCGTCGGCCCGATCAGCATGATGTTGGATTTCGCCAGCTCGACCTCGGAATTCTTCGAGGCGTGGTTGAGGCGCTTGTAATGATTGTGGACCGCCACCGACAGCACACGTTTGGCGACCTGCTGGCCGATCACGTAATCGTCGAGCACGTCGCAGATTTCCTGCGGGGTCGGCACGCCGTCGGAGGACTTGACCAGGTTTGACTTGGTCTCTTCCCGGATGATGTCCATGCAGAGCTCGACACATTCATCGCAGATGAACACGGTGGGGCCGGCGATCAGTTTGCGCACCTCGTGCTGGCTCTTCCCGCAGAAAGAGCAGTAGAGGGTGTTCTTGCTGTCCCCGTTGCCTGATTTGCTCATCTAGTCCTCCTTGAGCCATTGCGGGCTCTGGCACCACACTGCGGCGCCGGTCGAGTCAATGCCTGTCCTGTGTGAATATTAGGCACGTCACAGAACCTAAACACAAGGGGCGTGGTGCAGATTTGATACATATGTCATGGCCAAAATTTGTCAAAGCCCGTCCATGTGCAGGTTTCTGCCGATTGTTGCCTCCGTGTCATGCCGCGACGTCCTGCGAGACGTCGCCTCCCCCGCTCCGGTCGTCGATCCGGTCACTGGTCCGAAACCGACCCAGCCGCTCAAGCAGCGTGTGCAGTTCCTGGTTGAGCAATCGTGTCCGGGATTTGGTCTGCTCGACCATTTCCGCGTTTCGTTGCGTGATTTCGTCCATGTCCGAAACCGACTGGCTGAGCTCGTTCAGACCTATCGACTGCTCCTTCGCGGCATGGGCGATCCCGCCGATCATTTCGTTCGTCTCGCCGATCTTGGTGACGATGTCCTCCAGCGCCTGTCGGGTGCGGTGCACGAGCTCGACTCCGGACTTGATATTTGCATCCGTCGTATCGACCAGCGCCTTGACCTGGCCCGCGGCATCGGCACATCGCCCGGCAAGAGCGCGGACCTCCTGTGCCACGACGGCAAATCCACGTCCCGCCTCCCCGGCCCGCGCCGCCTCGACGCTGGCATTCAGCGCCAGCAGGTTGGTCTGAAAGGCAATGCTGTCGATCAGTTTGACGATTTCGACGATCTCGGCCGAGCTTGCCTCGATCTCGTGCATGGCGTGTTCCGTCCGCCCCACAACCTCGCGAGTCTTTTCCCCGTCACGCGCCACCGCGTTCACATGACGCTCGGCCCCGTCCGTCGTTTCGGCGGCTCCGGACACATTCGCGGTCATTTCCATCAGCGCGGTCGAGGCTTCCTCTATCCCGGCGGCCTGCTGGCTGGTGCGCAGAGACAGGTTCTCGGTATCTGCGTTGATATTTTCGAAGGCCGTCATGATCCCCCGAGCGCTGGCTACAACGCTGCTGATCGCGCCAGAGATCGCGGCAATGGCCTCGTTCATCTTGTTCGCAATCGGTTGGTAATGGGGCGGCAGATCGGTGGTCATCGGTTGCGACATGTCGCCCGAGGCGAGGCGCGTGGCCACATCGCCGAACGCGCCCATGACAACCTGAATTTCCTGGTCGCGTGCGCTGTCCATTGCCTCCTGCAATTCTCGGTCGCGCGTCTCGTCCATGATCTTTCGATAGGCCAGCATCGCCAGTCCCGCATCGTTGAGCGCCGCCTTGATGAGCACGTTCACATCCTTGTGGATATCGTCGATCTCCTGCCGTTTCGGCTTGCGCCGAATCGTCCATCCGAACAGGTGGCGTTCCTGTTTCCGCATCCTTGAGCGGTGACGCACCAGCAACAAGTTGATCAGCTGGCCGATGACGACCGAGTACCCGTTCAGATAGATTTCCGGGGTCAGGCCGATCCGGGCATGGACGACCCCGATCTGGGTGGCCGAATCCCTATATTCCTTGCTGTGCCCGTCCTCCGCCATCCTGATCCAGTGGTTCGCCTGGGCGGATTTCGCGGCCTCAATCTGACCCGGTCTGGAGAATTTGGCCATCAGCTCGTCATCGATGGCGATCACCTTGTAGAAGGCGTCCAGCGCCGGGCCGATGATCTCGGAGATTTCGGGTTTGAGTTTCTGAAGGCGGGCGACTTCCTGGTCGGTCAATCCGCCGAATTTCAAACTGCTGACCTCTACCTTTGACATCGTGATATCCACACTGATTCCGCTGCAAGTGCCAGACCCTAGTCGGAATTCACTACCCTTTCGTTAGCTTCAACGGTCTCAGGGGGGTCCAGATCGAAAAGCAGGGAGCAATTGAGACAAATCGCGCCGAGCTGTAAAGCGCCACGACTTTTCTCCCGACCGTTCGCTGCCGGTCAGACGTCAAGAAACTCCGCGAAACCGGGTGCTGGCGTTACAGGTCCGCAGGCGGCCGATCAGTCTTCGCCTTCCGGTTCCTTGCGGTGCGCGACGATCTCGTCGATCAGGCCCCATTCCTTCGCCCGTTCGGGATCCATGAAATTGTCCCGCTCCAGCGCATCCTCGACCGTGGCGTAATCCTGGCCGGTATGCTCGACATAGATGTTGTTGAGCCGCTTCTTCAGGGACTCGGTGTTGCGGGCATGGATCATGATGTCCGTCGCCTGGCCCTGATAGCCGCCCGAGGGCTGGTGGACCATGATCTGCGCGTTCGGCAGCGCATACCGCATCCCCTTCGCGCCCGCCGTCAGCAGCAGCGAGCCCATCGAGGCCGCCTGCCCAACGCACAAGGTCGAGACCTTCGGTCGGATGAACTGCATGGTGTCGTAGATGGACAGGCCGGACGAGACCACACCGCCGGGCGAGTTGATATACATCGCGATCTCTTTTTTCGGGTTTTCGGCCTCCAGAAACAGAAGCTGGGCGACGATCAGCGTCGACATGCCGTCATGGACGGGGCCGGAAACGAAGATGATCCGTTCCTTGAGAAGCCGCGAAAAGATGTCATAGGCCCGTTCGCCGCGCGAGGTCTGTTCGACCACCATCGGCACAAGGGTGTTCATATAGGTCTCGTATGGGTCTTGCATGAAATCCGCCTCTGGGCCGGTGAAGTTTGTCGCGCGGAGGCCTTATGCCGCGCGTTGGGTAAAGGAATAGTTGCGCCCGCTCGGGGCTGCAAGGGCACGGGGGGAAATATCTGGCAACAGGCCATATTCGGATTGGTTTGGATGAGCCCGTGTCCTTCCGGTCCGGTTCGATCCCTTTGGACATGGGCGAAAGACGGCGCGTGGGATATGCGCGCAAACCCCATGATGCGACCAGGCGCTCGGAAGCTGATCCGGCGTGCCACCGCGTTCTTTCGAAGAACGCGTCCGAAATTTTTGAAAAATTTTGGCGCCCTTTGGTCGGCAGGTTTTTCCGAACGCGCCGTCCGGGCGGATTTGAGGCGTTGTTCTGCTAGGGATCGGGCTAGTCCCGAACCGATATTGGTACCCGGTTTCGGTAACAGACCGCCCGTTTGCCCCATACCCCAGTCCCTCTTGAGCCTGGACGGCATTTGGAAGAGAATGGCGCACTCCACCCCGCTGCACTTAGCAAGATTGGAAGCGTCGATGCCCCGTTCCCCGTCTCCGCAGCTCGGCTGCTGGATCGATCTGCCGTCACCGCAGGTCGCCGAAATCGCAGCCGGTGCAGGGTTCGGATTTGTCGTTTTAGATCTCGAGCACGGGCCCGCCTCGCTCGAAACGCTGCAAGTGCAGTTGATGGCGCTGAGCCAACGCTGCCGGGCCGTGGTGCGGATCCCCGAATGCAGCGAGGGCTGGATCAAGCGAGTGCTCGACAGCGGCGCGGATGCCGTGATGGTGCCGCGAGTGGAAAGTGCCGAGGAAGCCGCCGGGATCGCGGCGATGAGCCGCTTCGCACCAAAGGGGCGGCGCGGTGAGGGGTTGCCGGTGGTCCGGGCCTCGGGATGGGGGCGGAAGAGCATGGAGTACAGGTCACGCTGGGAAAGGGAGGCCGGCGTGATCGTGCAGATCGAATCGCCCGCCGGACTGGCGGCTGTGGACGAGATCACCACGGTCGACGGGGTGACGCAGCTGTTTTTCGGACCCTCGGACTATTCCGCCTCGGCGGGACTGGAGATCACCGATCCGGCGGTGATGGCGGCGGCAGGCAAGGTCGCCGCCGCGGCCGCGTCACGGGGGCTGGAGGCGGGAAGCATCAGCCTCGTGCCCGGTTCGGTCGGACAACTGGCCGCCCTCGGTTACAGCCATATCGCCGTGGCCAGCGACGTGATCGGGCTGGTCGGCGCCCTGGACGGCCAACTCGCAGCGGCCCGCGGCGAAATCGGCTGACCCAGGGGGGGTCAGGCGGTCTCGCCGGTCAGGCTGGTGACGATATGGGTCCATTCGGTCTCGGGATCCTCGCTGACCCGCTCGACCCCGACCTGTCCGTACCAGTAATCGGAATTCCAGCGGTCACCCTCGATCCAGTGCGTGAGGGCGTGAACATGGTCATATTCCCGTTTCCCCTCGCCCTTCTGGCAAATCGCATGGGCCCGGTCCCATTCCTGCCCGGTTCGGAACCCGCCCTTCTTCAGCCACCAAAGCGCTTTTTGCGGTTCGGATAGCTGCTCAGGCGGCGCGGCCGCCTCGAAACCTGCATCGGTCAAGTACATGATTTTCAGCCCTGTTCCCCGAATTATCCCCACCTTGCCCGCTCAACTCGCCATAAAGGCGAGTAAATATCAAGTTTTTCTTGTTTTACGTTGCAAGAATTCCGGATCCTTGAGCCGAACGGGACTTTGCTGCCAGGGTCCGGCATAACAGGATCACCGGCATCAGGCCGAAGGCGACGATGATCAAAGACGGCACCGCCGCCTGTTCCAGCCGCTCGTCCGAGGCCAGCCGGTGGGCCTGGACCGCCAGGGTGTCGAAATTGAACGGCCTCAGAATCAGCGTCGCCGGCAATTCCTTCATCACATCGACGAAGACGATCAGAAGCCCGGTCAGGAGCGAGGTCCGCATCAGCGGCAGATGCACCCGGAAGATCATCCCCGCCGGGCTGCGGCCGAGGGTACGGGCGGCGGCGTCGATATTGGGGTTGATCTGGGTGATTCCACTATCGAAGGCCGACAGGGCGGCGGCCATGAACCGCACCATATAGGCGATGACCAGCAGCCAGATCGAGCCGGTGAACAACAGACCGGTGGAGAACCCGAAATTCTCCTTCGTGAAGGCGGAGATCGCATTGTCAAGATGGGCAAACGGCACCATCAGCCCCACCGCGATCACCCCGCCCGGCACCGCATATCCGAGACCGGCCAGCAGCAGCCGGGTGCGCGAGGCACGTCCGGGCTTCAGCCGCGAGGAAAATCCGATCAGGATGGCGGCGGCGACGGTCAGGGTCGCGGCAATGGCGGCCAGGGTCAGGGAATTGGCGATGAACCCTGCGTAGCGCGGCGCGAAGGGAGTCTGGCCGGAACGCACCGCCATCGCGCCGAGGATCAGCACCGGCAGGACGAAGCCGACGAGAACCGGCAGGGCGCAGGCGGCACTCGCGGCCCAACCGCGCCAGCCGGTCAGCGGCTGCGGCGGCATCGGCTCGGTCGGTCCCCGTGTCGGGTAGCGTTTGGCGCCCCCCCTCTGGACCCGCTCGATCAGCGCCAGCATCAGCGCGACCCCGAGAAGGCACAGCGCCAGCTGCGCCGAGGCCGCGCGGTCGCCCATGGAGAACCAGGTCTGGTAGATGCCGGTGGCGAAGGTCTGCACCCCGAAATGCGCCACGGTGCCGAAATCGGCGATGGTCTCCATCACCGTCAGGATCACCCCGCCGGCGATGGCGGGCCGGGCCATGGGCAGCGAGACGCTCAGAAAGGCCTGGAACGGTCGCCGCCCCAGGGTGCGGGCGGCGAGATAGGCCCCGGCGCTTTGCTGCAGAAACGCGGCGCGGGCCAGCAGATAGACATAAGGGTAAAGCACGAAGATCAGCATCAGCGCCGCGCCGCCCAGCGAGCGGATTTCCGGGAACCAGTAATCGCGCGGACCCCAGCCGGTGATCGCGCGCAGCAGCGACTGCACGGGTCCGGGATGGTCGAGGAAATCGGTATAGGCATAGGCCAGCACATAGGCCGGGAAGGCCAGTGGCAGGGCGAGGCCGACCTCGAGCAGCTTCGCGCCCGGAAAGCGGCAGGTGGCGACCAGCCAGGCGGTGCCGGTGCCGATGACGAAGGTGCCCGCTGCCACCATGAACACCAGATAGAGCGTGGTCAGCGTGAACCGCGGCAGCACGGTGTCGGCCAGCGACCGCCAGGCGTCCAGCGTGCCGCTCATGGCGGCGAAGGCGACGGCGACGATGGGCAACAGGCACAGAAGGGCCGCCACCCAGGCCAGCGCATTCAGTCCCCGTTCACCCACTCCTGATCTCCGCTGCCTTGCCGGATCCGTGTCCCGGCGTTTAGGGTCGATAAAGCCTATAACCCGCCCGGAGGGGACAATGAAACGGCTTGCCGCAAGATTTCCCGCGCTTTTGATCCTGACCGCCACGATTCTGGCCGCGCCCCTTGCTCGGGCCCAGACGACAGAGCGGGTTGAGAGCGGCACGGTTCAGGTCACCAGGATGGTCTCGGGCCTGCGCGAGCCCTGGGCCATCGGCTTTCTGCCCGGCGGCGGCACTCTGATCACCGAACGCGGCGGGCGTCTGCTGCATCTGAAAGGGGGCGAGAGCATCGACGTGTCCGGCGTGCCCCGCGTTGCGGCAGCCGGGCAAGGCGGGCTTCTGGATGTCGTGGTGGCGCGGAATTTCACCCAAAGCCGCGAGATTTTCCTGTCCTTTTCCGAACCCCGGGGCGGCGGGGCCGGGACCGCAATGGCCGTGGCGCGGCTGAGTGATGACGGCACCGCGCTCGAGGATCTGCGGGTGATCTTTTCGATGCGCAATCCCACCGCCTCGACCCACCATTTCGGCAGCCGCCTCGTCGAGGCCCCTGACGGCACGCTGTTTCTGACCATCGGCGAGCGCGGTGACCGGGACAAGGCCCAGGATGTCTCGGTCCATAACGGCAAGGTCATCCGCATCACCCGCACGGGCAGCATCCCGCCCGACAATCCCTTCAAGTCCGGCGACTGGCTGCCGGAAATCTGGTCCTACGGCCACCGCAACCCGCAAGGAGCCGCGCTCGATGCCGATGGCGTGCTCTGGATCAACGAACACGGCGCTCAGGGCGGCGACGAGGTCAACCGGCCCGAGGCCGGGGCGAATTACGGCTGGCCGGTGATTTCCTACGGGCGGCATTATGACGGTGGCAGCATCGGCATCGGCACCGAGGCGCCGGGGATGGAGCAGCCCTTGCACTACTGGGACCCCTCCATCGCGCCTTCGGGGATGATGATCTATTCGGGGCGGCTGTTCCCGGACTGGCAAGGCGATTTCTTCGTCGGTTCGCTGAAATTCAACATGATCTCGCGGCTGGAGCGCTCGGGCGATGCCTTGCGCGAAGCCGAACGCCTGTTCCAGGACCGCTATCCGCGCATCCGCGACATCCGCGAGGCCCCGGACGGCTCGATCTGGTTCCTGTCGGTGGGCGACGGGGCGGCCTACAGGATCACCCCCGGATAGACCCCTCGCGCGGGCTTGCGGATTTTTTTACCCGGGTAGTATTGCAAATCTTTTAACCCGGGTATAAATCGTCACCGTCGCACTTCCGGTGAGCCCATGTCCGATTCCCATTCCGATCCCTGCACGGCCTTCCATGGCCATGACATCCTGCATGCCGGCCCCCGGCTGGAGGTTGCGCTGGCGGTGAAACGCGCCGCCGGAAGTCAGTCCGCGATGCCGGTCCTTGTCTTCGACGACACGACCGGCCGGATCGTGGATCTGGACCTCCGCGGCAGCGATGCCGAAATCGCCGCGCGCCTGGCAAAACCGCCCGAGACCCGCAAGGGCCGCTTCCGGCCCGACGCCGGTCCCGCCGGCGAGCCGGAAAAGCCCAGGGGAAGAGGCCGCCCGAAGCTGGGGGTCGTTTCGCGTGAAGTGACGCTTCTGCCACGTCATTGGGACTGGCTTTCCGCCCAGCGGGGAGGAGCCTCCGCAACCTTGCGGCGGCTGGTTGATGCGGCGCGCCGGCACCCCGATACCGAGGCGCGACAGCATGCGGCGCATGAGGCCGCCTACAATGTCCTGCAGGCAATGGCAGGGGACTTTGCAGGCTATGAGGAAGCGATACGGGCGCTCTTTGCCGGGGACAGACCGGAATTCGAACGCTGCATGGCGGATTGGCCGGATGATATCCGGTCCTACGCCCTCCGGCTGGCTTTCAACCCGACGCCACCCCCATCCAGATGAAGCGAGACCCATAATGTCCACCCACCGTCCCGAAACGACCCGGACCACCCGGGCCAACGGAATCGAACTGGCTTATGACTGCTTCGGTGCCGAGGACCATGACCCGATCCTGCTCGTCTCCGGCCTCGGCACCCATATGATCCGCTGGACGGACAGGTTTTGCGCCGCCCTGGCGGCGCGGGGCTATCGGGTGATCCGCTACGACAACCGCGACGCCGGGTTGTCGACCCATCTCGACGCGGCCCCCGTCCCCGATTTCGGTGCCCTGGTTGCGGCCCTCATGGCCGGAGAGCGGCCAGAGGTGCCATACACGCTGGGTGATCTGACCGCGGATGCCGTGGCCTTGCTGGATGCGTTGTCCATCGACCGGGCCCATGTCGTCGGGCGGTCCATGGGCGGCATGATCGCGCAAACTCTCGCCTCGGGCTATCCGCAAAGGGTGCTCTCGCTGACCTCGATCATGTCAAGCACGGGCAACCCCGCGCTTCCCCAGGCCGACCCGGGGGTGATGGCGCTGATGACCGGCCCGAAACCCGATCCCGCAACCGACCCCGATGGGTTCGTGTCGCACAGCCTTGCCTTTGCCCGCCGGATCGCGGGCACCGGTGCCGCCTTTGACGAGACGGCCCATGCGGCGCTGGTGCGCGAGGAGGTGGAGCGCGCCCATGATCCGCAAGGCGCATCACGGCAGCTCGCTGCGATGGCCACGGCGGGCGACCGACGAGCGCAATTGAAGACGATCAAGGTCCCGACGCTGGTCGTGCACGGGACCGACGATCCGCTCATCTTGCCAGCCTGCGGCGAGGACACCGCAGCGGCGATCCCCGGCGCAGACCTCCTGCTGGTCGACGGCATGGGCCACGACCTGCCGGAGTGTTTTCAGGCGCAGATCATCGAGGCGATCGACCGAAATGCCCGCCGCGCGGGCTGTGGATCGGGCTCTTGAATCGTTTCCGGGTTCGTCTGAGACACTGGATCGTATCTTGCGTCCGGACCGAAAGAGAGAGGCAGCGAAAAGCGTTTCTTCACATTCCAAACGATCTGGCTACAAGTCGCCTCCCTATCCTGCACACTTCATGAAGAATTTGTGACAGCAGGTTAGACCCCGGCCCCGATTGATGCTAAGTCCGCTTCAAATCCGCGCAAAACCGGAAAACAGGCCCCATGCTCACGTCTCTCTGGCAGAAATACGTCGCCCCGATCATCCGGCGTCCCGCCGCCTTTCAGGTCGCCGCCCTGTGCCACCGGCAGGGCGAAGCGGGGACCGAGATCATCCTGATCACCTCGCTCGATACCGGCCGCTGGATCCTGCCCAAGGGCTGGCCGATCACCGGGCTCGATGCCGAAAGCACGGCACTTCGCGAGGCCTGGGAAGAAGCGGGTGTCTCGGAAGTCGGCGAGAACCGGCCCCAGATCGGCACCTATCACTATCTCAAGCGCGTCGAGGGCGGGGTACCGGTGCCGACCGATGTCAAGGTCTTCGCCGTCCCCGCCCTGGCGCTGGCCGCCGATTATCCCGAAGCCAAGGCCCGCCGCCGCGAATGGGTGAGCCCCGAAGAGGCCGCCACCCGCGTTGACGAGCCTGACCTGGCCGAATTGCTGCGCGGCTTCGATCCCGCCACCGGAGAGACCGCCTCATGAGCGACAAGACCGCGCCGGGCCGCCCCGACGCCGATGCAGCCGGTTCCGGATCCGGGACCGACGCCTCGAACCAGTGGCGGACCCTCGACCGCGACCTCAACCGGGTCTCGCGGCTGGAAGCGGCGACCATGTATGCCGCAAGGCCGCTGATCGCCGTCGGGCTGTCGCTGCTGTTCGTCGGGATTGCGGCGCTGGCCGCCTCGATCCTCACCGGCGGTCAGCCGGGCGGGCTGTTCATCGTCGTCGCCGCCGCCTTCGGCGCCTACATGGCGCTGAATATCGGCGCCAATGACGTCGCCAACAACATGGGACCGGCGGTCGGCGCCCGGGCGCTGTCGATGGCCGGGGCCATCGCGATTGCAGCGGTCTGCGAGAGCGCCGGGGCCATCCTCGCGGGGGGCGACGTGGTCTCGACGATCTCCAAGGGCATTATCGACGCCTCGAGCCTCGCCAGCACGCGGATCTTCGTCTGGGCGATGCTGGCGGCACTCCTGTCAGCGGCGCTCTGGGTCAATCTCGCCACCTGGATCGGCGCGCCGGTCTCGACCACCCATTCGGTGGTGGGTGGGGTGATGGGCGCCGGGATCGCGGCGGCAGGGCTGGCGGCGGTCAACTGGCCGACCATGGGGGCGATTGCCGCGTCTTGGGTGATCTCGCCGGTTCTCGGTGGCGTCATCGCCGCGCTGTTCCTCGCCTTCATCAAGTGGCGGATCATCTACCGCGACGACAAGATCGCCGCCGCCCGCATCTGGGTGCCGGTGCTGATCGGCATCATGGCCGGGGCCTTCGGGGCCTATCTGGCCCTGAAGGGGCTGAAGCATGTGGTGAAAATCTCGCTGCCGCTGGCCCTGGCGATCGGCGCCGGGATCGGCATCGCCGCCTGGGCCGCCTCGGTGCCGTTGATCCGCCGGCAGGCACAAGGGCTGGAGAACCGCAACCGGTCGCTGAAAACCCTGTTCCGCCTGCCGCTGGTGGTCTCGGCCGCGCTCTTGTCCTTCGCCCATGGGGCCAACGATGTCGCCAACGCCGTCGGCCCGCTCGCCGCCATCGTCCATGCGCAGGAGACCGGCGGCGTCGCCACCCAGGTCGCCATCCCGCCCTGGGTGATGCTGATCGGCGCGGTCGGCATCTCGGTCGGCCTCGTCCTCTTCGGGCCCAAGCTCATCGGCATGGTCGGCTCGCAGATCACCAAGCTGAACCCGATGCGGGCCTATTGCGTGGCCCTGTCGGCGGCGATCACCGTCATTGCCGCCTCCTGGCTCGGCCTGCCGGTCTCCTCGACCCATATCGCCGTCGGCGGGGTCTTCGGCGTCGGCTTCTTCCGCGAATGGTATGTCGAGCGCCGCGCCCTTGCCTTGAAGGCGGCCCGCCCGCCGGAACTGCGCCTCGCCATCGAGGAACGCCAGCGCCGCAAGCTGGTCCGCCGCTCGCATTTCCTGACCATCGTCGCCGCCTGGGTGATCACCGTCCCGGCTGCAGCGGGGATTTCGGGGCTGCTGTTCCTGGTGCTGTCCGGGGTGTTCGGCTGAAAGCGCCTTTCACGACTGCGGCGGATCGCCTGCTTCGGCGATCACCCGGATTTCGACCAGCGCACCCGCGCGCCTGAGCCCGGCAACCTCCACCGCCGTCCAGGCCGGATAGGGCGCGTGGACATAATCCGCTCTTACCGAGTTGAACAGATCGAAATGGCCCTCAAGGCCGACATGGTAAGAGGTCATCTCGACCGCCGCCTCCCAGCCCGATCCCGCGGCCTTCAGGGTGGCGGCAATCTTGTCGAACGCCGCCCGGAACTGGGTCTCGGGGTCGTCCGATATCGCGCCGTCCGGCGCGCTGCCGGTCATGCCGGTCAGAAACACCAGACCGTTCGAGATCACCGCCGGCGAGACCCTGATCTCATCGGCCGTCTGCCGCGCGCCAGGCGGATAGACCCCGCGTCTCATAGCCATCCGCGCCGGGTCACAACGCCTCCAATTCGTCCCGAAACCTCGCCATGTTCTCGCGATACCGCGCCGCCGAGGCCAGCAGGTCGGACTGCGCCGCTTCGTCCAGCGCCCGGACGATCTTGCCCGGAGCACCGATCACCAGCGAGCCGTCCGGGATTTCCTTGCCCTCGGTCACCAGCGCCCCGGCGCCGATCAGGCAGCCCTTGCCGATCCGCGCTCCGTTCAGCACCGTTGCCCCCATGCCGATCAACGACCCGTCGCCGATCACGCAGCCATGCAGGATGGCGCGATGCCCGATGGTGCAATGCGCCCCGATCACCAGCGGAAAGCCCGGATCGGTATGGCAGACGCTGCTTTCCTGAATATTCGACCCCTCGCCGACCGTGATCGGCTCAACATCGCCGCGGAGCGTGCAGTTGAACCAGACCGACGCGCCGGATTTCAGTTCCACCTTGCCGATCAGATGCGCGCCCGGGGCCACCCAGTAGTCGCCATCCTCGGGCAAACGCGGGCGGACCCCGTCGAGCGCATAAAGCGTCATCCCTGCCGCTCCTCGAATTCCCGGTTCAGCCCGGCGACAAAGCCCACCAGCCCCGGCTGCCGGTCCCGGCGCAGACGTTCGGCCTCGACGATCCCCCTCAGCGCCGCCTCACAGGCATAGAGATCGTCGTTGACCAGCACATAATCATATTCCGCCCAATGGCTGATCTCGTCGCGGGACTTCGCCATCCGCCCGGCAATCACCTCGGCGCTGTCCTGTCCCCGGGCGCGCAACCGCGCCTCCAAAGCGGCAATCGACGGTGGCAGGATGAAGATCGAGACCAGCGCGTCCCGAAGCGCCGAGCCCCGGATCTGCTGGCCGCCCTGCCAGTCGACGTCGAAAAGCACATCGCGCCCCTCGGCCACCGCCGCCGCGACCGGACCTTTGGGAGAGCCGTAGAACTTCCCGAACACCTCGGCATGTTCCAGCATCTCGCCCGCGTCCACCATCGCCTGGAATTCCTCACGGCTCTTGAAAAAATACTCCCGCCCCTCGACCTCGCCCGGGCGGGGCGCTCGGGTGGTCGCCGAGACCGAGAAGGAAATCGTCGGATCCCAGTCCATCAGCCGCCGCGCCAGGGTCGACTTCCCGGCCCCCGAGGGCGAGGACAGGATGATGAGAAGCCCGCGCCGTTTCACCTGTCACTCCACATTCTGCACCTGTTCACGCATCTGATCTATCACAACCTTCAGTTCCAGCCCCACCGCCGTCAGGGCGGCGTCGCCCGATTTGGAACACAGGGTGTTGGCCTCGCGGTTGAACTCCTGCATCAGGAAATCGAGCTTGCGACCCACCGCGCCCGCCGCGCCCAGAAGCGCATGAGCCGATGTGATATGAGCCTCCAGCCGGTCCATCTCTTCGGTGATGTCGGCCTTGACGGCCAGGAGCGCCAGTTCCTGGGCCAGCCGCGCCTCGTCGACGATCTGGGTCTCCTCCAGAAGCGCCGCCACCCGGGCCTTCAGCGTCTCGCCCAGCTTTACCATCCGTGCCGTGTCGCTGTCGCGCGCCGCCGCCACAAGCTCGGCGATCCGCGTCACCTGGCCCTTGAGCACCGCAGCCAGGGCGGCCCCTTCCTTCGCCCGCGCCTCCCTGAGACCCTCGAAAAGCGGTCCGAGCCCGTCGCCGACCGATGCGACCAGCGCCGCACTCGTCTCCGCCCGCCGTCCCTGATCGAGGACGCCGCGCAGTCCCAGCAACTCCCCGGCCGTCACCGATGCGAGATCCAGCCCCGCCGCCTCCGCCGCATCGCAAGCCGCCTTCACCGCCGAGATCATGCCGGAGAGTGCATCCGCGTTCAGCTGCGCCGCCCCGTTCGCCTCCGGCCATTGCAGCTTCAACGCCACATTCACCGAACCGCGTTTCAGCGCCGCGGCCGCCGAACTGCGCACTTTCGCCTCCAGCGCCTCCATTCCCTCCGGCAACCGCATCCGCACTTCCAACCCGCGGGCATTCACCGAGCGCACCTCCCAGGCCCATTCCACACCCTCGTCCCGCCCGCTCACCGAGGCGAACCCCGTCATCGACTGCAATCCCATCAGGTCTCCGTTTCTTTCTTTCAAAACCGCCCCTCCCATTAACCCTTCGTTATCAAAAACCGCGACAATTGAGTAAAATTGTTCTAGCTTGCAGACAGTGGAAGGAAACGGGAAGGGACGCGATCAAGGGCCGAAATCTAAGGGGTCGGCCCGGCGTTAGTCAAATGGTCATGGACGTAAAAACACTGCCGAATTTGCGGAACTACTGGGAGACGCTTAGGGCGGGGCGCCTGGCGCCCTACCGGTCGGAGCTCGATCCGCGCAAGTTTGAATCCGCGCTCGAGAACATGTTCATCCTCGAACATCTCGGCCCCGGCCAGGTCCGGGTGCGGCTGGCAGGAATGAAGATGTGCGAGATGATGGGGATGGAAATCCGCGGCATGCCGCCCGAGGCGCTGATGGATGCGGCCTATCGCGAGGAATTCTCCCGGCATCTGAACTCGGTCCTGCACGCGCCGGCGGTCGTTGAACTGGATCTGCAGGCCTGCGACAATCGGGGCAAGGTCAGCGACGGGACAATGCTGTTGCTTCCGCTGCGCTCGGATTTCGGCGAGGTGACCCGGGTGCTGGGTTGCACGATCGTCGAGCGTCCGATCGCCTTTCCGCCGGTGAATTTCGCCATTACCGGCCACAGGGTCGACGTGATCAAGGAGACCGCCACCGATGCCGAGGAACCGGCGATGCCCGGATTCGTCGATGACCCGCAGAATTTCCCGATCCCCGGGATCGCGCCCCTGCTGAAAACCATCGAGGGCAACCCGGACGCACCCGTTCCGACCAAGCGGTCGCGGGGGCACCTGAAAGTGGTCTGACCTTTCCCTCAAGATGACTTTTCACGGGTCCCGCGGGGCCCGTTTTTTTTTACGATTTCGGGGTGAGAAGTGGGTGCGGCGCAGCCATCCGGCGCGTCTTGCTGCCAGGGAACGCCCGGTCAGGTCGGTGCTTGATGGCGCAAGAGGCACCGCGTTCTTTCGAAGAACGCGGCCGAAATTTTTGAAAAATTTCGTTGGCGCGACCTCAGAAACCCTTGCGGTGAAGCGGATTGCCCGTCGCCCGCTTCCGGAGCTACCGCGCCGGTATGAACTCGATCACCACGATCTCGGGCGGACAGAGGAAGCGCACCGGCAGAACCGCCGTGCCCATCCCCGAAGTTACAAAAAACCGCTGGCCCCATTCCGTGAACCACCCCCGGTCGAAACGCCGGTTTTCCACCGGCAGCACGAACGCCCCGAGCCAGGGCAGCCGCACCTGTCCTCCATGGGTATGCCCGCCCAGGATCACCGGCGGACCGTTGCGCTCGGGCACGAATTCGTCCGGCGAGTGGCAGATCCCGATCACCGGCACATAGCGGTTGATCCGCTCATGCAGAAACCCCGGCCCCCGAATCTTCTCCAGCCGCGAACCATAGCCCAGAACCTGCAGCTGCTCGAGGCTCTCGGGTTCGGTCATCATCACGATATCGCCGCCCGCCAGCACCACCCCGTGCCGCTCCAGCACTTCCGTGACCACGTCCTCCGAGGCCGCCCGGTCCCGTTCCCCGAGCACCGCCACATGGCCCATTTTCGGCTTCAGCTGCATCATCGCACCTGCGACCTCGTCGATCCCGGGTTGCAGGGAGGCGACCAACCGTCCGATCACCGTCGCGGGATTGGTCTTGCCGCCGACGAAATCCCCGAGCCAGACCGCCAGGTCAGGGTTCTCCCGGTTCATGGCGGCAAAGGCGCGGCCAAGCCGACCCACCGGCCAGTGCAGTGAATTCGGCTGCAGGTCCGAGGCGACAACGACCTTGAGCGGGGTCTTCAATCCCGGCAGGGGCTCGCGGTAGCGGCGGATCACCAGCCAGCGAGGCTCGATCCAGCAGAGATAGAGCAGGACGAACCCGATTCCGACACCAATAACCCAGACCATGCCCCAACCAGACAACCTACAACGCTCATTCGCGCCATTGTCGCAAGTCTGAGCACAAAGGCGGCTGCCGATCAAGCAGCGGGCGGGTCTGTTTCAACTTTTTCGTGCAGGGGAACGATCCGGTTCGCCGCTTCATGGGCCAGGTCTGCGACCGCGCGAAGCCGGGTTTCAAGGGCATCCGGATCGGTCTCGCCGCAGATCGACAGCACCAGCGCCGTCAGACCCGGCGCCGCCTTGTCGGGTTCAAACCCCGTATCCGCCGCAATCCGGCCGATCTGCTGGAGATTGCCGTAAAGCGCCAGCGCCTCGCCAAAGACCGCCGCATCCCCGGCACTCAGCCAGCCCGCGCCTTCAAGACCAGCAATGGCGCGGCGTGGCGAGGGATCGTCCGCGCGCCCGGTCAGCAGCATTCCGGTCTGCAGCACCAGTTCCACATCCTGCATCCTTCCCGGCCCGGACTTGACCTCCCAGACCGACCCGCCGCCCCTGGCCGCGAGCAGCCGCCGCCGCATGTCGCCGGCATCCTCCAGCACCCGCGCCGCGTCGCGCTCTGCTGTCAGGGCGCGGGCGATTGCCGCCGTTACCGCCGCTCTGAGGCTTTCTGACCCGGCCACGGTGCGCGCCCGGGTCAGGGCGAGATGTTCCCAGGTCCAGGCCTCGGTCAGCTGATACGCGGCGAAGGACGCCAGGCTCACCGCCACCGGCCCCGCCCTCCCCGAGGGCCGGAGCCGCATATCCACGTCATAGACCGCCCCCTCCGAGGTCGGGGCGGTCAGGGCCGCCACCAGCGCCTGGGTCAGGCGGGCGAAATAGGCCGGCACCGCCAGGGGCCGCCGTCCGTCCGACTGGCTCGCCCCTTCCGCGTCATAGACCACGATCAGGTCCAGATCTGAACTCGCCGTCATCTCGCCCGAACCGAGCTTGCCCATCGCGATCACGGCCGCCCCCTGCCCCGGCGGCTTCCCGTGCCGCGCGGCGAAATCCTCGGCCACCACAGGCAGGAGTGCGGCGAGACTGGCCTCGGCCAGCGCCGAATAGGCCTGTCCGGTCGCCTCGGCATCCTGCAATCCGCGCAAAAGCTGCACACCGATCCGGAAATGCAGCTCCTTGGCCCAGCGCCGCGCCGCATCGAGCTTTTCCTCATAGCCCTCCGCCGCTGCCAGGACCGCGCCCAATTCATCCGTCAGCACGGCGACCCCCGGCAGAGGCTGGTAGAAATCCGTGCTCAGCACCGCGTCGAGCACGCCGGGATTATGCCCCAGATAGGCCGCCAGTTTCGGGGCGGAGGCGCAGATGCCGACCAGAAGTTCCAACAGGTTCTCGTTGGCTTCGAACAGCGAGAACACTTGCACCCCGGCGGGCAATCCGGCCAGAAAACGCTCGAATTCGGCCAGCGCCTCATCGGGATTCTGCGCCTTGGCGATCTGGGTCAGCAGCATCGGCAGCACCCGGTCGAAAATCCCCCGGGCCCGCGCCGATCTGAGGGCGGCAAAGCCCTGCCATCCCTCCACCCGCATCTCGGCGGCGGCGGGGTCGGCGAACCGGTCCCACAGAGTCTCGGAGGCGCGCGCCTTCGGCGATCCGGGGGCGAAGAACGGCTCGGTAAGGGCGTGGACCTGGGAAAACCGCCCGGTGAGATCGGCGCGAAACGCCGCCGCGTCGCCATAGCCGCAGAACCCCGTCAGCCGCGCCATCGCCTCGGGCCTTGTCGGCAGGGTCTGGGTCTGGGCATCGTCGATCATCTGCAGCCGGTGTTCCAGGGTCCGATGCGCGATATAGGCCGCGCGGAGCGTGTCGCGAACCGCCGGTGCCACCCAGCCTTTGCCGGTCAGGGCGTCGAGGGCGTCGAGCGTGCGGGGGCTGCGCAGATCGGGATCGCGGCCGCCGCAGATCAGCTGACGGGTCTGGGTGAAGAACTCGATCTCGCGGATGCCGCCCCGGCCCAGCTTGACGTCGTGGCCCTCCAGCACCAGATCGCCGCCCAGCCCCTTGTGCTTGCGGATCTTCAGCCGGATGTCATGGGCGTCCTGGATGGCGGCGAAATCCAGATGCCGGCGCCAGATAAACGGCTGCAATTCCGCCAGAAAACGCCCGCCGATCGCCGCGTCCCCGGCGCAGACCCGCGCCTTGATGAAGGCGGCCCGCTCCCAGGTCCGTCCCTCGGCCTCGTAATAGCGCTCGGCCGAGCCGGCGCCGATGCAGACCGGCGTGGCCGAAGGGTTGGGCCTGAGCCTGAGATCGGTGCGGAAGACATAACCGCCGTCCAGATCCGACAGGAGCTTGACCATGCGCTGGGTGACCCGGATCAGCACCTTGCGGATATCCATGTAGTCCCCGGGCGGATAGAGCGTTTCGTCGAAGAGCACGATCAGATCGATATCCGAGGAATAATTCAGCTCCCGCGCCCCAAGCTTGCCCATGGCCAGCACGAAGAGCCCCGCATTGCGTGCCGCCACCTCCGGCAGCTTGCCCCGCGCCTGCTCGGCACCGACCAGATAATCCAGCGCCGCCTGCACCGCCGCATCCGCCAGATCGCTGAGCGCGCCGGTCACGTCCTCAAGCCCCCAGACCCCGCCGAGATCGGCCAGAGCAGTGATCAGCGCCACCCGCCGCTTGGCCTGTCTCAGGCTCTGGGCGAGCTCGGAAAATCCGTCCCCGCCGATCTCGGCAATCGCGTCCGAGACGGCGTCCCCCGTAGCGCCACGAAGCGCGGGACGCAGCCAGGTCGCCTCCTGCTCCAGTAGTCCGGCCAGATAAGGCGCGTTCGACGCGACGGCCCCGATCAGCCGCCGAACCGTCTCGGGTTCACCGGCATAGAGATCGGCTGCGCGGGCCGCCGCCGCCTCGTCGAAGACCTCGGGAAAGGTCGAGATTTCATCTGCGAAACTCATCCGTCCACCATCGCGCCACCGCCCGGAAAATCAAGCATGGCCCCTGGCCGAGGAAAGGCCGGTCGCGTCACGCGTCCAGCCGCGCCAGGACCGCAAGGGCCGCGTCATGGACCCGCCTGTCCCCGGCGGCCAGCACCCGGCCGCCCCGATGCACCTTGCCACCCTGCCAATCGGTGACGATGCCACCGGCACCTTCGATCACCGCCATCGGTCCCTGGATGTCATAGGCATTCAGCCCCGCCTCGATCACCAGATCCGCCTGGCCGAGAGCCACCAGCGCATAGCCGTAGCAATCGGTGCCGTAACGGGTCAGCCGGGTCCGGGCAGCCACCTCCGCGAACGCCGAGCGCTCACCCGCGCGGCCGATCTCGGGGAAGGTCGAATAAAGCACCGCATCCGCCAGCCCGGCGCAATCCCGGACCTTGATACCCCGCCGCTCCGACCCGCGCGTCAGGCTCGCCCTGCCGAACCCGCCGACAAACCGCTCGCCGATATAGGGCTGGTCGATCAGCCCCAGAACCGGACCGTCGCCGCAATCCAGGCCGATCAGCGTTCCCCAGCTCGGCATGCCCGAAATAAAGGCCCGCGTCCCGTCGATCGGGTCGAGCACCCAGGTCCGGCCGCTGCGGCTTTCGATGGCAGGGAATTCCTCGCCCAGCACCCCGTCCTGTGGAAAGCGCTCGGCGATGATCGCCCGGATCGCCCGCTCCGCCTCGCGGTCGGCCTCGGTCACCGGATCGAACCCGTCCCGGCGCTTGTTCTCGGTCGCCAGTTCGGGCGAGCGGAACAGCGGCAGGGTCACCGCCGCCGCCGCGTCTGCCATCGCTTCGAGGGCGGCGGTCAGGGCATCGCGCTCGCGTGCGTCAAATTCCATGAAAAAACCTCCGCGCGGTTGTCGCGTCGGAGGTCATCTCAAACCGGATCAATTGTCCAGATCGTTCTCGCCCTTTCAGGCCACCGCGCCCAGAACCCGGGCGAGGTCGAACAGCGAGCGGCGCTGCTCTTCGGGGATGGCGTAATAGGAGCGCACCAGTTCCAGCGCCTCCTTGTCGGCCAGAAGATCGCCGCGCGGCATCGCCGCTTCGGCCTCGTCGGTGCCGACCACGTTCTCGTAGCCCTCGTCCAGCCCTTCGAAAAAGAAGCTGATCGGCACTTCCAGCGCCTTGGCGATATCCCAAAGGCGGGAGGCGCTGACGCGGTTCATGCCGGTTTCGTATTTCTGGATCTGCTGGAACTTGATCCCGACGATCTCGCCCAGCTGCTGCTGCGTCATGCCGACCATCCACCTGCGGTGTCTGATCCGTTTGCCCACGTGTACATCAACAGGATGCTTCATGCCCTACTCCACTTCATCACAACTCGCTACTCTATGCCTGCAATTGGGACAATTTGTATACAACCCGTCCGCAAGCCGCCTTCCGGCGTCACAAAACACATTGATCGCTCGTCAGTTGCCCAACCAGAAAGTCGCGACACGATAATCTGCCAGGCGGCCATGCGTCAAGATGATGGATCAAGACCTACGCAATCGCGGCGTGTCGCGCAAATCCTATCTCCCCTAAAAGGTTACAACGAGGGTTAATGGTTAAACTTCGTCGGAAATGAGCCGTCCAGAGAGGCAATTGCCTAAAATTTGACCTATTCCGCGGCCAGCTTTGCGGCGCGTTTCCGCTCATGCGCGACCAGATGTCGCTTTCTCAGGCGGATGGAATTGGGGGTCACTTCCACCAGTTCGTCGTCATTAATGTATGCAATCGATTCTTCGAGGCTCATCCGGCGCGGCGTGGTCAGCCGCACCGCCTCGTCGGTACCCGAGGCCCGCACATTGGTCAGCTTCTTGCCCTTCAGCGGGTTCACCTCGAGATCGTTGTCGCGGCTGTGCTCACCGAGGATCATGCCCTCGTAGACCTCTTCACCGGCGCCGATAAAGAACGCGCCGCGATCCTCCAGATTGAAAAGCGCATAGGGCACAGCCTTGCCCGCCTCCATCGAGATCAGCACCCCGGCACGGCGTCCTTCGATCGGCCCCTTATGCGGGGCCCAGCCATGAAAGACCCGGTTAAGGACGCCGGTGCCGCGCGTGTCGGTCAGGAATTCGCCGTGATAGCCGATGAGGCCGCGCGAGGGCACCAGGGCGACGATGCGGGTCTTGCCGCCCTGCCCGGTGCGCATTTCGGCCAGATCACCGCGCCGCATGGCCAGTTTTTCGACCACGACGCCGGCATACTCCTCGTCGACATCGATGGTGACCTCCTCGATCGGCTCCAGCCGCGCGCCACTCTCATCGGTCCGGTAAAGCACCTGAGGCCGCGATATGCTCAGTTCGAATCCCTCGCGGCGCATGTTCTCGATCAGCACCCCCATCTGCAATTCGCCGCGCCCCGCCACCTCGAACGCCTCGCCGCCCGGTGTGTCCGTGACCGAGATCGCCACATTGGTTTCCGCCTCGCGCATCAGCCGCTCGCGGATCACCCGCGACTGCACCTTCTTGCCGTCGCGCCCGGCCAGCGGGCTGTCGTTGATCCCGAAAGTGACGGTGATGGTCGGCGGGTCGATGGGTTGCGCGGGGATCGCCGCGGTGACCGAAGGATCGCAGAGCGTGTCGGCCACCGTCGCCTCGCTCATCCCCGCGACCGAGACGATGTCCCCTGCCCCGGCCTCATCGACCGGCTGTCGGGTCAGGCCCCGGAAGGCGAGGATCTTCGAGACCCGGAACCGTTCGATCTCGCGCCCGTCGCGCCCGAGCACCTTCAGGCTCGCGCCGGTCTTCAGCGCACCGCTTTCGATCCGCCCGGTCAGGAGCCGCCCGATGAAGGGATCGGCGGCAAGGGTCGTCGCCAGCATCGACACCGGCTCGTCCCGCCGCGCCGCCTGCGCCGGGGCCGCGACATGTTTCACCACCAGATCGAACAGCGCCGACAGGTCCTTGCGCGGCCCCTCGAGACCGTCATCCGCCCAGCCCGACCGGCCCGAGGCATAGAGCACAGGAAAATCCAGCTGATCCTCATTGGCATCGAGAGAAACAAAAAGATCGAACACCTCGTCCAGTGCCCGGTCCGGCTCGGCATCCGGCTTGTCGACCTTGTTCAGGACCACAATGGGCCGCAGTCCCAGCGCCAGCGCCTTGGAGGTGACGAACTTGGTCTGCGGCATCGGCCCCTCGGCGGCATCTACCAGCAGCACCACACCATCGACCATCGACAGGATGCGCTCGACCTCACCGCCGAAATCGGCATGGCCCGGCGTGTCGACGATATTGATCCGCGTACCCCGCCACTCGACCGAGGTGCATTTGGCCAGAATGGTAATGCCGCGCTCGCGCTCGAGATCGTTCGAATCCATCGCCCGCTCGGCCACCGCCTGGTTCTCGCGGAAGGCGCCGGACTGCTTCAGCAGTTCATCGACCAGCGTCGTCTTGCCATGGTCGACATGGGCAATGATGGCGATATTCCGCAGTTCCATTTCACGCGCCTCGTCAGAAAACAAAAGACGCCCGGCAATCCCCCGGGCGTTTCGCCGCCGCAATACCGCACATCATGCGCCGTGGCAACCGCTTCGTCGCCGCCGCCCTGCTCGTCTTTCCGACCAGTTAACCCCGGTGGGAATTGCATTTGGGTCCGCCTGTCACGGGAAACCCGCCTGAGATTCGGTTTCCTCCATTCGAGCCAACCCCCAATCCCTTCCCAAATCCATTGCCCCGCCGTCCCCATCCCTCCCCGCTCCACACCCGCACGGTGCGACCAGCACCGGGCCGCACCCGTCCGAGGGCGGACACGGCCCTCAGCTCGGAGCTTGGGCATCGCGAAGCAGATGTCGGGAATTGCCGGACCAATGCGCGCGTGGGCATTGCCGGCCGTGTTGTTCAATAGCCGCGGACAGCGCCCCGCGTCTAGCCCGGCACCGGCGCCGCCGCGTCGATCAGCCCCTGCCCCTTGAGATCGCTCCAGAGCTGGCCGGGAATATCCATCTCCCACCATCCGAGGATTTCGCCCATCTCGGCGGCCGAACGTGGTCCCGGGATCACGCTCGACACCAGCTTGTGACCGAGCGGGAAGCGCAGCGCCGCCGCCGGCAGCGGAACCCGGTGCGCGGCACAGACCTCGGCGATCCGCCGGGCCCGGTCGATGACCTCCGCCGGCGCCTTGGCATAGTTCCAGGTCTCCCCGCCCGCGAGGATGCCGGAATTGAACGGCCCCCCGAGAATCATGCTCATGCCGCGCTTCTCCATTTCCGGCATCAGATCATGGATCGGGTCCTGCTCCAGCAGCGTATAGCGTCCCGCCAGCAGGAACACGTCCCAGTCCCCATGCTCCAGCGCCTTGAGGCAAACCGCCTTTTCGTTCACCCCGAGCCCGATGGCCCGGATATCCCCGGATCGCCGCAATTCCTCCAGCGCCAGATATCCCCCGGACATGGCTTCGGGCATGTGCTCGGCATTGCCCTCGGCCCCATGGGTCATCTCGCCGATATCGTGGAGAAGCAGGATGTCGATCCGATCAAGCCCCAGCCGCTGCAAAGAATCCTCGAAGGAGCGCATCACAGCCGGATAGGAATAGTCGTAGACCGGATGAAACGGCAGTGCCACGGGCCAGTCGGCGCGCTCCTCCTCCGAGCCCGGTCCCGGCGCCAGCAGCCGCCCGGCCTTGGTCGACAGCACCCAGTCCGACCGCCCCCGCAGCGCGTCACCGGTCTGCCGCTCGGAACGCCCGAACCCGTAGAACGGCGCGGTATCGGCGAAGCTGACCCCAGCCTCCAGCGCCGTCTCTATCGCCGCCGCCGCATCCTCGGTCGTCACCGGCCGGTGATTCCCGGCCATTGCCGCCGTCCCCAGCCCCAGTTCCGTCACCATCAGCCCCGTCGAGCCGATTTCGCGTTTGCCGAATGTCATGTCCTGCCTCCCCGGTTTTCCCGGCCACTTTACCGATTCCCGCGCCGGCGTCAGCCTTCAATCCTCCATTTGTTCCACGACAGACCGTCAACATCGCCTCATCGGAGGGGGACCATGACCGCAACAGACCAAAAGGCCCGGACCTCGGCCTTCTTCGAGGCCATCGCGCGTTTCGACCCGCACGCTCTCGATACGCTGCTTTCTGCCGATGCCGAACAGATCGAGCTTCCGAACCGGCTGAAACCGGAGGGAGCCCGAAAGAACCGTGCCGGGATGCTGTCGGGCCTCGAACAGGGCCGGAGCATCCTCGCCGAACAGAGCTGCACGGTAACGCGCATGGCCGAAACGGAGAACGTGGTTTTCGTGGAATGGCACTGGGAGGGCGCGCTTGCCATCCCGCTCGGCAGCCTCGAGCCCGGCGACCGGATGCGCGCGGATTGCGTCGCCGTGATCCGTTTCACCGACGGGCTGATCTCGCAAATCAGGAATTACGACTGCTACGCGCCGTACTGTGGAACTTTGTAATCCATGGGAAATTGGGGGTGACGGCCACAAGTCGGGTGGTCTGCTATGCGAACAATGCGCCAGTTCACTGCGGCTGCGCCAATGGCAGCCTTTCGGTGGCGGCCAAAACCGGTCGTTATCGCCGGTGACACAAACGGTTAAGTTTTGGCCCATCCTGCGGTGCAGAATAGGTCTGGAACGAGCCCGAAACTATCCATAGATTTCTGCATTGGTATCCGAGAAGTCTAGGCCGTCGAACGCGCTCACTACGATGCTGTGACCATGAAACAGTCCTTTGTCCGAGAACATAAACTCGACCATTGAACCGATTACGCTGACAGCACTGATCCGTATGCTTGCCTGGAATGTGGACCGGTCGAGTATCGGCCTGGATACGTTCGTATAGCTTCCGTCTTCCAGCCTTTCCGAATACTCTCGCCAATTCTCATTGTAAGTTGAAAGAAGTCTGTCGGAAGCAACCGATAGTGCTTTGTCGTTCATTTCCTGAAAGCAAGTCAGTAGTTTACGGGCCGTTTCGAGGCACTCTGTACAGGTGCGGTCATCGGGATCAACACGAAGTTCAACTTCCCGACCGTCATAGACAAATACTCCGCTTAAAGCATCGCTTGAGTTCGAGTCGCCTTTGAGGCTCCCGATAACCGATTCAACATTGATTGATGCTTTTCCAAGGTCGGCCCCACCAAGTCCAAGCCATCTTCTGACGAGCTGCCACAACTTAATCACCTCGCTTAGTCGCTGATTAAGTTCACGTACCTGTCCGCGCATTGTCAACGGCAGCTAAGTCCTGCACAGCGGACACAAACCCCCTACCAATACATGTGCGCCCAAAACGGTCGTTTTAGTCACACTACGCCGCTCGACCAAAATCACTAGAAAATCCTATGCCACAAACCCTTGGCAAAAATCGTTTTGATTTTGGCAGGTTTTTGTCCGGTTCAGTAGGTAACCAGACATTCGCCCTCGCGCAGCGACTTGGCAGCCAGTGCCTCAAGGCAGACAGCCACCATTCGTGAAATCAGCCACCACACCCCCCAATCGCCATGCGGTTGTCCGGGGTTTTCTCCAGCAACGGACCCAGCGAAAACCCGGCTCGGGGTTCAGTGCACCGAAACCGGCGCCATCTCGTGCAGCCGCGCCATGGTGAAGGCCTTCTCGCGGTTGTCGGCCAGCGCGATCAGGTCGCCATCCTGGTCGGAGATCGTCCAGACCTGGTCGAGATCGCCCACCTGTTCGCGGACCCGGCTCGGCAGATCGGCGGTTCTGACCGCCCTCACATAGACGATCGGGGCGGCTTCCTGGCGCTGGTAGCTCGGATAATCGGTCATCTCTTACCCCTTACGAATTTCGATTCTGTGCACCACATTCTCCGGCGCACGCCGGTGCAGGTCGATATGCAAGAGACCATGCGCAAGCTCCGCACCGGTCACTTCCACCCCGTCGGCAAGCACGAAGATTCGCTGGAACTGCCGCGCGGCGATGCCACGATGCAGGTAAATCTTGTCCTTATCATGGTCGGACATCGCGCCCTTGATAACCAGCTGGCTGTTTTCGATCGCCACCGTGAGGTCGTCATCGGTAAATCCGGCCACCGCCAGGGTGATCCGGTAGGCGTTTTCGTCCACCAGCTCGATATTATAGGGCGGATAGCCTTCGTTGCCGGATTTCTGGGTGCGCTCCAGAAGCCGGTCGAGCCGTTCGAAACCCAGCATGTTGGGGTGAGAGGCGAAGGTCACCTTGGTCATCGCGTCACAAGTCCTTTTCAAAAAGCAACCCGTTGTTAAGCAGGCATCCGCTAGGCAATCCCCGTGGACAGCACCCGCCAGGGCCCCGCACGCGGCGACCCTTTCGCTTGAAAATATGGGAGCGGTCTGGACATAGTGCAAGAGGACGAGCTTATCCGGTGGCGTGAATGACCAATCCTCCGACGATGGATCACGAGGAAATCCTCCGGGCGAAACTGACCGCCCTGCAGACCGAACACCGCGACCTCGACGCCGCCATCCACGCCATGGAAACCACCCGTGCCGATCCCCTGTCGCTGAAGCGGCTGAAGAAGAAGAAACTGTCCCTGAAGGACGAGATCGCCCGGATCGAGGACGAACTGACCCCCGATATCATTGCCTGATATCTTTGCCTGTAATCATTGCCCGACATCCTCGCCTGAGCGCATCGCCCCGCCGCGCGCCGCGACCCCCTTGCCGTCCCGCCCCGCGCGGCTATAGTGCGCCGCTCACAATTGCGGAGAGGGCCGATGGTAGCGCCTCAGGTATCGATCGTGATGGGCAGCCAGTCGGACTGGCCGACGATGAAGGAGGCCGCGGGCACCCTCGAGGCGCTCGGCGTGCCCCATGAGGCCAGGATCATCTCGGCCCACCGAACCCCGGACCGCATGTTCGCCTTTGCCGAGGCGGCCGCCGAGCGCGGCATTCGGATCATCATTGCCGGCGCGGGCGGGGCGGCGCATCTGCCCGGCATGATCGCGTCGAAGACCCGGCTGCCGGTCCTGGGTGTCCCGGTGAAATCCTCCGCCCTCTCGGGCCAGGATTCGCTCCTGTCCATCGTCCAGATGCCCAGGGGCATCCCCGTCGGAACCCTGGCCATCGGCCCGGCCGGGGCCGCCAATGCCGGGCTGCTGGCGGCCTCTATCCTCGCCACCACCGACGCCGCCCTCGCCCTCAGGCTCGACGCCTGGCGCAAGGCCCAGACCGACGCCATCCCCGAGGAGCCCACGGATGACTGACATCCTCGGCCCCGGTTCGGTGGTCGGTATCCTCGGCGGCGGCCAGCTTGGCCGGATGCTGGCGCTCGCCGCCGCACGCCTCGGCATTTCCTGCCACATCTACGACCCCTCACCCAACCCGCCCGCCGGCCAGGTCGCTGCCGCCGTCACTACCGCACCTTGGGAAGACGAGGCGGCTCTCACCCGCTTCGCCGATGCGGTCGACGTCGTCACCTACGAATTCGAGAATGTCCCCACCGCAACCCTCGACCGGATCGAGGCCATCGCCCCCATCCGACCGGGCCGCGCGGCCCTCGCAAGGTCCCAGGACCGGATTGCGGAAAAGGATTTCCTCATCCAAATCGGCCTCGCCACCGCCCCTTACCGCGCCGTGGACAGTCTCGCCGATCTTGAGGCCGCCCTCGCCGAGATCGGCACGCCCGCGATCCTGAAGACCCGCCGCTTCGGCTATGACGGCAAGGGCCAGACCCGTCTGAGCGCTCCCGGCGACGCGCCTGCCGCCATGGAGGCCCTCAAGGGCGCTCCGGCGATCCTTGAAGGTTTCGTCGCCTTCGACAGCGAGGTCTCGGTCATCGCCGCCCGCGGCCTCGACGGCGCGGTCGCCTGTTTCGACCCCGGCGAGAATGTCCACCGCGACGGCATCCTGCACACCACCACCGTTCCAGCCACGCTCACCGCGTCGCAGCGCACCGATGCTGTCCTGCTGGCGGGAAAAATCCTTAACGCGCTCGACTATGTCGGTGTGCTCGGCGTCGAGCTTTTCGTCACGCAAGCGGGCCTCGTCGTCAACGAGATCGCCCCGCGCGTCCATAATTCCGGCCACTGGACCCAGAATGCCTGCGTCATCGACCAGTTCGAGCAGCATATCCGCGCCATTTGCGGCTGGCCGCTCGGGGACGGATCGCGGCATTCGGATGCGGTGATGACCAACCTGATCGGCGACGAGGCCGGGCGCTGGCGGGACATCTTTGGCGACGGGCTGCATCTCTATGGCAAGGCCGAGGCGCGGCCCGGACGCAAGATGGGCCATGTTACCCGGATTGCGCCGAAATCCTGACGCCGGACGGGGCCGCTGCAACGGAATTGCCTTTGACACTGGCGTCGGGGCCGCGCCTCACGCCGCCCGCATCAGCGCCTTGTAGCTTGCGATCGCCAGGTCGATATCGTCGAAAAAAACCGCCCGCCCGCCATTCAGCACCAGCGCACAATCGCAGTAATCGGTGACGGTGGAAAAATTATGCGACACCATGATCACATCGGCCCGCGCCATCTTTTCGCGCAGCACCGCGCGGCATTTTTCCTTGAAGGCCAAGTCGCCCACCGCGGTAATCTCGTCGATCAGATAAGTGTCGAAGGAAATCCCCATCGACAGGCCGAAGGCCAGCCGCGCCTTCATTCCGGAGGAATAATACCGCAGGGGCAGGCCAAAGGAGCGGCCCAGTTCGGCGAAATCCTCGACATAGTCGATCAGCATGTCGCAATCGACCCCGTAGATCCGCGCCACGAAACGGGCGTTCTGATAGCCGGTCAGATCGGGATGGAAACTGCCGGCAAAACCCAGCGGCCACGAGACCCGGCCCCGGCGCTCGATCCAGCCGCCGCTCGGCTCCAGCGTGCCGGCGATCATCTCCAGCAGCGTCGATTTTCCGGCACCGTTGCGTCCGATCAGCGCTAGATTGCGCCCGTCTGGCAGGGTCAGGTTCAGGTCCTGAACGATGGTCCTGGTGACACCCTTGGATCGGAACTCCTTGGAAACATTGTGAAACCGGATCATCGCCTGTCCCGGACATTATAGCCCAGCAGCACCACGACTCCCCAGACCACCAACAGCACCAGCCCCGCCGCGACCGTCAATAGCACGCGCTGCGGATATTGCGGGACCTCGCTCATCGTCGGTTCGACATGGGCCGCGAGATAGCGCGTCTGCCGCCGCGCCTCGGCCCGCGCCGCCTCGAAGGCCGCCAGCGCCGAGGTATAGCTGTCCTCGGAAAATTTCAGATCGACCAGCAGTTCCTCATAGGCCCCGATGACCTCTGCCAGGGGCTGTCCCCGGGTCGTGTCCCGCGCGGCCAGTGCGGCCTTTTCCGCCTCGATCTGCTCGCGGATCGCCTCGATCCGCCGCTCGGCATTGGCCAGACGCGGGTCGTTTTCCGAGGCGAAGGAGCGCAGCTCGTTGCGCGCCACCAGCGCCTGGGCCAGCTGCTCCTCCAGCGTGTTCACCAAACCCTGAAACCCGGTCACCCCGGCCTCGGGATCGATGATCCGGTTCTCGTTGCGGAAGGTCCTCAACTTCACCCGCATCTCGCGCAGCCGCGCCTCGGCCTCCTCCAGATCGGCCTCGGAAAAGCGGATCGCATCGGCCCGCGCCTCGTCCGACAGCCGGTTGACCAGCCGGTTGCTTTCCTCCAGCACCGCCGCCGCAATCCGGTGCGCGTCCTCGGGATCGAAGGCGCGCGCGGTGACTTCGATCAGGCCGGAATTATTGTCAAAGGCCACATCAACCGCCCAGCCCCAGTACCAGTGCAGATCCTCGATCGACCTGTGCGCGCCGAGCCGGAACAGCCAGTCCTCTCCGGCCCGGTTGTAGATGGCGCGGAGATCGAGCGCCGCGTCGAGTTTCTCGACCATCTGCTGGGACTGGATGTATTCATGCAGGATTTCGGCGTCGGTCCCCGAATTCCCGCCCGATCCGGTCAGCGCGCCGAGAATATCGAAGGCTGACGAGCTTTCTTCCGAACGCACCGTGAAGGCCACCACCGAGTGATACTGATCGGCCGCCTTGTCGGCCAGGTACCAGCCGACGAAACCCAAGGGGGCCGCCACCATGGCGAGGAAACTCAGGACCAGCATCACGTGGCGGAACCGCAACCGCGCCCTTGGGGCGGGCACGCTGACCACCATCCCGGCTTCCGGCCCGATCAGCTTCATCGCCCGGAGCTTGCGGCGCTGCCTCTTCGGCTTGTTCAGCGCGCCACCACCGCCGCCGCGCCGTGCCAGCCCGCCTCCCGAGCCGCCGCCCTTGCCGCCACCGCGCTTCCCGCCGATGCCTCGGCCCGGACCGCGCGTTTCGTCCCCCGGTCCTCCGGCCGTCCCGGGGCCCCGCCCGGCCTCGATATCCGCCGTGTCAGTCACCGGCGCGTCTCCACGAATTGTTAACCTTCCTCAACGACAACGAAACAGGCCTTTTCCGCCAGACCGCCGCCCCGTTAACGAAGCTTTACGCCGCCGGGGATAACAGAAGGTTAAAACCGGACCCGATCCGTTGACGATGATGACCCCCAGCCAGGCGCCCAGCCGTCCCGTCCGCTTCCAGTTCGCCCGCGTCCTCGGCGCCCTGATCCTGCGCGAGATGGCGACCCGCTACGGCCGCTCCTGGGCCGGTTATTTCTGGGCCTTCGCCGAGCCGCTCGCCGCCATCACCCTTCTGACCCTGGCCTTCTCGCAGATGATGCGTTCGCCGCCCATCGGCACCAGTTTCGCGCTGTTCTATGCCACCGGCTACCTGGCGTTTAACGTCTATGTGGATATCTCCAACACCGTCTCGCACGCCGTCCAGGTCAACCGGAAACTGCTGCGCTACCCGTCCGTCACCCCGCTCGACGCCATCCTCGCGCGCTTCATTCTGTCGCTTCTGACCCAACTCGTGGTCATGAGCCTGATGATCGCCACCATCCTTCTGACCCGCGACGTGTCGGTCAATATCTCGCTGCCGCCGATTCTGACGGCCATCGCCATGGCGGCCCTTCTCGGCCTTGGCGTCGGAACGCTGAACTGCGTCCTCTTCACCTTCCTGCCCTCCTGGAGCAACATCTGGACCGTCATCAACCGTCCGCTCTTCATCGTCTCCGGCATCTTCTATCTGGTCGAGGACCTGCCGGGACATCTGAAAGACCTCATCTGGTTCAACCCCCTCACCCACCCGGTCGCTCTGATGCGCTCGGGCTTTTACGGCACCTACGACGCCCCCAGCGCCTCGCCGCCTTACGTCTTCCTCCTCGCCGCCTGCCTGCTGCTCGTCGGCCTCTTCCTCCTCCGCCGCCACCGCAGCCGGATTGTTGAGGGGTGAGCGCCGCCCGGAAGACCTTCCAGTGGAAGGTCTTCAGGCGCGAACGCGTGAGCAAACCTGCGAACGCCGACCGGCTGCCGCCCGGAAGACCTTCCAGTGGAAGGTCTTCAGGCGCGAACGCGTGCGCAAACCTGCGAACGCCGACCCGAACTCACCACGCGCATTTGCTTCCAAATCCTCCTGGCTTTCCACGAAACCCCGACAACGACACCTCCCCCTTCTCCTCTCCGTCACCAAATTTTTACGCGCGCCATCTCTCTGTCTCCGGTTACTTAAAATGTGAATACCAACCCTTTATTCCCACAAAATAATCACCGAAATACTTCACACGGGCAGCTCGCTAAGTACTTGTGAGAATCATCACCTTCTTTCTCGAAACGATAAAGCTGCAAGGCCGTCCGGACTGGACTTCCCATCCAATGGAATATATTCTTTCCATCAGTTTCACGAGTATCCTGGTGGGGAAATGTTCTTTCGAATTCTTGCATTATTCATGACCGCAACGCCTGTTGCGGCCACCGCGACCGAATGCGGCAACTGGCACATCGTCAAGCGCGGCGAAAGCCTGTCGCTGGTCGCAGGCCAGGCCTATGACAACGTCCACGCCTACGAACGGATCTGGCAGGCCAATCTCGACACGATCGGTGGCAACCCGGCCCGCGTCGAGGCCGGAGCCGAAATCTACATCCCGTGCCCCGACCCCGAGGCGCTGCGGATCGAAGGCTGGAACGTCCTGCCCGCCCCGGCCGATCTCGCCAATCTCCTGAAGATCCGCGACATCCAGATCATCGACATCCGCCCCGCCGACAAGACCGGCGGCGTGTTCATCCCCGATGCCATCAACATTCCCTTTTCGGCCTGGCGCGGTCCCGCCGACAATCCTGGCCAGCCGCCCGATGCCGCGGCCCTGTCGGCCCTCTTCAGCACGAACGGGCTCCGGATCGAACAGCCCACCGTCATTGTCCACACCCGCGACGACCCGATGGATATGGGCCGGGCCGCCTATGTCTACTGGCTGCTGAAAACCGCCGGGCTTCAGCAGATCGGTATTCTCGATGGTGGCATGAAAGCCTGGACCGACGCCAATCTGCGCACCGAAGACGCCCCGCGCCGGCGGCCGGCCCAGACCCTGCGCGTCAATCTCGACGCCACCTGGTGGGCGAGCACCGACGAGGTCGAGGCCATCGCCGAGGGCCGCATTGCCGGCGCCCTGATCGACACACGTCCCGAGGGCATGTTCGCCAAGTCGAACGGCGATGGCCAGCCGCTGGCCACCACCCTGCCGGGCGCGGTCAGTTTCTCGGTGCCGAAGACCTTCTCGGTCTACAAATCCGCCACCGATCACCGGATTTCGGTGCTTGATCGCCTCAAGGGCGCCAGTGTGAACTGGGAAAACACGCCCGTGGTCAATTTCTGCAATACCGGCGAGCTTGGCGCGTTGTCATGGTTCTACGCGTCCGAGCTCAGCGGCATCGAAAACGTCAAGCTCTACCCCGAATCGAGCCACGGCTGGACCTTCACCGGCCACGACCTCGCCCCGGGCGTCGTCGAGGACAGTTTCGACGACCTGTAAATTGCCGATCCGCATGTCGGGGCGCCTGATTTCACGCATCTCTCCGTGCCAGGGCCGCCGGTTCCGGTCCCCCGGTCGCCCAGTCCAGCAGCTCGACCGTATGCACCACCGGCAGCCCGGTCCCCGAACCGATCTGCATCATGCAGCCGATATTCCCCGCCGCGATCACCTCCGGAGCCACCGCTTCCAGCGTCCCTACCTTCCGCGCCTTCAGCGCCTTCGAAATCTCCGGCTGCATCAGGTTATAGGTCCCCGCCGAGCCGCAGCACAGATGCGCGTCCGCCGGTTCCACAACCTCGAAGCCCGCCGCTTTCAGCAGCACCTTCGGAGCGGTCTTCACCTGCTGCCCATGCTGCAGCGAACAGGCCGCATGATAGGCGACCTTCAGCTTCGGCACCTGCGCCTCACCCAGCCCCAGCCCCTCCATCACCTCCGACACATCCTTCGCCAGAGCCGACACCACCGCCGCGTCCTCCGCCAGGGCCTCATTGCGGAACATGTGCCCGTAGTCTTTCACCGTCGTCCCGCAGCCCGAGGTATTGATGACGATCGCATCCAGCCCCTGCCCGTGCACCTCCGCCATCCACGCCGCGATATTCCGCGCAGCCGCCGCATGGCTCTCGCCGGTCTTGCCCATATGATGGGTCACCGCCCCGCAGCAGCCCATGCCACGGGCGATCACCACCTCGCAGCCATGCCGCGTCAGGAGCCGGATCGTCGCCGCGTTGATATCGGTATTCAGAGCCCGCTGAGCGCAGCCCGTCATCAGCGCCACCCGCATCCGCCGCGCGCCTTCGGCGGGGAACACCTGGGGCCGGTCCATCAGGCTCGGCGGCGGCAGCGTCTTCGGCGCAAACTCCACCATCGCCCTCAGCCGCCCCGGCATCAGCCCCTTGAACGGCCGCCCGATCCACGCCCCGAGGATCGCGAGGCGGAACCGCCCCGGATAAGGCAATATCCGCGCCAGCAGCCAGCGCAGCGCCCGATCCCCCAAAGGCCGCCGATAGGTCGCCTCGATATAGTCCCGGGCATGATCAACAAGATGCATGTAGTGCACGCCGGACGGACAGGTCGTCATGCAGGCCAGGCACGACAGGCATCGGTCGATATGCTTGACGGTCTTTTCGTCCGCCGGTCGCCCGCTTTCCAGCATGTCCTTGATCAGGTAAATCCGCCCCCGAGGGCTGTCCAGCTCATCCCCAAGCACCTGATAGGTCGGACAGGTCGCGGTACAAAAGCCGCAATGCACGCAGGCCCTCAGCACCTCGTTCGAGCGTGCAACGGCCGGGTCCTGCAACTGTTCGTCCGAAAAATGCGTCTGCATCAGCCCATCAGCCCCCGGTTCAACACCGCGCGCGGATCGAATTTTTCTCGCAAGCCCTCATTGATCCGCGCCACGACCGGGTCGGCTTGCGGAAACACCCCCAGCCGCGCCTTGGTCTCGTCCGAGGCCCGGACCAGCGTTGCATTCCCGCCGATCCCCGCCAGCAGCGCCCGGACATCGGTGCCCCCGGCAACCCGTGCCCAGACCAGCCCGCCACCCCAGTCGTAAACATGCGCTTCTGGTTGTACCCGCTGCGCCACTTGCGGCCCGTCGCTCGGCTTCACCGATATTCGCCAGATATCGCCCGCGCCCCTGAGATTGCCGACATCGCGCACGACCTCCAAGTCGATGGGATCGTCACTGATATCGATATCGGCCCCGAAGGACGACAACAGCGCCTCCAGTTTCTCCGCCCGGTAGGCGACCGACTGCGCAAACCCCTCGATCCGGATAAAGGTCACCGGTTCACCTCCAGGCATCGGATCATGAGCCGCGCCCGTCACGTCATAAGGTGAGGCCAGCGCTGCCCGCATCGCCTCACCTGCCTGATCGTCGGTCAGCCCGCGCAGAACCAGCATAGCCACCTGCTCAGGCGCCGGCAGCACCTTGAAACTGATCTCGCTCAGCACCCCCAGCGTGCCATAGCTCCCCGCCATCAGCTTCACCAGATCATAGCCGGTGACATTCTTCATCACCCGACCACCATTCTTGATCACTGTCCCCTGCCCGTCCACGAACCGAACGCCCAGCATATAGTCCCGGCACGCCCCCGCCTGCACCCGCCTCGGTCCCGAGATATTGCAGGCCGCCACCCCGCCAATCGTCGGCTCGCCCTTCGAGCCCAACATCTTGCGATGGTCCATCGGCTCGAAGGCCAGCCTCTGCCCTTCAGCGGCCAGGGCCTTCTCGACCTCCGCCAGCGGCGTCCCCGCCTTCGCCACCAGCGTCAGCGCCCCCGGCTCGTACAGGGTGATCCCCGACAGCCCGCCGGTTTCCAGCACTTCGCCCTCGACCGGATGCCCGAGACCCTGGCGCGTCCCGCCGCCGACGATCCTGAGCGGCCCCTTCGCCGTGGCCACAGCTTCGGCCAGTTCCGCCTCGTCAACCGGCCTCACGCCGCCCGCCTTCCGGCCGTGACCGTCAACGGAAACACCTTCGCCGGGTTCAGCAACCAATCCGGATCGAACACGTCCTTCACCGCCATCTGCGCGGCCAGATCGGCGTCCGAATACTGCACGCCCATCAGGTCCCGCTTCTCGACCCCGACCCCATGCTCGCCAGTCAGACAGCCGCCGACCTCGACACACAGCTTCAATATCTCCGCCCCGAACGCCTCGCAGGTCTCCAGATCGCCCGGCTTGTTGGCATCGAACAGGATCAGCGGGTGCATGTTTCCGTCCCCGGCATGAAACACATTCGCCACATCCAGCCCGAACTCCCGAGACATCTCGCCGATCCGCCCCAGCACACGCGGCAGTTCCGATACCGGAATGGTCCCGTCGAGGCACATGTAATCGTTGATCTGCCCCATCGCCCCGAAGGCCGCCTTGCGCCCTTTCCAGATCAGCGCCGCCTCCGCCGCCGAGCCGCTTTCGCGCAGTTCCACCGGATCATGCCGCCGCGCCACTTCCAGGATCTTGTCCAACTGCTCGCGTATCTCGCCTTCCGAGCCCTCGACCTCCACGATCAGCAGCGCCTCCACATCCGGATACCCCGCCTTCGCGAACGCCTCGCAGGCGCGGATGCAGGGCCGGTCCATGAACTCGATGGCGACGGGCAGCACCCCGGCCCGGATGATGTCCGACACACAGGCCCCCGCCACCTCGTTGCTGTCAAACCCCATCAGCACCGGCCGCGCCCCCTCCGGCTTGCGCAGGATGCGCAACGTCGCCTCGGTCACCACACCCAACTGCCCCTCGGACCCGCAGATCACCCCCAAGAGATCATAGCCGGCGGCATCCAGATGCGCCCCGCCGATCTCGACCACCTCGCCTTCCATCGTCACCATCGTGACCCCCAGAAGGTTGTTGGTCGTCACCCCGTATTTCAGACAATGCGCCCCACCGGAGTTCATCGCCACATTCCCGGCAATCGCACAGGCCAGCTGCGAGGACGGGTCGGGCGCATAAAAGAAATCCTCCGCCTCCACCGCCCCGGTGACGCTGAGATTGGTCCGCCCCGACTGGACGCGGATAAAGCGGTTGTCGTAATCCACCTCCAGCACCGCGTTCAGCCGCGCCACCCCGAGGATCACGCAATCCGCCGTCGGCAGCGCCCCGCCCGCCAGCGACGTCCCCGAGCCGCGCGGCACCACCGGCACGCCGGCCGCATGACAGACCCTCAGAACCGCAGCCACTTCTTCGGTCGAGCCCGGGAGAACGGCCGCAAGAGGCGGGCAGCGATAGGCGGTCAGCGCGTCGCATTCATAGGCGCGAAGCTCGTTTTCGTCCGAGATCACCGCGTCTTTGGGCAGCACCGCGCGCAGCCGCGTCACGATCGCCGCCTTGCACGATATGACGTCGGCACTAGGCACCGGCATTTCCATCCTCGACCCTCCTTCGGAGCAATTGGTAACTTCATATTACCAATTCAGGCAAAACGAAACCCCCGCAGTCCCCGCTTGCCTTCCCTCAGTTCGGCACCATATGCTCCAAAAGGCAAGGGAGCCGGCATTGAACGAACACCATTCCTCCAAATTCGACAGCCTGACCGAGCCGGGTCCGGGCAATGTCCGGCTGATCTATTTTCTCTACCTGCTCTATTTCGTCCTTATCTTCTCCGGTCTGTTCGGGCTGGTCTTCGCCTATGTGAACCGCAACAAGTCCGCACCCTGGGTAGAGAGCCACTACACCTTCCAGATCCGCACCTTCTGGATCGGCCTTGCGTTTGGCATCATCGCCAATATCCCGGCCAGCGAGACCTGGAGCAGCACCCTGACCACCGCCGTCTATTTCTGGCTGGTCACCCGCTGCGTTGCCGGTCTCGTCTGCCTCAAACGCGAGCAACCGGTTCCAAATCCGAAATCCTGGATCGTCTGACCTTTCAGTCACACCGGATCATAGCCCTCGGACTGCAAAAAACGGCGCCTCTTTCAAGGCGCCGCTTCCAGTAACCGGAAATCTCAGGTTGTCAGGTCGGGATGTCCGAGCGCACCCGGAGCTGCACCCGCCCCTTCAGCGCCTGGCTCCAGCGGATACCGACCTCATCGCCATTTGTGCCCTGCTGCAGCTGGACATAAGGCATCTCGAACACGTCGACCCCGGGATTGGTCTCGATCGGGCTCACCGCCGTCAGCCCCTCGGCCCCCATCACCCGGCCGCCGAACGGCAGCTTGTCGGCCAGCGATTCGATCCAGGTCAGCTGCGCCGATGTGCGCTCGACCTCGATCAGCGCCGGGCTTTCGGTGTGATTGGTCACCAGCACATAGGTGTTGCCCGAGAAGACCAGCTCCGTTGTCATAGTGTGATCGAAATCGCCGTTCGAGGTATCGACCCCGTCCACCCGGTCGATCACATAGCCGTCGAAATTCTTGAAGGCATTGCCGATCACCGAGATGCCTTCGATCCTGTGACCGGTTCCGTTCGGCACCAGACGGATGAAGTTGAACCAGGTCGGCACCCGGTGCGCGGTGAAGATATTGCCGGTGATGACCAGATTGCCGAACGGCACCTCGCTGGGGCCCGCCGGATCGTCATTATTGTGCTCGTTGGTCAGCTCGATCGACATCGCGTCGATATAATTGCCGGTGATCGTGGTCTTGGCATTCCGCTGCTGCAGAACGATGCCGGCGAAGCGTTCGCCATCCGGCTCGCTGTCGAGCTGCCAGAAATGGTTGCCGACAAAGATATGCCCGCCGCCGGACATGACCGCGAAATGCTTGAACTGCACCACCCGGTTGTCGCGGACCTTGATATCGTTGCGGTTGGTGTTCAGCGCCACCGCATCGCGGTCCTGCACCAGACCCGGCGAATAGGCCTTGAACTGGTTGCGGTCCACCGACAGCCCGTTGCAGCCGAGATCGAACGAGGTGATCGCCCGGTTCAGCACCTGGTCGAACCGGTTGTCCCGGATGCTCCAGCCGATGCCGTCATGGGCCAGCATGAGCGCCGAGGCCCGGTTGTTGCAGGCAAATTCGATATCATGGATGTTGAGATCATCGACGGTATCAAAGCCCGAGAAATCGAGGATATAGCGGTAGCGATGGAAGGTGTAGCTCTGGGACGGCTGCGCCAGGCCCAGCTTGTTGCTGGCATAGATCTCACCGGCCCCTTCATCCTTGTCCTTCACATAGACCTCGCGCCCGACCCCGAACCCCTCGATCCGCGAGCCGATCTCGATCTGGGCGATATTGGTGACATTGGTCAGCACGTTGCTGTTGCCGTCGTAATCCGCGGTCGCCACAACCATTCCGCTATCCCAGGCCGCAGTGTTGTTGGCAGACAGCTGACCGTTGCGGATCGCGCGCCGCGACGTGATGCTGTTGAGATTGCCGACCGCCGCATGCACATCGATCGGCCCTGAGAGGTCGATCCGCTTGCCGCTGAGGTCGAGCGATTCGTGATCCGAGTAGTTGAAGAGCGCCTGCAAGGCTTTCTTCAGCGCCAGGGTCTCGTCGCCAAAGGCCTCCAGATAGCTGGCATATTCGAACCCCTCGCGCAGGATGAACCGGTCGGCATCGGCCTGCACGATCGTACCCTCGAAACGGCAACGATGCAGCATGGTTATGTTCTTGCCGAGCAGATACGTCCCCGCCGGTACCACCACCTCGCGCCCGTCGGCGGCCGCGTCCGCCGTCTCGAAGGCGATCGCGTCATCGGTGATCCCGTCGCCGACCGCGCCATAGTCGCGCACATCGACCCAGTCCATCAGCTTGCGGTGGAAATATACCGTCACATCGCGGACCTCGACCGATTCGACCCGGATCACCGCGCCGTTATCGCCCTCGATATCGATCCCCATATGGCCAAAGACGGCCTGGTTGCCCCAGACCATGTCGACCCCGGTCCTCAGCCCCGATCCGACGATCGCCCGCACCGTCTCGACCCGGCCATAGGTGTCGAGCGTGATCGCCGGCCCCTGCTCGACCAGCCCGGTGACATGGCTGCCGCCAGAGCTTCCGGCCCAGGCCGCCACCCGCACGCTCGGAAACGGCCCCGAGATCGCCTTGACCCGTGCGGTCACCTCCAGATAGCAGCCCGGCAGGATCGGCACCTCGCCCTTCCAGCGCAGCTTCTGCGGGCTGTCGGCCTTGATGATCTCGAGGCAAGTGCCGAAATCGGGATCGGACGGCACCAGATTGCCGTTGGGATCGGTGTCATAGCCGGTCGAGCCCGGCGTGCCGTCGCCGGAGGACCAGACTGCGAGCCCGTCCACGAAGGGCGGCGGCATCAGGTCCAGACCGTCGGTAATAGCCTTGTTCATCAATAACCCCTTCCGGTTCAAACAAGGCCCGCGCCTCCGGTAGGGAAGTTGAATTCCGCCGGTCAGCGGAACCTTGATGCAAATATCTCATGAAAATCCCGCACGGGAGCCCCTGCCCCGCACGGATGAGGGAAGAGTTAACAGGATTTGGTTAGGAACCGGTTAAGGCGCCGCCCTCAATAGGGCTGCGCCTCGCCTTCCTGCTCGATGGCAGCCAGTTCCTGACCCCTGATCGCCGCTTCGAAAGCCGCCAGCCGTTTGTAGATCGACATCAGCTCTACGATGGTGGTCCAGGAATTGACGAGATACTGGAAAGAGTTCTCCACCCGCCCGAAGGCCCGCACCGTCTGCTGCATGACCCCAAGCGTGATCGCACCGGCAATGATCGTCGGCCCCATCGCAAGATAAGGCACCAGCACGCCAGCCTGCAGATAACCGTAACGCACGACATTGAAATAGAGATAATTCAGATACAGCCGGAAGTAGTTGCGCCGCACATTGCTGAACAACTCGTCGATGGTCGGCGGCCGGGCCCGATCCTCGTGATCCTCGCCCAGCACCAGTTCCTTCCGGTAGGCGGCCTCGACCCTCTGATTGCGAAATTCCAGCCCCGGCAGCTTGATCCCGGCCAAGGCCAGCAAGCCGGTCCCGAACACCGACCAGATGATCGCTGTGAACACCAGCGGCTGCGGCACCGCGCCGATCAGCGGCAATTCGGTGAAATTCGCCGAGAGCACCCACAGAATCGGAATGAAGGCAATCAGCGTCAGCACAGAGTCCACCAGCCGCACGCCCAGCGATTCCATGATCGAGGCAAAGCGCATCGTGTCTTCCTGCACGCGCTGCGAGGCCCCCTCGATATGCCGGACCCTCTCCCACAGTGCCATGTAACGGTCGTTCATCGCGGTCCGCCAGCGGAACACGTAGTGGCTGGTGAAGAAGGCGTTCAGAACCGCGGTGAAAATGAACACCATGGCGATTTTCAGGAATGTGGCCAGTTCGGAATAATACTCGCCAGCCGTGATCTGGTCCTCGCCGCCAAGGGCAACCTGCACCAGATCGTAGAACGAGCCGAACCATTCGTTGATCAGGACATCCAGCTGCACCATGAACCACGCGACGAACACGATCAGCGCCGAGCCCCAGACCGACCAGCGTGCCCAGCGGTGCGGCGCGAACCAGGACCAGAAGCCGCAGAAAATGCAATAGGCCACGATCTGGTATTGCCAGAACCATATCGTCTGCGGCCAATCCAGCGCTTCGGCATAAGCCGCCTGCGCCGCCTCGTCAGCGCCTTCGGCCAGAGGCCCCGGATATCCGAGCCCGATCAGCCTGCCGACCCCAAGCGCGGGCCCCCAGTCGGTTGCCGTGACGAACCACAGGATCACACAGGCAATCGCCCAGACGGCGAAACTCAAGAAGAACAGCTTCGGCCTTGGAAAGAAGGAATGAAACACGGCGCGCTGCTCCTCAGAATTCAGGTCGCGCCATGTTTCGCAGATTATCCCCGCTAATCAAGGCCCTTCACCGACCTGTGCTCACGCCGCCAGCCGCCCCTCCAGCCCTTCGCCGATCAACGCCGCCGTTTCCGCCACGCCATAGAGCGCGATGAACCCGCCGAACCGCGGTCCCTGCGAGGCCCCCAAGAGCACCTCGTAAATCGCCTTGAACCAGTCCCTGAGCGGCTCGAACCCGTGCTCCTTGCCGACCGCGAACACCATCGACTGCAACTCCTCGGGATCGGTCCCGCCCTCCCAGGCCTCCAGCCGCGCCTTCAGATCCGCCAGCGCCGCCCGCTCCTGCTCCGTCGCCAGCCGGTACACCTTCGCCGGTTTCACGAAGTCCTGATAGTACCGCACCGCATAGCCGATCTCCGCATCCAGCCCCGGATGCGTCTCGGGCGATGCCTCGGTATACCGCCCCAGGAACCCCCAGAGCGTCGCCTTGTCCTCCGCCGAGGACACCGAAGCGAGGTTCAGCAGCATCGCAAACGAAATATCCATGTCCGACGCCGGCACATTGTGCCCATGAATATGGAACACCGGATTGTTCAGCCGCTCCGCCGTCCCCTGTCCCGCATAGGCCCGCAACTGCTGGTGATACTCATCCACCGCCTTCGGGATCACGTCGAAATACAGCCGCTTTGCCGTCCGGGGTTTCTGATACATGAAGTAGCTCAACGACTCCGCACTCGCATAAGTCAGCCACTCATCGATCGAAATCCCGTTCCCGGAGGATTTCGAGATTTTCTTCCCCTCCTCATCGAGGAACAGCTCGAACACATAATGCTCCGGCGCCTGCCCGCCAAGGATCCGGCAAATCCGGTCATAGATCGGCCCGTTGGTCGAATGATCCTTGCCATACATCTCGAAATCGACGCCGAGCGCGGCCCAGCGCGCCCCGAAATCCGGCTTCCACTGGAACTTCACATTGCCACCGGTCACCGGCAGCGTGGTCTCGGTCCCGTCCTCATCATCGAAGGTGATCGTGCCATCAGCGGCATTCACATCCCGGATCGGCACATAGAGCACACGGCCCGAAACAGGCGAAATCGGCAGGAAACACGAATAACTCTGCTGCCGCTCCTCACGCAGCGAGGCCAGCATCACCTCCATGATCTCGTCATATTTCTCGCAGGCCCTGAGCAGCACCGCATCGAACGCCCCCGAGCGATAGAACTCGGTGGCCGACATGAAATCATACTGAAACCCGAACGTATCGAGAAAGCGCCGCAGCATCGCATTGTTATGCGCCCCGAAACTCTCGTACTCCCCGAACGGGTCCGGCACCGAGGTCAGCGGCTTTTGCACATGTTCGCGCAGCATCTCCTGATTGGGCACGTTCCCGGGCACCTTCCGCATCCCGTCCAGATCGTCGGAAAAACAGATCAGCCGCGTCGGAATATCCGAGATCACCTCAAACGCGCGCCGCACCATCGTCGTGCGCGCCACCTCGCCGAAGGTCCCGATATGGGGCAGCCCCGACGGGCCATACCCCGTCTCGAACAGCACATAGCCCTTTTCGGGCGGCGCGGTCTCATAGCGTTTGACCAGTTTGCGCGCCTCCTCGAAGGGCCAGGCCTTCGACTGCATCGCCAGATCGCGCAATTCGCTCATCGTCCCATCCTCATGCGGTGTCGGAGTGCCACTCCCTATTGCGAGCCCCGCCAAGCGTCAATATACCAAGCCCGACACCGACAGACCGAAAGAGCGCCAAATGTCCGAAGACGACACCCTCCCCTCCCTCTCGCCCCAGGACGCGCTGGTGGCGCTGATGGTCGTCGCCTCGGCCTCGGACGAGGACGTCACCACGCCCGAGCTCTACTCGATTTCCCAGATCGTCGACTACCTGCCGAGCTTCGAGGGCTATGATGCCGACCGTCTGAAAACCGTCTCCCAGACCGTCTTCGACCTTCTGACCGTCGAGGACGGGCTCGACGCCATTTTCGGCCTGATCCGCGATGCCCTGCCCGAAAGCCTGTTCGAGACCGGCTATGCCATGGCCTGCGACGTCGTCGCCTCCGACGGCCGCGCCAATCCGGCCGAACTGCGCCTGCTCGAAGAAATCCGCTACGAGCTGAGCATCAACCGGCTGCACGCGGCCTCCATCGAATACGCCGCCGGGGTCCGTCACAAGAAGCTCCCCGCGACCACCTGAGACGCTCCACCGGAGACATAGCGCCGCCACCGCCCTGGCCCGATCAACAGCCCGGCCCCCGCCGCTGCGCCCAATCCCGCTCCGGTCCGCCCGACAGCGTCAGTTCAGGTTGCCAGCCGCCATGTTCTCGAACACCGCCAGGTAATCCGGCTTCTCGAACGGTGCCAGGCCGCGGCGCTTGTCGGCAAGACTGGAGCTGCCGCCCGCCGCGCCGAACCAGTAGCGCACCCCGAGAAAGGCATAGAGTTCCTGGGAATGTTCGTCTTCGTCACCATCGGTGAACTGCCCCGTCGCCAGGCCAACACCGCCCCGGAAGGTGAAGGGCGAACTGTCGAACTGGTATTCGCCCGCGGCCTCCAGCGCCAGCCCCTGGAAACTCACCTCGTCAATCGCGTCGTTATCGGTCGAGCTCTTGCCCGTCATCCCCGCGATCTGCCCGGTCAGGACCAGATCCGGCGACAGGGCGTAGTCCCCCGCGACCGACAGGAAAAATCCGTCCCTGATCTGGCGGAAATCCGTGCCCTCGTCCGGGTCGTTGCTGTAGTCGCTGTCGAGCGTGGACGTATAGCCCAGTTGGCCATAAAGATTGAAGGCCCCGACATCCCTGGCCGCCTCGATCCCCAGATAATATTTCCGCACCTTGTCGATATTGGTATCGACATTCTCGCCATCGTCGATCTCGCCGCCCCAGACCCGCCAAAGGCGCCGTAGGTGGTCGACCCCGAGCCATGCAACACATGCAGATCGAGGAAATAGGCCGATACCCGGTTGTCATTGAGCAGCTCGTCTGTATCCAGCGGGTTCTCGCCATCCTCCTTCATCGCGTTCGGCCCGCCGAAAGCGTTCACCTGCACGGAATAGGGCGTGCCGTCGAAGGAATGATTTTAGCTGATATCGAAACTGGGGATCAGATAGTTATCCGCCTCGCTCTCCGTGACGCCCGAGCCGAACATCTCGCCATAGCGCAATTCGACCCCGACAAACCCGGTGCCGTCCGCCAGCCCCGCCGTTGCCGGAAGAAACGCCAGCACCGCCAGCGCCGAGACACGGCGAATTTGCCGCGCCGACCCGTTCACTCGACCCGATCCGATCCGCATCATCCGTCCCTTCAATCCCGCCCTTGGTTGATCCTGTCTCAACGGAAAACCAAACCTCCGCGAATCTGCCAAGCATTTACACATGCCGGAAGAAGCCGTGATACACTCCCGCCACGCTGCTTCTAGCCCGCCTTCTCCACGGGTCAACCATATATTGTGTTCACCCGGACTTCTCTGTGATATTGTTCCCGACGAGCAGAAAACCACCAAGAGCGACCCAATGAACGTATCGCCCCCCAATGACGATTTCTTCGGCAAACCCGACACGTCCGACTATGACGCCCACTCGATCCAGGTGCTTGAGGACATGGAACATGTCCGCCTCCGCCCCGGCATGTATATCGGCGGCAAGGACGACCGGGCGCTCCACCACATGGTCGCCGAGATTGTCGACAATTCCATGGACGAAGCCGTCGCCGGCCACGCCACAAGGATCGAGATCGAACTGCACGAAAACGGCCATGTCACCATCCGCGACAACGGTCGCGGCATCCCCACAGGGCCCCACCCCAAGGACCCGTCCAAATCCGCGCTCGAGATCATCTTCTGCACGCTCAATGCAGGTGGCAAATTCTCCGGCGACAGCTACCAGACCTCCGGCGGCCTCCACGGCGTCGGCTCCTCCGTCGTCAACGCCCTCTCCGACCACCTCCGCGTCGAGGTCGCCCGCAACAAGGAAGTCCACGCGATGGAATTCTCGCGCGGCGTCCCCACCATGCCGCTGACCCCTCTCGGCACCGCCCCCAACCGTCGCGGCACCTCCGTCACCTTCCACCCCGACCCCGAGATCTTCGGCTCGCTCCACCTCAAACCCGCCCGCCTGTTCAAGATGGCCCGCTCCAAGGCCTACCTCTTCTCGGGTGTCGAGATCCGCTGGAAAACCGCCATCGACGACGGCGAGACCCCGGCCGAGGCGACCTTCCACTTCCCCGGCGGCCTCGCCGACTACCTCAAGGAACGCCTCGCAGGGGCGTCTACCTACGCCGAACAGCCCTTCACCGGCCTCGTCGACTTCACCGAGAAATTCAACACCCCCGGCAAGGTCGAATGGGCGATCAACTGGTCCCCCGCCCGCGACGGCTTCATCCAGTCCTACTGCAACACCATCCCCACCCCCGAAGGCGGCACCCACGAGGCCGGCTTCTGGGCCGCCATCCTCAAGGGCATCAAGGCCTATGGCGAGCTCGTCTCCAACCGCAAGGCCGCCTCGATCACCCGCGAGGACCTGACCACCGGCGGCTCTGCCCTCGTCTCCGTCTTTATCCGCGAGCCGGAATTCGTCGGCCAGACCAAGGACCGCCTCGCCACCACCGAAGCGCAACGCATGGTCGAAAACGCCGTCCGCGACCATTTCGACAACTGGCTCGCCGCCGACACCAAATCGGCAGGCGCCATCCTGGATTTCCTCGTGCTGCGCGCCGAGGAACGCCTCCGCCGCAAGGCCGAGAAAGAGACCCAGCGCAAATCCGCCACCAAGAAACTCCGCCTGCCAGGGAAACTCACCGACTGCTCCAGCCAGACCCGCGACGGCACCGAACTGTTCCTGGTCGAAGGCGACAGCGCCGGCGGCTCGGCCAAGATGGCCCGCGATCGCAACACCCAAGCCCTCCTGCCCCTTCGCGGCAAGGTCCTGAACGTGCTGGGTGCGGCCTCGTCGAAACTCAGCCAGAACGCCGAGATCAACGACCTCTGCCAGGCGATGGGGGTCGGCATGGGCAGCAAGTTCAACATCGAGGACCTGCGCTACGACAAGATCATCATCATGACCGACGCCGATGTCGACGGCGCCCATATCGCCGCCCTCCTGATGACCCTCTTCTTCTCGCAGATGCGCCCCCTGATCGACCACGGCCACCTCTACCTCGCCTGCCCGCCCCTCTACCGCCTTACGCAAGGCGCGCGTCGGGTCTACGTGTCAGACGACGCCGAGAAAGAGCGCGTGCTGGCCGAAGGCCTCGGCGGCAAGGGCCAGATCACGGTGCAGCGCTTCAAGGGCCTGGGCGAGATGGACGCCAAGGACCTGAAAGAAACCACCATGAACCCCGCCACCCGCACTCTGATCCGCGTTTCCATCGACGAGGACGAGCCCGGCGAAACCGGAGACCTGGTCGAGCGGCTGATGGGCAAGAAGCCGGAACTGCGGTTCGAGTATATCCAGGAGAATGCGCGGTTTGTGGAGGAGGTGGATTTGTGAACGATTCTCCTGAGCGCTCTATAAATAGCTATCTTAGGTTTCTTCAGCTGATTCCCTTGATACCCCTTTTTGGATTTGTATTTGGTTTCTCATATGAGTCGGTATTTTACTGGGCGCTAAACATACCACTATATGCCGTAGCTGATACTTCGGACATCATAAAGTCCGCAATATTCTTTATCACTCCAACATTTTTCTTTATGATTCTTGGGAACTTTTTTGGAATTTTAATTAACATAAAAGGTTATGAGGATTCTAAGTCAAATAAAACTCAAAGATCAAATCGTGAAAAAATTGTGATATTAGCAATTTTTAACATACTGTCCATACTATCTATTTCTTCGTTTATACTATTTGGTATAATGGAAGATTTTGTTGCATTGTCATTAGTGATAGTCGGTGGGACAATAATTTTGTTGACTGGAATATTGATAGATAGGCATCTTAACTTTGATTGGAAGAATCTATTTGCAATTGGATATTTAACATTCATGCTTTTGGTATCAATGACAGCTGGGTTGGATAAAGCCCACAAAGTCATTTATCATTTCGAAAAACAAGAAAAGGTACATATTTTTACCGATAACAGTGACACTTTATCGGATCCAGTAATACTTCTTCGGTCTCTTAGCTCGGGTGTCCTTGTAGTAAAAGACTCTGGTGAGATTATTATTTTGGACGACTCGCACAACAGCAAGATTCTAATAGGGTTAGTTCCTCCACCGTGGAAAGGACTCTTGGCCGAGAGTGATGGCGAATAACTCGTGAGCGTGACGTAAGGTCGGTGTTTTCACCCACCATCGCCCTCCCCAACCACCCCACCCTCTACAAAACGAGGGCAAAGCCCGTCCCAGGACGGGCGCGACACGATCTCCCCGCTGCAAAGCTTTATGGCGAAGCCTCTGCGAAGCGGGCCTCTCAGGCCAGCGCCACCTACGCGCCCGTCCCCGGCGTGGTGAGGCTAGGACCGTCGCCCCGGTGGGGCGGCGTAAGCCTGCCGAACGGCTTTGCCAAAGTCGCTGGTCGCACCGTGCAAGGCCTGAGCAGAGGCCAATGGTGACCGCGAACCTTGCCGCCTACGCCCGTAGGCTGCGCATCCTGCGCACCATCCAGATCACCCCCAGCATCCCCAGAAACACCGCTGTCCCGCCGATCACCGACGCCCCCCAGTAAAGCGGCATGAAGGACTGTCCCCAGACGCAGGCCTCCGATATCCGGCTCTCCAGACAATCCGCCCAGACGAACCCCACCGGGATCAGAAAGGCGATCAGGTAGACCGCCGCCGCACTCCAGAAGCGCCGCGACCGCACCACCGCGACCACTCCAACGACCAGCGCCACCAGCACCAGAACGGCAAATGTTGCGAAAAATCCCATGCGACATCCTCCTGCCCCCGGAACTGACATGGGGCCCGTCCCCGCGCGATCAAGCCAGGGCCTCGGCGTTTCATACCCCGCTCGGCGCCAAATCAGTGGCTTCGAGACCCTGCCGTCCTGCGGCGCGAATGTCGTTCATACATCCGGCATGGTGTGCGAAATCATGCGTCCTACAGTCCATTCCAACGGGTTTCGGGACAGGACCCAAATCGCGTGAATTTCCCTGGAATTAACCCATAGGAAACCCTTTTCCCCAACCTTCCCAATCTCTTAGCCATTTTTGCACGCGTGCAAACCCGCCGGGGCGCCATCAGGCCGCCGCAGAAAGGACCCGGCCGCTACTCGTAGGCGAAGGTGAACGCGTCCTTCTCCGCCCCGACCGTCACCTTCGACGTCTCCAGCCCCTCGATCCCCCGGTTCAACAGCCCCCGGCTCAGTTGCGGCAGCAGCGAGTTGGTCAGGATATTGTCAATCATCCGCCCGCCACTTTCGATCTCGGTGCAGCGCGACTTGATCAGATCCATCACCCCATCCCCGATCACCAGCTCCGCCTCGTGGCTGCTCTCCAGCCGCTTGCGGATACGGTTGATCTGCAGACCCGCGATGGTCTCGATCATCTTGTCGGAGAGCGGATAGTACGGGATCGTCACGATCCGGCCAAGCAAGGCGGCCGGGAACACCTTCAAGAGCGGCTCGCGCAGCGCCTTGGTCAGTTCCTCCATGTCGGCCTCGACCTTGCCGTCCTGGCACATGTCCATGATCGTCTCGGTGCCGACATTCGAGGTCAGAAGGATCAGCGTGTTCTTGAAGTCGATCTCGCGGCCCTCGCTGTCATCCATCATCCCCTTGTCGAAGACCTGGAAGAACATCTCGTGCACGTCCGGATGCGCCTTCTCGACCTCATCCAGCAGGATCACCGAATAAGGCTTCCGCCGCACCGCCTCGGTCAGGATCCCGCCCTTGCCGTAACCGACATAGCCCGGAGGCGCACCCTTCAGGGTCGAGACCGTGTGCGCCTCCTGGAACTCGCTCATGTTGATGGTGATGATGTTCTGCTCGCCACCATACAAGGCCTCGGCCAGCGCCAGCGCCGTTTCGGTCTTGCCGACCCCGGAGGGACCGCAGAGCATGAAGACGCCAATGGGTTTGTTGGGCGCCCCGATCCCGGCATAGTGGGTCTGGACGCGGCGGGCGATCATCTCCATCGCGTGTTCCTGACCGCAGACCCGCTTGTTCAGCAGATCCGTCAGTCCCAGCGCCTTGTTGAGACTGTCGGTCAGCATCCGACCCATCGGGATACCGGTCCAGTCCTGAGCGACGGCGGCCACCGCATTACGATCGACCGATGGCAGGATCAGCGGGCTCTCGCCCTGGTCTTCGGCCAGCTTGTCCTGAAGCTTCTTCAGTTTTTCGAGGTCGGCGGCCTTTTCCTCGGCCGAGTAATGTTTCGGCTCGGGGGCCGGAGCGGCTTCCGCACCCTCCTCGTCTCCCTCAGCCTCGATCTGATCGGCATCGGGCACATGGGCGGTTTCGTCCACCGCCGCGCCTTCGCCGCGCAACTTGGCGCGCAACTCGAGGATCTCGTCGACCAGTTCCTTTTCCGCCTCCCAGCGCTTCTCGGCATCGACCAGTTTCGACGAGACCAGTTCCAGTTCCTGGGTCACCTTCACCGCCCGGTCGCCGACATCGATGCCGATGGCCTCCTCGCGCTCGATGATGGCGATCTCGATCTCGTAGGCCGAGACCTTGCGCTGCAGGTCCTCGACCTCGGCCGGTGTGGCATGCTGGGAAACCGCCACCCGCGCGCAGGCGGTATCGAGCAAAGAAATCGACTTGTCCGGCAGCTGCCGCGCCGGGATATAGCGGTGCGACAGGGAGACCGAGGCTTCCAGCGCCTCGTCCAGGATCTGCACCTTGTGGTGCTTCTCCAGCACCCCGGCCAGCCCCCGCATCATCAGGACGGCGGCTTCCTCGGAAGGCTCGTCCACCTTCACCACCTGGAAACGGCGGGTCAGGGCGGGGTCCTTTTCGATATGTTCCTTGTATTCGGCCCATGTGGTCGCGGCGACGGTGCGCAATTCGCCGCGGGCAAGAGCGGGTTTCAGGAGGTTCGCGGCGTCCCCGGTTCCGGCGGCGCCCCCGGCCCCGATCAGCGTATGGGCCTCGTCGATGAACAGGATGATCGGTTTCTCGGAATTCTGCACCTCGTCGATCACCGATTTCAGCCGCTTCTCGAACTCGCCCTTCACAGAGGCGCCGGCCTGCATCAGACCGACATCGAGCATGTAGAGCGAGACATTCTCCAGCATCGGCGGCACGTCTCCCCGTGCGATCCTGAGGGCAAACCCCTCGACCACGGCGGTCTTGCCGACCCCGGCTTCGCCGGTGAGAATCGGGTTGTTCTGGCGGCGGCGCATCAGCACGTCGATGATCTGACGGATTTCCGGGTCGCGGCCGACCACCGGGTCGATCTTGCCATCCCTCGCCCGCTGCGTCAGGTCTGTGGCGAACTGCGACAGGGCCGACTGGCCGCCCGGCGCCTTGCGGGGGGCTTTCTCGCCGCCTTCTGTCGGACCGGCAACCGGAGCGGCCTCCAGTGAATGGTCGAGCACGTCGTCAAGGCGGGCGGCGATGTCGTCGCGGTCGATCTTGTCAAACTCGGGGCTGATCTTCAGGAGCAGGCCTTCGAGGACCGGAACCCCCAGCGCACCAAGCAGCACATAACCCGAGCGCACCGTTTCGTCACCGAACTCCAGCGAGCCGTAAGACCAGGCCTCCTGGGTGGCGTGGAAGATGTGGTCGGAAAACTCCTCGACCGAGGTCGATCCATAGGGCAGCTTGTCGAGCGCGCGGGTGATGTCGGCGGCCAGACGGCCCGGGTCGATCTCGGCCTCGGCGACGATCAGCGCGAAATCCGAGCGTTCCGACAGGGCCAGCTGTTCGATCCAGTGGACCAGTTCCACATAAGGATTGCCGCGCATCTTGGCGGTATCGGCGGCGGATTTGAAGGCCCGAAGGCAGGTTGGATTGAGCTTTGCAAGCAGCTCCTTGCGCTTGAAGGTCTGCGACGCTTTACGCTGTGATGCCCCGGCCATGTCTGCGATGTCCCCTGATGCTTTTCTCGGTCTTGGAGATTGAACTGTAATGTGGTGTAACGCTAGGTTATAGCGAAATCCCCGTGTGGTTCAAAACACATAGACGACCCAGGGTGTGAAATAGTTCACGGGCAAACGGAGCCAGCCGATGAAAGACCCATTGCCGGGAGACACGTTCAGGTCCGGCCAGCTCCTTAACAATACTTATGAAATACTCGGCGTTCTCGGGCGCGGCGGCACTGGCGAGGTCTATAAGGCCCGCAACACGATCAACGACCGGATCGTGGCGATCAAGGTGCTGAACGCGGTCTTCGCAGCCAATGAGGATTATATCGAGCTCTTGAAGCGCGAGGAGGAAATCCGCGCCATCGTCCATGACGCGGTGGTGCGCTACTCGGAGAACTCTCGCACCGATGAAGGCCATATCTATCTGGTGATGGATTTCGTCGGCGGCCCGTCGATGAACGACCATCTGCACCGGGGCGGCATGGATGCGCGGGACCTTCTGATCATCGCCCACCGGGTCGGCGAGGGGCTGGTCGCCACCCATGCGCGCGGCATCGTTCACCGCGACCTTTCCCCCGACAATATCATCCTGCGCGACGGCGATCCGGCCAGAGCGACGATCATCGATTTCGGGATTGCCAAGGACACGTCGGACGGGGCGCGGACCATCGTCGGCAATGACTTTGCGGGCAAGTACGAATATGCAGCCCCCGAGCAGATCGACGGCCATGCCGAGGCGCGGTCTGATCTCTACGCCCTCGGGGCCTCGCTGCTGGCGACCTATCGCGGCGAAGTGCCGAGGGTCGGAACCAGCCCCGGCCAGGTGGTGCGGATCAAGCAGCAGCCGCTCGACACAAACGGCGTGCCGGAGCCGCTCCGGAAGGTTGTCGACTGGCTTTGCGCACCGCAGATTTCCGAACGGCCCCGCGACGCGGCGGAGCTGGTGCATTATCTCGACGAGATCGTCATGCCGAAGGCCGACAAGGCTGAGGCAGCGAAGAAGCCCCACAAGAGGCGACGGCTCTGGCCGTGGCTGTTCCTGCTCATCGGCGGGGCCGGGGCGGGCGGCTGGGTCTCGGGCGTGCTGCCACCGATCGTCATGCCGATCTGGAAGGAGTATTTTCCCGATCCCATTCCCGTCGCCTCGCCCTACCGGCTGATTGCCCAGCTTGATGATCACGGCGACGGCTCGCTCGCCGCCCACGCCCCAGACGAAGCCCAGGCCCAGACCATCGCCTCGGCCTTTGCCACCGTCACCGGTATATCCGTCCCGCCCGAGGCGGTGGAACTGGCCCAGGGCGCGCCGACCGAAAGCTGGGCCAGCGACATCTCGGCCTTTCTCAATGTTGCCTCCGAACTGGAAGACTGGACCCTTGTCGTCGCCGACCGCAATCTCGGGCTGTCAGGCCTGGCGACGGACACCGATGAAAAGGCCTTCATCGAGGCGCGGATCGTCGAGGTATCGGGCGGGCTCGGCTATACGGCCGAGACCGATATAGATGCGGGGCCGCGCAGTCTGGAACTGGCCGAACTGACTGCCGCCGTGGCCCCGCTGGAGGATTGCGGCCCCTTCCGGATCGATCCGCCCGAAGGCGAGGTCTTCGCGCTGGGTGATACGATCCGGCTGGAGGGCGATATCGCCGAAAAGGAGACCGCCCTTGCCCTGCAACAGCGGCTGGAGCGGATCATCGGTGACCGGGACCTGGCGCTGAACCTCAGGCCGCTCAACGACGAGATCTGCACCATCGGGCGCATCCTGCCCCGCGCCGGCCCCGACGGTCAGCCCATCGGGCCGGGACAGATCGCCATCGAGCTCGGCTATGGCGACCGGGACGAGATCAACCTGACCGGCATCTACAAGCAAAACGACAATCCGACCATCGATCTGGTGATGCCCGAAGCCAGTGCGCGAGGTTTTCTCTGGGTGATTGTCATCGACAATACCGGCAATCTCTACCACCTCCTGCCCAACATCAACCGGCGCGACAATACCGTGGCCAATATCGGCAAGGTCGAGAACGGCCTGCGCCGCATTCCCATCGCCTACCCGAGGCAAGAAGCGGAGGGCGACAATTCCAAGCTCTACTTCACTGTCGACGAGAATTTCGGCAAGAGCCAGATCGTCGTCGTCCGGTCCAACGAACCGCTGGTTCAGCAACTCCGCCCGGGCACCGAAAGCGTCGATGCCTTTGCCGAGGCGCTTGAACAGCGGCTGGCAAGCTCGGACACGCTGAAGATCGACTCCATCGCCACCCGCATCATCGATGCGCGCGACAGTGACGGGGACAGCCAGTGACCCGATCCTCCGCGGAAGGTGGGGAGACGAGATGGGGAGACTGGGGAGAGTGAGACTTTAGTCACTGAAATGTTGCGCTATTTGAATAAACCGGCGTAACATATCCTTTCTTCAGCAAAGCATCCGGGCGGGGAGTTCATGGCGATAGATATCGAGGAATGGCTGGCGCCCATCGAAGGGGACAGTCCCTCCGGCGTCGATCTCCGTAACGACCGGCGCTTTCTGGCCATCGAGGCGATGATGCAGCCTCAGGTCGAGGTGACAAGGGACGAGGCCAACAACCCGGTCTCGCAATCCGCCGTGCCGGTGGAATGGGACGAGGTTCTGAAAGCCGCCGACGAGTTGCGCCGCGAGGGCCGCGATCTGCGGCTTCTGGTGATCGTCACCAGGGCGCTGGCCAATGAGGACGGGTTCGGCGGGCTGGCCTCGGGCCTGACGCTGATCGCCAAGACGCTCGGCAAGTACTGGGACAATGTCCACCCGACCCTGCGCGAGGGCCGCGCCCCCCGGGAGGCCGCGATGCGGCGGACCAACGCGCTGATGGATCTGCAGAATGACGATGACGGGCTGCTTGCTGATCTGGAGCAACACACCTGGCTCGCCCCGCGCGGGGTCGGGCCGATCACCGGACATGATCTCTATATGGGGATGCTGTCGGTCTCGGACATGCTGAACGAGGCGGCCTCGGGGCTCGGGGTCAGCGAAAAGCAGCGATTGTCTTCGGAACACGAGAATCTGGTCAAGCGGGTCAAGGCCGGCTGCACCGCCTTTGCCGATCAGGAAACCGAGGAAATGGACAAGCTGAAGGCCGATCTCAAGGCCGCAGGCGACGCGCTGGCCGATGTCGAGGGGGCACTGAAGACCGCGCTCGAGGCTGATGTCACCTTCCCCGAGCTGAAGAAATTCATGACAAGGGTCGGCAACACGCTCAATTCGGCCAAGGCTCCGGCGGCGGAAGAAGAGGCGCCGGTGACGAATGTCACAGCGCCCGAGGCGGCCCCACAGTCAAATGGCGGACAACCGGCTCAGGGGGGCGGTGTTATTCCGGGCAAGATCAATTCGCGCAAGGATGTCGAGAAGTGCCTCGATCTGATCATCGAGTTCTACGAACGCACCGAACCGTCCAGCCCCATCCCCCATATCGCACGGCGGCTCCGGCGGATGGTCCCGATGGATTTTCTCGAATTGATTCAAGAGATTGCCCCCGGCGGCATGAAGGAATTCAAGTCCAATGCCGGGATCGATGAAAAAAAGTGAACGCGCTGCGAGCATGAAACGTCAGAGGGACAACGGAAAGGGACGAAGCCATGAGTGAAAGTAAACAAAAGGTCATCGAGCGCAACCGCGCGCCAAGGGTCCAGATCGCCTATGAGGTCGAGCATTACGGTAGCCCGACCACCATCGAATTGCCCTTCGTCATGGGCGTGATGGCCGATCTCGCCGGGTCGTCGGAGACCCGAGAGGCGCAGAAAGCCGTCCTTGACCGGTCCTTCGTTGAAACCGATGCCGGTCGTTTCAACAAGTTCATGGAAGCCATCGGCCCCCGGGTGAAAGCGCGTGTGAAGAACACCCTGCCCCAGGCTGAAGGCGAGGAGAAGGACGAGGAGCTCTTCGTCGATCTCACCTTCAGCTCGATGGGCGATTTCGCTCCCGACAAGGTCGCCAAGCAGGTTCCTGCTCTGGCCGAGCTTTTGAAGATGCGCGGTCAGCTGGAAGAGCTGCTGGGCTTCATGGACGGGCGCGTGGATGCCGAAAAACGTATCGCTCAGCTGCTGGCCAACGAGCCGCTGCTGGCCGAGATCGCCGACAAGGCGACCAAGGAAGAAGGGGACGAGTAAACCATGGCCGAGACCGAAAAAGCAGGCGAAGCGGGTGCCGCAGAAGCCGAAGCCATCAACCTGGACGAATTCTCCGATCTGCTGGAGAAGGATTTCAAGGTCAAGAAAGACAATTCCGAGCGGCTGCAGGGCCTTGTGGCCAACCTGGCCCTCGCCGCCCAGTCCCGTTCCGACACCACGCCGATTGCCGGCAACGCCATCAAGTCGATCAAGAGCCTGATCGCGGGCATCGACAAGGTGCTGACCGAACAGGTCAACGAGATCCTCCATTGCCCGGAAGTCCGGGAAATGGAAGGCACCTGGCGCGGTCTGCATTACATGATCAACAACACCGAGACCGACCAGAAGCTGAAGATCCGGGTGATGAACATCTCCAAGGATGAACTGGCCGACACGCTGGAAGATTTCGAAGGCCAGATGTGGGATCAGTCGCCGATCTTCAAGAAGGTCTATTCGGACGAATACTCGATGTTCGGTGGTGAGCCTTTCGGGGCGATTGTCGGGGCCTACGAGTTCTCGAACCATCCCCGCGATGTCGGTATCCTGCGCAACATGTCGGGCATCTGTGCCTCGGCGCACGCGCCCTTCATTGCCGCGGCCGATCCGAAGCTGTTCCGGATGGACAGCTGGCAGGAACTGCCGAACCCGCAGGATCTGCAGCAGATCGTGTCCTCGCCGGACTACGCAAGCTGGCAGAGCCTTCGGGAATCGGAAGACGCCCGCTATATCGGCCTGACCATGCCGCGCGTCCTGGCCCGCCTGCCCTATGGGGCGGACACGGTGCCGGTGAAGGGCTTCGATTTCGAGGAAGAGGTCGCCCAGGATCACAACAAGTATGTCTGGATGAACGCTGCCTTCCCGATGGCGGTGAACATCAACCGGTCCCACAAGGTCACCGGCTGGGGCACACAGATCCGCGGCGTTGAATCGGGCGGCACGGTGGTGAACCTGCCCGTCCACACCTTCCCGACCGATGACGGCACGGTGGCGATGAAATGCCCCACCGAGGTCGCCATCGACGACCGGCGCGAGGCGGAACTGGCCAAGCTGGGCCTGATGCCGATCCTGCACCGCAAGAATACGGACCTGGCCGCCTTTATCGGTGCCCACTCCCTGCAAGATGACGAGGCCCGCGCCGGCCGTCTGGTCGATCCGGACGCTCAGGCCAACGAGCGGCTCTCGGCCAACCTGCCCTATCTGTTCCCGGTATCGCGCTTTGCGCATTACCTTAAAGCCATCGCGCGGGACAAGATCGGTACATTCAAGGAGCGGGACGACATGCAGGTCTGGCTCAGTGAATGGATAAACCGCTACGTGCTGGCGAACCCGGCATTCGGCGACGATAAAGCCAAGGCGAAAAGACCATTGGCAGCGGCAGAGGTACAAGTCGACAGCGTCGAGGGACGTCCCGGCTACTACAACGCGCGGTTCTACCTGCGCCCACACTACCAGTTGGAAGGCATCAACGCATCCATGCGCCTGGTGTCGGAGCTACCCTCAGTCAAAGGCTGACGCAAAACGTAAACCTATCGCAAAAGGAAACTGACCCATGCTTACCGGTTATCTCGAAGTCCCTGACGTTCCTGGTGAATCCCGTCGTGCCGAGCACGAGGACCAGATCGACATCCATGACGTCTCCTGGGGCGTGTCGCGCCCGGCTTCGGCTGCTCTCGGCTCCGGCCGGACCCAGTCCAGCGCCCATATCTCGGACTTCACCTTCTCGAAATATTTCGACGCCTCGTCGGCCTATCTGGCTCTGGCGACCATGCAGGGCAAATCCTTCGACGAGATCGTGTTCTATGCCCGCAAGGACTCGGGCGACGCGCATCTCGATTATCTGAAGGTGACGCTGACCAACTGCGTGCTGACCAACTACTCGATGTCGAGCTCGTCCAGCGACGCCTCGACCCAGCTGATCAAGGAAACGCTCTCGATCGCTGCCGAGAAGATCAACGTGGTCTACACCGTCCAGGCCGACGACCATTCGGCCGGCGACGAGCACGAGATCGAATACGACGTCGCGGCCCAGGCCTGACGCTGATATTCCGGCGAGGCGCACCTTCGTGCCTCGCCGGCACCAATGACAAAGACAGATGTCCGACAGCCAAGCCCAGCGCCGGGCGACCCGCGAGGCCGTACAACCCAGCCTTTGGGATCGCCTTATCAACGACCTGCCGGGGCTCAACTCCGAGATTTCCCATCTCAGGGACCATCTGGAGCGTGAGCTGGGTGCCGAGCGTGTCGAGAATTATCTGATCGGGGGCCCTAAATCGATCGAGGTCGATGCCGAACTTTCCCAGGCCCACAAGAAAGACCTCCACCGCCTGATCTTCCAGAACCGCCGCCGCGACATGCTCGAGGATCGCGGCATCGTCGTGTCTTCAGATGTGCTGCGCGAGGCGGTGCGGCGCGATATCGAGGCCCTGTTCAACACCGAACGGTTCGAGATGACGCCCTTCCTGACCGATGCCGAACGCGAATATCTGCCCGATAGCCCGCCCAGTCTCGACGATTTCCCCGAAGTGCGCCGGTCCGTGGTGAACTATGGGGTTCCCGCCTTTGCCGGGCACAATTCGCGTGATTTCGACCGCGAGGAACTGGCCAAGGAAATCAAAGAGATACTGGCGGTTTTTGAACCCCGCCTGAAGAAATCCTCGCTGAAGGTGACGGTGAAGAACGACAGCAAGAAGGGCGGGGTCTATGTCGAGATCGACGGCATGTTGATCATGTCCCCGGCGCCCGAACGCCTGCGCCTCCGCACGCTCATCGACCTCGACAATGGCCGCGCCCTGACCGAAGCCGAGGAGAACTGATGGAACGGGTCTTCCTCGAATATTACGAAGACGAGCTTCGCCATATCCGCGGGCTGGCGTCGGAATTCGCCGACATGCACCCCGCCGTCGCCCGCAATCTGTCGCTCGACACCGTCCCCTGCCCCGACCCTTACGTCGAACGGCTGCTCGAAGGGGTCGCCTATCTCGCCGCCCGCACGCGGCTGAAGGTCGACGGCGAAAGCTCGCGCTTCACCCGCAACATCCTCGAAAGCCTCTATCCCGACCTCGTCGGCCCCGCGCCTGCGATGACCATGGCGGTGCTGGAGCCCGGCCCCCAAGTCCGTACCATGCAAAACGGCCATGTGGTCGAGCGCGGCACCCGCATGATCTCGGGCCTCCGCGAGGGCCTCGATACGCGGGCCACCTACACCACGGCCCAGGACGTCACTCTCTGGCCGGTGAAACTCACCAAAGCCGACTATCTGCGCGACAAGGGGGCGATGGCGGCCGCCGGGCTGACCAATGTCGGAGACCTCGCCGCCGAAACCGCGCTCAGCCTCACTTTCGAGCCCAATGGCGAGGTCGCTTTCGCCGACATGTCGCTCGATACGCTCGACATCTATTTCGCCAACCCCTCGACCGCGCCCGCGATCTTCGATGCCATTTTCGGCGCCTCGATGGGTGTTTGCGCAAGGCCCGAAGGCCGCGACAATCCGGTCACCCGCACCGCCGACCCCGCAATGATCGGCGTCGGCGATGCCGAGGGCCTGCTGCCCCGCTCCCGCCCGACCTTCGAGGGCTACCGGCTGCTCAGGGAATATTTCCTGATGCCCGAGCGGTTCTATTATACCCGCCTCGCCGATCTGAACCCGGTGATCCGCAAATCCGGCAAGGCCTTCGAGGTCATCATCCTTCTGGACAAGCACTGCCCCGGTATCGTCGACGTCAAGGCCTCGGACTTTGCCCTGTTCGCCGTGCCCATCGTCAACCTCTTCGAGCGCGACTGCAACGTCATCGAACTCGACGGCCGCCGCCCGCAGCAGGCCGTCCATGCCGACCGCACCCGCACCCGCGATTTCGAGACCTACATGATCACCCGCGTCGAGGACGCCGACACCGAAGGCCCCGACGCGCTGATCCCGCCGCTGTTTTCGCTGTCGATGTCGCGCGGCACCGGGGTGGTCTATTCCACCGAACGCCGCCCCCGCCGCCCCGGCGAGGACGAGCGGCGCGACGGCCAGACAAGGACAACCTATGCCGGGGATGACGTCTTCATCGCCATCTCGCGGCCCGCCAATGCGCCGCAGACCAAGCCTTTAAAAAGGATCGATATTCGCGCGCTTTGCACCAACCGCGACCTCGCCATCCTCGACGATTCGCCGCAGCTTGCGATGGACACCGGCGACCCCGTCACCCGCATTCGCCTCCTGAACACCATGAAGCCGCCGCGCCGGTCGCTGCCTGCCGTCCTGCCCAAGACCATGACCGGCGAAAGCCGCATGGACGACCTTTCATGGCGGCTGATCTCGCAACTGTCGCTGAACTATCTCAGCCTCGCCGACGAAACCCGTGGCGCCGAACCCCTGAAGGCCATGCTCGCCCTCTATGCCGACCGCGGCGACCCGTCGCTGGCCCGCCATATCCGCGCCGTCACCCGTCTGACTTCGACCCCGGCCATCGAACGGCTGGCCATCGCGGGGCCGATGTGTTTCGGACGCGGCGAGGAAATCACCCTTTTCATCGACGAGACCATGCTTTCGGGCCACTCCGAATTGCTGTTGAGCGCACTTCTCGATAAGCTTTTCCAGCGCCATGCCGGGATCAACTCGATCATCCGGACGCGAACGCGGCTGATGCAGAAACAGGAGGATGTGCTGTGGCCGACGACGCCTGGCAATCGCTGCCTGATATAGACGACGCCACCGGCCTTCCGATGGAGGGCGTGAACTTCTTCCAGCTGCTGCGGCGGCTGGAGAGGTCGGGGCAGTATTTCGGCGAGGCGGGGCCTCCGGACAAGGAGCCGGCGCGGCTGGGTCAGCATGTGCGCCAGAGTTTCGCCATCAAGGATGTGGCCAGTTTCACACCCGCGAAGGACAACAAACCGGCCCAGGTCTCGGTGATGAATTTCGGCCTCCTCGGCCCCGAAGGCCCGATGCCGCTGCATATCACCCGCTGGACCCTCGACCGGCTGTCGCAGCGCTGGTTCTCGGAATCGGCCGAAGGGGCGACCTCGGACACTACGTTTGTCGATTTCGCCAACATGGCCCAGCACCGGATGATCTCGCTCTTCTATCGGGCCTGGTCTGATACGCGGCCCGAGGTTCAGATCGAACGCGGCGACCGGGGCCGGATCCGGATCATGCTCGGTGCGCTTGGCGGCATTGGCCTGCCGGGCATGGAGGGTCTGGAGCCGGAACTGGACGCAATCAAGCTCAGACAGGCCGGATCGCTGGCTCATCAGGTCCAGGGCCCGGAACGCCTGACGCATTTCCTGTCAGATGCGGTCGGCGCGCCGGTGCGCCTCAAGGAATTCGTCGGAGAATGGGTCGATATCCCCGACCATCTGCAAAGCTCCACCGGCCGCAAGGGCCAGTATAACGCGCTTGGGGTCACCGCCTCCATCGGGCCGCGCAGTTTCCAGCGGCAGGCGCGGATCGAACTCCGCGTCGGACCGATTTCACTGGCTGAGTTTTCCGACTTCCTTCCCGGCGGACGCAAACTCGATATCATAAGGAAATCCGTGCTTTACGTCATCGGCCAGAACCTCACCGTCGACATGCGCCTCGTCCTGAAACAGGACGAAGTCCCCGAGCCGAAGGTCGGCAATCTCCGTCTTGGCCAGACTTCGTGGCTCGGCGAGACCGGCGCGGACCGCGACGATTACCGCATGGGCGGCATCGTCGGGAGGATGGCGGCATGACGCTGGTCCTGACCCTCGAACAATCCCCCCACCCGCAGCGCCAGACCGAGATGCGCTATTCCGGCGGCAATCTGGTGATCGGGCGCGGCGCGGATGCCGACTGGACCATCAACGATCCCGACATGTTCGTCTCCCGCGCCCATTGCACGATTTCGGGCAGCGACGGGCAGTATTCGGTGACCGACAGCAGCCGCGGCGGGCTATATGTCGATGGCTCGGACCATGCGCTCGGCCCCGGCAAATCCATCGACATCCATGACGGCATGCGCATCCGTATGGGCGATTTCGTGTTTTCGCTGAAACTCGAGGACGAGGCCCCTGCCCCGCGCCCCGAGCCGCGCGTCAATGTCAGTACCACCCCGCCAGCGACGCCGAATAAGGATCCCGATCCCTTCGGTTTCAATTCCGAACCCGAACCCGCTGCAGAGACGAATCGCGAGCCCGTCGGGTTCGAAGGCGATGCGTTCTTCAGGAAGCCGGTTGAGAATAAGCCCCCCGAACCCGAACCGAAGAACCGCCCCAAGCCCTTCGAAAGCGGCAAGGCCGGGAGTTTCTTCGGCGAGGAGGCGGAGACTCCGAAGGAAAAGCAGACCACCGGCTTTTTCGACACCACGTTCACCCTGGGCAAGCTCGACACCCCGCGCGACATCGTGGAACCCGAGAAACTGCCCGAGCAGGCCCCCGTCCCCGACGAGGACGATGCCACGATCACGCCCCGCTTCGAGGATGCACCCCGGACACCCGAGCCGACCCAGCGGACCGAACCAGAGCCTGCCCGGGACGCGGAACCGGCCCGAAATGTCGAACCGGATGTCTCTGTCGATCTCCGCGCCGCCGAGGCCGCCCCTCCCGAACCCGTTCGGCAGACACCCCAGCCCCAACCCACGCCGCCCGCCGCCGGTGCGGCTGGGGCAGCCTTCGAGGCCTTTCTCAAGGGAGCCGGACTCGATCCCGAGGATTTCGACGAACTCGACCCGATGCAGGCGATGGAGACCATGGGCAAGAGGTATCGCCTCTTGATCGACGGGTTGCTGCATATGCTGCGCGCCCGGGCTCAGGAGAAGGTGAACGCAAGGCTGTCGCGGACCATTATCGGCCATTCCGACGTCAACCCGCTGAAATTCGTCGCCACCACCGAAGAGGCGGTAGCAGCGACCATCGACCACAAGGGCCACGGCTATCTACAGCCCGATCAGGCCATCAACGGCGCATTCCGGGACCTTGCCGAGCATCATGTGAATTCCTGGAACGGCGTGCAGGCCGCCCTTCGCCGCATGATCGACCGCTTTGATCCGGCGGAACTGGAAGAAGAACTGAAAGACGTGGGCACGCTTGAGGCCTTGCTTGCCGGAGGCCGGCGGGCGAAGCTGTGGGAGGCTTACGAGGAACGCTACCGCAATATCGCCAAATCGGCGGAAGAGCGGTTTCTGGGGGATGTAGGGTCGGATTTCCGCGACGCCTACGAAAATGCAAGGGGAGACCTGAAATGATCAGACGTGAATTTCTCGCGGGCGCCGGCTCGGTGCTGATGCTTGCCGCCTGTGGCGGGCCGAAGGACACCATCGTCGAGGTGAGCGCCAGTGTCGCCGCCGGGGCGAACGGACCGCTGCCGCTGACCATCGGCGTCTTCCAGCTGCGCGATACCGGCACGTTCCAGACCGCCGGTCAGGCGGCGATGAACGACCCGGCCACGGCGCTGGCCGCCGATCTGGCCGGACAGGACCAGTTGACCATCGTCGGCGGGCAATCGGCGGAGAAGGTGATCAAGTTTGCCGCCGACGCCACCTCGATCGGGGTGTTTGCCTATTACAAGGACAGTTCCGGCAAGACCGTGCGCGTGGCCGCACCGGTGAAGGTCGGCAAGACCCAGAAGGTGACGATCACCGCGAATGCCAGCGGCGTGTCGATCAGCTGAAGCACTTGAAGAAAGCGGCGTAGATGTCTGACAAGAATAAGGTTCTGTGGTCCGAAGGTTTGTTCCTGAGGACGCAGCATTTCCAGCAGCAGGACCGGTATGTCGAAAGCCTGGTGCGCGGCGCGATGAAGGCCTCGTCGCTGCAGAACTGGGGCTTTGCCGAGCTGAAGCTCGACCAGACAGCACTCGATGCCGGTCAGGTCGCGGTCGAGAAGGCTGCAGGCATCTTCCCCGATGGCACGCCGTTTTCCATCCCCGACACCATGGCCGCGCCCGACGCGCTGCCGCTGAGTGCCGACACGCCCAGCGGTTTCGTCGAACTGGCGCTGCCGCTGGAGACCCCCGGCGGCACCGTCTTCGACCCCGCCCATGCCGACCCGACAGGGGCCCGCTACCGGGGCCGGATCGAGAAGGTGCGGGACACGATCCATCGCGGGGCTGACCCCGAAGAGATCGAGGTCGCCCTGCCCGTTCCGCGTCTGATTGCGCCCGGCGGTGATGCCGGGGGGTATACGACGCTGATCGTGGCGGATGTGGATGGCTTGAGGGCGGACGGCTCGGTCGCGATGCGCGAGAATTTCCTGCCGCCGGCGCTTATCACCCAGTCCGTGGCGACCTATGCCGGTTACCTGCGCGAGATTGCTACCGGGCTGGACCGCATCGCCGATGCCCATGGCGAGATGGTGATCGGTGGTGCCGGGCGGTCGGTTGAGAACCTGATGATTCTTGAGCTGGCGAACTCGTCGCGCCCCCGGATCGCCCATATGCTGGAACAGGACCTGTTCCACCCGGCGGAATTGTACCTTGAACTCAGCGGCCTGGCGGGACGGATGGCGACCTATGGCTCCGGCTCGCGCCGGCTGACCGAGCTGCCGCCCTACGATCACCGCGCCCCGACCCCGGCGTTTGCCGAGCTGATGGACACGATCCGCTCGTTGATCCTTTCCTTGCGCTATGTCGAACCGAAATCCCATGCGCTGCAGGTTGCCAAGCACACCACGAATGTCTGGAAGGTGCGGATCGACAGTCCGGAGACGCTGACCAATTCCAAGATTGTGCTGCGGGTCGGCTCCGAGCTTTCCGACGAGGCGCTCAGGAAGATTTTCGTCAATCAGGTCACCGTAGGGGCAGCAGACGAATTCGAGGACCTCTGGAAAGCTCGCCTTCCCGGTATCCCGTTGAAGCCGTTGCATTCTCACCCTCGCGAAATCCCTTATGACGGCGACCGCCTTTGCCTGGAACTCGACCAGAAATCCGAGCATTGGTCCTCGCTGATGGACGCGCCGGGGTTCGTTGTGGGGGTCTCTGGTTCTCTGCCGAGCGAGCCGAAAATCGATTGTTACGCGGTGCACAGGTAGATGGCAGACAAGGACGATCCATTCGGGCTTTCGGACGATGTCGGGCGGACGCGCATCCGGCCAGTGAAGCAGCCACGCCAGCAGCAATATTCCGCGCCGCCGCCGCGTCAGGATCGCGGCCGCGCCCCCGATCCCGCCCCGGTTGCCCCGATGCGTCACGGTCGCGCCCACCCGAACGCCCTCGTCAACGCCTTCGCGCAACTGCTTGAATTCGCTCCGGAACTCGAAGCCGCCTCGCCGCCCGACGATCCCGAGACCCTGCGCACCCGTCTGCAGCACGGTCTCACCGATGCCCGCGACATGGCGGTCGCGTCGGGGTCCAACATGCAGCGCGCCGACAACGCGGCCTGGGCCGTTGCGGCGCTGCTCGATGATCTGGCGTTGAACACGCCCTGGGGCGGCAATTCGGCCTGGCCGCATCAGCCGCTGGTCTCCATGCTCTATGGCGATGTCGATGCCGGGACGCAATTCTTTCAGCGTCTCGAGGAACTTGAGCGCCATTCTTCACGCGACCCCGAGATGCTGGAGCTGCACTATATGTGCCTCGCCCTCGGGTTTCGCGGCAAGTACCGGGTCAGCCAGCGCGCCGGGGATCAGTCGCTGGTTGCCGTTCGCGCTTCTGCCGCCCGTTTCCTGCGCAATCCGGATGCCGAGGATGCGCCCCTGTCGCCCCATTGGGAAGGTGTCATCGCCGCCGACGAGCCGCAGCGTTTCATCGTCCCGCCCTGGGTTCTGGGCATAGTCGCCGTGGGCTTCATGACGCTGATCTACATGTTCTTCAACGTCCAGCTGACCAACCAGGCTGAGACCCTCAACGCCGTCGCCCGCGCCCTCCCCCCGGAGGAACGCACAGAGATTTACCGCGTCACCCGCATCGAGGCCCCGCCGCCCGAAATCATCCCCGCCCCGCCCCTCTTCGAGCTGATCCCCGAATTCGAGGCCCGCGCCCCGGAAAACCTCCGCCCCGCCATCTTCGGCGAGGAGAACGTCGCCCGCGCCCTGCTGCAGATCCAGAATGCCAGCCCCGAGCTGTTCCGCTCCGGTCAGGCCGAGCTCAATGACGGCTTCGACCCGCTCGTGGCCTCCGTCGCCGAGGTGCTGATCGAATATGCCGAGGTCATCGGCAAGATCACCGTTATCGGCCACACCGACAGCCAGAAGGTCGGCGCCCGCAACCCGTTCCAGAACAACCAGCGCCTGTCCGAGGCTCGCGCCGAGAAGATCGCCAATCTGCTGATCGCCGCCGGCATCGACCCCGACCGCATCGCCTTCGAGGGCCACGCCGCCGACGAGCCCATCGACACCAACGAGACCGCCGAGGGTCGGGCGCGGAATCGCCGGGTCGAAATCCTGATCCAGAAGAGGCTTTGAGATGTTCATCCTGAAAGCAATCTGGGCCTTCCTGACCTCGCGCTGGCTGTGGATTTTCATCGGCCTGTCGCTTCTGTCGTTCCTGATCTGGATCTACGGCCCCATCATTGCCTTCGGCGAGGCCCGCCCGCTGGCCGACGAGTTGGTCCGGGTCATCATCATCGCTGTCATCTTCCTGATCTGGCTGTTCCTGTGGATCAGGGCCAAGATCAGGGCCGCCCGCGCCAACCGCTCCTTCATGGCCGACCTCGCGCCGCCGCCACCGAAGGAAGTGAAGCCGGGCGAGGAGGAACTGGCCGAGGTTTCGGCGAAGTTTCAGAACACCCTCGACGAACTCAACAAGCGCAAGCTCGGCGGCAAGAAGTTCCTGCGCGAGATGCCGTGGTATGTCATCATCGGCCCACCGGGGACCGGCAAGACCACCGCGCTACGGCAGTCCGGCCTCAACTTCCCCTTTGATCTGACCGACGACTTGCACGGTGTCGGCGGGACGCGCAACTGCGACTGGTTCTTCACCGAGGACGCGGTGATGATCGACACGGCAGGCCGCTATGTCGAACAGGAAAGCCGCCCCGATGTGGACAGCGCCGAATGGCTCGGCTTTCTCGACATGCTGAAGAAGCACCGGGGCGAGCGGGCGCTGAACGGGGTCATCCTGACCTTGTCGGTCGAGACGCTGATGGAGGGCGACCACGCCATCCGGACCCATGGCCGCGAAATCCGCAAGCGGCTGGCGGAACTGTCGGAGCGGCTGGAAATCCGCCTGCCGATCTACCTGATGCTGACCAAGGCCGACCTCATCAAGGGCTTCGTGCCGTTCTTCGAGGGCCTTTCCACGGCGGAGCGCGAGCAGGTCTGGGGGGCGACCTTCCCAACCGACGACAAGATTTCGCCGTCGGATGTGGGCCGCGAACTCTCCGCCCTCGCCGCTAATCTCGAACGCCGCATGGTGCCGCTCTTGGAGGACACCCAGAATCTCGACGGCCGCGCCGAGATTTTCCGCTTTCCCGCCCAGATCGAAAGCCTCTCCGCACCCTTGCGCCTGCTGGTCGAGACCATCTTCGGGGAAAGCCGCTACGAGGAAAGTGCGTGGATGCGGGGGTTCTATTTCACCTCCGCCACCCAGGAAGGCACCCCCATCGACCGACTGATGGGCTCGCTCGCTGCCTCCTTCGGCCTGCGCGCCTCCTATGGCGGCTCGACGGCGCGGTTCGACCAACGCTCCTTCTTCATCAAGGACCTGCTGACCCGGGTGATCTTCCAGGAAGCCGGTCTCGGCACCCTCGATCCGGACGCGGTCGCGCGCCGCAAATGGGCCTGGCGCGGCATTGCTGCCGCCGCCGCTGCCGTCACCGTGGTCATGGGGCTGCTATTCACCCTCTCCTACATGACCTATCGCGGCGAGATTACCGATCAGACGGTGCAGCTGGAGGGCCTGCGCGGCGACCTCACCCTCATCGCCGCCCAGCAGGCCCCGGTGGAACCGCTCGACCTCAATGCCGCGCTGGACGCCATGAACAAGGTGGCTCTGGCCCGCACCCCGCAGACTGGCGGCATCCTGACAGCGCTCGGACCGGCGGCAGATGCGGAACTCGATTACGCCTATGGGCTGGCCTATAACCGCGCGCTCAGGAACATCCTCGAGCCGCGCATGGTCGCCCTGCTCGAAGCCACCATGTGGAAGGAAATCCGCAACCCCGAGTACCTGCTGAACGCGCTCAAGGTCTACCAGATGCTCACCGGGGCCGCCCCGGTCGACACCCCCTTCGCCCAGCAATGGTGGGCCGAGGAACTGCCGAAATCCGCCCCTATCGACCCGTTCCCGACCCAGCAGGCGGTCGAGCACCAGATGGCGGTGTTCGAACGCATCGGCACCGAACGCACCCCCATCGAGGCCGATCAAGCCCTGCTCGCACAGGCACTGGAGGTGGTCTGCGAAATCCCGCTCTCGCAACGCGCCTATAACGCGCTTCTCGCGGACCCCGAGATCACCGCCCTGCCCGAATGGATCCCGGCCTCTTACGCCGGGCCGAACGCCAATGACGTGCTGGTGCGCCAGCCGCCCCGGACGCTGAGGAACGGCATCAAGGGGGCGTTTACCTATAACGGTTTCCACACCGGCATCCTCGCCCGCATCGACGAGGTCGCCAACCAGGCCGCCCTCGACCGCTGGGTCTTCGCCGGGGGCTGCGCGGAAAGCGCCGATGTGCCGGTGGCCACCCTGGCCGAGGATATCCTGAAGCTCTATTACGAGGACTACATCAACACCTGGGACCTGTTCCTGCGCGAGATTTCGATAGCACCCATCAATGACCTGCGCGTTGCCAATGACAATCTCAAGGACCTGTCCTCTGACGACAGCGCAGTGAAGCGGCTTCTCGATGCCGTGGTCGCCGAGACCGACCTCACCCGCACCGAAGAGGAAGGTGGCGGCGGTGGCGGCGGCGTGCCGCCCAAGGCGGTCGGGGCTGCGACCAAGCGACTGGGGTTCCTTGGAAAACTGCTGAAACGCGGCGCGCGTTACGTGCCTTCGCCGACCCCTTCGAGCGGCGTGTCGGATCAGGCCAAATCCGGCGAACAGGTCGCCAAGCATTTCGCCCCGATCAAGGGTGTGGTGCAGGAGGTGGAGGGTATCCCGCCCTTGCTGACCGATGTGCAGACGGCGCTGAAGGAGCTTGCCAATGTCTTCCAGCGCATCGCGGCCTCTGCCGACCCCGAGGCCGAGCTGGTGCGCCTCGGCGGCATCGCGCAGCTGACGGGCGCTGTGGCCAACACCGCCGATACGCTGCCCGATCCGGTGGATGACTGGATCAGGGGCATCGCCGGGGATGCCGAGCGGTTCCAGGCGAGTGCCTTGGAAAACGAGCTCAACGCTATCTGGCGGGCCGATGTGCTGCCCTTCTGCCAGTCGGCCCTGGCCAACCGCTATCCGTTCACCCAGGGCTCTTCCATCGATGTCAACACCGCCGATTTCGCCCGGCTCTTCGGGCCCGGGGGGCTGATGGACAGTTTCACCAATGACAAGCTCTTGCCGCTGATCGACACCACGACCCGGCCCTGGACCTGGCGCGGCGATATCGACCTCGACCCGGCCAAGCTGGCACCCTTCGAGCAGGCGCGCTCGATCCGCGACGGGCTGTTCCCGGGCGGGGCGGGGCCGCTGATGGGGTTCAACCTGCTGCCCGAAAGCATGTCGGCCAACGCAGCACGGGCAACGCTGAATATCGACGGGCAGGTGGTGACCTATTTCCACAATGCCGCTCAGCCGCAATCGCTGACCTGGCCCGGCACCGGCGGCACCAACACCGTGACGCTGCAGTTTGCCCCGCTCGACGGCTCGGCCGAGGTGATCCTGTCGGAGAACGGCGCCTGGGCCTGGCTTAGGATGATCCGGGGCGGGCTGTCGCCGACGGGCATCCCCGAGCGGTTCAACCTGCGGCTTGGCGCAGGGGGAATGGCGATCACCTATCAGCTCAACGCCAATTCCGTCGACAACCCGTTCGACCTGAAGATGTTCGGCAGCTTCACCTGCCCGGAGCGGTTTTGAGCGCCCCCGGCTTCTACGGCAAGCTGCCGCTGTCGGGCGATTTCGTCTCGCGCGGGGAGGATGCGGAATTCGTGCGTTTCTTTGACCCCTGGCTGGCCCGCCATATCGCGCCGCGCATCCACGAGGCCGCGCTTTGGCCCAATTACGGATTGCGCTTCATGCTCGCGCCAGGACTGGCTGGGGCGGCGGGACAGGCCGGGGTGATCCTGCCCAGTCATGACCGCTCAGGCCGCTGGTTCCCGCTGGTCTGCAACGCGCCCGTCTCCGAGGTCAGCCGCGCCTGGGCCGAGGCCTCGGACGACTGGTTCGCCGAACTGGCGATGCGCTGCGAGGCGGCGGCGACCGGCGAAAAATGGGCGGACGAGTTGGAAGTCGACATGATGATGATGACCCCGCCCTTCGGCCGTAACTCGGCCCTGCCCGAAAGCGACATGTTCCTGTGGTGCAGGGGCGCGCAGCCCATCCCCTGCGACCCGAGCGAGCCCGAAGAACTGCTGGACGCCCTCATCGTCATCGACGAAACCGGCGAGGTTCCCGATGGCTGAAGAGCCGGAAACAGCGGCCGGGACAGGTGC
>JBNKVT010000013.1:0-54074 GCA_050299335.1 Paracoccaceae bacterium | reverse complement strand
CGACACCGGGGACGGAGCATTGCCAGCAAAAGTGGGAACCGGTTTTGCGGTTCGGCAATGCGACCAGCAAAAATGTCTCGTGAATGGACCAGGGGCGCGCCAGCGCGCGCCCCGAGGTCCGGTCTTCTCCGGTTTGGTGGTCACAGCGTGAGCGAAACACCCGATCCCATCCCGAACTCGGCCGTTAAGCGCCACCGCGCCGATGGTACTGCGTCTCAAGACGTGGGAGAGTAGGTCACCGCCAATCCTGAGAGGATCTCAAAACATTGCTCTGTGAATGATAAACAACGAACCGACCTTGACGCGGGATGGAGCAGCCCGGTAGCTCGTCAGGCTCATAACCTGAAGGTCGTAGGTTCAAATCCTACTCCCGCAACCAGGTCGGAAATCTCGCAGCCCGCCAAGCCTACAAACGATCCACTGGATCGTTTGTTTAACGGCATGGCCTCGTCAGGCTCATAACCTGAAGGCTTTGACCGGATCAAGAAACGGTCCAGTGGACCGTTTCCCGGTCAAAGGGGCGGAGCCCCGGACGCAGGTTCAAATCCTCTCCCCGCAACCAACTTCCAACAGCCCGTTCAGCCTACAAACAGTTCACTGGATCGTTTTGGCAATATTCGTTCCCCGGCTCAGCCAACCTTTACGACGACTTTTCCGAAGCTCCGGCCCGACAGAACGTCGTTCAGGGTTTCCGGTGCCTTCTCAAGGCCCTCGACGACCTGTTCGAAGTATTTGACTTTGCCCACCTCCAGCCAGGACTTCATGTCGCGCAGAAAGGCCGCTTGCAAATCGGCGTCAAAACTGTCGAAGACGATGAAACCCTGCATCTTCACTTTCATCCGCAGAACCGTCGCCATGATCTGTGGCCCCCGGTCCGGGCCTTCGGGCAGGCCGGTGAGGTTGTACCAGGCCGCCACTCCGCAGACCGGGACACGGGCGAAGGGGTTGAGGTGGGGGAGGACGGCATAGAGCACCCTGCCCCCGACATTCTCCCAATAGATGTCGATACCGTCGGGACAGGCCGCAGCCAGTTGTGCCTCGAAATCCTCCGCCCGGTGGTCGAGGCAGGCGTCGAAGCCGAGCTTTTCGGTTACATGGGCGCATTTCTCTGCCCCACCGGCGACGCCGATCACCCGGCAACCCTTGAGCCTGGCGATCTGGCCCACGGTCGCGCCCACGGGGCCAGAGGCTGCGCCGACGACAACGGTCTCGCCCGGCTTCGGCTCGCCGATGGTCAGGAGGCCGCCATAGGCGGTGAAGCCGGGCATGCCGAGGATGCCCAGCGCCCAGGACGGGTTTTCGGGGGTCGCGCCGAGATTGGTGCAGCCCGTGCCGTCCGAAACCGCGAAATCCTGCCAGCCGCTGCCCGCCAGCACCATGTCGCCTGGCGCGTAGCCATCAAGGTTGGAGCCTACCACCTCGGCCACCACCTGGCCTGACATCACCTCGCCGATCTCGACGGGCTTCGCGTAGGATTTCGCGTCGTTCATCCGCCCGCGCATATAGGGGTCGAGGGACAGGTAGACGGTGCGCAGCAGCATCTCCCCTGCCCCTGGTTCTGGAACCGGAACCTCTTCGAGCCGCAGAGTGTTCTCGTCCGGCATGCCCTTTGGCCGCTCGGCGAGGACGATGCGGCGATTGAGGTTTTGGATTTGCGGCATGAAAAGCTCTCCGTTGCCAGTCATCTATTTGAGTACGGCTTTCAGAAGACTGCTTTGTTCAAATCGCATAGCCCATGCGATCAAGAGCAGCTACTACTTGCGGCTTGTCCAAGTCTATTTTGCCATCCTTAACGAATTCCCCGAATTGGCACTATAGGCATGCAAGAATAATTCACACCGGCCCCAGTTCCGCTTTCGCCTGATCCAGAATCCGCGCCGCTTCCGACCCCTGCAGCTTGGCGATATCGTCCTGGTATTTCAGGATCGCGCCCAGCGTGTCGGCGATCACCTGCGGGCTGAGAGCGATTGTGTCCAGCGCCACGAGGCATTTCGCCCAGTCGATGGTCTCGGCCACGCCCGGCTTCTTGAACAGGTCCTCGGTGCGGAGCTTCTGCACGAAGGCCACCACCTCGCGGCTGAGCGTCTCGGCGGCTTCGGGGGCGCGGGCGTGGAGGATCTCCATCTCGCGGTCGAAATCGGGGTAGTCGACCCAGTGATAGAGGCAGCGGCGTTTCAGCGCGTCATGGACCTCACGGGTGCGGTTGGAGGTGAGGATGACGATGGGCGGCTCCTCGGCGCGAATGGTGCCGAGCTCGGGGATCGTCACCTGAAAGTCGCTGAGCGCCTCCAGCAGGAAGGCCTCGAAGGGTTCGTCGGTGCGGTCCAGCTCGTCGATCAGCAGCACCGGCGCACCACCGTCCTGCGGGCTCATCGCCTCCAGGAGCGGGCGGCGGATCAGGAAATCGTCGGAGAACAGCTCTTGCGTCAGCGCCTGCCGGTCGGTGCCTTCGACGGCCTCGGCGGTGCGGATCGCCACCATCTGGGCCGGGAAGTTCCATTCGTAGACAGCTGAGGCGGCGTCCAGCCCCTCGTAGCATTGCAGCCGGATCAATCGGCGGCCGAGGGCGGCGGAAAGCGCCTTGGCGATCTCGGTCTTGCCGACCCCGGCCTCGCCTTCGAGAAACAGCGGTCGACCGAGTTTCAGCGACAGGAACACCACGGTCGCCAGCGGGCGCGAACAGACATAATTCGCGCTTTCCAGAAGCGTTTGCGTCTCGTCGATGGTTCCGGGAATGGCGTGCACGTCTCTACTCCGTCATGATCGGGTCAGGGAACAGGCTCAGGGCGGGGATTGCAAGGCCCGGCAGTGTCGCGGGGACGTTTCCGACAAGAAAGGTGGGTTTGAGCCCACCTTACCCTTGGTTCTGGTCGCGCCGAACCCCTGCCCCTCACCGCCCGGCAAGCTCCAGCAACATCGCCGCTGTTGCCGCAGGATCCGAGATCATCGCGTCATGCCCGGTGGCCAGCAGCCTCACATCCCAGTTCAACCGTTCTGCCCGCGCCCGGTGATCGGCCAAGGGCAGGAACACCGGGTCGGTGCAGGCGATATATGTCAGGGGCTTGCCGGCCCCGAGCGCGCCCTTCACGCGGAAGGGTGTTTCATAGGTCTTCACCGGATGCCCGGTCAGTTGTCCGGCCAGCAGCCCCTCATGTTCCGGCCCCACCCCCAGTCGCTCCGTCGAGAGCGGCTTGAAGGTCAGCCCTCCGGGCGAGGCCGCCGCCTCCGCCCGCCGCCCGTCGGCCGAGGCCGCAGGGATCAGATCGAACAGCGTCCTGCCGGCCTCGGGCACCACCGCGTCCAGAAGAATGATCCGCGACACATGCGCCGCCGCCCGGTCCGCCGCCCCCAGGGTCACCGCGCCGCCATAGGAATGGCCGACCAGCACCACCTCGTCGCGGTTCCTCAGCCAGCCCGCCACCTCGTCGATATGGGTGTCGAGGTCGAGCGTGTCGTCCAGTTCTCCCGCCCGCTCGGAAAGGCCCTTCAGGGTCGGGGCAAAGACGCTGTGGCCCGCGTCTTCCAGGATGTCGGCCACCGGATCCCAGCACCAGCCGCCATGCCAGGCGCCGTGTATCAGCATGAAATTCATAGCAGAATGATCCCCGCCAGTCCCAGAAAGGTCAAGAAGCCCACCACATCGGTCACCGTGGTCACGAAGGCGCCCGAGGCCAGGGCCGGGTCGACCTTTGCCTTTTCCAGCCCGAGCGGGATCAGCACACCTGCCAGCCCCGCCACCATCATCGTGAATACCATCGCGATCCCCAGGACCACGCCCAGCAGCGCGCTTTGATACCAGAACCCCGCCGCCAGCCCGATCACCACCGCGAAGGCGGCGCCATTGGCAAGCCCGGCCGTGCCCTCGCGCCTCAGGACCCGCATGGCGTTGGCCGCCGTCAGGTCGCGGGTTGCCAGCGCCCGGACGGCGATGGTCAGCGACTGGGTTCCGGCATTGCCGCCCATCGAGGCGACGATGGGCATCAGCACGGCCAGGGCGACAATCGCCTCGATCGTGTCCGTGAACAGCGCGATCACCCCCGAGGCTGCAATCGCCGTCAGGAGGTTCACCGCCAGCCAGGGAAAGCGCGCCACGGTCGTTGCCATGATCCCGTCGGTCACCGCCTCCTCGCCCGACAGCCCCGCCAGCCGCTGGATGTCCTCCTCGGCCTCGTCCTCGAGCACGTCCATCGCGTCGTCGATGGTAATCATGCCCACCAGACGCCCGTCCTCGTCCACCACCGGGGCCGAGACCAGGTGATACTGGTTGAACGCGTAGGCCACGTCCGCCTGGGACTGATCGGCCCGGATCACATGCAGGGTCTCGTCCTCAAGGTCCTTCAGCGTCCTGTCGCGCGGATTGGCCATGATCTTGCCGAGCGAGACCGTGCCCACCGGATGCATCCGGGGATCGACCAGGATGATGTCGTAGAAATCCTCCGGCAGATCGTCGGCCGCCCGCATGAAGTCGATAGCGTCGCCCACCGTCCAGTGCTCCGGCCCCCGCACCACCTCGCGCTGCATCAGCCGCCCGGCGCTGTCCTCGTCATATTGCAGCGAGGCCTCGACCGCAGCCCGGTCCACATCCTCCAGCGCGTCGAGCAGCCGCTCCTGCCGGTCCTCGTCGAGGTCCTCGACCAGGTAGACCACATCGTCGGTGTCCATCTCGGACACGGCGGCGTGCAGTACCTCCTCGTCGATCTCGCGCAGGATCTCGTCGCGGATGCCCTCTTCCAGTTCCGACAGGACCGATCCGTCCAACTCCTTGCCCCACAGATGCAGGAGCCGCCGGCGCTCGTGCTCGCCGATCTGTTCCAGAAGGTCGGCGATATCGGCTTCGTGCAGGTGTTCCAGCAGTTCGACCAGCCGGTCCTGCGAGCCGACCTCGACGGCAGCCATGATCGCATCGACCGTCGCCGCGTTCAGCGCATAGGCCCCGTCATCGGCTTCGGTCTGGGCCCGTTCGATCTCGTCGGTCTCGGTCATGGCGGCCTCCGGACTCCCCGGCCCGGCGCCTCTGGCGGGGCTGGGACGAATTCGCTAGATTTCCTCAAGACCTACCGTCCGGACGCCCCATGCACCAGACCCTTCTTCTCGGCCAGACCCTGGCCTTCACCACCGACCCCTTCGCTTGCGAGGACCCCGGCGCGGCCGCCCGGCACGAGCGCCGTGGCGCTATCCTCATCGAGAACGGCCGCATCCGCGCCACCGGCCCCGCCGATACGATGACCGATGACCATCCGGGTGCGGTCCGCATCGACCATGGCGACCACCTGATCCTGCCGGGCTTCATCGACGCCCATGCCCACTATTCCCAAACCGCCATTATCGCGAGCTGGGGCAAGCGGCTGATCGACTGGCTGAACAGCTATACCTTCCCCGAGGAGATCCGCTTTTCCAACCCCGCCTATGCCGCCGAGATCGCCGCCCGCTATCTCGACCTCAACCTCGCCAATGGCATCACCACCGCCTGTTGCTACACCACCACCCACCTCGCCAGCTGCGACGCCCTTTTCGCCGAGGCGCAGTCCCGCAACCTCCGCCTCGCCGCCGGCAAGGTGATGATGGACCGCAACGCCCCCGAGGCTCTGCGCGACACGCCCCAATCCGCCTATAATGACAGCGCCGCCCTGATCGCCAAATGGCACGGAGTGGACCGCCTGACCTACGCCGTCACCCCGCGCTTTGCCCCTACCTCGACACCGGAACAGCTCGACGCAGCAGGGGCGCTCTGGGCAGAGACCCCCTCCTGCCTGATGCAGACCCACCTCTCCGAGCAGCACGAGGAGATCGCCTGGGTGGCCGAGCTTTTCCCCGAAGAAGCCGACTATTTCGCCGTCTACCAACGCTTCGGCCTTGCCGGTCCGGGCGCGATCATGGGCCACGCCATCCACCTGAGCGACCGCGAATGGGCGGCCTTGGCCGAAACCGGCACCGGCCTCGCCCATTGCCCGACCTCCAACACCTTCATCGGCTCCGGCCTCTTTCAGGCTCGCAAGGCGCGCGGGCTCGGCATTCCCACTGGGCTGGCCACCGATGTCGGCGGCGGGTCGTCCTTTTCGATGCTGCGGACCATGGCCGCCGCCTATGAGGTCAGCCAGCTTGCGGGCGGTATCCTGCACCCTGCGCAGTTGTTGTGGCTGGCCACGCAAGGAGCCGCCGAGACCCTGCGTCTCGGCGACACTATCGGCAATCTCGTCCCCGGCCGCGAGGCCGATCTCGTCGTCCTCGATCTGGCCTCGACCCCCGTAATTGACCAACGGGCCCGCCGGGCCGAGAATTTCTGGGAGGCGCTATTCGCTACAATAATGCTCGGTGACGATCGTGCGATTGCGTCGGTTTATGTGAAGGGCGAGGCGGTCTGACCTTGCCAGCTACAAAAATGAGCAAGGTACGGAAAGAGGGTAACGCCCGTCTCTCTGGGAGGGGCGGGCTTTACCTGGTTCTGGTCGCGCCGAGCACGCTCTGAGCAAAGACGAAATACGGGCGCAACACCTACAAACTGCAAACCACCAACTGCTAACAGCTGACATCAATCTGCCAACTGCCAACTCCAACCAGCCACCTGATAAAGCAATACCTGCAAACCCAACCCATGCCACACCCTCCCTGCAACGGGAGACGAAGGAACCCACATGGCCCGGAACGTTTACGAAGACCGCCTGATCCGTGTTGTCGACTATATCCACGACAATCTCGACGGTGACCTTTCGCTGGACACCCTGGCCGACGTGGCCGCCATGTCGCGTTTCCATTGGCACCGGGTGTTTCACGCCATGACCGGCGAGACCCTCGCCCAGACCACGCGACGCATCCGCCTTTATCGGGCTTCGGTTCTGCTGGTTACCGGCACCGAACCGATCCCCAAGGTCGCCTCCCGCTGCGGTTACGCAAACACCGCCAGCTTCACCCGGGCTTTCTCCGAAAGCTTCGGGCTGAGCCCCGGCGCCTACCGAAAGCGCGGTATCCCCGCGCCGCCGGTCAGGATCAACGCAAGAGGAGACTTTGAAATGTATGACGTGGAAATCCGCAATGAGCCCGCCCGCCGCCTCGCCATTGTCCACCACAGGGGCGATTACCTGGAGGTTGGTGCGGCCTTCGAGAAAGCCGCCGCCACCATCGCTGCCCGCCCCGACCTTTGCCCTCCGGGCAAGATGATCGGTGTCTATCTTGACGACCCCGACGCGGTTCCGGCTGATGAGCTCCGGTCCATGGCGGGGTGCGAGGTCCCCGACGGCCCGGCCATCGCGCCGCCGCTGGAGGAATACAGTCTCGCAGGTGGCCGCCATGCGGTCCTCAACCATGTCGGCCCCTATACCGGTCTTCACAAGGCCTATGCCTATCTCTTCGGCGACTGGTTGCCGAAATCCGGCGAGGAGCCCGGCGACACACCGCCCTTCGAACTCTATGTCAACACACCGCATGACACGCGGCCGGACGATCTTGTCACCCTGATCTCGGTGCCGCTGAAAGGGTGACCGGCATCCGGTCCCGCGGGGGTGCCCCTGCGCAATCCGGGCCGGGGACGGACGCCAGGCACCGCTGCTGGCCAGAAACGGCTTTGAGTGTCCCCGGCCCGCCTGATATGACCCGCTGCAGACCGGATTTCTGGAGCGGCCCCAAAGCCCATGCCCCGCGCCCTTCGCCTCACCGCCGTCGCCGCGTGCCTCGCGGCCAGCCTGCTGATGACCTGGCAGGCGACGCGCGGCACGCCGGACAGTGTCTGGCGCTTCGAGATCGCCTCCCCCGCCGCCGGCAGCCCGGTGCCGCGCTTCGAACAGATTGCCGAATTCCGGCCCGAAACGGGCATCGCCCATGCGCCGGCCATCCTCGGGGACGGCGCGGGGTTCTCGGTGCTGTGGTTTGAGGGCTCGAAAGAGGCGATGCCGGACGTGGTGATCCGGTCCGCCCTTTTCGGCCCGGATACCATAGGGGTCGCCCCTTCCGAAGCGACCACCCTCCTGACCCCCGACGCCCTGACCGCCCGCACCCTGCCCGTCCAGTCGGTGCGCGTTCTGGGCAATACCATCGGCAAGACCGATCCCGTATCGGGGTATTACGGCACCATCCTGTCCATCGGCGGCTGGGCCACGGCGATGGTGGCCGATATCGGACCAGAACCCGAGAGCCCGGTTCGCCGTCTCGATCTGTCGCCCATCCTCGGCCGATCGCACCTGGTGCGCTCCCCCGCCCTGCGCTTCGCCGATGGCGATACCGCGCTGCCGGTCTATTTCGAGATGGGCAATGCCTTTGCCGAACTGGCCCGGATCGGTCCCGACGGCCGGGTGCGAGCCAAGCGGCGGATCGCATCCGGACGTCACGCCATCCAGCCGATGATCGTCGCCACCGACCCGCTGAACGCCGTCGCCCTGATGCGCAATCTCGACGACCACGACCGGCTCTATGCCAGCTGGACCCGGGATGGCGGCAATAGCTGGAGCCCGCCGACGCTCCTGGACCTGCCCAATGACGACGCGCCGGTCGCCGCCCTGCCCCTGTCGGACGGACGGCTCCTGATGGCCTTCAACGACGGCTCGGACCGCAATCTGTCGCTGGCGGTCTCGGGCGATACCGGCCGCAACTGGGACCGGGTCACGGTGATCGAGGATCACGGGGAGACCCCCGAAAGCGACGTGCGCTACCCTGCCCTGCACCGACTGCCCGATGGCGGGATCGTGCTGGCTTATTCCTTCGGCTCCAAGCACGGGATCCGGGTGGTCCGGTTCAACGAAGCCTGGCTGGCAGCACAATGAGCGGAGCCTACGCGGATTTTTCCCTGATCCTCGCCCTGGCCTGGCTACTTGGCTGGCTGCTGCGCACTGGCCTTCCGGCAAGGCGGGCGGTTCCGGCGGGGCTGATCCTCGCGGCGCTCGTGATCCTCGGGCTGCGCCACAGCCCGCCGGTCCTGATCCTCGCCTCGGTCCTGGCCCCGTTCTCGGTCGGGCTGAGCATCGCGATCCTGCGATCGCTGGCCACGCCCTTCGTGACCGTGAAGCCGGTCCCGACCTGGGAACTGGCCCTGATATCGGCGCTCTTTGCCGCCTATCTGGCCGCCAGCGCCGGCGCGACCCGCTTCGATCCCTACGCGTTTGGCTACGCGCCGCTCACCGCCGGGGGAATCGCCCTTGCCGTCACGGCCTATGCCGGGTTGCGCGGCTATCTGCTCTATGCCCTGACGCCGGTACTGGCACAGGTCATGTGGCGCAGCGGGATCGGAAGCAGCAACTATCTCGACCACCTGTTCCACGGGTTTTTGCTGCCGGTCATGGCAATCGCGCTCGGCGAGCGAATCATCGGTCTCGCCCGGCGCCGAGGCGGCTGAATCCGACCCGCGGCACAAGACCACGAATTAGCCGCAATCGCCCGCCGCCGTAAGTAGAATAAATGTATTGTTTCAATAGGTTAACCACAAAGTTCTTTGCGCCAACTTTCCTCGATTCGGACACAAGTCGGGTGTAGATCATCGCCCAGCGCCAATTGGGGGCGCAGGATCACTGCGCGTGTAAGCCGTGGCCGGAAAGAAACGGCGAATGCCGGGCCCCCAGGCGTCGTAATGAGTGGAGACGCGTAACCATGCCTTCCCAGACCCTGTCCTGGGCCAGCTTCGGCGGTTCGGGCAGCCAGGCCGCCGATTTTATCGGCGTGACCCACGATACAGGGCTGATGACCGTCCGCGCCACGCTGATCGCGGATGGCAGTGTCGGGACCGGGGCCATCTACTCTTCCGTCATCGATTCCGGCGAGGTCTTCACCGGCGGCAATCTGTATCAGGGGACCACTGCCAACAGCGCGCTGGAGCTCGATAATGGCGGCGGCTCCAGTCCGTCCGGCGGCACGTCGCCCTCGGGGGATTCCGATACCATTTCGCTGCGGCTGGACTTCACTTCGAAGGACACCGCGCTCTACGCGAACGCGGCGCAGAACGTCACCTTCACGATCTCCGATATCGACCGCTCCGCCTGGGTCGACCAGGTGCGTATCTATGCCTATGACGAAAACGGCCAGTTGACCGATGTCTCCGATATCCTGATCACCACGACCAGCACCAACCTGACCATCGACCATGCACGGGACGAGATCACCGCGACCGGCGGCGGCAATGTCTCGACCACCAATCCCCAGGGCGCGGTGACGGTGACCATTCCCGGGCCGGTCACCCATATCATCATCGACTACGACAACCTGTCGACCGGCGACCAGCGGGTGGAAATCTCCGATATCGATTTCGAGACCGTCGATGTGCCGATCTGCTTTACCAAAGGCACCCGTATCCGCACCCTCCGCGGAGAGGTTCCGGTCGAGGACCTGCGGCCCGGCGACCTCGTTCTCACCGCCGATCATGGGGCCCGACCGCTGAGCTGGACCGGATCGCGGACAGTTCCCGCCACCGGCGCGGCCTTCGCCCCGATCCGGATCGCAAAGGGCACGCTCGGCAATGACCGCGACCTCATGGTCTCGCCCGAACACCGGTTGCTGGTCCGCGATGCGCATGCCGAACTTCTGTTTGGCGTCGCGGAAGTGCTGGTTGCCGCCCGGCACCTGATCGACGGCCGCCGGATCCGGCAGCAGCCGGGCGGCATGGTGACCTATTACCACCTGTTGTTCGATCGCCACGAACTGATCTGGGCCGAGGGTGCCCTTTGCGAAAGCTACCACCCCGCCGATGCCCGCCTTGCCGATGAGGCCCCGGATACCAGAGCCGAAATTCTGGCGCTTTTCCCCGAACTGGCGGGCAGCCCCGACAGCTACGGCCCCTTTGCCCGCCCGGGGCTGAAACGCTCGGAAGCCGAATTGCTGGGCGGGCTCGCAACCTGAACAGGGCCGACCTCGTAGGGCGCGACAAAAACCGGGTGCAGGTCGCGTCGGCTTGCGAAACACGCCGCCCTGCCTACAGCGGCCCCCGGTTCGACATCCGCAGCAGCCGCAAAATCTCTCCCGCCGCATTCGGAATATTGGTCCCCGGCCCGAAGATCGCCTTGACGCCCCGTTCCTTCAGATAGTCGTAATCCCGCGCCGGGATCACCCCGCCGCAGACCACGATCACATCCTCGGCCCCCGCCGCCCTGAGTGCTGCGACCAGTTGCGGTGCCAGCGTCTTGTGTCCCGCCGCCTGCGACGAGATCCCCACCACATGCACCTTGCGCGCCAGCGCGTCCGCCGCCGCCTCTTCGGGGGTCTGGAACAGCGGCCCGACCTCGACCTCGAACCCCATATCGGCAAAGGCCGTGGCGATCACCTTGGCTCCCCGGTCATGCCCGTCCTGGCCGATCTTGACCACCAGCATCGCGGGCTTGCGCCCTTGCATCGCCTCGAACTCCGCGATCCCGGCCCTGATCCCGGCAAAGGCGGTCTCGTCCCCATAGGCCGCCCCGTAGACCCCCGAAAGCGTCCGCACCTCCGCCTTGTGCCGCCCGAAGGCGCGTTCCATCGCGTCCGAGATCTCGCCCACGGTCGCCCGCGCCCGCGCCGCCCCGATCGCGAATTCCAGGAGGTTCCCCTCCCCCGACCGCGCCGCACCTTCGAGCGCGGCGAGCGCCGTCGTGCAGGCCGCCGCATCTCGGGTCGCCCTGATCCGCTCCAGCCGCGCGATCTGCGCGGCCCTGACGGCCGAATTGTCGATCTCGCGCAGCTCGATCTCGTCCGGCTCCGCTGGCCGGAAGCGGTTCACCCCGACGATCACCTCCTCGCCGCGGTCTATGGCCGCCTGCCGGCGCGCCGCCGCCTCCTCGATCCGGAGCTTCGGCATGCCCGTCGCCACGGCCTGCGTCATGCCGCCGACCCCGTCCACCTCCTCAATCAGTCTCCACGCCTCGGCGGCCAGCTGATCGGTCAGCGCCTCGACATAGTAGGAGCCCGCCAGCGGATCGACGACCCTCGCCACCCCGGTCTCGTGCTGCAGGATCAGCTGCGTATTGCGCGCGATCCGCGCCGAGAAATCGGTCGGCAGGGCGATCGCCTCGTCGAAGGAATTGGTATGCAGGGACTGGGTGCCGCCCAGCACCGCCGACATAGCCTCGTAGGCGGTGCGGATGATGTTGTTATAGGGATCCTGTTCCTGCAGCGACACGCCCGAGGTCTGACAATGGGTCCTGAGCATCAGCGAGCGGGGGTCCTTCGCGCCGAACCCTTCCATGATCCGCGCCCAGAGCAGGCGGGCGGCCCTGAGCTTCGCCGCTTCCATGAAAAAATTCATGCCGATGGCGAAAAAGAAACTCAGCCGTCCGGCGAAAGCGTCCACATCCATCCCCCGCTCGATGGCCGCTTTCACATATTCCTTGCCGTCAGCCAGGGTGAAGGCGAGTTCCTGGACCAGCGTCGCCCCGGCCTCCTGCATGTGGTAGCCCGAGATCGAGATCGAGTTGAATTTCGGCATTTCGCGGGCGGTATAGTCGATGATGTCCGAAACGATCCGCATCGAGGGTTCGGGCGGGTAGATATAGGTGTTGCGGACCATGAACTCCTTCAGGATGTCGTTCTGGATGGTGCCGGTCAGCTGCGCGCGGGCCACGCCCTGTTCCTCTCCGGCAACGATGAAACTCGCCAGCACCGGGATCACCGCGCCGTTCATGGTCATCGAGACCGACATTTCCTCCAGAGGGATGCCGTCGAAGAGGATCTTCATGTCTTCTACAGAATCAATCGCCACCCCGGCCTTGCCGACATCGCCCTCGACCCTCGGGTGATCGCTGTCATAGCCCCGGTGCGTCGCCAGATCGAAGGCGACCGAGACGCCGCGCTGCCCGGCCTCCAGCCCGCGCCGGTAAAAGGCGTTGCTCTCTTCGGCGGTCGAGAACCCGGCATATTGCCGGATCGTCCAGGGCCGCCCGGTATACATCGTCGCCTTGGGTCCCCTTACAAAGGGCGCGAAACCCGGCAGCGAACCCAGATGCCCGATCCCCTCCAGGTCCGCACCTGTGTAAAGCGGCTTTACCGCGATCCCTTCCGGCGTGGCCCAGGCGAGATCCGCCGCGGAGCCGTCCTTCAGTTCCTTTTCGGCCAACGTCTTCCAGTCCTCGGGACCTGGTGTCGATTTCGGCATGTGACAGCGCTCCCGGCTCAATCGCGACCTCACGCGACCCGCGAACCCGGCCGAAATCCGGTCGGAGCGGGTCATCGTCTCGGCCGGAACGGAAATTTTATCTCGCATCCGGCAATTCGCAGACTATCTATATTCCCAGGAGGATTCATGAGATTTCTTGTCGCTGCCCTGTTTACCGTCCTGACCGCGCCGTTCGCGGCCCCCGTCTGGGCAAATGATGCCCCGAAACTTGAGGATTTCCGATGGATCGCCCGGCCGGTCGTCGTCTTCGCCGAGTCCGAGTTCGATCCCGCCGTCGCAGAGCAACTGCAGTATCTCGAAGAGCAGCGCGCTGATCTGGAGGATCGCGATGTGGTCATCCTCGTCGATACCGACCCGTCGGTGGCATCCGACCTCCGCACCGTGCTGCGCCCGCGCGGCTTCGAGGCCGTGGTGATCGGCAAGGAAGGCCAGGTGCTGCTGCGAAAGCCGCGCCCCCTGACTGCCCGCGAGATCATCCGCCAGATCGACCGCACCCCGCTCCGCCGCCAGGAAATCCAGAACCAAAAGGCCGACGGCGGCTAGCCGCCTTGCCGGTCTCCGGCTAACCCACTAGCTTGGGCCAAACAAGGCCCAGATCAGAGAAAATGGCAGAGCAGGACGAACCCGAGCGCAAGAGCTACCATCACGGCAACCTGAAACAGGCGTTGGTCGAAGCGACCCTGGATCTCGTGGTCGAAAAGGGGCCCTTCGGCTTCACCCTGGCCGAGGCGGCGCGCACGGCCGGGGTCTCGGCGGCCGCCCCTTACCGGCATTTCAAGGGCCGCGAGGAGCTGCTGGAGGAAACTGCGCGCCAGGGTTTCGTGATCTTCGCGGACCTGATGGAGCACGCCTTTCAGAAGGGCCAACCCTCGGCGCTGGCCTCTTTCGAAGCGACAGGCCGGGCCTATCTCGCCTTCGCCCGCAAGTTCCCGGGCTATTATATCGCCATGTTCGAAAGCGGCGTGTCGCTGACCGGCAATGCCGATCTGAAACTGGTCTCCGACCGGGCCTTCTCGGTGCAGGCCCGTGCCGCCAAGCAGCTGACCGAGCACCTGCCCCCCGACCGCCGCCCGCCGCCGACAATGGTGTCCTTGCATATCTGGGCGCTGTCCCACGGTGTGGTCGAATTGTTTGCCCGGGGCGAGCCGGGAACGCGGGCGCCGTTTTCTGCCGAGGAACTGCTGGAAACCGGGGTGGGCATCTATCTCCGAGGGCTGGGGCTCTTGCCGGGGGATACGTAACGTCCCCACCTTCCGGCCCGAGCGATCTGACAGGATGCGGCGCGGCGTAGGACTGCGGACAGCGCGCAACCGCTTTCTTGCAAAGAAAGCGGTCGAAATCTTTGAAAGATTTCGTTTTTTTCGGTTGCGGGGTTTTTACCAAGGTCCAGAGTCCACGCGCTCAGGCAACCGCCGCCGCTTTCGGCCTCCGCACCCAGGCTACCGCCGAGGATCCAGCGAACCCGAATGCCGCCCAAACCCACCCATGGGCGCTGCCCGAGACCAGGCCGCCCAGATAGGCGCCGATATTGCACCCATAGGCCAGCCGCGCGCCGTAGCCCATCAAGAGCCCCCCGACGACTGCCGTCGCCACCTCAGACCGGCTCAACCGCCAAACCGGGCGGAACCGCCCGGCCAGACCGGCCGCCGCCAGCGCACCGGCCATGATCCCGAAATCCATCACTGACGTGCTGTCAGCCAGGACCGGTCGCGCGATGACCGCCGGTGAAATGTTCCAGAACGCCACTTCATCTATCGGATAGCCCAGCCCATGCACGATTTTCGCCCCCCAGATCGCAAAGGCAGACGTGATCCCCCAGGGTCGGTTCAGTACCAGGAAGGTCGCGATCCCCACCAGTGCCAGCGCCACCGCACCTGTCGCCGGAGGCCAGGGGCCGCGGAGCAGCGATCCGGCCGGTCGCGGGGGCTCCATCTCGCCATGCCGGGCCCGCTCATACCGGATCGTCCAGAGATAGAGCGCCGTCAGAATCAGCCCCATCACCGCCATTGCCGGCAGGGTCCCGAGTTCGGTCACCAGCGAATAGGGCCGGAAACGTGGCAGGCTTTCCCACCAGGGCGCATGGGCGCGGCCCAGCATCGAGCCTGCAATGAAAAAGGCCAGCGTGATCACCATCCGCGTCGATCCGCCGCCGACCGTGTAAAGCGTGCCAGACCCGCAGCCACCGCCCAGCTGCATCCCCATCCCGAACAGAAAGGCGCCCACCGCGACCCCGACCCCGAAGGGAAAGGTGAAGGACCCTGCCCCGAACCACCCGATCAGCGGAAACGACACCAGAGCCGTCAACCCGATCAGCAGGAATTGAGCCCTCAGCCCTGCCCCCCTGCCCTCGGTGATGATCCGCCGCCAACCCGAGGTGAAGCCGAATGAGGCGTGGTAGAGCGCATAGCCGGCAAAGCCGCCGATCAACGCCGCAAACCCCAGATCGGGATCAAGCGCCGCCGCACGCCACGCGATCCAGGCCAGAATAGCGGCGGCGGCGAGAACCGGAAGGGGCTGGGGTCTGTTCATGCCCGCAATCTGCACGGAGACCCCGAGGCTTGCAAAATCAGCGATGCGTGAGGCCGGTGAAACAGCCTGACCCGTTATCCGCATCGCACGCTCCGAACCAGGGGTTCCCGGGCCGCCTGGGTGACCATTCTGCCTTTAAATCAGGCATTCCCCGCCGAATGGCCGGTTTTCGCTTCAAATTCAGAAACATCCCGCGCCCATGAATAACATAGCCGTGACCTGACAGACGTGTGAGTTGCCCGTCACGGAGCCATCGTGCTGCATCGCCGCAAGCATCAGGACCCCCGGGGAGACTCGCATTGACCATTTCTACCGATTTCTGCGGCTGCGACACGAAGCTGTCCCAGGCTGCCCTCGCGCCGTGGAACCGCACTATCCGCGGCTTTCTCGCCCATGCCGCCGATACGCCGACCCATCTCGCCCGCACCCTGGACCTCGCTCCGGATTTCGCCCTCGGCCACGCCGCCAAGGGCCTGTTCTGCCTGCTGCTGGCGCGCGCCGAGATGACTGAAACCGCCCGCCAGGCCCTCGCAGCCGCCCAGGCAGGCACCGCCGGGACCGTCCGCGAACAGGCCTATGTCGTGGCCCTCGACGTCTGGCTCTCCGGCGCCCCGTCCCGCGCCGTAGCCACACTTGAGACCGTCCTCGCCGCCGAACCGCGCGACGCACTGGCGATGAAACTCGTCCAGGCGATCCAGTTCATGCTGGGCAAACCGGGCGAAATGCGGGCTTCGCTCGAACGTATCCTGCCCGAATGGTCCGGCCACCCCGCGCTCGGCTATCTCAAGGGCTGCCATGCCTTCACCCTGGAGGAAACCGGCGATTACGCCGCCGCCGAGACCGCCGGGCGCGAGGGGCTGTTGCTGGCCCCCGACGACGCCTGGGGGCTGCACGCCGTTGCCCATGTCTATGACATGACCGCCCGGGCCGGGGACGGGCTGACCTGGCTCGGCAAGCGGCGAACCGCTTGGGAACATTGCAACAATTTCCGCTTCCATGTCTGGTGGCACATGGCGCTGATGCATCTCGATCTCGGCCAGATCGATGAGGTCTTCGCGCTTTACGACAGCGAGATTCGCCGGGAGAAGACCGACGATTTCCGCGACATTTCCAACGGGGCCTCGCTGCTCTGCCGGCTGGAGCTGGATGGCTACGATGTCGGCGACCGCTGGGAGGAACTGGCCGATATTTCCGAAAGACGCACCTCCGACGGCTGCCTCGCCTTCGCCGACCTCCACTACCTGCTGTCGCTCATCGGCGACAAGCGCCGCGGCGGCATCGAAACGCTGCTGACCCGGATGGCCGCCGACGCGCAGACCCGCGACAGCGAGGCCAGGCAGATCATGGCCCGGCCCGGCCTGACCGAGGCGCAGGGGCTTGAGGCTTACGGCGAGGGCGCCTATGCGGAGGCCTTCGTCAACCTCATGGCCGGACGGAAGGATTTGCAGAGCATCGGCGGTAGCCACGCCCAGCGCGACGTCTTCGAGCGTCTGACCATCGAGGCGGCGCTGCGCTCTGGCTATCTCGACCGCGCCGAGGCATTGTTACAGGAGCGAACGGCGAAACGTGGGGGGATGCGCGACGGGTATACGGAACGACGGCTGGATCTGATTGCCGCCACCCGCAGTCCGGAGCCGTCGAAACTCAGCCTCCCCGGCGCCTGAGCGCGGCCCGTTGACCAGGTTTCAGGTGAATAGTTTCCAATGTTGGGGCGTTCCCCCGATAGCAGACCGGACAGACCAGTGACGACACATGCGCCTCAGCCCTTCAGACAACGGGACCCGCGATTGGATTTCTTTCGCGGCATCGCCATGTTCATCATCCTGATCGCCCATATCCCCGGCAATACCTGGACCAACTGGATCCCGGCCCGGTTCGGCTTTTCCGACGCCACCGAAATCTTCGTCTTCTGCTCCGGCATGGCCTCGGCCATCGCCTTTGGCGCTGTGTTCGACCGGCGCGGCTGGCTGATGGGCACGGTCCGCGTGCTCTACCGGGTCTGGCAGGTCTACTGGGCCCAGATCGCCGTCTTCCTCACCATCGCCATGCTGATGGCGGCGCTGAATGCCTCGGACGCCTTCGAGCGGGACTATGTGGGCCTGCTCAACCTCTATCCGTTCTTCAACGACCCGATGACCAATCTCGTCGGGCTGATGACCCTGACCTATGTCCCGAACTATTTCGACATCCTGCCGATGTATCTGGTCATCCTCGCCATGCTGCCGCTGGTCATGGCCCTGTCGCGGGTGCATCTCGGCCTGGTGGCGCTGGCGGTGATCGGCATCTGGCTCGGGGCCAATTACAACCTGCTCGCCCTGCCCGCCGAGCCGTGGTCCGATCGCGAATGGTTCTTCAACCCCTTCGGCTGGCAATTGATCTTCTTCACCGGTTTCGCCTTCATGCGCGGCTGGATCCCGGCCCCGCCGGTGCGCGTCTGGCTGCTGATCCTCGCCGCCCTGATCATCTTCGTCACCATCCCCTTCGCCTGGGGCAAGGTCTTGCGCGAATTCGAAATTCTGCGCGAGGCGAGGGGGTCCATCGACTTCCTGATCGAAAAGACCGAGTTCGGCCTCTTCCGCTACCTGCATTTCCTGTCCATCGCCTATATCGCCTGGGTCGCCGTCGGCCCCATGGGCACGCGCCTGACCATCGGTACATGGTGGCCCAGGGCCGTCGCGGTCATCATGACGGTCGGCCAGCAGTCGCTCGCCGTCTTCATCACCTCGCTGGTGCTGGCCCGCCTGCTGGGCGTCCTCCTTGACATGTTCGACCGGTCGCTCTGGGCCATGACCCCCGTCAACCTGCTCGGCTTTGTGATAATCATCGCAACCGCCTATTTCACCGGCTGGATCAAGTCGCAGCCCTGGCGTAAACCGGCCCCCGCGTCAAAGCCCGCTCCCCGCGATATCGCTGTTTCCAATGCCTCAGAAGGGGTTGTGTGAATGACCGTCTCCCGCCGCGAAACCCTTGGCTTCCTCGCCGCTCTCGGTGCGCTTACCGGCGCTCCGGCCCTGTCGCAGGACAGCGAAACCGCGTCCGATTTCGGCCTCGATCTCGGCGCGCCCGGCCCCTTCGGCCCCGACACGGTCAAGGACCTCGCCCGGTCGCTTGCCACCCAACCCTACAAGGCCCCGCCGAAAGTGCCCCAGGACTGGCTCGACCTGACCTATGACCAGTACAAGTCGATCTGGTTCGACACCCGCAATGCGCTGTGGCGCGACACCGACAAGCCGCTGCGGCTAGAGTTTTTCCCCGCCGGCCTCTATTTCCCGTCCCCGATCCACGTCCACGCCGTCGAAAACGGCCAGGCCCGCGAAGTCCTCTTCAACTGGGAGGCGTTCGACAAGACCGACAAGGTCCCCGAGATGCCGATCACCGAGGCGGTCGGCTATTCCGGGTTCCGCCTGCACGGCGAGTTGCTCGGCCCCGGAAACTGGCAGGAATACGCGGTCTTTCAGGGTGCCAGCTATTTCCGCGCCGTCGGCTCGGGAATGTTCTACGGCCTCTCTGCCCGCGGCCTCTCGCTCAACACCGGCGAACCGCAAGGCGAGGAATTCCCCGATTTCCGCCAGTTCTGGGTCGAGACCCCCGCCGAAGGCCAGGGCCACACAATCATCCACGCGCTGATGGATTCGCCCTCGGTCACCGGCGCCTACCGGTTCCAGATCGCCAAGGGCGAGACGACGCTGATGAAGATCGACGCCACGCTCTTCCCACGCACAGACCTCTACCATGTCGGCATCGCCCCCGGCACCTCGATGTTCTTCTTCGACGAGACCAACCGCCACCGGTTCGACGATTTCCGCCCCGTGGTCCATGACAGCGACGGGCTCCTGATCGAGAACGGCGCCGGCGAGATCCTCTGGCGTCCGCTGGCCAACCCCTCGACGCTCCAGACCTCGTTCTTCGTCGACGAGAACCCCCGCGGCTTCGGCCTTATCCAGCGCGAACGCGACCTGCATGATTTCGCCGATCTCGAAGCCCACTACCACCAGCGCCCCTCGCTCTGGGTCGAGCCGCTGGGCGACTGGGGCAAGGGCGCGGTGCAGCTGGTCGAAATCCCCACCGACCGCGAGATCTACGACAATATCGTCGCCTATTGGCGCCCCGAGGCGCCGCTGGCGACGGGCGGCGAATACGATTTCTCCTACCGTCTCTACTGGTGCTGGGAACCTCCGCTCCACAAGGACGTTTCCAAGGTGTTGAACACCCGCATGGGCAGCCGCTGGTATGGGGACCGGGTCGTCACGGTCGACTTCGCCCCCCACACCATGCTGCCCCTCGACCCCGAGGAGGTCACCATCCACATCTCGGCCAATACCGGCGAGATTTCCTCCGGCATCCTGCAGCGCAACCCCGAAACCGGCGGGCTGCGGCTGGGCTTTTCCTACGATCCGGGCGAGGCGACAGCGATGGAGATGCGCGCCCAATTGCTGGTCGGCGACAAGCCGGTGACCGAGGTCTGGCTCTACAGGTGGACCGCATGAACGCCCACGCCCGGACAGCTCTGATGCCGCCGAAGGCCCCGCTGGCGATGCCCGATCAGGACCTCGCCCGGCCCTTCCGCGATCCGTCGGCGCCTGTCTGGGAACGCCGCGCGCCGGTTTTCAAGCGCCTCTTCGTCTTCGGTTTTGCCGGGCTGACCTCCACCGGCCTCGGTCTGGTCTTCGCCGACTGGTTCGAGGAAGGCGGCCTCACCGGCCTCGAGACCCTCCTCATCGGCCTCGTCATCTTCACCTTCTTCTGGATCGCCCTGCCGGTCGCCACGGCGCTGATCGGCGTCACCCGCCGCCGCACGCCTGCGCCGGTCCCCACCCGAGACCTCGACGTCGCCCTCCTCCTGCCGCTCTATGGCGAGGATATGGTCAAAGTCGCCGCCAACATGCAGGCGATGCTGGAAGCGCTCGGCACCGGCGGGCGGCACCGCTATTCGCTGCATTTCCTTTCCGACACCCGTGATCCAGACAAAGTCGCCACCGAGAAGACCACCGTCCGCGCCCTGCGCCGCGCCCTTCCCGGCACGCCAATCTGGTACCGCCATCGCTCCGAGAACACCGGCTTCAAGGCCGGCAATATCCGCGACTGGGTGACGAACCACGGCGGCGTCCATGACGCCATGCTGGTCCTGGACGCCGACAGCCTGATGTCCGCCGACGCCATAAGCCGTCTCGTCGACGAGATGGGGGCCGACCCAACCGCCGGTCTGATCCAGAGCATCCCGCAACTGATCAACGCCCGCTCGCTCTTCGCCCGGATGCAGCAGTTCTCCAACACCGTCTATGGCGGCGTGCTGGCCCGTGGCCTGTCCGCCTGGTCCGGGGCCAGCGCCAATTTCTGGGGCCACAACGCCATCATACGCACAAGCGCCTTCGCCGCCGCCGCCGGCCTGCCGCGCCTTTCCGGCATCGGCCCCTTTTCCGGCCCCATCCTCAGCCATGATTTCGTCGAGGCCGCCCTGATCCGCCGCGCCGGCTGGGCGGTCCGCTTCGTTCCCGATGCCATGGCCAGCTATGAGGAAACCCCCGAAACGCTCATCGCCCACACCCTGCGCGACCGCCGCTGGTGCGCCGGGAACATGCAGCATCTGCGCCTGCTTCTCACCCCTGGCCTCAGCCTGACCTCGCGCTTTCACCTGTTTCAGGGAGCGATGGGCTATATCGCCTCACTGGCCTGGTTCGTCCTCCTGATCCTCTGGGCGCTCTGGGGGCTCGAAGACAGCCACGCCATCACCAGCTATTTCTCGGCCGCCAACCCGCTCTTTCCGGCCTGGCCCGAGATGGACCTGGTCTCGAAGCTGAGAATCCTCGGCTTCGTCTACGGCATGCTCCTCGCCCCGAAACTGATCGGCGCCGCCTGCACCATCGCCTCCGACCCCGGCCTTGTCCGCCACGGCGGCTGGCGCTTCTTCGCGTCGCTGATCTTCGAGATCACCCTCTCGATCCTCTATGCCCCGATGATGATGGTCCAGCACATGGTCGCTGTCCTCAGGGCCCTCGCCGGCCGCACCAGAGGCTGGGCCCCAAAGACCGAGACCCGCCCCACCGCCATGGGCCTCCTCCGCTTTCACGGGCTCGAAGTGCTGTTCGGTGGCACCATGACCGTCGCCTGCGCCACCGGCCTTGTCTCGCTCTGGCTCCTGCCGATTGCCGTCACCATGCTCGCCGCCCCGCTCCTGTCGGCCCTCGGCAGCCTGCCCTTCCCGTGGCTCTTTGCCGTGCCGCAGGAAAGCACGCCGCCGCCCGAACTCATCCGCGCCCGCGCCCTTTCCGGCCGCACGTCGCCCAGCACCCATCCGCTGACGCACTCCATGCCCATCCACGCGGTGCCGGCCGAGTAGCGGATCGTCAGCCCGTCGGGGATGACATGAGGTCCGATCGGCCTCGCATCCGCGCTCATGCGCCTTTGCAGTGTCTACGGCTATCGAGCGATGGCGAGGAAATCGGCAACGATTTCCGACTCGGGCATCGCGCAATATCAATGGGATAGAGCACCGCGATTGATTCAGGTAAACTGGACGGGGCTCTAGAATGAAAGCGCCCCTTCCTCCGACGCACCCCCTGACAAGGCGGGGAAAACGCATGTGAGATTTTGGTCCAGAGACATAGGCTTGAGCAAAATCCTGGGATCAGAATGTTTCAATCTGATCCGGTTTTGCGCCAGAGCGATGGGGAGAAAATCGGCAACGAATTTCGGCTCGGACATCGCGCAAGATCGTTGGGCAAGAGCATCGACCGTGATTCAGAAGTCATGGACGATGCTCTTGCGACCCGGCGACGACCCGGGAACCACAGTGCCAACCGGCACCGGACCGCCCTATTCGCCGAGTATGCGCCGCACGTAATTCTGCGTCTCGCGGTAGGGCGGCACGCCGTTGTATTTCTCCACCGCCTCGGGCCCGGCATTATAGGCCGCCAGCGCCAGCCGCCAGGAGCGGAATTTCCGGTATTGCATCGACAAATACCGCGCCCCGCCCTCGAGATTCTGCGCCGGATCATGGGGATCGACACCCAGCGCCCGCGCCGTACCGGGCATCAGCTGGGCCAGGCCGATAGCCCCCTTGTGGGACCGCGCATTGGTCCGCCAGTTGCTCTCCTGCTTGATCAGCTTGAAGAAAAGCTCCGTCGGCACTCCATGCCGCTCGGCCGCATCCCGGGCCATGACCTCGATCGGCCCATGCGGGATGATCACCCCGCCGGGCGCGTTGCCATAGGTGGAGGGCGCATAAAGATCGACCTTTGGCGTCAGCCGCACCTCGCGCACGGGCGCCTCGCGCTCGACCCTTGGCGTGCCCCGCAGCCGCCCCGCTACCGGACGCCGCAGCGCCTCGCGATCGGCATCGGTCAGGTTAGAACCCGACGAGCCGCCACCGAATATCCCACCGCCCGCCGATGCCGGCATGGCGGCGGCCAGAAAGATGGCCAGAACCAGAGATGTCCCCACGTTCAAATTCGTCGTCCTGCACTCGAGGAATATCACCTTACCGGCGGTGATTATCCCCATTCCGCGCGATTTGTCACCCTCGGACGTCCTGAATTTTGACAACAGGATGTTGCAGACGGCCCCATTCGAATTCCGTCAGGGATTCCAAGCGCCTGCGCGGGAGCTACTGCGCGCCGACCTGCATCATGTCGGTTCCGAGGATCTTCCTGACATAGCCCTGGGTCTCGACATAGGGGGGAATCCCGCCGTATTGCTCGACCGCGCCGGGCCCGGCATTATAGGCCGCTAGAGCGAAATCCCAGCGACCGAAGCGCTTGTATTGCTGGGAGAGATACCGCGCCCCGCCTTCGAGATTCTGGTAGGGGTCATGGGGATCGACCCCGAGCAAATCCGCGGTTCCCGGCATCAACTGCGCCAGGCCCAGGGCCCCGACCCGCGAGACCGCTTCGGGGTTCCAGTTGCTCTCGGCCCTGACCAGTTTCAGGAACAATTGCTCGGGCACCGCATGCATCCGCGCCACGGCCCGCGCGATCTCGGCATATTCAGAGGTCGGCCTGTAGTCGCCGCCGATACCCTCCTTCAGGATCGGCCCATGGGTCGACCGCGCCGCCAGGGCGATCGGCTGCGGATAGGCGATCGGATTTTCCAAGGTGCGCTGCCGCAATGCCGCCAGCGAATTGCGCATCCCGTCGCTGGCCTTGATCCGCAGCTCGCCCTGCGGGCCCACCATGGCCGATGTCGCAGGCGTCGTGTCGCCGGTTGCCGCGACGGTGCTGTCGCCCGCCGCTCCGGGCCCCGGCACGGCGGCCGCACGGCCTTCGAGCCGGTCGGTAATCACGCTTGCGGGCCTTGCAAACCGGACATTGCTTTGGTGAAACGGCTCTTCCGCGATGGCATAGCTGCCGGCCGGGCGGGATGCCGCCGCGTCGCCATCGGGATCGGCCGTTTCGACCGCGATTTCGTCTTCCGCCCGGTGCTCCAGCAACGAGGGCTCGCCCGCGCGCACCGCCGGCAGGACCCCGTAATCCAGGCTGGCCGGATCGACCGGAACCCTGTCTTCCACCTCGCCGAGCGGGGTCAGGTCGAGCGCATCGAGCGCTGCCTTGAATTCGGCCAGCGGATCGGCCTCCGGCTGACCCGCCGCTTCGGACGCGCCAACCGGCTGCGCCGCCACGGGTCCGGCACAAGCGACCGTGACTGATACCGCGACCATCACCAGGGCCATTCCGGCCAGGACGGGATTGTCTGCTCTCATTTGCCTGCCTTTGGCAAGAAGGGCTCTCCGGCCCCATTTACAATGGGTTAAACCAGAATTTCCGCAAATTGTCAGCAATTTAGATTTTGGCAAGGATCGTTGTGGTTAAGATATGGCAAATTCGCTACTGTCCCCGAAATTCCGTGAATCGGAAGCCGGGGAAACGAGGAGACAAGAATGGCAGGCAGTGTGAACAAGGTGATCCTGGTAGGAAATCTCGGCGCCGACCCCGATGTGCGCAGCTTTCCCAATGGCGGCAAGGTGGCCAATCTGTCCGTCGCCACCTCGGAACGCTGGCGCGACCGCAATACCGGCGAGAACCGCGAGCGGACCGAATGGCACCGAGTGGCGATCTTTTCCGAACCGCTGGTGCGCATCGCCGAACAGTATCTCCGCAAAGGCTCCAAGGTCTATCTCGAGGGTCAGCTCGAAACCCGCAAATGGCAGGACCAGTCCGGCCAGGACCGCTACACGACCGAAGTCGTGCTCCGGCCCTATCGCGGGGAACTGACCATGCTCGACGGCCGTGGCGACGGCGGCGGTAGCGGTGGTGGCGGCGGTGGCGGTGGCGGTAATTACGGCGGCGGCGGCAATTACGGCGGCGGTCCCCAGGGCGACCCTGGTCCGTCCGGCGGCGCCGGCGATCTCGACGACGAGATCCCGTTCTAGGGCCTGTTGCGCCGAACCGATTGCCGAAATCAGGGTCCCGGCCGGACCCGTCAGCCGGACAACCAGCCGGCACGCCTTGCAGGTGACGGTTGAGGACCGGCACTCCACTGGGACCGGCATGGCCTACCTGAGGCAATCATGGTTCAGGACCAGGTTGGTCTCCAGGTCCTTGGGGGTGCCCGGCGGATTGGTCCACTCGACCTGAAACGAGATCGCCAGGGCTCCGAGATGCCGCCCGTCCGGTTGCCCCCTGTTCCAGCTGCGGCAAAGGAAACGCGCGTAGCTCCTGGCCAGTTCATGAGGCCCGGCCATGTAGCTTTCGTCTTCGAGCTGCGACAGGAACTTGCGCCAGCGGCCATTGGCATAGACGGCGGAAACGACCTCGGGCCTTTGGCTCGGCGGCGGCCCGAGGCGGCGGTTGTAGACATCGACCACCGTGCCGTCGGCCAGCACGCCGCGGATCACCGGCCAGGGGCTGGTAACTTCCGGATAGGGGGCGAACATGGTCCAGTGCTGATAGAGGCCGAGGCTCTGGCGAACCGCGCGAAATCCGTCGGGAAGGCGGATCGAGGCGGCTGGCAGGGTCGACAGGTTCTGAACCGTGACGAAGACCAGTGCCGAGGCGGCCAGAAGCCTGCCCAGGCGGCTCGGCTTCACCCGCAGCGGGCGCAGCGGCAGGAGATTGGCGGCGGCCTTCGCCAGGCGCGGCCGGTGCGCCGCGATCCGGCGATAGACCCGATCCCCGGCACGGGCGACGACCGGCCATCGCATCGGCCCGGCAAGCGGCCGGGCCAGCGGCGATCCGGCAACCAGACGGCAGAGCGCCTGCCAGCCGAGATGATCGGCGCCCCGGTCGGTGACAACCCAACTGTTCGATGCCTCAAGCAGCCCGCCGATGCGGGGATCGTCCTGGGCCGGCCGGATCGGCACCTCCCCGAGACAGAGAAAGGTTGCGATGATCCGACAGGCCTTGCGGCAGAAGGCGCAGTCGCGGTCATACCAGATCCGCAGCCCGGTGGCGGCGTCAGGCGTCAGCCTGCGTTCGAGCGCATCCCACATCCAGCCGGGCATGAATGTCAGGTTCATTATGATCGAAATCACCGGAAACATCCCGATTTCGAGGCACATCCAGAACCCCAGATGCATGAAGATGAAACAGCCCATCAGCAGGCCCCGCAACGGCCGGTGCAGGATCGGCGAGAACATCAGCACCGGGCCAACCAGTTCCAGCGTCCACACGCCATAGGTCAGCACCCGCATCATGCCGTCGAACTGGCGGAACCACAGCGCGAAGGGCGTCGCGAAATAGTCGAGATTGAGCGCATAATAGACCGCGGTACCCTCCGGTATCCAGATCGGGTCCGACTTCAGGAGGGCCGAGAAGAAATACATCGACATGCCCTGGATCAGCAGCCCTGCCGAGGCGATGGAGCAGAAGGCGTCGGGCGGCCGCGCGGCCCTGCTGTCCAGCGCCGCATCGACAGAAAAGCGCCCGCCGATCGGCAGGAACATCGCCCAGAACAGCAGCAATATCGCCAGATTGTCCTCCCCCGACAGGATAAGCGGGTTACGGTTCTGCAGTGACATGAGCAAGGCCCAGCTTGCGATGGTGGCCAGCCGGGTCCGCCAGCCGACCACCAGCATCAGTGCGAAGACGCCCGCCAGCGCGAACAGCGCCGCCTGGAAGACCGCACCGCCATTGGCCAGGTGAACCGAGACCGAAGACGGCCATAGGAACGACTGCGCGAGGTCGCGGGGCATGATGCCGAAATCGGTATAATGGGCGGAAAGATCGCGGGCCCGCAGAACCAGGTCGGCGATCAGGTAGAGCCCGAGGAACACCCGGAACAGCGCCAGCGTCCGGAGGTCGATGCCGAACACCTCGCGCCACGGCGCCACCGAAGCAAATCCGCGTCCTGCCCGCATCGTCTCTCCCATGGCATCTTCCCGGAGCCGGGATCGGCTCCAGATCGCCTGCGGTCAGCCCCGCGATGAGTGTGATATGGGCAGCCGTAAGCCGCAACGGCTAGTTTTTCCACGGCTCGATAGCCACTGCACGCCATCAATGGCGTGGCGCACTGGCTCTTTCTTCGCCCAAGAGCCGGGATCAGCATAGGACAAGCGTGTTGCACCAAATTGCATTCAATCCATCCCGCGAAGGCATTTGCTTTGCAATCGCTGCCTCACGGGTGGGGCTGAATATCCGTCGGTCGACAGGGCGATCCGTAGCGGTTTGCCTGCGACCCGGGCCGGCTTATCGGTTTCGGGTTCCAGGGCGGTGCAGGCTCCGCAGCCGGAATCGGGCGGCGGCGCCTGTGCCGTTCAAAGGCAACGGTTCTACAGCACCGACAAGAACAGCAACCCCGCCCCGATCATGGCGAAGATCGCGCAGATGGTCAAAACCCGCCAGATACCGCCATCGTCCTCGGGCGAATCCGCTGCCCAGTCAACGACGAAGCCCCGGCTCGGATAGCGCGTGGCACCATGGGTCAGTCCGGTATCGGCGTCCATAAAGGGCGCTGTCTCGGGAAGATGCATGGTTCTGTCCAGCGCCTCGCGAACCTGGTACCGGCCAAGACGTTTCAGCGCCGCTTCCCAGCGGCGGCGCACGGGCGCCGGGATCTGGACCGGTTGCGCCGCCTCAGCCTCGGTGCGCGCCTGACGCGTTTCGGCCAGGCGATTCGCAAGATCGGCGCCCAGTTTCGGCGCCGCCTTCATCATCCGCAGCCGCACCACACCGATCCCGTCTGCCGCCTTCACGGCCAGCCGCGCCAGCGCCCTGCGGCACAGCCCCACGGTGTCGGCGGCCGCATTGGCCAGAAGGAACCCCCGTTCCGCCAGCGAGATTTCGCGGCGGCGACCCGCGATATTGGCAGCGATGGCCTGGGACAGATCAGACATTCTCGGTACCTCCTGCGACGACATTAGCAGATTCCAACTTACAACAAGGTGACAGGGGCGCGACTCGAGACTTCCGGAGTCACGCCCCTTCGGCGGAAACTGGCTACCGGGACGTCCCGGCGCTGCTGAAGACCGCCAGCCCAACGCAGGATGAAGGCTCCGCCCCCGGGCGTCGCTACTCCAGCAGCGCCCGCACCGCTTCTGCCGGTACGGTTTCCATCGGGTTAAATTAACTCATCGGAAACCATTTTATGATTTATTTTCCGCAAGTTAAGTTCTCGTTTCACGGTGAAACGCCTCGCTCGACACGCTCGATCCGCTCCAGCGCCAGCCCCGCATAGACCGGCACCAGCCGCCCCAGCCGCGCGGCCTTCTCCGGGTTCGAGGCATTGCCCTGAAGCCCCCGGACCTTCACCCCCTGCAGGATCGCCGCCATCCGGAAGAAGGCGAAGGCCAGCGCGAAGCCGAACCCCTCGATCCGGGTCAACCCCGCCCGGCCCGCATAGGTCTCCACATAGTCGGCGTCGGACGGGATCCCCAGCGCCGCTCGCTCCGCCCCATCCAGCCCCCTGCCCTCCTCGCCCACCGGCAGCGCCCATTGCATCACCTGCCCGGCCAGGTCCGCCAGTGGATGGCCGATGGTCGACAATTCCCAGTCGACCAGCGCCCGGACCGCGCCGGTCGCGGGATCGACCAGCATGTTGTCGAGCCGGTAGTCCCCATGCACCAGCGCCGCCCGCCCGTCCGCCGCGGGCAGGTTCGCCTCCAGCCAGCCGATCAGCGCCTCCATCTGCGGCAATGTCCCGGTCTCCGTCGCCCGGTACTGCCCGATCCAGCGTGTGAGCTGCCGGGCGAAATAGTCCCCGGGAGGCCCGAAATCCCCCAGCCCCACTGCCTTGAAATCCACCTGGTGCAGGGCGGCCAGCGTCGCGTTCATCGCGTCGTACAGGGCAACCCGCGCCTCTGCCGCAAGCCCCAGGCAGCGCGGATCGACGAGGGTCTCCCCTGCCACATGCTCCATCACGAAAAACGGCTTGCCAAGCACCGCTTCGTCCTCGCAGAGATGCAGCATCTTGGGCACCGGAACCGCCGTTTCAGCCAGCGCCTTCATCACCCGAAATTCCCGCTCCACCGCATGGGCGGATTTCAGCAGTTCTCCAGGCGGTTTCCGCCGCAGCACATAGCGCCCCGAGGCGGCGGTGAGCACGAAGGTCGGGTTGGACTGGCCGGTCGGCGTCTTCGCGACGCGGATCGGCCCCAGTAAACCCGGAATATGGGCGGCCAGGTACGGTTCGAGCCGCGAAGGGTCGACAAGCTCAGACATAGGTCCGCGCATGGGCCCGGTCGGCCGGATCGAGATGCGGCGAGGCGTTGAAAAGCGACAGGCGCAGCTTGCCGGCCTCGTACACCAGCCTATGGACCGAAGCGTTGTGGATGTTCAAAAGCAACTCCGCTGTCGCCCGTGCATCAAGCCCGAGGGCACGGGCAATCGACACCCCGATCACCCCGCCGGAAGTGACGATCAGCGTTCGCCCGCCGGCAGCGACCGCCGCGTCGAGCGCGGCGTGGACGCGGGCAGCGAAATCGGGAAACGGCTCGGCGCCGCCATCGAGCGCACCGGTTTCCCAGGCGGTGAAAATCTCGGGGAAAATCCGCAGGAACGTCCCCCGGTCCGCGGGCGCGTCGGCGCCGGTGGCGGCGATATATTGTTGTTCGAGCGGAAAGTAGTGGAATTCGTCGAGACGCGCATCCTCCCGCGCCACGGGCTGGGTATGGACGCGGGCGATGCCTTCAGCCGTCTCGCGCTGGCGGCGGAGTGCACCGTGCCAGACCCGGTCGAAACACAAGTCATGGGCATTGAAATAGCCGCCCAGCCATTCGGCCTGCTGGTGACCGAGCGGGCTGAGCCTGTCGTAATCCTCGGCCCCGAATGAGGCCTGGCCGTGGCGGACCAGCACGATCTCGGCCATCTCAGACACGCTCGTTGGTGAAACGCCGCAACTCGGCCCGCGCCACCTGGCGGCGGTGCACCGCATCGGGCCCGTCGGCGAGGCGGAGGGTACGAAGGTGCATCCAGGACGCGGCCAGCGGCGTGTCCTGGCTGATGCCCTGGGCGCCGAACATCTGCACCGCCTCATCGACCACTTTCAGCGCCACGCGCGGTGCCTCGACCTTGATCATCGAAATCCACGGCGCCGCCGCCCGCTGGTCACCCTGATCCATCATCCAGGCGGCCTTGAGACACAGGAGCCGCACCTGTTCGATCTCCATGCGGGCATTGGCGATGATGTCGTGATTTGCCCCGAGATCGGCGAGCCGCTTGCCGAACGCCTCGCGTTCCAGCGCCCTGCGGCACATCATCTCCAGCGCCGCCTCGGCATGGCCGATGGCCCGCATGCAGTGATGGATGCGCCCCGGTCCCAACCGCCCCTGCGCCACCTCGAAGCCGCGCCCCTCGCCGAGGACCAGCGCATTGACGGGCACCTTCACATCCGTGAACCGGATATGCATATGCCCATGCGGTGCCTCGTCATGGCCGTAGACCTGCATCGGGCGCAGGACCTCGATGCCTTGCGTCTCAGCAGGCACCAGCAGCATCGAATGCCGCTTGTGCTTGGGCAGGTCGTCGCCGCCGGTCTTCACCATGGTGATATAGAGTTTGCAGCGCGGGTCCCCTGCTCCCGAAGACCACCATTTCTCGCCGCTGAGGATATATTGGTCGCCATCGCGCACCGCCGACAGCGCCATGTTGGTCGCGTCGGACGAGGCGACCCGGGGTTCGGTCATCAAATAAGCCGAGCGAATCTCGCCTGCCAGCAGCGGCTTCAGCCAGCGGGCCTTGTGGGCGTCGCTGCCATAGCGTTCCAGCACCTCCATATTGCCGGTATCGGGTGCCGAGCAGTTGAACACCTCCGCCCCCAGCCGCGCCTTGCCCATCTCTTCGGCCAGATAGGCATATTCGACGGTGCTGAGCCCATAACCCACCTCGGACCCTGTCAGCCAGAAATTCCACAGGCCGCGCGCGCGCGCCTCCGCTTTCAGACCTTCAAGAATCTCGGTCATGCGCGGTGTGTAAACGAAGCGGTCCCCGGCCTTGCCGACCTCGGCAAAAAACTCTGCCTCGGCGGGGCGAACCTCCTGGTCGATCATCTCGCGCACGGCCGCGATCAGCGGGGCGACCTTGTCGGTAATGCCGAGATCCATACCTCAGTCCTCTGGCGCAGCGGCAAAGTCGGCGTCCGAGACCCCTTCCAGCCAGTCGGTCTCGTCGCCGTCGGGGCTTTCCTGCATGGCGACATGGGTCATCGGGTGGTCGGGGGCGGCCCCGTGCCAATGTTCCTCGCCGGGCGGGATCCAGACCGTGTCGCCGGCGCGGATCGCGCGCAGCGGCTGCCCGCGCGATTGCACCCGGCCGATGCCCTCGGTGACATGCAGCGTCTGGCCGAGCGTGTGGCTATGCCAATGGGTGCGCCCGCCGGGGGCGAAGGTGACAAGCACCGATTTCAGACTTGCCGGATCGGGGGTCTGAATGATCGGTCTGAGGATCACCGTGCCCTGGAAATAGCCCTCTTCGCCAAGCCGTGCCGGCCGCGCGCCCAGTCTGAAGATCTCCATGCCCATCCTCCCCGGATTTTGTGCCCGAGCCTAGCGCCAGCGGCTGCCGATGGACAACCGCTAAGGCGGCGGCGCAAGTGAAATCGGGACCCGCCTCGGGATCGGGCGCCTCTCAACCGAAGATTGAGTCGGGCCGCGGCATTCGGGTCATTGCCCGAAAAATGGTCACATTCCATGCGATTACAGAGGGATAAATGCCGCAGATTCGCCGGATTTTTCATGAATTCCGAAATTGTCAGCGAATTTACCGACCCTGCCGTGCATAATACTCCGGCTGGGGGAGCATTAATGACGTCGGGGCCGCGACCATCATGTTAAGATCTCTTCTGGTGTTACTTCCTGTTGCCTTGGGCCTCTCGGGCTGTACCGGGGTTACCTCCGATGGCCGGATTCAGGCCGAGGCAAAGCCGTTCGGTGCGCCGATTTCGGTGTCGGCCGGGACGGTGGAAAGCTGGCGGCTGAGCCGGGTGGATGTGAATGTCCCCGCATCGCTGACCGTCTCGCGCGATCCGAACGAGCAGTTCCCCCGCAACGAGATCGTCTGGTATGGCGAGCCCTATGGCGACCGCAGGGCGCAGGTTCGCCGGATCGTCGGCGAGGCGGTGCAGGCCGGGGCCTCGGGGTTGAACGGGCGGCGCGGCGTGGTGCTGGATGTGGACCTGAAGCTCTTTCACGCGGTGACGCCACGGGCGGTGTCGAACCGGTATTATGCCTGGCACGATATTCAGTTCGTCATCCAGGTCCGCGATGCGCGCGACGGCGCGGTGCTGGCGACCTCGGTCCCGATCAATGCCGATCTCGAAGCCTATCGCGGCGAAGAGGCCAAGGCGGCGGCGGCGCGCGGCGATACCCAGAAAGCGCGCATTTCCAGCCGGATCATGTCCGTTGTTCACGCGTGGCTCCAGTCTTCCGGTGCCACGATCAACCCGCCGCGCATCACCACGAGACGGGCTGCCCCCGCCCCGGTGCGCCAGCAACCGCGCCGCGCGCCCCCCGCTCCGAGCTCCGCTCCGAGACCTGTCCCTGCCGAAGAGAAGCCGGCCCAGAATCTCCCTGATCCGCCGGGCGTCGCACCGGTCATGCCGGACCCGCCCTCGATCGCTGCGACCGCCCCCGAAGACAGCCTCTCGCCTTTCTGATCCCGTCCCCTCCGCCGTCCGCGCTTCCCCTTCGCTGCGGGGCGGGGTCAGGGGGAGGCTTGGCACAATGCGAAGAAAAACCGGGTGCGCGTCTTGGGCAAAAGCGTCTTGAAACCCCTGGCGAAACCTATTCCGCCGCCTGACTGATCCCGCCGCCGCCCGCGCGCAGCGTCGCCAGCAATTCCTCGCGCCGTTTCGCCGCCGCCTCCGCATTGGCGCGTTTGACATGGCCGAAACCCCGGATCTGCAAGGGTAGCAGTGCCAGGGCGATGGCGGGGTCACGGGTGGCCTCGGAGAATGCCGCCTCGGCAAATTCCATATCCGCCTCGTATTGCGCGATCAGCGCTCGCTCGAAACGGCGCTCTTCGGTATATCCGAAAAGGTCGAGCCTTGTAGCGCGCAGGCGTTTCAGCCTCGCCAAAAGCCGCAGTACCGGCAGCACCCATGGCCCGAAACTGCGTTTCCTCGGATACCCGTCCGGACCCTTGCCGCCAAGGAAAGGCGGGGCGAGGTGGAAGCGGATGGAACGCGTGCCGGTGAAATTCCCGGCCACCGCCGCCTCCAGTGTTTCGGCATGAAGCCGGGCCACCTCGTATTCGTCCTTGTAGCTCAGGAGCTTGTGGTAGCCTTGTGCCAGCGCGGCGGCGAAACCCGGGTCGGTGGCTTCGGCCTTGCGGACGCGGGTGGTGAAGCGGTCGGCGAGGGCGCGGTCCTGGTAGTTTTCGAGATGTTCGGCACGGAGGCGGGTGATCTCGTCGAGGCTCGCGGTCTCGGGTTCGGTGTCCTCTCCCAGCGCCTGCGCGGCTTCCTTGGAATGGCTGACCGCCCAGCGGCCGATCTCAAAAGCCTGAAGGTTGCCATCGACGGCAGCGCCGTTCAGTTCGATGGCGCGGGTCAGGGCCTCGTGGGAGAGCGGGACGAGACCGGCTTGCCAGGCCGCGCCGAGGATCAGGACATTGGCGTAGATGGCGTCGCCGAGCAGCTTCGTCGCCAGCCCGGTCGCGTCGAGCACACGCAAGGCCTCGTCGCCGATCCGCGCCCTCAGCCCCATGGTCATCGCGTCGGTGGGCAGGGCGAATTCGGTGTCATGGGTGAAGGCGCCGGTGATGATTTCGTGGGAATTGCAGACCGCCCGCGTCCGCCCCCGCGCCATCAGGCCGAGGGTCTTGGCCGCCGCCGAGACCACCAGATCGCCGCCGATCAGCGCGTCTGCCTCGCCCACGGCGACGCGGATGGCGGAGATGTCTTGCGGCCTCTCTGCGAGGCGGCAGTGGATGTGGACCGCCCCGCCCTTCTGGGCGAGGCCGGCCATTTCCATGACGCCGGCCCCCTTGCCTTCGAGATGGGCGGCCATGGACAGGAGCGCGCCGACGGTGACGACGCCGGTGCCGCCGACGCCGGTGATGACGATGTTATGTGTGCCGTTGATCGCCGGGAGGGTCGGGGCGGGAAGGTCGGGGAGGTCGAGGGCTTTTGCCTCGGCCTTTTTGACCTGAGCGCCTTCGAGGGTGACGAAGGCGGGACAAAAACCTTCGAGGCAGGAAAAGTCCTTGTTGCAGGATGACTGGTCGATCTGGCGCTTGCGTCCGAAGGGGGTTTCCAAGGGCAGGATCGAGACGCAGTTGGATTTGACGCCGCAATCGCCGCAGCCTTCGCAGACCTCCGGGTTGATGAAGACGCGGCGGTCAGGGTCGGGGAATTCCCCGCGCTTGCGGCGGCGGCGTTTTTCGGCGGCACAGGTCTGGATATAGATCAGCGCGGTGACGCCCTCGATCTTTTCCAGGTCGCGCTGGACCTGCATCAGCTCGGCGCGGGGGTGCATTTTGACCGCTGAGGGGAAGGCGCGGAGGTCGATTTCTTCTTTCTCGTCATAGACGCCGACGACCTTTTTGACCCCCATCGCCAGCAGCTCGGCGGCGATCTGATGCGCGGTCAGGCCGCCGTCGTTCTTCTGGCCGCCGGTCATGGCGACGGCGTCGTTGAAGAGGATCTTGTAGGTGATGTTGGTGTTGGCGGCTACGGCGAAGCGGATCGCCTGGACGCCGGAATGGTTATAGGTGCCGTCGCCGAGGTTCTGAAAGACGTGGCCGCGGGTCGAGAACGGCGCCTCGCCGATCCAGTTCGCCCCCTCGCCGCCCATATGGGTGAAGCCGAGGGTCTCGCGGTCCATCCACTGCACCATGTAATGGCAGCCGATCCCGGCATAGGCGCGGGCGCCTTCAGGGAGTTTGGTGGAGGAATTATGCGGGCAGCCGGAGCAGAACCAGGGCTGGCGCACCGCGATGTCTTCGGCATTGTCGGCGCGGATGGCCGCGTCGATCTCGGCGCGGCGTTTTTGCAGAGCGTCGGAATCGATGCCTTCTGCGGCCAGCAACCCGCCGAGTTTCTGCGCAATTCCAACCGGTTCCAGCGACTTCTTCACCGAAAAAACCAGCTTGCCCTGCTCGTCCTTCCAGCCGATCACCCGCCGCCCACGCCGGTCATCGAAAATCGCTTCCTTGATCTGCACCTCGATCAGCTTGCGCTTTTCCTCGACGACGATGATCAGTTCCAGATCCTCAGCCCATTCCCGGAAACTGGCCATATCCAGCGGCCAGACCATGCCGACCTTGTAGGTGGTGATCCCGAGGCGTTCGCAGTCCTCGCGGCTGATCCCCAGCAGATCGAGCGCATGGACGGTATCCAGCCAGCTTTTCCCCGAAGACACGATGCCGATCTTTGCCCCAGGCCTCCCGGCCATCCGCTTGTCGATTTTGTTTGCCCGACCAAAGGCTTCGGCGGCGAACCTCTTGTAATCGTGCAACCGCGCCTCCTGGGCGGTCGGGTCGTCGGTGAGGCGGATATTCAGCCCATCGGGTGGCAAATCGAAGTCGGTCGGCTGCGCGATCCTCACCCGGTGCGGATCGCCATCGACAACCTCGGTGACCTCGATCGTGTCCTTGACGCATTTCAGCCCCACCCAGCAGCCGGTATAGCGGCTGAGCGCGTAGCCCAGCGCCCCGTAATCCAGCACCTCCTGCACGCCGGCGGGCGACAGGATCGGCATCAGCACGTCGACAAAGGCGAATTCCGACTGGTGAAGGACGGTCGAGCTTTCACCGGTATGATCGTCACCCATCGCCGCGATCACGCCACCATGTTCCGCCGTGCCGGCCATGTTGGCGTGGCGGAAGACATCGCCGCTCCGGTCCACCCCCGGCCCCTTGCCGTACCAGAGCCCAAAGACCCCGTCATGGGTGCCCTCGCCGCGCAGCCCGGCCTGTTGCGATCCCCAAAGGGCTGTCGCGGCCAGGTCCTCGTTCAGCCCTTCGAGGAATTTCACGTCATGGGCGGCCAGCACGTTTCCGGCGCGCTGCATCTGCAGGTCCACTGCCCCCAAGGGCGAGCCGCGATAACCGGTGCAAAACCCTGCCGTGTTCAGCCCCGCCGCCCGGTCGCGCTCTTTCTGCGCCAGCATCAGCCGAACCAGCGCCTGGGTGCCGTTCAGGAGCACCCGTTGTTTCGACAGGTCGAATCGGTCGGCAAGGCTGACATCGTGAAGCGTCATGGCATTCCCAGTCCGGTAGGCCGCCAGTATAGGCCCAGGGGCCGTTTCGCCGAAACACATTCCTGTGCCAGGGTGAAAAAAGCAACGAACTCAATGTCGAATTCGCCGCTGGCGCAATTTTCCGGCCCGGCACGAGACTTGATCGGCAAGGATCGTTCCCGATATAGAAACGGTTAACCAGGGCTGGAGGCAGGCGGCGGGTATGGATTGGGACAAGTTGCGGATCTTTCACGCGGTGGCGGACGCCGGCAGCCTGACCCATGCCGGCGAGACCCTGCATCTGTCGCAATCCGCCGTCTCGCGCCAGATCCGGGCGCTGGAAGAGGCGCTGAACGTCACCCTCTTCCACCGCCATGCCCGTGGGCTGATCCTGACCGAGCAGGGAGAGCTGCTTTATGACGCCACCCGCGCGATGCGCAAGCGGCTGGAGGCGGCGACGGCGCGGATCAGGGATGCGACGGACGAGGTTTATGGCGAGTTGCGGGTGACGACGACGATCGGCTTCGGCACACTCTGGCTGGCACCGCGGCTGAAAAATCTCTACGCCAAATATCCCAATCTGAAGATCGACCTGATCCTGGAGGAAAAGGTGCTCGATCTCGCCATGCGCGAGGCCGATGTGGCAATCCGGATGAAGGAACCAAGCCAGGCCGACCTGATCCGGCGCCGTCTGATGGACGTGACCATCCGCTTCTATGCCTCGCGCGACTATGTCGAAGAGCACGGGCTGCCGCGCACGGTCGAAGAATTGTCCGAACACCGTCTGGTCAGCCACTCCCCTTCCAGCCCCCAGGTCAGCGCCGGGGCTGACTGGATTGCACCTTTCCTGTCGTCCGAGCGGGAATCGCTTCTGACCGTCAACAACTATTACGGTATCCTGCAGGGTGTGCAGAACGGGCTCGGGATCGGGGCGCTGCCGAACTATCTGATCGCCGATTTTCCAGATCTGGTGAATGTCCTGCCGGATGAGATGAGCAAGACCATCCCGGTCTATCTGGCCTATCCCGAGGAGCTGCGCCACTCCAAGCGTGTCGAGGCTTTCCGCGACTTCATGCTGGAGGAAATCGCCGCCTTCCGGAAGAAGTACCGGCTTGAAAAGGCGGCCACTACATCTCAGGGTTGAGTTGACCGTTTCGTGTGGCCTTTTTGCAGCTATGCGCATTTGAGATGGCGGCTATGAGTATTCCGGGTTCCGAATGCCTTGATACTGCCCGATTTGCCCCATATGTTGAATTTTGAAGACAGGCAGACAGTTTGTTTGAAGTCTTCGACCTCCCTGTTGGACTTGGGCCGAGCTTCTGCTCGGCCTTTTTTTATTTCGTCAAGTACGGTTGCATTTCAAGAAACGCGCCGAAAAACAAAGCAATCAAGGGCGGCAACTTGCGTATTAGTCTTCTGCGACGCCAAGCTCCGTGCGTCATCTTTCGCGAATCGGATGGAATCGGCGCGGGTTTTGTCGAATTAGGCAGAATTGCCGCAATTCACCGCACTCATAAGACGAAAGTTGCATTCCGGCACGGAAATCCGTGACAATTGCGTTCACGAAGCCGTGAACCCTGGATGGCGCTGGAAATCGGCAGATTCCCCGCTGGTCTCCGCGGAAAGCCCGCTCAGGCAGGGCGCGCTTTTTCCGCGCCGCGCCGGGGTCGATGCGTCGATCTCGGCCAGTCATTCCCGTCCGCCCACCGCCGGCGGCATTGCCCGCCGCCGCCCCCTCCCCCCCCCGTGTCGATATGCTGTCTTTTCATTTCCGGGCGAGTTTTCTAGAAGACCCCTTGCGTGGTGTAACGGGGCCGAAACATGTCAGACGAACCAGAGATCACTTCCGAACTTGTCGCCGCACACGGCTTGTCGCCTGACGAATATGCCGAAATCATCCGCATCCTGAACCGCGAGCCCAGCTTCACCGAACTCGGCATCTTCTCGGCGATGTGGAACGAGCATTGTTCCTACAAATCCTCGAAGAAATGGCTCCGCACTCTGCCCACCGAGGGTCCCCAGGTCATCTGCGGCCCAGGTGAGAATGCCGGCGTCGTCGATATCGGCGATGGCCAGGCGGTGGTCTTCAAGATGGAAAGCCACAACCACCCCTCCTATATCGAGCCCTATCAGGGGGCGGCGACGGGGATCGGCGGCATTTTGCGCGATGTCTTCACGATGGGCGCGCGGCCCATGGCGACGATGAATGCGCTCAGCTTCGGGGAGGTCTCGCATCCGAAGACGAAGTCGCTGGTCCACGGTGTGGTAGAAGGGATCGGTGGCTATGGCAACGCCTTTGGCGTGCCCAATGTCGGCGGCGAGCTGCGCTTCCACCGCGCCTATAACGGCAACTGTCTGGTCAACGCCTTCGCTGCCGGGATCGCCGATGCCGACAAGATCTTCTATTCGGCGGCCTCGGGTGTGGGGATGCCGGTTGTCTATCTCGGGGCAAAGACCGGCCGTGATGGGGTTGGCGGGGCGACGATGGCCTCAGCCGAGTTCGACGAGACCATCGAGGAAAAACGCCCCACCGTTCAGGTCGGCGACCCTTTCACCGAAAAGCGCCTGATGGAAGCTACGCTGGAACTGATGGCTACCGGAGCGGTGATTTCCATTCAGGACATGGGAGCCGCGGGCCTCACCTGTTCCGCCGTTGAGATGGGCGACAAGGGCAATCTCGGCGTTCGGCTCGATCTCGAAAAGGTTCCGGTCCGTGAAGAGAACATGACCGCCTACGAAATGATGCTGTCGGAATCCCAGGAACGTATGCTTATGGTTCTCCGCCCCGAGAAGGAGGCCGAGGCCAAAGCCGTCTTCGACAAATGGGACCTCGATTTTGCCATCGTCGGCGAGACCATCGCCGAGGACCGTTTCCTCATCCTGCTGAACGGCGAGATCAAGGCCGACTTGCCCCTGAAGACTCTGGCCGGTTCCGCCCCCGAATACGACCGCGACTGGATCGAAAGCCCGCCTGCCCCGGCCCTGGCGAACCTGCCAGAAACCCCTCTTGGCGAAGCACTCCTGAAAATTCTTGCCTCCCCCAACCATTCCTCCCGCCGCTGGGTGTGGGAACAATACGACCACATGGTCGGCGCCGACACCGTCACCCGCCCCGGCTCGGATGCCGGTGTGGTCCGCGTCCACGGCACCGACAAGGGCCTCGCTTTTACCTCAGACGTCACGCCCCGCTACTGCAAGGCCAATCCCATTGAAGGCGGCAAGCAGGCCGTCGCCGAGGCCTACCGCAATCTCATCGCCACCGGGGCCACTCCGCTCGCCGCCACCGACAACCTCAACTTCGGCAACCCCGAAAAACCGGCCATCATGGGCCAGTTCGTGGGTTGTATCAAAGGCATCGGCGAAGCCTGCGCGGCCCTTGCGATGCCTATCGTTTCGGGCAATGTCAGCCTCTATAACGAGACCGACGGCGAGGCGATCCTGCCCACGCCCACCATCGGTGCCGTCGGTCTTTTGACCCATATCGACCAGCGCCTCGGCATGCGCGCGGGTGACGGCGATACGCTGATCCTGATCGGCAACACTGAAGGCCATCTTGGCCAGTCGGCCTATGCGCTGGAAGTGCACGGTTCCGAAGCTGGGGATGCGCCTCCCGTCGACCTCTATAAGGAACGCGCAGCGGGAGAAACCGTGCTTGCACTGCGAGATGCCGGGCTCCTGACGGCCGCCCACGACGTTTCGGACGGCGGCATCGCTGTTGCCGCTGCGGAAATGGCGCTGGCTTCCGGGATCGGGGTCGAGATCGACCTGCCCGATGGCCTGGACGCAACAGCCTGGGCTTTCGGCGAAGATCAGGGCCGCTACCTTGTCGCCTGCCGCCCCGAGAACACCGAAACCCTCCTCGCGCTGGCGACTGCCGTGGCCACCCCCATCGGCTCCTTCGGTGGCCTCGATTTCCGCCTCGGCTCCGCCACCATCCCCCTCGGGGACCTCGAAAACGCCCATTCCACCGGCCTCTCCCCCGTCATCTGATCGCCGCGAATTGAGCAAGCGCGGGCCTTGCGCCCCACCCCACTTCTTCATAGATTCGAAACCAAGCCAGCCAGGAGACCGCCGATGCCGATGCAGGCCAAGGAAATCGAAGACCTCATCCGCGAAGCCTTCCCGGGCGCAAGGATCGAGATCGCCGACCTGGCCGGAGACGGCAACCACTATGCCGCCACCATCGAGGCCGAGGAATTCAAGGGCCTCAGCCGCGTCAAGCAGCACCAGATGGTCTATGCCGCCCTCAAAGGAAAAATGGACGGCCCCGCCGGAGACCTCCACGCACTGGCCCTGACCACCAAGGCCCCCGGCTGAGCCAACTCAAAGGAACCAAGACCCCATGAGCACCGCCCAGGAAACCATCAAATCCGACATCGAAGCCAACGACGTCGTCCTCTTCATGAAGGGCACGTCCTCCATGCCTCAATGCGGGTTTTCGTCCCGTGTCGCCGGGGTGCTGAACTACATGGGTGTGGCCTACAAGGACGTGAACGTGCTGGCCGACGAGGACATCCGCCAGGGCATCAAGGATTTCTCCGACTGGCCGACCGTGCCCCAACTTTACGTCAAGGGCGAGTTCGTCGGCGGCTGCGACATCGTCACCGAAATGGTCCTGAACGGCGAGCTGGACACCCTTCTCGCCGAGAAAAGCATCGCCTTCGACAAGGAAGCCGCCGAGAAGATCCGCGAAAGCAACAAATAGAGTTTGGCGATGTCACTTTCGCCGAGTTGAAAACAGGCCTCGCAGCAGGTTTCGGAAAGACCCGAGACGCCTCGAGTGGGCCGGGTTCGCGATGACGGTGTCGCGGTAGGCCTGAAACCGGTGCCAGCTTTCTGTATCTTCAGCACCATGCACCCATTTGGTCGCCTGCACATCCAGGGCGAACCATCCTGTGCGCTCCAGTATCCGCGCCACAGTCGCAAGGGCCTCGTCCCCGGAACCGCGCAGGGAAACGGAAAAATGCCGCACCGGCTCGTCGGTGTCCTTGATGTTAAATTCCAGCGAATACTCCGGACCGAAAACCAGTGGCGGCTCGATCCTCAGCGCTTTCCCCTCCGGCAGGCTCTCGACGATTCTGGCCCATGTTTCTGCGGCGTTTCCCATAGGAATCTCATGTGCCTCACACCATTCTTTGGAAAGCGTTTCAACCGGCGGGGGGTTGCAGTCAAAGGCCATGACCGAGAGATCCCAGCTCATCGCCCGTTCTCCTTCTTGCAAATACTCCAGGGAGGTGCGGGGGGACAGCGTCCCCCCGCGTGTCGCCCGAGCGCCAGCGCGGGCGAAAAAACTCCCCCATCTATCCCTGCGGCGCCACCTGATCGGCCAGCCGCTCCACGGTCTCCGTCACCCGCTCCAGCGCATACATCGCCTGCTCGGCCTGCGCCTTCGCCGCACGCGACTCGTCCGAGCCTTTCGCCTCGGACACTTTCAGCGCACTCGCCGCGATCCTTGCCGCCTTGTCCTCGATCTCGGCCATCTGCGCCTCCAGCTCGCCGATCCGCCGTTCCCAGCCCGCCGCCCGGTCGGCCAGCATCAGCCCGGCCATCAACAGCATCCTCGGCTCGGCCACCCGCCCGATTGCGTCCTGCAGTGCTGTCGCCTCGGTATCCAGCAAGGCCGCCGCCTTCTGCAGCTGCTTTTCTTCTCCGGGCTCGCAGGCCACCGAATAGTCCCGCCCGCCGATCTTCACCACGATCTCCGGCATCACATCACCTCGTCCACCAGGGGCGTCAGCTGGGCGATCAGCTGATCGAGCTGCGCCACATCCTCGTCCCGCTGCGCCTTCAGCGCCTCCAGTTCCTTGCGCAAGGCGGTGTTTTCAGCCGCCAGTGCCGACACATCGCTTTCGGCATTCGCCGCGCGCTCGGCACGAAACGCGTCCTCGATCCTGGAAAGCGCCTTGTCCAGGCGCTCTTCGATATCACTGAGGTCCTTCACTCCACTGCCCTCCCCGTCCCTGTTTTGGCCAATCGAATCAATCGGCGCGGAGATTTTCCGCTATTTTACCCCCTATGGAGGGGAATTACCGCCCCCGATGTCGCACCCCGCCCTCTGCCAGCGCTGTCGCGCTTGACCCGCGCTTTCGGGCTGCTATCAGTGCAGCCCAAGCGAAAACATGAAGGTGGGTGGTCAATCGTGGACATTTCCGAACTCAAATCAAAGCATCCCGATCACTGGAACAAGGCCGCCGCGTTGCGCGTCCTCGCCATGGATGCAGTGCAAAAGGCCAATTCCGGCCATCCCGGCATGCCGATGGGCATGGCCGATGTCGCCACCGTGCTGTTCGAGAAGCATCTGAAGTTCCACGCCGCCACCCCCGACTGGCCGGACCGCGACCGGTTCATCCTGTCGGCCGGCCATGGCTCGATGCTGCTCTACGGCCTCCTGCACCTCACCGGCTACGCCGACATGACAATCGACGAGCTGAAGAATTTCCGCCAGCTCGGCTCGAAAACCGCCGGTCACCCGGAATACGGCCACGCCAAGGGCATCGAGACCACCACCGGACCGCTCGGTCAGGGCCTCGCCAATTCCGTCGGCTTCGCCATGGCAGAGGCCGCCCTTGCCGCCCGCTTCGGCAAGAAGGTTGTCGACCACCACACCTATGTCATCGCCGGGGACGGTTGCCTGATGGAGGGTGTCTCTCAGGAGGCCATCGGCCTCGCCGGCAAGCAGCAGCTTGGCAAGCTGATCGTCCTTTGGGACAACAACAACATCACCATCGACGGCAAGGTCTCCATGTCCGACTGCACCGACCAGCTGGAGCGGTTCAAGGCGTCGGGCTGGTCCGTCTTCGACTGTGACGGCCACGACCCCGAAGATATCGACCGCGCGATCACCGCGGCCAAGGCCGACCCGAAACCTTCGCTCATTTCCTGCCGCACCCATATCGGCTATGGCGCGCCCACCAAGCAGGACACCAACAAGGCCCACGGCTCGCCCCTCGGCGACGACGAGATTGCCGCCGTCCGCAAGGCCTACGGCTGGGACCACCCACCTTTCGTCATCCCGGCCGAGATCAAGCAGGCCTGGGAGGCCATCGGCGCCAAGGGCAAGGCCGCCCTCGACGACTGGAACGCGGAACTGAACGGCCTGTCGGCCGGCCGCAAGGCCGAATTTATTCGCGTCATGGAAGGCGAAGCGCCCAAGAAACTCACCTCGGCACTCCGCGCCTTCAAGAAGCAGATGTCCGAGGAAACCCCAAAGGTCGCCACCCGCAAGGCCTCCGAAATGGTGCTCGAGGTCCTCAACAAGGCGATGCCCGAGACCATCGGAGGCTCGGCAGACCTCACCGGGTCGAACAACACCCTGACCAAGGACCTCGGCACCTTCGACGCCGACAACCGCAAGGGCCGCTACGTCTATTACGGCATCCGCGAACACGGCATGGCGGCGGCGATGAACGGCATGGCGCTGCACGGCGGTATCCTGCCCTATGGCGGCACCTTCCTGGTCTTCACCGACTACGCCCGCCCGTCGATCCGCCTTTCGGCGCTGATGGGTACCCGCGTCGTCTACGTGATGACCCACGATTCCATCGGCCTCGGCGAGGACGGCCCGACGCACCAGCCGGTCGAGCACCTCTCGGCCCTCCGTGCCATCCCGGGCCTGCGCGTCTTCCGTCCCTGCGACGTCGTGGAAACCGCCGAAGCCTGGGAACTCGCCGCCACCCATGACGGCCCCTCGATCATCGCGCTGACACGTCAGGGCCTGCCGACCCTGCGCTCGACACACAAGACCAAAAACCTCTCCGCCCAGGGCGCCTATGTGCTGGCCGAGGCCGAGAACAAGCGCCGCGCCATCCTGATGGCCACCGGCTCCGAGGTCGAGATCGCCATGAAGGCCAAGGCGCTGCTTGAGGCCAAGGGTATCGGCACCCGTGTCGTCTCGATGCCTTCCTTCGAGGCCTTTGCCGAGCAGGACGAAAGCTACCGTCGCCGCATCCTCCCCCCGGGGCCCGTTCGCATCGCCATCGAGGCCGGTATCCGGCAAAGCTGGGATCGCTGGCTGTCGGACGAGCGCGGCAACTGGAAAAAATCCGGCTTCATCGGCATGGACAGCTTCGGCGCCTCCGCCCCGATCGAGGAACTCTACGCCCATTTCGGCATCACGCCCGAGGCGGTCGCCGAAAAAGCCGAAGCCCTCCTGTGACCCATGCCCGCGCCTGTTCCCCTCATCTCCAGAACAGGCGCGGACCCCTTCGCCTTCTTCTTCTTTCAAATACCTCCGCCGGAGGCTCCCGGCCCGGCCACATTCGCGCCCGGGCAGGTGAAGCGCCCATGACCACCAAATTCGCCCTCATCCTCGCCGGTCTCATCGCCGCTGGTCTCATCGCCGATCAGTTCCTCTGGGAGGGCACCTATCTGCTCTTCCTGTCGAAGAAACTTGTCGATCTCATCAACTACATCGCCTTCTGGCGCTGAGACAAAGGACACCGCATGGCCTGGAAAACCCTCGACGACCTCGATCTCACCGGCAAGATCGTCCTGACCCGCGTCGACATCAACGTGCCGGTCGAGAACGGCGAGGTCACCGACGCCACCCGCATCGAGCGTATCGCCCCGACCATCCGCGACATCCTCGAAAAGGGCGGCATGCCGGTGCTGCTGGCGCATTTCGGGCGGCCCAAGGGGCATTTCGTCGACGAGATGAGCCTCGACGTCACCCGCGACGCGCTGACCGAGGCGCTGGGGACCGATGTCAGTTTCGCCGACGACTGCGTAGGCGAAGTCGCCGAAGCCGCCATCGAAGCGATGGAGCCGGGCTCGGTGCTGCTCCTGGAAAACACCCGATTCCACCCCGGAGAAGAGGCCAACGACCCCGATTTTGCCAAGGAGCTGGCCGCCCTCGGCGACGTCTATTGCAACGACGCCTTCTCCGCCGCCCACCGGGCGCACGCCTCGACCGAGGCCATCGCGCGGTTGCTGCCGTCCTGCGCCGGTCGGCTGATGCAGGCCGAGCTGTCGGCGCTGGAAAAGGCGCTGTCGAACCCCGAACGCCCGGTCGTCGCCGTGGTCGGCGGGGCCAAGGTTTCGACCAAGCTGGAGCTGCTTGGCAACCTGATCGACAAGACGGATACGATCGTCATCGGCGGCGGCATGGCCAACACCTTCCTCGCCGCCCAGGGCATCGATGTCGGCAAGTCGCTTTGCGAGCACGACCTCGCCGACACCGCCCGCGATATCATTGCCAGGGCGGAAGCGGCCAACTGCCGACTGCTTCTGCCGACCGACATCGTCACCGCGAAGGAATTCAAGGCCGGAGCCGCCGCCGAGACCCATCCCGCGGACGCCTGCCCCCCCGACGCCATGATCCTCGATGCGGGGCCCGAGACCGTCGCCGCCATCAAGACCGCGTTCGACGAGGCCAAGACTCTCGTCTGGAACGGCCCCCTCGGCGCCTTCGAGATCCCGCCCTTCAACGCCGCCACCGATGCTGCCGCCCTCCACGCCGCTGCCCTGACCCGCGAAGGGAAACTCCTGACCGTGGCAGGCGGCGGCGACACCGTCGCTGCCCTCAACCAGTCAGGGGCGGCCGAGAGCTTCACCTATATCTCCACCGCCGGAGGCGCCTTCCTAGAGTGGCTCGAAGGCAAGACCCTGCCCGGCGTCGCCGCCCTCGAAAGCTGACCCCCCCCTAACCACCCCTCCCGACAATGGCCCCAGAAGGAGACGACACATGAAAGCCACCCGCAGCGTTCGACAAATCCTGTCCAATTACGAAGCCGACAATCCCGGCGTGAAGGGCAATCTCTGCCGGATGCTGATGACCGGCAAGCTCGGCGGCACTGGCAAGATGATCATCCTGCCCGTCGATCAGGGGTTCGAGCATGGGCCCGCCCGCAGCTTCGCCCCCAATCCGGCGGGCTATGATCCGCATTACCACTACCAGCTGGCCATCGATGCCGGTCTCAACGCCTATGCCGCCCCCCTGGGCATGATCGAGGCCGGGGCCGATACCTTCGCCGGGCAAATCCCCACCATCCTCAAGGTCAACTCCGCCAATTCGCTGATCCCGTCCGAAGCCCCCAAGACCCAGGCGATCACCGCCTCGGTCGATGACGCGCTGCGGCTGGGCTGTTCGGCCATCGGCTTCACGATCTATCCGGGGTCGTCGGCCGCTTTGGACATGTTCTCCGACATCGCCGCCATGCGCGAAGAGGCCGCCGCGAAGGGCATCGCCACCGTCATCTGGTCCTATCCGCGCGGCGAGGCGCTGGACAAGGATGGCGAGACGGCGGTCGATATCGCCGCTTATGCCGCCCAGATCGCGGCCCTGCTGGGGGCTCATATCATCAAGGTGAAACTGCCCACCGACCATTTGTCGTTGCCGGAGGCCAAGAAGGTCTATCAGACCCAGAAGATCGACATCTCGACCATGGCCGCCCGCGTCGCCGACGTGATGAAATCGTCGTTCAACGGCCGCCGCATCGTGGTCTTCTCGGGCGGGGCGGCCAAGGGGGCAGACAGCGTCTATGACGACGCCCGCGCCATCCGCGACGGCGGTGGCAACGGGTCGATCATCGGGCGGAATTCCTTCCAGCGTGAGCGGAAAGACGCGCTCGAGATGCTGGGCCGGCTGGTCGATATCTACCGCGGTAAGGCCTGACAACTACAATATATGGTAGTGGGTGACTCCGCTGCCACAGGTGAACTCCGGCCCGCAATGACCTGATTCGAAAGGGATTCACAAAACGAATCGCCTCTGCCATAGTGTCTCGCATGACGGGGCCGTCAGAGCCCCGCACCCAGAGGCAGACTTACAGGCTGGAAACATGGTCGACACGGCCCCCCCTCAAGGCCGGTACTATGGCATCATCTTCGCGATCCTCGTGATCGCGTTGATGTGCTATTTTTCCTACGCGGCCATCCAGGGCAAATACGGGCTCTTCCGCCTGATCCAGGTCGAGGCGCAGACCCAGACCCTCGAACGCGAACTGGCCGAATTGCAGATCGAACGCGCGATCATCGAAAACAAGACCCGCCGCCTCTCGACCGACTTCCTCGATCTCGACCTCCTCGACGAACAGGCCCGCAAGGTCCTCGGCATGGCGCGCGGCGACGAAGTCGTGATCCGCTGACCCCGCCGCGCTTTGGGTCTACGGCTGACGCCGTACCAGAATCAGGATCATCGGCGATACGGTGCCTTCCAGCCCGGCCCCGTGCCCTTCGGTTTCATCCACCGTTTCGAACCCGGCTGCCTCGAGCAGGCCGGTCAGTTCCTCGCGGCGGTACCAGGCATAGAACCGTCCAAACCGGTCGCGGGTCTCGCCGGTGCCAAGTTTCATGCCAAGATGCAGAATTCCGCCGGATTTCAGCGCCTTGTGCAGCGCGGCAAGATGGCGAGGAAAGTCTGCCTTCGGGGCATGAAGCAGCGAGAAATTGGCCCAGACACCGTCATAGGCGGCCGCGGCGAGCGGCACGTCGAAATCGGCGACCCGGACCTTGAGGCCGAAGCGACTGCGCGCTTCGGCGGCCATCTCGGGGGAAGCATCCAGCGCATCGACCGCGTGCCCCGCGTCGCGCATCTGCGCCGCCGCATGACCGGGGCCGCAACCGAAATCGAGGACATGGGCCGGCAGGGGCAAGGCGGCCATAAAGGCATCCAGACCCGGATCGGCGGCATCGGTGGCAAAACGATCGGCATAATCGCCGGCGCGGCGTCGGTAGGCTTCCAGGGTCTGGCGGTCGGGCATCGGGATCACGAGACCTGGCGGAGGACGCGCGGCACCTTGAATTCGACATCCTCACGGGCGGTTTCGACCTCCTGCAGGGTGACGGCGTAGCGGGCGCGGAAGGCGTCGAGCACTTCGTTGACCAGAATCTCTGGCGCCGAGGCCCCGGCTGTGATGCCGACGGCGGTCGCCCCCTCCAGCGCCCGCCAGTCGATATCGGCGGCGCGCTGGACAAGCTGGGAATAGGCGCACCCGGCCTGGCGGCCCACTTCGACGAGGCGCTGGGAATTGGAGGAATTCGGTGCGCCGATCACCAGAAGCGCATCGATGCCGGCGGCCATCCGCTTGACCGCCTGCTGGCGGTTGGTGGTGGCGTAGCAGATGTCTTCTTTGTGGGGGCCGACGATGGCGGGAAACCGCGCCTTCAGCGCCGCGACGATATCGGCAGTGTCGTCGATCGACAGGGTCGTCTGGGTGATGAAGGCGAGTTTTTCCGGGTCGCGGGGGGCGATGCGGGCGACGTCCGCGACGGTTTCGACCAGCAGGACCTCGCCCCCGGGAAGCTGGCCCATGGTGCCGATGGTCTCGGGATGGCCGGCATGGCCGATCATCACCATCTGAAGACCGTTCGCGTGGTGACGCTCGGCCTCGATATGGACCTTCGACACAAGCGGACAGGTGGCATCCACAAAGAGCATCTCGCGCCGTTCGGCCTCGGCTGGAACGGCCTTGGGCACACCATGGGCGGAGAAGATGACGGGCCGGTCGGCGGGGCAGTCGTCGAGATCCTCGACAAAGACCGCACCCTGTTCTCGCAGGGCGTCGACGACGTATTTGTTATGGACGATCTCGTGGCGGACATAGACCGGCGGCCCCCATTTCTGCAGGGCCATCTCGACGATCTTGATGGCGCGATCGACCCCGGCGCAAAAGCCACGGGGGGCAGCGAGGTGGAGGGTGATCGGCGGGAGGGACGTCATCGGCAGGGCTTTCGGCAATCGCCGCCTTGTATAACCGGCGATCCCGGCAAGGAGAAGCCCCGGGGTCGCGGGTTTCAGGCCTGACATCCCGAAGCGTGTAAGTGGCCTTGCCGGGTGGCCATGGCGGCCACGGTTGCGCGTAGCGTTATCCGAGGGTCATGCGCCTGAGGATGTCGTCGCGGTCGAGGAAATGGTGTTTCAGCGCCGCGCCGACATGAGCGATGAGGATGGCGCAGAGCAGCAGCGCCAGGCCGAGATGAAGCGTGTGGAAGAACTCCGTCGCCGCCTTGGATCCCACCGGATAGGGGTCGGGCATCTCGAAGAGACCGAAAACGAGGTTCGGAAGACGCACCGGATAGGCCCCCTCGTCATTGAGGGGCGAAGACGAAGCCATCAGCCAGCCGGTCAGTGGCAGCGCGAAGATCAGCACATACAAGAGCTTGTGGGTCAGGTTGGCGCTGAGCCTCTGCCAGGCGGGCATGCCGGCGGGCAATTCCGGGGTCGCGCGGTTGAAAAGCCGCCAGACCACCCGGAGCACCGCCAGCACGAAGACCGTGAAGCCGAAGCTCTTGTGCAGGAAGGTCAGCTGGATCTGCCTGGCGATGTCGGTCTCGAAATCCGAGACCCAAAAGCCGAGCCCCAGAAGCCCGAGGATCATGGCCGCCATGACCCAGTGGATGAGGCGGGCGGGCCAGCCCCAGCTGGTGGTGGTGTCCTTGACGGCCATGATCGGCTCCTTCACGAATTATCCGCGTTGGCGGGGCTGAGTTCGAGATTGATCGTCACCGGCAGCACCGCGCCGATAGCCGGGGCATAGGTGTCGACGCCAAACTCGGTGCGGTCGATTTCGCCGGTGATGGTGAAACCGGCGATCTGCAGGCTGGGATCAAAGGGCGAGGCGTCGAGCTTGTTGAGGACGGCCTCGAAAGTGATCTCGTTGGTGACGTTCTTGATGGTCAGATCACCGGTAATGGTCGCGGTGGTCTCGCCGGTCTGCTCGACCCCGGTGGAGACGAAGGTGATGGTCGGATATTCCGCCACGTCGAGGAAATCCGGGCTCAGCACATGCTCGTCGCGGGCGGCGAGATTGGTGTCGAAGCTGGCAGCGTCAATGGTGAAGCTGGCCTGGGTAGCACCGATATTCTTGGGGTCGAAATCGATCTCGGCATCGAAGGCGCGGAACTGGCCCGGAACGTCCGAAAATCCGAAATGTGAGACCGTGAAGGTGATCGAGGCATGACCTCTGTCGAGATTCCAGGGCTCGGCCGAGGCCGCCAGAGGGGCGGTGACGAGGGCGGTGGTCAGTAACAGTCTGGTGAACATTGTCTTTCTCCATGTTGCGATGCAGCGAGATATGGCAGGTTCGTCGCATAAGTCAGCCCCGAAACGGCACAACTATTTGTTCCTGAAATGGATACATTGTGCTGTTTTCTGTGTTTTTGTTTCTGTTTATGGCATTTCTTCGGAGGTCAGAAGCAACCGGATCCGGACGGGAAGTTTCGTTGCCACCTCGGGTGCGCCGGCGGTGGAGCCGAACTCGGTCCGGTCGATCTCGGTCGTCAGGTTGAACCCGGCCTCACTCATGCCTTGCTTGCGCTCGGAGGGACCGTAGCGGAAGACACTGGCCTTGAAGGTCACCGGCCTGGTTACACCGAGAAGTGTGATCTGGCCGAAGATATCCGCGGTGCTTTTCGAGGTCTGCACCAACCTGTCGAGCCGGAAGGTGATATCGGGATACTGCCTCGTATTGAGATAGTCCTTACTCCGGACCAATGTGTTCATGAACCCGATCCCGGTCTGCAGATCACGCGTCCCGACCTTGATCAGGGCGTCGGTGTTCTGCGGGTGACGATCATCGAAATCGATCCGGCCGGCAAAGGAGGGAAAGTCGATCTTTAACGACGAATTGCCCAGATAGCCGACCTCGACCTGGATGCGTGTCTCGGTGGAGTCGATGAACCAGGGCTTGGCCTGTGCTATTCCGGGCGTCAGCAGAAGGACGACAAGCAGTGTCTTGAGCATCGGTTCAGTCCCTGTGTCAGATGGTGTTCGGAAAGGGAACGCGGCGGATCGAAGGATTATTCGTTGACCATGCGCCGGCGAAAGCGGGTTCGGGCGGTGCGACGCGCGGAAATGCCGGGAACCAGGTGCGACGAACATCGGGGCAGTTCCTCAGAAACCAGGTACGGATCTTTGATATCGCTCCTGGCGCATGTCGCGCCCAATTGCAGTCTCTCCCGCCTTTGAGACGCCTTTGCTCCACACACGTTTCCTCGCGGACCTGGCCGAATTCACCAATCGTTTGGTCGCGACACGCTCAAATTCGTTCTTTCGCGTCAACCTGAGATCGTCAGTCCATGGTGGAATCGCACAAGGCCCCTCTCCCTCAACCTCACAACATACGCGAGGCGGACTCTGCGTCGGGGCAGAAACCGGTTTTTCCCGCGTCCCCTGGGGAGTCAGAGGGAAGCCTGAAACAAGGCAAGAGGTGCTGACGTACAAATCGGAAACAATGCAGAACGGCGCACCAGGTTTTCGCAAGATTTCGGTTCTGAAACCGGGGGCTCAACAGCGCACCGCGTCAGTCAAGGTGGAAGACCTCTTCCATCGGCGCCCACCACTCTCCGTCCGCCCGGGTGTCCAGCGGACGCTGCAGGGGCCCGCAGACCGACCACCATTTCCGGGTGAGTGGATCGTTCGCGATGGACTGACTGTCGGCTTCGAAATCGTCGCCGACATATTCCCAGTAGCTGAACATCAGGTTCTCGGGTTCGCGAAGGTAAATGGAATAATTGGTGATGTTCGATGCCCTCAGGCGCGCCAGAACCCCGTCCCAGACCTCGGCATGCAGGCGCTTGTATTCCGCGATGCTTGCCGGATCGATCCCGATGACATGTCCCATTCGCTGCATCGACGTCTCCGTTCGTCCACTCCCCGCGCCTCAGAGGCGTGCAAACCTACCGCGTCGGCACCGGCTCGTCGCCCCTGTAGTCGTAGAACCCCCGCTTGGTCTTCCGTCCCAGCCACCCCGCCTCAACATACTTTGTCAGCAGCGGACAGGGCCGGTACTTCGTGTCGGCGAGCCCTTCGTGGAGGACGTTCATGATGGCAAGGCAGGTGTCCAGCCCGATGAAATCCGCCAGCTCCAGCGGCCCAAGCGGATGGTTGGCACCGAGTTTCATCGAGGTGTCGATCGAGGTCACCGTGCCGACGCCCTCGTAGAGCGCATAGACCGCCTCGTTGATCATCGGCATCAGGATACGGTTGACGATGAAGGCCGGGAAATCCTCCGCCGAGGCCGAGGTCTTGCCGAGCCGCTCGACCACCGTGACCAGGGCTTCATAGGTCTCGTCCGAGGTGGCGATGCCGCGGATCAGCTCCACCAGTTGCATCACCGGCACCGGGTTCATGAAATGGAATCCCATGAAGCGTTCCGGCCGGTCGGTGCCCGAGGCCAGCCGCGTGATCGAGATCGACGAGGTGTTCGAGGTCAGGATCGTGTGATCGGCCAGATGGTCGAGCAACTCGCGGAAGATCGCATGCTTGATCTCTTCCTTCTCGGTGGCGGCCTCGATGATCAGGTCCGAGGGACCGAGGGCGGCAAGATCGGCGACGGTCTCGATCCGCGCCAGCGCCGCCGCCTTGTCCGCCTCCGAGATCAGGCTGCGGGCGATCTGGCGGTCGAGATTGGCAGCGATCTGCGGCATGGCCCGCGCCATCGCGTCAGAGGCGCTGTCATTGAGCTTCACCACATAGCCCGCCAGCGCGAATACATGAGCAATACCGATGCCCATCTGGCCCGCTCCGACAATCCCGACGCTTTTGATCTCCATGATCCCGGTCCCGTTTATTGTGCAGTGCGACAATAGGCGGAGCCCCCAACGCGGGGCAACAGATATTTCAGGCCGTTAGCGGTTTGGAAACACTGCTTCGATAGAACGCACTTAGGGGTGGCGTTTCGGGATTTGACATGGGGAGAATTTGGTATGAGTGTCATTGCGCATGGCGATTTCGGGGTGAATTACGCTGAATATCGCTTCGGTCACTCCAAACAGTTTTTCCGCGGTCCCAAACCCGAACTCGGCCATTCCTATATTGCCATGCTCGGCGGGGGCGAGACCTTCGGGCGCTTTGTCCAGCGCCCGTATCCCGAGATCCTCGCCGATGAATTGCCATTGGCGACGGCGAATTTCGGACTGGATGATGCGGGACCAAATTTCTACCTGCACGATCCGGTCTTGCTGGATATCTGTTCGCGGGCAAAGCTCTGCGTGATTTCGGTGCCCCATGGCTATGCGGTATCGAACCGGCTCTATTCGGTCATGCACCGGGCCAATCACAAGCTGAAGGCGGTCTCCGAAACGCTGCAATCGCTCTACCCGGATGTCGATTTTGCCTCCTTCCGCTCGGTCCGGCAGATGCTGGTGCGGCTGCATGAGGTCAATTCGGCCAATTTCAAGGTGGTGCGAATCGAGTTGCGCCGCGCCTGGGTGGCCCGGATGCGCGAGTTGATCGGCGCCATCGACGCTCCCTGCCTGCTGGTTTGGATCTCCGACAAGACGCCCGAAGAGGCGCGGTTCGACGCGGTTTTCACCGGCATGGGTCCGCAGATGGTCGACCGGGTGATGCTGGAGGATCTGCAAGGTCATGCCGACGAATTCGTCGAATACGTCGCCTCGCCTGACTGCAGGATGCCCGATGGCAGCGACCGGATCTTCGGTGAAGGCGAACGGGACAAAGCCCTGCAATATCCCGGCGGCGAGATGCATCTCGATCTCGCCGAGAGGCTCTATCCCAGCATTCGCTCGATGCTGCACAAGCGGGCGCCGCACCGGGTGGCGTTGCGCAGGACTCTGGAATTGCTGGGTTTCTGAAAGACCGTTCAGACCCCGTCGGGCCCGGAGCTCTTACCTCTCGCCATAAGGCCTCCCCAGGAAAACCCTCTCCCCGGGGGGAGAGGGCAAGCGCATTTGGGTCCGCCTGTCACGGGAAACCCGCCTGAGGTTCGGTTTCCCCATTCGAGCCAACCGCCAATCCCGCCCCAAATCCATAGCCCCGCCGTCCCCATCCCTCCCCGCTCACCAGGGCTCCGCCCGCTCGCGGCTGAAACGCTCCATTGGAGCGTTTCCGGGACGCCGCTCGCCCCCCGCACGGTGCGACCAGCACCGGGCCAAGCCCGACCCATCCGAGGGGCGGGCGCGTTGCTGACACATGCTGAGAGCGGCCCGCTTGGAAGCGACTGCGCCATAAAGTGGTCCGCAGAGAAGCCCGGACAGCGCCCACCC
>JBNKVT010000012.1:0-4617 GCA_050299335.1 Paracoccaceae bacterium | reverse complement strand
CGGCGGTCGAAACGTTCTTCAAAACGATCAAAGCCGAGCTGATCTGGCGACGGTCATGGCAAACGCGCCGCGAAACAGAAGTGGCCATCTTCCAGTACATCAATGGCTTCTACAATCCGCGACGGCGACACTCAGCTTTGGACTGGAAAAGCCCTGTCGCCTTCGAAAGGAAAGTGGCCTAAACGAGCACTTGGGGCGGCACAGAAACGTGACAGGTCCAAACATTCCTGGTTCGAAACTCGATCAAAGATGCTCGATGCAATGGTGTTCTGGATAGTCGTCGCAACATTTTGAGTGCGGAAGGCGCTGCGTTTCATCGCAGTCTCTGCTCTCTGGCAGCCCCAAATTCCGTGATTGCATCGCGTTCACCTGCAGTGGCGCTGGAACATTTTCTCTCGGGAGACGCCGATATTCTTGCTGGTATCCGTGAAACGCTCGAAAGCGTCAAGGCGCCTGACTGTCGGGTCTTATCCGATAGCTTCTGCAAATTGGGTCAGACAGTTGGAGTTTGCGTCCATGAAAGTGAAAACCTTCCCTTCATCAACCAAGTACTGAAGCGTCTGAAATGAGGCGTTGCCGCAGCGATGATCGACGTTCCAGGTCTTTTCCTAACATAGGTTCTCTTTTACCAGCGGTGGGTTTGATTGACTCGTATTTAACGTCCCGCGCCTGCCGTCGTAGATCGCCGCCGGGTGGTCCCGCGGCACAGATACGCGATGTTGTGTTTACCCTCGCTCCAAAATAGGTTGCGCCGGCAGTGACAGGGAGAGAACGGATGATCAGACGGGCCATCGGGGCGATTTGCGGGCTTGTGAGTATCGCGCTGGCAGGGGCCGGGCATGCCGAGAGCGTGACGATCAAGGTGGGGTACTCGGCCGGAGGGGCCTACGATACCTATGCCCGGCTCGTCGCCCGGCACCTGCCGCACCATATGGACGGCAAACCCGACGTGATCGTGCAGAATGTCCCGGGTGCGGGCAGCATGAAGCTGGCAAGGATGCTTCTCGCCTCCGAGCCGGCGGACGGTTCGGTCATCGGCATGTTCAACGCCTCGATCGCCACGGCGCCCATCCTCGATGCGAATGCCGGGGATCTGGATGTCGAAGGCTTCCGGTGGATCGGTTCGCTGGCCCGCCAACCGTCGCTCTGTGTCGTTTCCAAGAACTCCGGGATCGCGACGATCGAGGATTTTGCCGCGCGCGAGATGTTCCTCGGCTCCACCGGCAAGGCCAGCCAGACCTACCTTTTCGCCGCAGCGGCGAAGGACGTTCTGGGCGCGGAATATACCATCGTCACCGGATTTGACGGGGGGGCCGACGTCAGTGCGGCCATGCTGCGCGGCGAGATCCAGAGGCGGTGCGGAACCTCGCTGGCTGCCTATCAGAGCAACATGGACCCGGATCTGTTCATTCCCATCGTGCAAATCGCGCTGGATATCCCCGAGGCAACGGCCGATATCCCGTCGCTGCTCGACCTGATCGAGGACGAGACCGACCAGCGCGCGCTGCGCATCCTCGCCTCGTCGCTGGACATGGATCGTCCGCTGGCGCTGCCGAAGGGAACGCCCGACGACATCCTCGACACCTACCGCGCGGCCTTTTCGAGCCTTGTGGCGGACCCGGCCTTCCTTGCCGAAGCCGCCGAGCTGGGCCTGGTGATCGATCCCGGTACCGGCGCCGAGGTCGAGGCGCTTGTCAGCGAGGTTCTGGCCAGCCCCGACCCGATCAAGAACCGCGCCCGGGACATGGTGGACTGACGCCGCGAGCCTTTCGCGCATGGACCCGCTGCTCACCGCCCTGACCGAGATCATGCAGCCTACGCGGCTGCTCATGCTGGCAACGGGAACCATTGCGGGGCTGGTGATCGGCGTGATCCCGGGGCTTGGGGGCATCTTCGGCATGGCGCTGCTGGTGCCTCTGACCTACACGCTCGATCCCTATGCCGCCATCGCCCTGCTTTTGGGAATGGGCGCGTCCACGACGATTTCGGATACTGTCTCGGCAGTGCTTCTGGGCATCCCCGGAACGGCCGGCGCGATGCCGACCGTGCTGGACGGCCATGCGATGGCGAAGCAGGGAGAGGCGGCGCGCGCGCTGGGTGCCGCCTATGCATCGGGGCTGGTCGGCGGGCTTGTCGGGGCGGTTCTGCTGGCGCTGTCGATCCCGCTGTTGGGGCCGCTTGTCCTGGCGCTGCGCACGCCGGATTTCCTTGCGGTCGGCCTTCTGGGCCTCGGGGCGGTGGCGTTCCTGACCGGCAGCAAGCCTGCGGCCGGGGTCATCGCCGCCTGCCTGGGCGTGCTGTGTTCGATGATCGGCATCGACGATCAGACCGCCAGTCAGCGCTGGACATTCGGGCTGATCTACCTGTGGGACGGGCTGCCGCTGGCAGTGGTGTTTCTGGGGCTCTTCGGATTGCCTGAACTGGCGAGCCTTTTGGCGCGCGGGCGGGTCGCCGAGACCGCGCAATCGACGCGCAACCTCCGTGCGGGGATGCTGACGGGGATGCGCGACACGCTGCAAAACCTGCCGCTGGTCACAAGGTCGGCGGCCGTCGGTGCAGGCCTGGGGGCCGTGCCCGGGTGGGGCCTGTCCGTGGTCGGCTGGGTCGCTTATGGTCTCGGGGCGCGGAAACGCGGCCACGGCCCGCCTTTCGGCGAGGGCAATGTGCGCGGGGTGATCGCGCCCGAAAGTGCCGCCAATGCCACCGAAGGCGGGACCCTGATCCCGACCATCGCCCTGGGCCTGCCCGGAAGTGCCTCGATGACCATCCTTCTGAGCGCGCTGATCCTGCAAGGACTGACACCGGGGCCGCGCATGCTGACCGAGGACGTCTCCATCGCGATGACCATGGTCTTAGCCATCGCGCTGGCCAATGTGCTGGGAACCGCCATCTGCCTTGGGGTCACGCCGATGCTGGCGCGGATCGCTCAGGCGCCTGCTGCGGCCCTTGTCCCCGTCGCGCTCTGCTTTGTCACGTTCGGAGCGTTCCGCACCAGTGGCTCGGTCGAGGATCTCGTGGTGCTTGTCTTCTTCGGGCTTGTCGGGTTCGTGTTCCGGTCGGTCGGCTGGTCGCGCCCGGCCTTCGCGCTCGGCTTCGTGCTGGGGCCGTTTCTGGAGCGCTATTTCTTCGTCGCTCACCAGATCCACGGCAACGCGCTTGTCCTCAGGCCCAGCATGCTGATCGTGATGGCCATTCTGGCGCTGGCCCTTGGTGTCCGACTGATGCGGCACCACGCGATTGGTGGGACCCGCACCGGTGAACGCAGAGGCGTTGCCTTCGCCGCCCTCGCGGCCGGGCTGGTCCTTGTCGCCTTGTCGATCCGGCTGCCCAGCGAAGCGGGTATCTTTCCGCTGATCGCGGCAACCGGCGTCGTTATCGGAGCCGTGCCGCTGTTGTGGCAAACGCTCGCAACCGGCCATGCGCGGACAGAGACCGACGCCCCGCCTGTCGCCGCCATGACGGAGGTGCTGATTTATGTCGGGCTGCTCACGCTTGGTCTTTTCATCACCGGCCCGGCCAGCGGTGCAGCCCTTGTGGTTCTTTCGGCCATGCGTTTCAGGGGAGGCATGAGCCTGCGTCATGCCTCCCTGACGGCGACCCTGACCGGATCAGCGCTTTACGGGCTTTTCACCCTCCTCATTCACACACCCTGGCCCCGGTCAGTCCTCGGGCTGCCCTGACCCTTCGAAGAACCGGACCATCTCTGTCGCGGCCTCATAGCCGCGCGCGCCGTTGACGTCCTTGTGCTTCTCGGCAACTCTGGTCTCCGAGTAGCCCGGCAAGGCCCAGAGCCAGAAATCGCCGCCGTACCGGCGGTGGGAGAAATGGTAGCGGGAGGTGACCAGATGCACCTCGGCCCGGCAGGGGGTCGGCCAGTGCGTCCGGTAAGCCGCAATCAGTTTCGCCCGTGACCAGCGGCGCATCCCGTGGGACCTGAACCTTGCCATCCACTTTCTGTGATCCTGAACCCCTTCCGGCCCCTTCAACCAGTGTTGGATAACGAGACGCCAGTAATGGACGCGATCATTGAATTCGCCCTGCCAGCTGTTGTCGAAAAGGCGCAAGCCGAGCAATCGTCGGGCCCGGAAAGTCCTGGTGCCGGGCAGTCCGAGCCCTTCTGCTTCGCGCCGGTACCTGACGTAGTGGACGGACGGGCTGTCGGGGTCGAAGAGGACCAGCTTGACCGGGTGGCGTCCTTCGGCGATCAGCAGATTGGCGACCTCCGTCGCGATGGTCCAGCCAGTGCAGAAACCGGCCAGAAAGACCGGCCCTTCGGGATTTTCCTTCATGATCCGGTCCGCGTGGACCCAGGCCATCGCGGCGATGGTGGTCGGTGTGCGCTGCCCGTCGCGCAACCCGGGCAGGTCCATGGTCACGACCCGCCGGCCCGGAGACACGGCGTTGAGGAAGCGCCGGTCGGGAAAGATGTAGCCGTGGCGGGCATGGAGGAGGAAATAGGGGATATCGTCGGCCACGGCCTTAGGCGGCGTCTGCATTTAGCCGATCCACGCCATTGCACATGCGAGATCGACGAAGGCTTTGAATGAGCTGACCGTTTTCTCGCAGCGGAGGGCGATGCGGCGGAAGCGTTTGAGTTTGTTGAAGAAACACTCAACG
>JBNKVT010000011.1:0-39994 GCA_050299335.1 Paracoccaceae bacterium | reverse complement strand
CCCCCCCCCCCCCCCCCCCCCCCCCCCCCCCCCCCCCCCCCCCCCCCCCCCCCCCCCCCCCCCCCCCCCCCCCCCCCCCCCCCCCCCCCCCCCCCCCCCCCCCCCCCCCCCCCCCCCCCCCCCCCCCCGAGTCGTCCCGCGTCAGCGGGGCGAAGTGCCTGAAGCGCGAACCCAGGCCCCAGCCTCAGAAATCAAACGTGGCAAAGACCGGCGCATGGTCCGAGGGCTTTTCCCAGCCCCGTGCATGCCGCGCGATCCGGCTGCCGCCCGCGCCCGAGGCGATATCCGGCGTGGCCCAGATATGGTCCAGCCGCCGCCCCTTGTCCGCCGCGTCCCAATCCCGCGCCCGGTAGGACCACCAGGAATAGAGCTGTCCTTCTGGGATATCCTGCCGTGTGACATCCACCCAGCCGCCCGCCTCGCTGACCTCGGCCAGGTGATCGACCTCGATGGGCGTGTGCGAGACCACCTTCAATAGCTGCTTATGGGACCAGACGTCGTCCTCGCGTGGCGCGATATTGAGATCGCCGACCATGATCGCCGCACCCGGGGCTTCGGCGCGGAACCAGTCGCGCATCTCGGTGAGAAAATCGAGCTTGTGACCGAATTTCGGGTTGGCCTCCCGGTCGGGCACGTCGCCGCCTGCGGGCACGTAGAAATTATGCAGGATCACGCCGTTTTCCAGCCGTCCGGCAACATGGCGGCAATCTCCGCGAGCGCAGAAATCCCGGTGGCCGAGCGGCTCCATCGGCAGGCGCGAGAGGATCATCACGCCGTTATAGCCGGGCTCCCCGCGGGCGATGAGGGTCTTGTAGCCCAATGCGGCAAAATTCTCGGTGGGGATCTTGTCGACCGGGGATTTGATCTCCTGCAGGCAGAGGATGTCGGGTGCTTCTTCGTTGAGGAGCTTCAGGACGATCGGCTCGCGCAGGCGGACCGAGTTGATGTTCCAGGTGCAGATCGTGACAGCCATCGTTCTCTCCCAATGCAGGCGGGGCGGAGTTTGGACTGGGGGGCTGACAAGCTCAAGACCCGGTTTGGCCGGGGCGGTGCATCCCGGGGACGCGTCCTTAACCATTTGTGAAACTCTGGGACTTACGAAGAGGTTAAGCACGCGTTCTGGAGAGTAACAATGGTTCACGTCCCGGGGATTCTGATCGGATCGGGCCTTGGTCTGGCCGCCTTTCTGGCCGGGTCCGGTGCCGCGCTGGCGGCCTGTGGCGAATATGTTGTGCAGCGGGGCGATACGCTTCGCACGATCGCGATCCGCCAATACGGAAGCGATGCAGAAACCCTGCGCCTCTTCGAGATGAACCGCGATGTGATCGGCGACAATATGGACCTGATCGAAATCGGCCAGGTGCTGCAACTGCCCTGCGGTGGTCCTGAACCCGGGAGCATGACGGTCGAGGGGCCTCTGGACGGCTCAAGCTCCTTTGCGTCTCTGAAGCTGGGCTCGGCGATGCCGGACATGGCTTCCGGGATGGATGGCGGCGTCGAATATATGGTCGAAAACGTGGACGGGATGCCGATGGCCCAGGACGCGCCCTCGCTGGACATGGCGTTGGAACTGGCCGAACGGATGGCCGCCGAGTCCGGTCAGGTGCCCGGGCATGGCGAAGGCGCGATGTCGGAGCCGGCTGGCGAGATGATGCCCGAACCGGTATTCGACCCAATGCCAGAACCGGTGCCGGAACCGATGCATGAAACGATGCCGGAACAGGCACCGGGCGCCATGGACGGTGGCGGCGGAGCGCAGGAGGTCTCGATGATCGCGGAGGCGATCTATGCCGCGCCGCCCGGGGATGGGGTACTGCACCTGCTGACCGGCGGCCCCTTCCCGCCCTTTGTCGATTCGACCCGCGAGGCTGGCGGGCTAATGCCGCATCTGGTGGAGGCCGCGCTCTTCAAGACCCCGGAGCCGGTCGGGTTCGAGATCGCCTTCGTCAACGATCAGGCCGCCCTTCTCGACACGATCATGCCTCGGGGCGGTTTCGACCTGGTCTTCCCCTTCGTCTATCCAGATTGCGCGCGTGGCGGACTGGACGAAGCGGCGCTGCGCCTCTGCAGCTTCTACCTGGCCTCGGATCCGATCTACGAGATGGTGACCGAATTCTACACCCGCACGAACAGCCCCCGGGCCGGGGCGCTGGTGGCCGCCGATCTGACCGGCGCGGTGGTCTGTCGGCCGGTCGGAACACCGGTGAATGACCTTGAGTCTATCGGCCTTCTGCCGGACAATATCCAGCTTGTGCGCGGGTCCAGCCCGTCGGAATGCCTGCAGTGGCTCGATGAGGGCTTGGTCGATGTGGCCTCGATGGACGGTTCGGTGGCGCGGACGCTGATCCGCTCAATCGGGATCAGCCAGCCCCTGGTGGTGCTGGACCGGTTCACGCGGGTCGAGACCTTGCATCTGCTGGCACCGAAAAGCGATCCGATGGCCCAGGCGAAGCTGGCGGCGTTCAATGCCGGGCTTCTCAGGATCTCGGAAAGCGGCGAGTGGTTCGAGATCGTCAACAAACATATCAGCGTGCAATAACCCGTCCGGCGCAGTTCGCCGGCGGATTTCCCAACGCCTGATCCCAGCCTTCTCTCCCGGAACGGGGGGCGCGCGCGAAATGGTTGCCGAAGGCCATATAACCGGACAGCCGATGCGCCATCCCGTCTGGCCAAGCGCCCCCAAGCCCGCTAGAGAGTTCCGGACGCGTCAGCCGGGCCAGAGAGATGAGCGAACCCCACCCGACAATCCGCCCCCGCAAAGGGGTGCTCGATATCGCCGCCTATGTGCCGGGCGAAAGCAAGGCCGAAGGCTCGAACCGGGTCACCAAGCTCTCGGCCAACGAAAACCCGCACGGGCCGAGCAAACGCGCGCTGGAAGCCTATCACGCCGCCGCCGAGACGCTGGCGCTCTACCCGCTGTCGGACCATACCGAACTTCGCGAGGCCATCGCCGAAGTGCACGGGATCGATGCGAGCCGGATCATCTGCGGCGTCGGCTCCGACGAGGTGATCCGCTGGCTCTGCTACGCCTATGCCGGACCGGGCGACGAAGTCATCCATACCGAACACGGGTTCGGGATGTATTCGATTGCCGCGCGCGGTGCCGGGGCCACCCCCGTCGAAGCCCCCGAAACCGAACGGCGGATCGACATAGACGCCATCCTCGCCGCCGCCGGTGACGCGACCAAACTCGTCTTCATCGCCAACCCCAACAACCCCACCGGCACCCTCCTGACGCCCGAGGACCTCACCCGCCTCGCCGAAGGCCTGCCATCGCACACCCTCCTCGTCCTCGATGGCGCCTATGCCGAATTCGTCACCGCCCCCGGCTACGACGCGGGCCTCTCCCTCGTCGAATCCCGCGACAACACCGTCATGACCCGCACCTTTTCGAAGGCCTACGGCCTCGGCGGCCTCCGCATCGGCTGGGGTTACGGCCCCGCCCATGTCATCGACGCCCTGCAGCGCGTCCGCGACCCCTTCAACCTCAGCCAGGCCGCCCTAGACACCGCCACCGCAGCCGTCCGCGACCAGAACCACATCGGCTTCTGCCGCGCCGAGAACGCCCGCCTCCGCACCTGGCTCGCTGCCGAACTGGCCAAGCTCGGCCTTCCTTCCGACCCCTCGGAGGCCAATTTCATCCTCATCCGCTTCCCCACAACGGTCCAGGCCGAAGCCTGCGACGCCGCCCTCCGCGCCCACGGCGTCATCGTCCGCCGTGTCGGCTCCTACAAGCTGCCGCACTGCCTGCGCATCTCCATCGGCGACGAGGTCGCCTGCCGCCTCGTTGCCACCCTGATCGCCGACCACCTCAAGGACCGCGCATGATCGCCTACCGCAAGATCGCCCTTATCGGCCTCGGCCTCATCGCGTCGTCGATCACCCACGCGCTCCGCCGCGCCGGGTATGAGGGCGAGGTCACCGGCACCGCCCGGTCGCCCGAGACCCGCGAGACCGCCCGCAGCCTCAACCTCTGCACCGTCACCGAAACCGCCGCCGAGGCCGTCCAGAACGCCGACCTCGTCATCCTCTGCGTCCCCGTCGGCGCGATGGAGGCCGTCGCAAGGGACATCGCCCCCCACCTCGCCCCCGGCGCCACCGTATCGGATGTCGGTTCGGTCAAGGCCGCCGTCATCGAGGCTATCGGCCCCCACCTTCCCGACCAAGTCCACTTCATCCCCGCCCACCCGCTGGCCGGCACCGAACATTCCGGCCCCGCCTCGGGCTTCGCCTCGCTCTTCGACAACCGCTGGTGCCTGCTGACCCCGCTGCCCGGCACCGACCCCGAAGCCACCGCCAATCTCCGCGCCTTCTGGGAGACGCTTGGATCCAATGTCGACGAGATGGACCCCGAGCATCACGACCTCGTCCTCGCCGTCACCTCCCACGCCCCGCACCTCATCGCCTACACCATGGTCGGCGTCGCCGATGACCTGCGACGGGTTACCGCATCCGAGGTCATCAACTACTCGGCGGCGGGTTTCCGCGACTTCACCCGCATCGCCGCCTCCGACCCGACGATGTGGAGAGATGTGTTTCTGAACAACAAGCAAGCCACGCTCGAGATCCTCGGCCGCTTCACCGAAGAGCTCTTCGCCCTGCAGCGCGCGATCAGAACAGGTGACGGCGAGATGCTTTTCGACTATTTTACCCGGACAAGAGCGATCCGGCGCGGCATTCTCGACGCCGGTCAGGACACGGACGCGCCTGATTTCGGACGTCAGGCCAGGGACAGGTAGGGAGGCCCGATGAGAGTGATTGCAGCGCTCGGTGCGTTTGTGATGCTGATTTCGTGCAGCGAAAAACCCCCCGAATACGAACAGATCGCCCGCTCCTACGGCATGCCGCTGAGCATCGGCCCGGTCTGCGGCAACCCCGATATCTGGGGGATCGAGATCGACGATATCAATGGTCGCGGCGCCTGCGGTGTGGAGGACCCGGTGCAGGTCTTCATGGTCTCCGGCGTGGCGCTGAGCATGCAGCCCAAGGTGAATTGCGAGACCGCCACGGCCCTGAACGCCTGGGTCTCGGAGGCGGCACAACCGGCGGTGGCGGACCTCGACACGCGGATCGAAAGCCTGAAGGTGGTGGCCCATTACGCCTGCCGGTCCCGTAACAATGTTCGCGGCGCGCGGCTGTCGGAACATGCCCGCGGCAACGCCGTCGACATCGCCGGGATGCAGCTTGCCGACGGCACCGAATTAAGCGTCCTGAAGGACTGGCGTTCGGAGCATTCGGAGCTGATGCAGGCCCTCCACCGCACCGCCTGCGGCCCCTTCGGCACCGTCCTCGGCCCCCGCGCCGACCGCCACCACCAGGACCATTTCCATTTCGACGTCGCCAGCTATCGCATGGGCCCCTATTGCAGGTAGAGCAGGACCGCCCTCCGGTCCGGCCATGATGTGACCGCTCCGTCGACCGAAACACGGGTCGGCAGACACGGAACCGGGGTGCGGAAACGGGCGCGCTGATCCTGCCTCAGCCGATGCGAACCCGCAGCCGCTCAAGCCCGTGGAAATGGTAGCGGTCCGCGAAGAGCGGTGGCTCGGCCAGCGCCAGCCCCGGCAGCCGTTCGAACAGGACCGGCAGGGCGATATTCATCTCCAGCCGCGCCAGGGGTGCCCCGATACAGAAATGCAACCCCGCCCCGAAGGCCAGATGCCCCGTGGCTCCGCGCGCCGGATCGAACCGCCCGGGGGACCGGTATTTCGCCGGGTCGCGGTTCGCCGCCGCCAGCAGCAGCCCGACCTTGTCGCCGGTCTCGAACCGGTGCCCCGCGAGTTCCACCGGCTCCAGCGCGTAGCGGGTGAACAGGTGCAAGGGCCCGTCGAAGCGCAGGATTTCCTCGGTGGCGAGCTGCGTCGCCGCTGCCGATGCGAACAGGTCCGCCGGCGCGTGCCCGCTCTCGAGGATGGCCTTCACCCCATTGCCGATGGCGTGCACCGTCGCCTCGTGCCCGGCATTCAGCAACAGGATACAGGTCGAGACCAGCTCGGTGTCGCTCAACCTTTCCCCCTCATGGGCCGCGATCAGTGCCGAGATCAGGTCCTCCCTCGGTGCGCGGCGGCGCTGGTCGATGAAGCGCTGCAGATAGTCCGAAAAGGCCAGGGTCGCGGCCACGGCCCGATCCTCGATCGCCCGGTCACGGCGGGCCTGGTACATGGCGACCATGTCGTGGGACCAGGCGAGGAAGTGCGGGCCCATCTCGTCCGGAACGCCGAGAAGGCGGGTGATGATCGTCACCGGGATCGGCTCGGCATAGGCGGTCAGAAGGTCGGTGACCGGCGCGAACCGGTCGATGAGGGAATGTGCCAGTTCCCGGATATCCGGCTCCAGCCCGGCGATGCGGCGCGAGGTGAAGGCGCGGAGCGTCTGGCTGCGGAGCCGCGTATGGTCGGGCGGTTCGCGTTCCAGCATTGAGGCGCGGTCGATGTCGTAGAATGGCTTCAGATGCTCCGGTACCGGCGGCAGGATACCGGGCGGCGCCTCGCGCCCGAAGCGGCGGTCGCGGAGGAGAGCGGAGACGGTGGCGTAGCTGGCTGAACAGGCAAACCCGTAGTCCTCCCAAGCGAAGAGTGGCCCGAGGGTGCGGGCCCGGTCGTAGAGCGGGTAGGGGTCCTGCACGAAGTCTGGGTCGCGCGGGTTCTGGGCGATCGAGGGCAAGGTCATGCCCCGGAGCCGGCCCCGGCGAGCGCCTGGCCGAGATCGGCGATGAGATCGGCAACGTCTTCGATGCCGACCGAGAGACGCAGCAAGGTCGGAGGGACCTCTGAATGCGGGCCCTCGACCGCGGCACGATGCTCGATGAGGCTTTCGACACCGCCCAGCGAGGTGGCCGGAAGGAAAACCTTCGTGGACCGGGCGACGGCGCGGGCCTGTTCGGGCGTATGGGTGAGGATCGAGAGCATGCCACCGAAACCACCGGTCATCTGCCTGGCGGCGATGTCGTGGCCGGGATGGGACGGCAGGCCGGGATAAAGCAGACGGTCGACTTTCGGGTGGGTCTCGAAATGGCGGGCGAGGGCGAAGGCGTTCGCCGAGGCGCGCTCGTAGCGCAGGAACAGGGTGCGGATGCCGCGGATGAGGAGCCAGGCGTCGAAGGCGGGCAGGGTGGAGCCCTGGAGCGTGCGGGCCTGGGTGATCTCGTCCCACAGGGGGCCAGTCTCGCGGGTGGCGAGGGTCCCGGCGGTGAGGTCGGAATGGCCGTTGAGGTATTTGGTCGCCGAGTGAAAGACGATGTCGGCGCCAAGGTCGAGGGGCCGGGTGGTACAGGGCGGAGCCGCGGTGCTGTCGACAGCCAGCTGCGCCCCGGCGGCATGGGCGGCCTCGGCGGTGGCGGCAATGTCGATGAGGTCCCAGGTGGGATTGGTGGGAGTCTCGATCCAAACGAGCCGGGTTTTTCCCGGGCGGATGGCGGCGGTGATCCCGCCAGGCTCGGCGAGGGAAAGGGCGATGCGGTTCCGGTCCTCGAGGCGGCGCAATCGCGTGATGGTGCCATGGTACATGAATTTCGGGGCGACAATATGAGCGCCCTCAGGGAAGGTCTCGAACAGGGCGGCGATGGCGGCGAGACCGGAGGTGAAGGCAAGGGCGGCGGCGGCGTTGTCGAGCGAGGCGACGAGCGCCTCGGCCTGGCGGGTCGTGGGGCCGCCATCGCGGGCGTAGATATACGGCTGGCGGGGGGTGTAGTCGGCGTCTCGGGCGAAGGTGGAGGCAGGCTGGATGGACGGGGTGACGGCTCCGGTCTCGGAATCGGGCTCGAAGAGGGCCTGGGCGGCGCGGGTGGCGGGGGAGAGGGGGCGGTCGGGCATGGGGTTCCGGGGTGAGTTTCGAGGCAGTCTGGCGAGTTGTCGGGGTGGAGGCAAGGGGGCTGGTGCGCGGGTGTTCACGGTGAAATGGTGGGTAAGGATTTGAATAACAAACAAATAATCTATTTAACGTGCGATGAATCGACATGGAAAGCCCGTAGGGTGCGTGATTTCACGCACCATGTTTCATAAGAGAAATACGGGCGGTACCGGGTGTCTCTTGCGGGATGGTGCGTGAAATCACGCACCCTACGCAGACAGCGGCAAGGGCGTCGCGCGGCCTCGCATCAAGATCGTCAGGGCTATGGTGATGTTGAGGATGTTGAAGGCGATGCCGTTGAGGAAGGCCAACTGGTAGGACCCCGTAAGGTCGTAGATGAGGCCGGACATCCAGCCTCCCAGAGCCATGCCGACGATGGTGGCCATGATGACGAAGCCGACGCGGGCGCCAGCCTCGCGGGCGGGCATGTATTCGCGGATGATGACGGCATAGGCGGGGACGATGCCGCCCTGCGAAAGGCCGAAGATCAGGCTGACGATGTAGAGCGAGGCGAGGCCGTCGAAGGGCAGATAGAGGAACAGGGCGAGGCATTGCAGGGTGGAACCGATCAGCAGGGTCTTCACCCCACCCAACCAGTCTGCAACGAAGCCGGAGACGAGGCGCGAGGCGACGCCGCCCAGCAGCATCAGCGACAGCATCTGCGCCCCGACCGCCGGCCCGTAGCCGAGATCGGTGCAGAGCGAGACGATATGGACCTGAGGCATCGACATGGCCACACAGCAGCCGATCCCGGCCAGCGCCAGCAGCCATTGCAGGCTGCGGGGGCTGAAGGCGGTGGCGTGGCGGCGGGCCGCACTCGCGGCGTCGGCGGCCAGGGTGGCCTCGAGCGGGATGCGGGTGCGCAGGCGCAGGGCAAGCGGGATGTTGATGGCGACGGTGGCGACGGCGATGACGAGATAGGCGGGGCGCCAGCCCTGGGTCTCGATAATGCCTGACAGCAAGAGAGGCCAGACCACCCCGGCGAGGTAGTTGCCGCTGGCGGCGATGGCGACCGCGATACCGCGGCGCTTGAGGAACCAGAGCGAGATGTCTGCCAGCAGCGGCCCGAAGCTGGCGGCGGTGCCGAAGCCGATGAGGAATTGCAGGGCGGAGAGGGTGACGAGGCCAGGGCTGAGGGCGGCAAGGGCCGTGGAGGTGCCGATGAGCAGCGAGGCGGCGACGAGTGCGGTGGTGACACCCCAGCGGTCGACGGCGCGGCCGATGACGAGGTTGCCCAGCGCGAATCCGGCCATGGTCAGGGTGTAGGGGATCGAGGCGTCGGCGCGGGAGAGGCCCAGTTCGGCCTCGACGGCGGGCATGACTATGATGATCGCCCACATGCCGATATTGCCGGTCACCGCGATGGCCAGCGAGATGGCCAGACGGATCCAGGAAGCGCGGCTGTCGAGGATGGCGGGCGTGGTCATGGGGCGAACGGTAGCGGCGCGGCTGAGCAGGGGAAAGCGGGAAACGAGAACAGGGTCGTGCCCGGGCGCGTGTTCCGGTGGGAATACCGCCGTCAAGGGGAAAGGCCCGGCGGACAGCTGCCGCTATTCCTCTGCCGGTGCGGCCTCCACCGCGCCATTGTCCGTGGCCTGGACGGGGGCGACGGAGATGCCGAAGAGTTTCCAGTCGCCTTCGGTGAACTGGAACAGCATCTCGAAACCGATGCCGACGGGGCGCGTGGGGAAGGCGCCCCGGATGCGGAAATAGCCGGTGTCGGTCATGGCGGGCGGCTCGGCATAGACCGGCTGCATCAGGACTACACGGCCAAGCCCGAGATCCTGGGCACGGATCGAGGCGAAGATCGAAGCGAGGCGGGCGGCGTCGTTCTGGGTGCGGAAACCCGGGGCGGCCAGGTCGCGCAGGACCGTGTAATTGCCGGTCCGGTTGGCCTGATCGATGGCGATGAGCGTGGACCAGACCAGCCGAGCCGTCTCCAGACGGTCGGGCGGAGGGGCGGCGGCGGGCTCTTGCGCGAAGGCTCCGCCGGCAAGGGAAGCGGCGAGGACAAAAGCCGCCATCAGGGGCCGCAACAGGGCGAAGACCCGGGTCGGCAGGCCGGGCTTGTTCACCAGCTGACCGTCACGCCGACACGCCCCCCCAGCGCGTCGGTGTTGAACCCGTAGCCGAGACCGGCATCGAGCTGGGTACTGGGATTGATCCGCCAGCCGGTCGAGACCGAAAAGGCGGTGGCGCCCTCGAAAAAGCCCAGGCCCGAACTGAGCGCGAAGGTCTTCGACGGCGGGACGTAAGGCACCTGCATGGCCATGGCCAGCGCCACGCCGTCGCGGTTGGTGTCGATATCGTCCTGCAGGTCGGGCACCGCCCCGGCCAGCGAGGCGAAGAGGACGCCGCCATCGGTGGCGAGATTGCCCTCGGCATCGGTGGTGACCACTTCGATGGGGCCGGATTGGGCGGCGGCGGAGGCGGCCGATGAGAGGCCGGGCATCGTATAGGTCTCGGAGGAGGTGCCGAGGACGATCTGGTTCGCGCGCGTCGAGGTCGCTCCGCTGCCGATGGCTACGGATTGGGTATGGGTGACGATTGCGCCATTGCCGAATGCCGCTGCATCGCTGGCAGTGGCGCGCGAATTCGCCCCGACCGAGACGCCGCCATTGCTGCCGGAAGAATCTTCGCCGATGGCAATCGATCCCGTGCCCAGGGCCCGCGAATTATCCCCAAGCGCGATTGCCGCCGTACCGGATGCCAGCGCGCCCTGTCCGTCTCCATCCGCATCGCCGCCTATCGCGACGGCGCCGGTGGACCCGGCATCGGCGTAGTCGCCGATGGCGACCGCGTGATCGGCATCCGCATCGGCGTCGGTGCCGATGGCGATGGCGTGCAGGCCGCTGGCGCGGGTGCCGATGCCTGAATCGTTGGCGTCGCTGCCGATGGCGATGGCGGCGTCGCCCGTCGCTTCGACATTGTGGCCGATGCCGATGGCCTCGTCGTTATTCGCATTTGCGTTCGGGCCGCAGGCGACCGCATCGGTTCCGGCGACCGCTCCGCTGGCGCCGCCGCCGCCATTGTCTTCGCAGACGACCTGGGCCCGGGCGGGCCCGTTGGCGGCGAGGAGGGTGGCGAGGGTGAGAAGGAATGCCGGAAGCAAGACGGCTCGGCGGGCCGGTAGGCTGGTCTGGTCGATCATGACGCTGTCCCCTGGTCCTTGACGGAGAACGGCCGGGGGGGCGGCGATCCCGGAGCAAGGACTTTTACGAAAGAAAGATTCAACAAGTCCGCATACTGGGGGGAGGCTAGCGTGGCGACGGTGCGGGCGCAAGATTCGTGAGTGGGGGAAGCGGGTTTGCACGCGTGCAAAAACGGGTTTGTCTTTGATTTTGTTGGGAAAAAGAATTAACAGAGCGTGTGTTTTTGGGGATGACGCAATCGACACTGAATGAACGAGATGCTCTCAATGCCGAAAACTCATGAAGGTTCGGATCAGGATCGGGCACTGGATACAGCGTTCGTCGTGGCTGCCAGATTCCAACAACTTGCGCGTCAGACGACATGTAGTCCCATGGCAGCACCACGCGAACTGCCGAATTGAGATAGTAGCGCGAAATTTTTCACGTTAAGGTGGTGGCAATGTTATTCAGGGGGAAACTGAAATGCCATCAACAAGGATCCTCAGTGATGCCGTGTTTTCCACAAATGTCGTGATTATTTCCGGACATGGTGCTTTTCCGGGCGACCGTATGACGCCGGTTCGAAAGACGATCACGGTTCCGGCGAACTTCACGGTCACGGTTTGGACCTGGCACGCCGGAACCGGCACAAACTCATCGCTGTGGATGCTGGATGACGAGATCGGGAACCTCATCGATTCCGGCAATTTCCAGCAAGCCTATACGCGGGTCAACGGGGTTGGCGCCGAAGGATCGGATTTGCGGTTGCCGATCACCTACCAGGCCGGCGAAGTAATCGGCAATCTGATGATCCTTCCGCCGCGTCGCAACAACACGGGAACACCTCAGGAGGGACAACGTCTGATCACCGTTGACCGCGTCGGATCGTTGGAAGACCTCCTTGCCAACCTGCAATATGAGCACCCTCACGGTGCCAATGTTCACTGGTCAGCCTGCTCGGAAAACGTGACGCGGCGTCAAAGGTGGGGGCAGGTCAATGACGGAGAAGCACCAAAAGACCTCTTGGCCCTTGCGCGGCTCTACTACGAAGCGGGGTGAGTTGTCGGGATTTGCGATTGGTCGCAGCCTTGGACCATCAGGCAGCGATTATCTGAATTTGATCTGCACATGAGTATCTGCCACCGAGTCCTCAAACGGACTTTGCATCCCGGGGGATCGAAAGTGGTTTCGTGCGCATGCCAGACAGACATCCAGCTCGGTGCCAATATCGGCTTTCACCGCGGATCGCCTGGATCAGGTATTCCTTTGACCCAGATAAAAGCCCCACCCTCCCTTCACGGTTAATTCCGTTGCCAGCAGCCCCCAGTTTTGCTTTGCTGGGCGGAAGGTCCGGAAAAACCAGGCCAGAATGCAACTGGGAGATATATCATGAACAGACTGATGTCGGCCGCGTTGGCGGCGGCTGTTACGATGGCGGGCCAGACGGCGCTCGCCGCCTGTGACGATGGCGAGATCGTCATCAAGTTTTCCCATGTGACCAATACCGACCGTCACCCCAAGGGGATCGCGGCGAATCTGCTGATGGAGCGGGTGAATGCCGAGATGGACGGCAAGGCCTGCATGGAGGTCTATCCGAACTCGACCCTTTACACCGACGAGAAGGTGCTGGAGGCGATGCTGCAGGGGGACGTGCAGCTGGCCGCGCCGTCGCTGTCGCTGTTCGAGCCGATCACCAAGAAGTTCCGGCTGTTCGACCTGCCCTTCATGTTCAAGGACATCGATGCGGTGGACGGGTTCCAGAACTCCGAGATCGGCACGCAGATGAAGGAATCGATGGCGCGTCGCGGCGTGCTGGGTCTGGAATTCTGGCATAACGGGATGAAGCAGTTCTCGGCCAACAAGCCGCTGGAAATGCCCACCGATGCCAATGGGCTGAAGTTCCGGGTGCAGCCCTCGGACGTGCTGGTCGCGCAGATGAACGCGCTTGGGGCCACTGCGCAGCCGATGGCCTTTGCCGAGGTGTATGGTGCGTTGCAGACCGGGGTCGTGGACGGGCAGGAGAACACCTGGTCGAACATCTACGGCCAGAAGTTCTTCGAGGTTCAGGACGGGATCACCGAGACCAACCACGGGATCATCGATTATCTGGTGGTGACCTCGGTGGACTGGTGGGACGGGCTTGAGCCGGATGTTCGTGACCAGCTGCGCACCATCCTGAACGAGGTGACGGTGGCGCGGAATGCCGAGTCGACCAAGGTCAACGAGGAGGCCAAGCAGGCGATCATCGCCGCGGGCGGCGAAGTCCGGGAACTGACGCCCGAGCAGCGTGCGGCCTGGGTCGAGGCGATGAAGCCGGTCTGGACCCAGTTCGAGGAAGAAGTCGGCCCGGACAACATCGCGGCTGCCCAGGAATTCAACCAGTAAGCTGGCATCAGGAGGGCGGGCTCCGGATCAACCGGGGCCCGCTTGTCCCGCGAAGGGGCAGGTGCGGAAACCCGCATCAAGGGACGGGAGGGGAAGATGAGCGCAGCTGGGCGATATGTGCCGAAAACGGCGCTGGGGCGGTTCGTTCACGCCTTCGAGGAAAGCGCCATCGCCCTGATGCTGGGGCTCATGGTGCTTTTGACCTTCACCAATGTCGTGCTGCGCTACGTGTTCAATTCGCTGAATATCTGGAGCCTGGAGGTGGTTTCGATCCTCTTTGCCTGGCTGGTGATGTTCGGAATTGCCTATGGTTTCAAGGTCACCGCGCATCTGGGTGTCGATGTGGCGCTGAACATGGTGTCGCCGCGGGCGCAGCGGGTGTTGGGGCTGGTCGCGGGGGCGTTTTGCATCGTCTATGCGCTGTTGCTTCTGAAGGGGGCCTGGGATTACTGGGCGCCGTTCGCTGCGTTGCCGCGCACGGATGGCCACTGGTTTCCGACCGGTTTCGCCCAGACCCGCAACCAGGCCTATACCGAGACCGGGCAGGTGCCGATGCTGGACTGGCTGCGCTGGCTGGAGCCGCTTATCAACGAGGACGAGCGCTATTCGAAGCTGCCGGTGGTCATTCCCTATTTCATCATTCCGCTGGCGTCGCTGCTGATCCTGTTCAGGATCGTGCAGGCGACCTTTCGCATTCTGCGCGGTGAGACCGACCGGCTGATCGTCAGCCACGAGGCCGAGGATGCCGTCGAAGAGGCCGCTGCGGCCCATCGGGAGGCGTAAGGCATGGAAGTCGTCATCCTCTTCGCGATGGTCGTGGTGCTGCTGATGCTCGGCGTGCCGATCGCGGTGTCGCTGGGCCTGTCGTCGATGGTCTTCCTGCTGGTGCTGTCGGACACCTCGCTGGCCTCGATCGCGCATTCGCTTTACAACGGCATGGCCGGGCATCCGACCCTCCTGGCGATCCCGTATTTCATTCTGGCCTCGTCCTTCATGTCCACCGGCGGGGTGGCGCAGCGGATCATTCGTTTCTCGATTGCGTGCGTCGGGCATATAAGGGGCGGGCTGGCGATTGCCGGGGTCTTTGCCTGCATGATGTTTGCCGCGCTGTCGGGCTCGTCGCCCGCCACGGTGGTCGCCATCGGGTCCATCGTGATCGCGGGGATGCGGCAGGTCGGTTACAGCCGGGATTTCGCCGCTGGAGTGATCTGCAATGCCGGGACGCTCGGCATCCTGATCCCGCCGTCCATCGTCATGGTGGTCTATGCGGCGGCAACGGATGTTTCGGTGGGCCGGATGTTCCTTGCCGGGGTCATTCCGGGGCTGATGGCCGGGGGGATGCTGATGATCGCGATCTATGTGATCGCAACGATCCGCGACCTGCCCAAGGGCAGCTGGCAGGGCTGGGGCGAAATCGGGGAATCGGCCTTTGACGCGATCTGGGGCCTGATGCTGATCGTCATCATCCTTGGCGGCATCTATGGCGGCATCTTCACCCCGACCGAAGCTGCCGCGGTGGCGGCGGTCTATGCATTCCTCATAGCGTCGTTTGTCTATCGGGACATGGGCACATTCGCGAAGTCGCCTCCGAAGGCGGGAAATTTTACGGCGATAGCGGTGCTTGGCGGACTGGTAGTGGCCATTGCCCTCTTCCGGACAGTCCTCGCGGACCTGAAATTGGCCCTCCTTGTCGGACTGGTTGCTGGTATCGTCCTGGCTGTCTCGGAAAGGCTAATTCGCGGTCTTGCTTTGGCTCCGATCGCTATTGTTGAGGATTTGGCGCGCATGCCGGTGGCTTTATTTCACCGTGATACTCGCAACACGCTGTTCGAGGCCGGGAAGCTGACCGTGACCTTGATGTTCATCATCGCCAACGCACTGATCCTGAAGCATGTGCTGACCGACGAGCAGATCCCGCAATCCATCGCCGCCTCGATGCTGGATGCCGGGTTCGGGCCGGTGATGTTCCTGATCATCGTCAACGTGATCCTGCTGATCGGCGGCCAGTTCATGGAGCCCTCGGGGCTGATCATCATCGTCGCCCCGCTGGTGTTTCCGATTGCCATCGATCTCGGTATCGATCCCATTCATCTCGGCATCATCATGGTCGTAAACATGGAGATCGGCATGATCACGCCGCCGGTTGGCCTCAACCTCTTCGTGACCTCGGGCGTGGCCGGGATGCCGGTAATGGGGGTGGTCCGCGCCGCCCTGCCGTTCCTGGCCATCCTCTTCGTCTTCCTGATCCTGGTCACCTATATCCCGATCCTGTCGACCTGGTTGCCGACCACCTTCATGGGACCGGAAGTGATCATCCGGTAGTCCGGGGCGGCGGAAACCGGCCTTCCGGCGAGGCATCCGGCGGACCCGCTTTCAGGGCACAACGGCGGCAGGGGACGTCAGGCGCCGTGCACGTTCTGGTAATGGCGCGACCGCCGCCCGGCCAGGGCCTGGAGCCGGCCCATGGCGGTGCCGAAACTGCGCGCAGCCAGCGTCAGGGTCCGGCCGCCGGTGAAGGGAATGGCGGCGAGATAGACCAGCCCGCCGATCACCCGAAACAGGCAGAACAGCCCCGTCCGGATCGCCGCCCCGACCGAGCGGGCCTTGTATTTGTTGTGAAACGAGGCGATCGACTGGTCGCGCCCCCGGCGATACTGGTAGCCTGCGGTCAGGCGCGACAATGGCATCTCCTCGAAGACCAGCGCCTCCGGCACCCAGCCGGTCTTTGCGCCCAACCGCTTGGCCGCCTTGAAAAATGCCGTGTCCGAGCCGCCCGACATGCCGAGTGCCTCGTCGAACCGGATCCCGGTCTCGCGCAGGAACCGGTTGTCGATCAGCCAGTTCGAGGTCACCACCGTGACCTTGCCGTCCTCCTCGGCCCGCCGCCGCGCCGCCGCCCGCCGCTCGATCCGCGCATTGCGGGTCACCAACCCCTTCCAGATCATCCGGTTCAGCCAACTGGCCTCGGGGCCAATCGGCTGCAGCCGCACCGGCCCGCCGGCAAGATCGAGACCGCGCGCCATGAGGTCGCGGTGAAGACAGACCAGCCAGTCCGCAGCCACGGTCTCGTCGTCATCGACAAAGGCGGTGTAATCGCAGTCCGCTGCCAGCGAGAGTTCCAGCACCTTGTTGCGGGCCGCCGGTATGCCGGGCCTCGGTTCAGTCTCGTAGACAATCGTGCTTTCGCCGAGCAGCGGCATCAGGTCGTCGAGGGACTTTTGCGCGTCGTTCTCGACAATCGCAAAGGTGAGGTCGCACCCGTCCGGCGCGCGTAACTCTGCCAGCGAGCGCAAAAGCGCGCTCAGCATCTGCCGCCGATTGCGGGTGATCACACCCACGCAGATCCGCATGTCTCAATGCCCCGTCTGGTCCCGCAGCCCGAGCCTTACCGCGTGCCGGGACCCGGTGCAATCACCGGCGGCTCAACTGCCCAGTTCCGCGTCGAGCAGTTTCGAGAAGGGATCGTAACCCATATTGCTGGCCTTCTCGCCATTGATGATGAACGAGGGCGTGCCGGTGATCTCGTCGGCGGTGGCGGTTTCCTGATAGCGCTCGACCAGGGCCTGGGCGAAGCTGCCGTCCTGCAGGCAGGCATCCAGATCGTCATTGGTCAGCCCCGCCTGGCGGCCGATGGAATAGAGCTTGTCGATGATCTCGCCCTCGGTCTCGGCATGGGCCCAGTCGGACTGCTGATCGAACAGCATGTCGGCAACCCCGAAATACCGGTCCGGCCCGGCGCAGCGGGCGACCATGGCGGCCCAGAGCCCGTATTTGTCGAAATAGACCTCGCGCATGACGAACCGCACCTTGCCGGTGTCGATATAGTTGGCCTTGATCTGCTGAAAGACATCGTCGTGGAAACGCTTGCAATGGGGGCAGGTGAAAGAGGCATATTCGATCACCGTCACCGGCGCATCCTCGTCGCCGATGGCCATCTCGAGGATCTCGCGCGGGTCCTCCTGGGCGAGCACGGGCGTGGCGGCAAGGGCCAGAAGGCCGGCGAGCACAGGGCGGCGGCTGAGGGTGAAGGTCATGTGGGTCCTTTCGCAGGTTTGGCCGGGGCCTCGCGGGTCAGCACCTTTTCGCCGAGGGCGGCAAGGGCGGCGCGCAGGCCGGTATCGGTGACGTCTTCAAGTTGGGTATCGAGCGCGCCGAGCGCAACCGGGTCGGGGGTCGCGGACGGCTTGTGGTCGAAGGGCGTGCGGTCCTCGGCAAAGCCGGTCGCCGCGGTCTGGGTCAGGCGGATGCGCGAGATGGCGTTATAGCCGTAGCAGGCGTTGACCCGCTCGCGCAGCGTCGGCAACTGCATCTCGACCTCCGGCGCGCGCGGCCCGGGGCACAGCACGGTCAGCGTCGCCCCGAACCCGTCGCGGTAGGACACCTTGACCGGTTTGACATGGGACGCGATCTCGGCTCCGACGATCTCGGCCCAGCGGGTCAGGAGACGCGTCTCGGCAAAACCCCGCTTCTCGCCCGCGCCGGAGATGCGGCGGGTCAGAAGGCTGGCCGTCTGCACGAAGCCTCTGGTGGTGCTCTTGCGTCTGTTCATGCTTGCTGCCCGTCGCCTCTTTCTGGCATGACTTTAGCCTGTGGCTGCCGCGCGGGCATCCGAAAAATACGTGAGGGGAACATAACGGTTGCGTGAGATCGCTGGCAAGCTGCTGGACTGGTATGATGGCCACGCGCGGGACCTGCCCTGGCGGGTGGGGCCGGAGGCGTCGCGAGGCGGCGCGCGGGCCGATCCCTACCATGTTTTCCTGTCCGAAATCATGCTCCAGCAGACGACCGTCGCGGCTGTTACAGGATATTTCACCCGATTCCTCACCCGCTGGCCGACCGTGGAGGCGCTGGCCGATGCCGAGGACGCGGCGGTGATGGCCGAATGGGCCGGGCTTGGCTACTACGCCCGCGCCCGGAACCTTTTGAAGGCGGCACGGGTGGTGGCGGGGAGGGGCGGATTTCCCGAAACCGAGGACGGCTTGCGCGCCCTTCCGGGTGTCGGGCCCTATACGGCGGCGGCGATCGCGGCGATCGCCTTCGACCGGCCCGCCAATGTCGTCGATGGCAATGTCGAACGCGTGGTGTCGCGGCTCTTTGCCGTCGAAGAGCCTCTGCCGGGCGCAAAGGCGCGGCTGCGGGACCTTGCCGACGGGCTGCGGCCCGGGGCGCGGCATGGGGACTATGCGCAGGCGCTGATGGATCTGGGGGCGACGGTCTGCACGCCAAGGTCGCCGACATGCGTTCTCTGCCCGGTCGCGAAGCCGTGTCAGGCGCGGGCGCAGGGGATTGCGGCGGAGCTGCCGAGGAAGACACCGAAACCCGCGAAGCCGGTGCGTTACGGCACCGCCTGGCTGGCGCGGCGGGCCGATGGGGCGATCCTGATCGAAAGGCGGCCCGACAAGGGGCTTCTGGGCGGGATGCTGGCGCTGCCGTCGAGCGACTGGTCGGAAGCGAGGCCCAATGCCGCGCCGCCGCTCAAGGCCGACTGGAAACTCGCCCCCGACCCGGTGAAGCACACTTTCACCCATTTTCACCTTGAACTGACGGTGGCCGCGGCGGAGGTGGGGCAGGCGGAGGGGGATTTCCGGCATGTGGAGCCGAAGGCGCTGCCGACAGTTATGAGGAAAGCATTGAGCACGGGAGAGGGAATTCTGGGCTCTGTTGCCAAACCGGATTCCCAATTCGTGTGAATTCCGATCTGGGATAGCTTTCAGGGACAGTTATGGTTCCGGAGCTATCACCACGACCTAGGGACAGGGATTCCGGGACATTCTTGACAAATACATCTGATCTTCGTGGCGTTCAGAAACGCCATTGCCGGTCAGTATGGCTTTTGCAGCCTTATAAATTTGACCTGCATCTTCGCATTTTCCCAGTTCTCGCAGGATGTCGCCCTTGGTTGCCAGAATATGTCCAAAATCATTCGATTGATTTCGACTTTCCAGTTCCAGCCTGAAAATTGCGCGGTTGATCACAACCAGTGCGCCATAGGTGTCGCCGCGGGCCCTTTTCAAATTGGCGGATCCCTGGAGGGCAGAGGCAAAGGCGTCGATCTGCCACCCAGTCAGTTGCTTGGATTCAAAAATGGCCACAGCGCTGTTGGACAACGCGATTGCCTCTTTAAGTCGGCCGGCCTGCGCCAATCTGCCAGCAAGATTGGACATGTCATTGGCGACACGTGGATCATAGGGACCGTAAAGTGCGGTGTTGATCGCTATTGCGGTTTCAAAAGCCTCAATGGCTTCGTCCAGTTTTCCCGCCCTGGCAAGTTGGCCGCCGTGCAGGTTGATGGCATTTGCGAACTCTGCGCTGTCCGGTCCGAAGACTTGCAGCGCAATTTCTCTGGCCTCCCGGAAACTGGCTTCCGCTTTGTGGAAATCACCGCCATCCACGAATTCAATTCCGATTTCCCAAAGTTCTTCCATACGCGCCCGGGACAAATTCGCTGGTTCAGGCAGGATATTGGCCGAGGGTTCCGGATCAGGCCGAGTAGGCCTGACGTTGACGGGGGCTGAGGCGATTTCACGTTCGTTCATGACGAATTCAATCGACATGGTCGAGCGAATTTCCGGGCTCTGCGCGCCTCTTGTCGCGCCTCGGACATCCCTGATAACCCGCTTGAGAGACTGCGAAATATCTTCATTCTCGACCCTGAGATTGTCCAGCAAGGCTTTTGTAAACGGCGAATTCTGTCCATCGCCGTCAAAAGCAACCTCGTTCGATGTGGTTGCGTACATCACCAGCGTTTCGCTGCCCGACATCACGATAGGAGCCAGTCCACTGGCAACGGTTGCGGAACGGGTTCTGGGAAGCATCGAACGCACCCTGGGGAGAAACGGGTTGTCGCGGCAGGCATCAAGAAAAATCAGATTGACGGCGCTGTTGGCCTCCATCATTTCCAAAATGGCCGATATTGATACAGTCTCGGATGAGAACATGAAGCTGTTTTCAAATGCGGCGTTTGTCGACACGATATAGTTGGTGTTGTCGATCTGTATCCCGTGACCCGCGTAGTAGAAAAGGGCGGCATCCGCATCGACCAGCGAGTGTTGAAAATCCGTCAGCAATGTTGCAAGGCCTTGCTGATCAAGATCGTATCCCACGCTGACCTCAAATCCCAAATCCTCGAGAAGCAAGGCCATTGCTTCAGCGTCCCGTGCAGGGTTCGGAAGTGAGTTCGCGTGTTGATAGGCGCTGTTTCCAACCACAAGTGCGACGCGCTTGTCGGCAATGGCAGCCATGCTCGACATGAGGAACCCGAGAACAATCAGACCCAGAAAATTATATTTTACCATTGGAAATGCCTCAGAGGGGTACCGACCAGTAGTAGACGAACGACAAGGAAAATCGAGTGAAAAGATAGCCTTTCTTGGTCATGTTGACAAACTCCCTGCCCATGGCCGTTTGGCGCAAATCTGGATGAAGCCAAGGTAGTTTGCCATTGTGCGGTCGTGGAGTGCTGCCAACCGGCGTGAGCATTTCGGCTTGTTGAAACAATGATCGATCCGATTGCGCCGGGCGTTGACGAACCGGCCGATCAATTCGGGTGCCTTTTTGGGTGCAGACGAGGAGTTGAGGATCGACCCTGGGAAAATGGGGCCGTTGGACTTCCCAGCATCTCGACCAGAATTCAGCATACCCTACGATCGCAGTTCGCGGGGTCCGGCGGAGTGAATTAACCCATAGTCAACCCTTTTGTCCTTTGAAATCAACGAATCCTTCGGCTTTGCACGCGTGCAAAGCCCGGCACTCTGACCCAACTCCCGAAAGGAGTCCTGCCACCCGATCCGCCCCGCCCGATCCGGCTTGAGAACCGCCCGCGATAGGGCGATAATACCCCCGGATTTTGAGGAGTCCCCGCCCCATGACCGCACCGATCCCGACCCGCGAGAACGCCCTGCCGTTCTGGATGTCGCTGGCGATGCTGCCCCTCTTCGCGCTGGCCTGCATCTTCGGCGGCTGGACCCTCTTGCTGGTCCCCGCCTATGGCTGGGTCCTCGTCTCGATCCTCGACCGCTTCGCCGGGCTCGACGAGGAGAACATGGACCCCGAGACCGGTGAGGAAAAACTCTACTGGTACCGCCTGATCACCATCATCTGGCTGCCCCTGCAGCTGGCCATGCTCCTCGCCGGGCTGCTGGTGGTCTCCTGGGGGACGCATCTGAGCGGGTTCGAGAAAATCCTTCTGACCTTCTCGGTCGGCATCATCACCGGCTCGATCGGGATCAACTACGCCCATGAACTGATCCACCGTCCCAACAGGTTCGAGCAAAGCCTGGGCGAGTGGCTGCTGATCTCGGTCCTTTACGGGCATTTCAAGTCCGAGCATATCATCGTCCACCATCGCTATGTCGGCACCCCCCGCGACCCGGTGACGGCGCGGTATAACGAGAGTTTTTATCGGTTCTTCCCGCGGGTTCTCTGGGGCTGCCTCGTCTCGGCGTGGAAAGCCGAAAAGGAGCGGCTGGATCTCAAGCACACGCCCTACTGGTCCCTGTCGAACCCGTTCGTGACCTATATCGGCGGCGGGCTGGGGTTTCTGCTGATCTCGGCCCTGATCGGCGGCTGGGTCGGGGTGGCGTTCTTTGTTTTCCAGGCCTTCGTGGCGGTCTGGCAACTGGAGATGGTGAATTATGTCGAGCATTACGGGCTGACGCGGAAGCATCTCGGCGACGGGAAATACGAGCAGGTCTACCCCCGGCATTCGTGGAACGCGGCGCAGAAGGTGTCGAACTGGCTTCTGATCAACCTGCAGCGCCACTCGGACCACCATTACAAGCCCGGGCGGCGGTTTCCGCTGTTGCAGAACTATGATGAGAGCGACGCGCCGCAGCTGCCTTACGGGTATCCCTTGATGACGGCGATGGCGATGAACCCGATGTGGTTCCGCCGTCGGATGAACCCGATGGTGAAGAAGTGGCGGGGGATGTATTATCCGGAGATCACGGACTGGACCGGGTATAACAAAGGGACGTTGCCTATGCCGCGGTGAGGTGTCACGCTCTCGGCTGAATTCGGTTCACAAAGGTGGAACGACAGTTCTCTGCCGATCTCCTCACCATGACGTCACAGGAAAGGTGCCGCGCCCCAGTACCAGCCAAAACCGATAAGTGCAGCGGCGAGAATACCGCTCAGGGCCGCAAGGCGGCGCAAGCAGAAGGGGCGTTCTCCGAAGGTTCGGCCATCGATGCCGCTGACGACGATCTTGTAGGGCTTGTCCGCGAAACGATAGTGGAAGATCCAGACCGGCAGCAGGATGCGCCGGTAGCGCACGCCGGAAATGTCAGTGTTGTAAGTCAGGGTTTCGACCCGCCGCTTGCCGGCGTGCTGCTTGATATGGTTCCGGATCAGCAGATCCTTGTCTTCGGCATTGGCGCGCAGACCATCGGCGACGCTCTGATGGTGCTGCTCGGCGGCGAAGCCTGCGAGATAGGCAGGGTTGAAGCTGCGGAGGTCCCCGGGCGAGAACTCGTGCAGCATCCCGTCGCGGATCAGCGGGGTGACGTGATGCGAGGCGGGCATGAGGAAATCGTCGAAGACGAAGTCCGTGCGGTCCTCGATCTTGCGCGTGAACCTGAGCTTGCCCAATTTCTGCCGGTAGGTGACGACATAGTCGATCGTGTCCGTGCTGTCGAAGGTCCAGAAGGGCGCATAGATGCCGATGGCGCGGGACCGGGTCACGGCGGTCAAGAGGGTCTTCGGGGCGGCGAGGCGCTTGCGCATCCAGTTGATGGCCAGCGGGCGCGCGGCCGCCTCGTCCAGCCGGAATGGGATCAGCGCGAGAGGCTTGAAGGCCTTGTCCTGGCCCTTCAGCACCACAGGACCATCGCAATAGGGGCAATTCTCGGAAAGGGAAGTGCCAATGAACTCGATCACCCCGCCGCAGGTCTCGCAGCCGTGGGAGCGGGTTTCGGACAGGACCAGCTTTTCCTCGCAGGGCTTGCCCGGATCGTAGGAATGTTCGGTTTCGGGATCGTCGCCGGTCGGTCTTTCGATGCTGTGGAACTTTCCACAGCTGTTGCATTCGAGCACGTCCCGCTGCGGTGAATACCGGCACTGTCCCCCACAGGCATCGCAGCGCAGCGCGCTTTGGACCGCGTCTTCGGGCATCAGTTGTTCCACAACGCCACGACCAGTCTGAAGATCGCCTCCAGCCGGTTCATCGACCGCGCGACGGCCCCGTCGAAATCGCCCGACACGCTCCAGTCGCCGAGAACAGTAGCAAGATACCACACGATCAGCGCCCAGATGAGCACAAGCGCCCACCGCCCCATGATGCGGAGATAGCCTGCCGAACCCTTTTTCAACTCGTGGCGGGCCTCTCTCATCTGGATGAGCTTGCGGACGGGGACAATGCCTCCAACGGTTGCGAAGACCCATAAAGCTGTCAGCGAAAGTATGGAGAGCAACAGCATGGTCATAGGCGCAATTTCGGGCCGGAGAGGCCGATGGGAATGGCTTGCTGAAGAAAATTCATTCTACGCCACGTGTCCGAGCGGTCCGGGACCTGTGGGTCTTGGATGTCCGGCGTTCACCGGCTTTGCCTCTTGTTTTTGGGCCGCCATGTATCCAGCCAGCGCGAAAAGCGGTCGCGGAGGCCGGTGGCGCGGTAGGAGGCGTCGCGCATGGTCTCGGAGATGTCGTCGCCGACGGCACCCAGACGGTCCGACGCGGCGGCGGCCGCACCCGAGACGCTGCCGGAGACCTCCGACAATACCGGGTCGATGCGGTTGGCCTTCCAGCGGCGGATCTTGCGCCAGAGCCAGAGGGCGAGGATGGCGAGGCCCGTCAGGAAGATGATGTTGAACCAGGGGATGATGGTGACATCGGGGCCGTCAACCTTACGGATGGTAATGGCGTTCGGGTAGATCGACAGGAACTCAACGCGAATGCCATAGTGCAGGATATCGACCCAGACAGGCTCGGCCTGGCTGGAAGTCAGGTTCTGCGCAGTGGCCGCCACATCCCCGGCGTCGAATTTGAAATAGGGCGGCCAGCCCCAGTGAGTATCTTCGTTACGGTAGACGCGTGGATTCTCGGTGTCGGGCCGGATGGCGTAGATGAAGCGAACGTCGCGGTTGCCGGGATTGTCCATATTGGGATCTTCTCCGGCCCAGAACCAGGTTTTCCATCCCAGATTGCCTAGATCGATGCGTTTGACATCCGTACCAACAATCCGCACGACGTCATGGCTTGGAAGGGAATAGTAAAAAACTGAGATCACCAGGAGGCTCAGCAGGGTCAGGATCGTCCATTTGATCTTGGTCCACATCAGATGGTCTCCTTTTTGACCGGGATCGCGCCCCAGGGGCCTTCGACGGGCTGCGGTTCTTCCATGCCTGGTTCGGGACCGAAGAGTGCCGCGCGGGTGCCGGCCTTGTCCACCGCGTATTCAGTGGCGAGGAAGTCGGACACGTAGTCGCGCTGGTCGTCGTCCCATTTCTGGTAGGCCTCGTAGAAGCGTTGCTTGTGACATATGAACAATTGCCGCACATCCAAGGGGGAGAGCTCGGCGAGCAGCATGTTGACGAGGTCGCGGTTCTCGTGCGGTTTCGATCTGAGCGTGTAGAAGAAGGCCGGGTGATCCGCAGCGATGGTCGGCCAGCGGCCGCCTTGTTCGACCCAGCGGAGGAGGTCGGCGAGGGCGTGGAATTCCTCCGGCAGGTGGTCGAGATGGCGGCGCTGCATCTGGCGCAGGGTGCGGCGGGTGACACCGGTGAGGTCCTCGCCTTGTTCGGCCGCCGTGGCGACGATGATGAAGTCGAGGCGCTGGTTCAGAAGCGCGGCAGCGTCGAGGTTCTTGCCCTCGACGATGGTCTCGACGAGGTTGTTCTGCATCAGGAAGCGGGCGATGCCGTTGCGGTCGGTGAGCGGCAGGATGGTGTCGATGGGGAGCGGGTCGGTGACCTTATCCGGATCGACGAGGATGGCCGCCGGGGCGGGCTGGTCGCGGAAGATGTAGAGGCCGCCGAAATGGCCGGTATGGAAGTCGCCCTTTTCGAATTCGGTGGCGGTGAATTTCAAGGGCGTGCGGGTGATGTCGCCGGTTTTTCCTGCGAGTTCGATCATCTCGGCGATCAGGACGTCGTCCCACCAGGCGTCGGGGACGGTCTGGAAGCGGGTGATTTTCTCGGTCAGGGCACCGGCGTGCTGAAGATGGGCGGAGGTGGTGTCGGCCTCGATGGTGATGCGGCGGATGTCGAAGAGCTGCGCCGGGGAGCGAAGGCCCCAGATCGAGTTCAGCATCTCGCCGGCGATGGCGTCCTGGGCGGTGAGGGCGAAGATCTGGGCCTCGTTTTCCTCGATGAAGCGCCGCAGGATGGCGCGGGAGGTGGAGAAATGGGCGTTCAGCAGCGGTGCGGTCTTCTGGTCGGGGGACAGAAGGATGAACTGTCGGTTGCAGCCGTCGGGGTTGAGGTAGAGGCGGTCGCCGAATTCCTCGCCGATCTCTGGCGCGTAGCCGGACATGTCGATATGGAATTCGGTAAGGGCGGTGCGCTTGCCGGTCAGCCGTTCCAGCGCCCGGTTGTAGCGCTCGACCATGGCGGCGCCGCGCACCTCGAAGAGGTTGCCATACATCAGGCCTTTACGGACGAGGCGCATCATGGGGTGGGGGCCTTTCGGGTGCGGGGCTTGAAGTAGAAGTAGGACGCGACCGTTACCGGTGCGGCAATGACGGCGAATACCGAATTCACGGAAAAGAGGCTACCGAATGTGACGAGGGAGGTCTTAATGGTCCCGTCGCTTGGAACATACGAATAGAGCACAGACATCAGGCAGTAAGTTCCAAGAAAAAGAAGAGGTACGAAAGCGATGAAGGTCGCGGTGAGGGCGGTCCATAAGAGGTCAAAATACTCGGAATTGATCCGGGGGGCGGCGGCCTGTCTTCGGCCGAAAAAGATGCCCACCGCGACCCCTGCCATCAGTGCAAAAGCGATTGAGAGCGATATTGCCAGTATCGCGATCATTCAAACCTCGAACCTGACATGGTTTTCCTCCAAATCTCATCCCGCAGTTGCGACGATTGTCGCCGCTCCGAACTAAGCACGTGCGACCAGCACGGGCCGCGCCCGACCCTCCCCCGGGAGGGCGCGTTGCTGACGCTTGCCCCTAACGGCCCGCTCGGCAGTGGGTTGCGCCATAAAGTGATTGGGCGGGGAACGTCCGGAAGCGCCCACCCAGGCTCGGGCGCGTCCCTGTGCACGTAGTGGGGAGGTCTGGGATTTCCTGTGCTCACCCTCTCCCCTCCAAATACCTTCTCTTCGCCTCCTCCATCCGCTGCATGTCGCGCACCGCGTCCGCAATCGCCGCCTCGTCGCTCTTGTCGGCGTAGCGGAATTCGCTGTCGGCGTAGCGGTTGATCTCCTGGATGACCATCTCGACGGTGATCGGTTGGGCGAGCTCGGCGATCATGGCGCGCTTGGTGTCGTAGTCCTTGGTCAGGAACAGGTCAGGCTGCTCCATCCACTCGTCGGGGAGTTCGAAGTCCATGGCGCGGACCTTGATCGCGTCGGTGATGTTCTTGATGGCGCGGCCGGTGAAACGGTGGTCGGCCTCCTGGATGGCTTTGAGGTAGGTGCCGAGCTTGGCGATGGTGTCGAGGGCGCCGATCTCGGAATGGACGCGGTCGAAGACCTTCAGCAGGCCCTCTTCGTGGGGGCGGGAATGGCTTTCGTAGCTGGCGGCGACGGCCTTCTGGATGACTTGCGCGGCGTAGAGTTCGTGCTCGCCCAGGGGGATCGAATGGTTCTTGCCCATCAGGAGGTGCAGGATGTCGATATAGTCGTCACGGGTCTGGGGGCCGTCGACGAGGAACCGTGCTCCGGCGCGCTGGCGGAGGGCGTCGTCGACGTTCTCGGGGTAGTTGGAGAACATCCCGAAGGTGCAGTTGCCGCGGACGACGGTGTTGGCGCCAGCGAAACTCTCCATGAGGACCGCCGTTATTTCCAGCTGCCCGGCGGAGGATTGGCGGTCGCCGCGTTTGCCCGCAAGCTGGTCGATATCGTCGATGGTGCCGAAGCCGATGACGCTGGGGTCGATGACATTGTTGATGAAGGCCTTGGCGTTCTGGGCGGACTTGCCCTGGTAGCTGTCGATGCTGTCGGTGGAGAGGTTCTGGTAGCGGAACGGGTAGCCGGCGTTCTGGCAGTAGTCGTTCAGGAGCCCCGCCATCATCTGGATCAGCGTCGTCTTGCCGGTGCCGGGCGCGCCGTCGCCCATGAAGGTGAAGATGAAGCCGCCGAGATCGGCGAAGGGGTTGAGGCGGCGCTCGAAATCATAGGCCATCAGCATCTTGGCGAGCTTCATGGACTGGTATTTGGCGATATGGTTGCCGACGACCTCGTGCGGTTTCTTGAAGGTCATGGTCAGCTTGGTGCCCTTGGCGGAGCGCGACGGGGTGAAGCCGTTGATGGTGAGGTCGTCGGCCTCGATGCGGTAGGAGACCGAGGTGAACGGGTCGAGGCCGGAGATATTGTCTGCCCGCATCGCCGCCTTGGCCATCAGCTGTTCGCAATAGTCCATGATCGTGCCGAGCATGGTCTTTTCGTCCTTGGCGAAGAGGCTGAGGTCCTGGTCGAGCTCCCAGAGGACGCCGTGGATGGCGAGCATGGGATTGTCGAGGAGGATTTCCTCGATCTCGCCGACGGTGACAGTGGTTTCGGCATCGGTGTGGGACGACAGGAGGGAGGTCAGGGCGTTGGCGAAGACGTGGAGCGAGACGCAGGAGGCGGCGTTCAGGAGGTTCGAAAAACGCTGGTCGTTGGAGGCGGGCAGGAAGCCTTGCAGGTTCTCGCGCTTCATGTCGGCAAGGCCGGTCTGTTCGGCGTAGACATCCGTCACGACCTTGGAGATCGACAGGGCGCGGCGGAGGGCGTGGAGGGTGGTGGCCTGAGCCGGGCTCATCAGGGGGTCGTCTTCATCGGCCTCGGCGATGCGGTTGATGAGGTTGACGGCCTCCGATTTTGCGGTCGGCTGAGTGACGACACCGGGCGTGGTGGGGCGGAAGCGGCGGGTGCGGAAGCCGAGGCCCTGGGTGAACTCCTTGCGCGGCTCGCCCTTGGGGGTGGCGATGCGCGGGGTGTGGTCGAAGCCATCAAGCAGGGCTTCGGAGGCGCGGTATTCGGCGCGGATGCGGTCTTCGCGGATTTCCATCAGGTTCTGGGACGTGCTCATCTTGACCTCATCTGTAACGCAGCACCTGGCCGGTTTCGCCGACCACGTATTTGGTGATGTTCTCGAAGCCCGGCGGGCGGCGCTCGGCCAGCACGCGGTAGGGGTGGGCGGGCAGGATCAGGGCGCGGCGGGTGTCGGTGGCGCCGGGGCCGTCCTCGGACGCGGCGAAGGGGTCCATCTCGAAGATCTCGCGGTCGGCGGAGGAAAAGATCCCCGTCGAGACCCGCTCGGCGCGTTTCGAGACCAGGGTCTCGGTGGTCCAGGCCAGCGTCCAGTCGGTGCCCTCATGGGACGACGCCTCGGCCAGCACCTCGCGCAGGGGGCCGGACTGCAGGGTGAAGCTGTGCGAATACATCGGCCCGAGCAGGATGCGGCGGAAGACCTTCGGGTGCAGGTCGTCGAAATCCTGGTCGAAGCCGAGACCGATGGTCAGCAGCTTCAGCGAATTGATCGATTGCGCCATCAGATGCGCCTGCACCTGCGGCCAGCGGCGAAGGTCGCGGGCCAGCGGGGTGCGGCCCGAATCCTCGACATACATCAGATAGACGGCCGGGACGTTCTGCTGGCTGTCATAGGTCGCCCAGTGTAGGAGGAACCGGTTGCGCCCCTTGTGCTCGCCCAGCCAGACCGCCTGCGGGTCGTTCTGTGCCCAGAAGATCGCCTTGGCCTGAAGGGCGGTATAGTAGAGCCGCTGGGACAGGGTGAATTGCAGCTTCAGCGGGCTCGTGCGGTCGTTGAGGATATGGGAGATCATCTCCTGCTTCAGCCGCGTCTCGTCGGGGATCGCGGCGAGGTGGCGCTCGGCCTGGGTGGCGTCATTGGCCATCTGCAGAAGCTCGCGATAGACCGGAAAGCCGCTTTCGGTGCGGTCGATCTCCAGCGCGAAGGGCAGGGCGTTCTCGACCCGGCCGGCCATGAGATGCTTCAGCGACAGGGCGGTGAAGGTATTGGCGAGCGCCTGGACGTAGCCTTCGACGATGGGCAGTTCGTCGGGGCCGAGCTGATCCTCGCGGGAGGCGGCGCCGACGACGTCGCGCAGGTGGCCGGTGATCCGCGAGAACTTGGCGAAATAGCGCCGGGTCTCGTGGGCGTCGGTGAGGGCGCGGTGGTCCTGGGTGAGGTCGAGGTCAGGCACGGAAAAGTCTCGGGATATCAGTCAATTCGTCGCTCTTGTTGCCAAGTCCCGTAGGGTGCGTGATTTCACGCACCACTCTTGCAGGACCAATTGCGGCCAGGCTCCACTCCCCGCTTAGCATCTGCACGGTGCGACCAGCACCGGGCCGCGCCCGACCCTCCCCCGGGAGGGCGCGTTGCCGACGCTTGCCCCTAGCAGCCCGCTCGGCAGTGGGTTGCGCCATAAAGTGCGCTGGCGGAGAGCATCGGGAAGCGCCCACCCAGGTTCGGGCGCGTCCCTCATTCCGTACCGGCACCGTCCACTTGAACCACCGCCCCGTAGGGTGCGCATTCTGCGCACCATTGTCGGTGAAGATGCAGCAAGTCCTCTGCATGTTGCCCGGGCCTTGGGTGCGCGATCCCGTAGGGTGCGTGATTTCACGCACCACTCTTGCAGGACCAATTGCGGCCAGGCACCTCTCCCCGCTCAACATCTGCACGATGCGACCAGCACCGGGCTGCGCCCGACCCTCCTCCGGGAGTGCGCGTTGCCGACGCTTGCCCCTAGCAGCCCGCTCGGCAGTGGGTTGCGCCATAAAGTGCGCTGGTGGAGAGCATCGGGAGGCGCCCACCCAGGTTCGGGCGCGTCCCTCATTCCGTATCGGCGCAGTCCAATGGGAGCACCGCGGCGTAGGGTGGCGTCCGGTCAAGAATTCAGGGCGCCCCATAGAGGTTCTTGTCGTGTTTCTCGACGATGGTCGCGAAGCGCCTTGCAAAGCGTTCGTCGGATTTCGCTTTTTCCTCCAGCACCTTGCGGGCGAAGACCATGTGGTCTTCGTGAGCTTCCATCATGTCGGCCATGCGCTGGTTGGTCGCCGAGCCGATCGCGGCCATCGCCTGCTGGGCCTCCTGGTCGGTGGCCACCCCGATCTCGTTGATCCGGTGGGCGACGTCCTGCTGCTGGGCGGTTTTCAGCGATTTGGTCAGCGCGTCATAGAGCACCACCCGCTGCTTGGTATCGGTCTGCAGCTTGTTGATCAGCACCATCTGGGTGGCGGCCTGGTTCTGCAAACTGTCTATCCAGGTCTTGCCCTTCTCGATATAGCGCTCCAGCGTCTGGGATTTGGCCAGCTTGACCTGTTCTTCCTGCACCAGCGCGTTGTAATTGCCGTTGATCGCGGCCAGTTCGGTTTCCAGCTTGGTCCGGGCGGCGGCGTCCGTCTCCATCGAAATCTTGTTTTCCAGCTCGATGATCTTCGGGTCGAGGGCAAGGATCTGCGCCTTGACGGCCTCGAGCTCGCCCACCGTCACCTCGCGTTCCTGAAGGGTGCCGGTGAGATTGGTCTCGACGCGGTCCTTGTGCTCGTTGAGCGTACCTAGCTGGCCCTGAAGAAGCTGAACGATAATGTCGGATTTCGAGATCAGGTCCTGCAGCTTGTCGTCGATGGAGGCCGAACGCATCCGTTCCTCGCGCATCGAATCGGACTTGGCCTTGGAAAAGACCCCGATGAATTTCTCCATCCCGGTCTTTTCCCGCATCGAATCGAAGTCCTTCGAAAACGCCGAGGTCACGTCGTCGAGGCCCATGATGAGCTCGGCGATATTGGCGTTCATCAATTCGGTATGGGAATGCACGTCTTCCAGCGAGGCGTTCTCGATATCGACATTGATATCGCCCCCGGACTTCATCTTGGCTTGCACCGCCTCAAGCTGGTCGGTGAACGCCTTCACCTTGCTCTGCGACTGTTCGATTTCCTGCTGCGTGGCCTCCATGACCGCGTTGAAATCCACCATCTAGGTCCCTCTCCCGATGTTACGACGATTAACATATAGGTATGCGTTACCGGGACTTTAAGAGGGATTCGCCGGGCTGTCGCGGGTTTTAGTCACCCCCGCGCGGATATTCTTTGGCGCGGCGCGAGGGTTTCAAAGAGGAATCTCCGCCAGTTCGTGCGAATTGGAAAAAATCCGCCGTTTGCAGGTGGAAAATATCGTAGGCCACAATTTGGACATAATTCCACACTTGCCCAAAATGAAGAATCAGGTCAGGCTGCTGATTGACAGGGAGTGGTGTTGGTCCGGTGTATTCGGACATTTTCCCGCCGGAGGATTTTCTCCGGCAACGCACAGGGCGCTTGGGGGCGCTCCCTCGTGTTTGCCTTCCCTCCCAGCGGACGGGATGCCGGGTTCTCCAGCCGGCAATCCCCCCCCGCGTCGCTATGGTAGGTGGTGCCCCTAGTTTTTTCGTTGAAATGCAAAGTTGGCGTCATGGCTCTGTCATGCGCCTGAGGGATGCTGCGCTGCCGGACTGGGCAGGGTTCGCACATGTGAGGAGGATCTGATGGCCATTCTTTTTGAAGAGGATTTCGAGACCGACGGGAACGGCACCCGCTACACCACCTCGCATCCCGAAAGCGTGTCGACCCTGACGGCGGATTTCTTCGGGCGGGCGGATGACGACGATATCGGGTCGGCCTATCAGGTGAGCGGCCAGAGCGGGGCATATTTCTTCGGGACCTATGATGCGCCCGATACGGTGGTGTCGGTGACGTTTACCGGGATCGATATCAGCGGGTTCGACGATCTGGAGGTCTCGGGGCTGTTCGCCGAGGATGATGACGGGTCGAACCAGGATTGGGACGCCGATGCGCTGGTCTATATCGAGGTGAATATCGACGGCACCGGCTGGGTGAAGGTGCTGCAATTCGCGTCCGGTGGGGCGACCAATACCGAACCGGGGCTCGATACCGACTTCGACGGCATCGCCGACGGCCCGGCGTTGAGTGATGTCTTTGCCAGCTATTCGGCCTCGATCGCCGGGACCGGGACCACGATGGACATGCGGATCGTCATGGAGAACCTGACGTCAAACGACGAGGATATCGCCTTCGATCTCCTGCAGGTCAGCGGCACGGCGGGCGCTGTGACGGTCAACGCGCTGGTAGAGAATTTCGACGATGCCAGCCAGTTCACCGGGACGGTGTTTTTCTCGGATGGCGGTTCGGACTATTACGGGATCACTGACGGGACTACGGGCGATTTCGGGGGCGATCCGCTGCCGTCCTCCGACAAGACCTATTCGGGGGCGACCGGGTCTTATCTGACCGGCCAGGACCTCGACGGCGAGGGTGAGAGCCTGCCGGTGGTGGCCGAATGGACCGGGATCGACATCAACGGGCTGCAGAATCTCAGCTTCTCGGGCGATTTCGCCGAAGCGTTCGACAGCCCGGGAGACATCGACGAGGCGGACTATATTCGGGTTCAGGTCCGGATCGATGGCGGCGCCTATGAGACGATCCTGGAATTTCGCGGCGCGGATTTCACGTCGACGAGTGGAAACTTCAACGGCAATTTCCGGCTGGATACCGATGGGGACGGCATCGGGGACGGGCCGACGCTGACCGAAGCACTGGCGAATTTCTCCGCCGATATCGCCGGAACCGGGGTCGAGTTGGATCTCCGCCTCGAAATTTCGCTCGATGCCGGCGACGAGGATTTCGCCGTCGACAATTTCCGGGTGACCGGTGACACCGGCGGCGAGATCGTCTCCACCGTTCTGGTCGATACCGGCGACGGGCTGGCGGTCGAGGAAGAAGGGGTCAGCACCGACAGCTTTACCCTTGACCTGACGACGATGCCCGCGGCCGACGTCTCGGTCGAGGTGACGGCGGATGCGCAAAGCGAACTCAGCCTGGACGGGGTGACCTATTCCGCTTCGGTGGTGGCCGTCCTTGATGGCACGGCCCCGGCGGAGATTTTCGTGCGCGCCATCGACGATGCCATCGACGAGGCCAACCCGCATAGCGGGACCGTCAGTTTCACCGTCACCAGTGCCGATCCGGATTATGACGGCGAAGACATCGCCGATCTGACGGTGACAATCGGCGACAATGATTTCACCGTTATCGGTATTCACGACATTCAGGGCGCTGGCGATGCCTCGGCCCTGGTCGGGCAGGAGGTGACGGTCGAGGCTGTGGTGACCGGAATCCTGACCGGAGCGGGGGGCCAGGTCGGCTACTGGCTGCAGGAAGAGGATGCCGATGCCGATGGCGACGCGGCGACCTCGGAGGGGATATTTGTCTTTTCCTCTGAGCCGGTCGAGGTCGGGCAGGTCCTCAGGGTGACGGCGGAGGTCTCGGAATTCAATGATCTGACCGAGCTGACCAATGTGTCCTCGACCGAAGTTCTCGCTTCGGGGGCGACGTTGCCGAGTGCGGTGCAGATCAGCCTCGGGCTGACGGAAGATTTCGAGCCCTATGAGGGCATGCGAGTGCAGCTGGTCTCGGACGGCGACGATCCCCTGACCGTGATCACCAATTTCGATCTCGACCGGTTCGGCGAGGTGCAGGTCGCCGAGGGCACCCAGGTGCAGCCGACGATGATCTATGATCCCGACACGGAAGTGGCCGAGATCCAGGCGCTGCTGGACGAGAATTTCGCCAACCGGATCACCATCGATGACAGCCGCACCGACCAGAACCCGGATATCTACAACCTGATCGACAGCGGCGACGGTACGCCCCTGGAGGCCGGCGACCCGATCACGGCGGACGGCCCGACGCTGAGGCTCGGGGCAGAGATCGACAATGATACCGGCATTGTCGGGATCATGGACGAGCGCTTCGGGGATTATCGGATCCAGGTCGCGGCACCGCTGGACGTGGTCGAGGAGACCAATACCGGGGCGCGGCCGGATGCGGCCCCGGATGTTGGTGGCACCCTGAAAGTCGCCTCGTTCAACGTGCTGAACTACTTCACCACCATCGACGAGCCCGGGGCCGGGACCGGCCCGAACGGCGATCTCGACCCGCGCGGCGCCGACAGCCCCGAGGAACTGGCGCGCCAGACCGCCAAGATCGTCGAGGCTCTGATCGAGCTTGATGCCGATATCATCGGCCTGCAGGAGCTGGAAAACAACGGCTTCGGCGATGAAAGCGCCATTGCGGCCCTTGTCGATGCGTTGAATGCGGAGCTTGGCGAAGAGGTCTATGCCTATGTCGATGACTATGGCGCGGACTTCATCGGCTCGGACGCGATCACCACCGGGATCATCTACAAGATCGATTCCGTGTCGGTGGTCGGGGCCAGCTATATCGAGTTCGAAGAGGCCTCGAACGTCGATACCTGGGCGATTGCCGAGCAGCTGAACCCCTATGCCTCGTCGGACGACCAGCTGAGCAATTTCGACCGCAACCGCCCGACCGTGGCCGCGACTTTCGAGGATGCCGAGGGCAACCAGGTGACCGTCGCCGTCAGCCATTTCAAGTCGAAGGGCGACAGCAATCTGGAGGACCTCTATCTGGATGCGGTCAATGCCGGGGCGCCGCAGGAGCTGCTGGACGCGCTTCTGGCCGATCCCAATTACGATCAGGGCGACGGGCAGGGCTTCTGGTCGGCGGTTCGTGCCGATGCCGCCGCCGAACTGGCCGACTGGCTGGCGACCAACCCGACCGGGGCCACCAATTCCAAGGGCACGCTGATCCTCGGCGACCTCAATTCCTATGCGATGGAAGATTCGGTCCAGAGCCTTGAGGGCGACGGCTATACCAATCTCGCCGGGGCCTATCTGGGCGACGAGGCCTATTCCTATGTTTTCGACGGTATGCAGGGCACGCTCGACTACGGGCTGGCCGATGGCGATCTGCTGGACCATGTGACCGGCGTCGCCGAATGGCATATCAATACCGACGAGCCGGACCTCTTGAACTACGATGAAAGCTTCACCAACCCGGCCTTCTACAACGGTGATGATTTCTATGCCGCCTCCGACCACGATCCGATGGTCATCGGCCTCGATCTCAGCGACCCGGAGGTCGAGACGGTCGAGGTCACCATCGATTTCGTCAAGGGTTACGGCCACGGGCATCACCACTACAACCCCTGTTTCGGCTATGGCTGGGGCGGTTTCGGGCACGGGAATTCCGTCACCAGGGCGGTCTATGAACTGGACGGCGTGGTGCAGGATGTCGATTACGTGCCGCGTTACAGTTCCGGGCTGGCGCTCGACGAGGCCGGGATCACGGTCACGACTGGTGGTGGCGGCTGGCTGAGCGCCAATTTCGGCTCGATCGGGGTCAAGACGCCCTGGGCCGACCATTGGTACGAAAAGGGTCTGATCAATGACGAGGAAACCCTGACCATCACCCTCGAGGACCGCGAAGGGCTGGGCGATGCCACCGAAGTGGCGTTCGAGTTCGACCAGGCCCATGGCGAGGGCGAAGTCGAACTGGCCTTCTATCTGGACGGGGAACTGGTCGACGAGGTGACGCTGGCGGTGACCGATGGCACCGTGGCCTATGATCTGGAGGGCAACCAGAGCTTCGATACCGTGGTCATGGGCGTCGACGGGGACCTGAGCCTTTCACTCGGCGAGATGAGCTTCATGCGCATCGAAGAGGACGTGCTGCAGATAGTCTGATCCGGGCGGCGCTTCAATACCGGGCGGGTCTGTGCTAGCAGGCTCGCCTGAGACGTATCGGGGGCCCAGGTGATGGTGGAAACGGACGAAAACCGGCTGAAGCGGCTGCGGATGCGATCCTGGCGGCGTGGCACCAGGGAAATGGACCTGATCCTCGGCCCGTTCGCCGATGATAGCCTGGCCGGACAGAGCCCGGCGCTGCGCGACATCTTTGAAACGCTTTTGACCGAGAACGATCAGGATCTCTATCTTTGGATCAGCGATAGGGCAGAAGTTCCTGAAAAATATGAAGAAATTCTCGATCAGCTCCGGGAGTTCCACGAGCTGTGACGGAATTTTCGTCATTTTAACGAAGTATTTGAACTTTTCCGGTCTTTTGAGGAACGAGTTGTATCTGTCCCGGAGTGTACCGATGAACGTGCAAGTGCAGCACAAGCAGGCTGATGTGTCGAATTCGACCAGCGACTTCCTCACCAGCTATCTCGACACGCTCGCCATGGTGGAACGCCTGCACCGGCTGCTTCTGGACGTGATCAAGGATGAATTCGAACGACTGGGGCTGATCGACATCAACGCCGTTCAGGCGCTTTTGCTGTTCAATGTCGGCGATAACGAGGTGACGGCAGGGGAATTGAAGACGCGCGGCTATTATCAGGGATCGAACGTCTCCTATAACCTGAAGAAGCTGGTGGAGGCGGGCTATATGCACCACCAGAAATGCCATATAGACCGCCGCGCGGTGCGGGTACGGCTGACCGACAGAGGCAAGAATATCCGCGATACGGTTGCAGTACTTTTCGAACGCCACGCCCAGGGCATCATTGACCGCAAGATCCTCGGCGACGAGCGTCTGGAGGATATCAACGCCGCCCTTCGGCGGATGGAACGTTACTGGACCGACCAGATCCGCTACATCTACTGAGGGCCGGCATCAGCGGACGGTCTGCCGGGGCCCGGGCTATCCGGCAGCTGCCGGACGCCGCAAACTGCCATCTCTGGGACCTTGTCCCGGCAACAGCCGGATACTGCAAACCGCCATCTCCGGAACCTTGTCCCGGCAGCAGGGCCGGTGGCGGCGGGCTGGATATGGGCCAGGCACGAGGTCCCGGGGGGAGGGGCGCAATCCCGTCCGGCATGTAGCGAGCGAGGCCGTTCCGGCGCAAGCGCCGGGCAAGCTCAGTTCTGATTGACCTTGGAGCCCTTGATATTGACGTTCTTCGAGGACTTGATGTTGATGTCCTTCGAGCCGTCGATCATGATCTCTCCGCCCTTGATGGTGATCTTGCCGTTCTTTTCCAGCTTGATTGAGGCGTCGCCGCATTCCAGCAGGATCTCATCGGCGGCCTCGAGCTTCATCTTCTTGCCGGACTTGATCCAGACGTCCTCGGTCACGTCATGGGTCTGGCCCTTCTTGACCGTGATCAGCCGCCCGCCATCGGTGGTCGAGATCGACTGGTTGCCCTTGATGGTGATCGACTGATCCTTGCCGACCGTCACCGTGTCGCCATCGGTGATCGCGGTCTCGCGGTGCTTCTTGATCGTCCACTTGTCGTAGCCGCCGATCGAATGCTCCTGATGCATCTTCACCGAGGTCTTGCGATAGGCCCCGACCGCATTGGTCTGGAAGCCGACGACGTTGTTGTGTTCCCACAGATGAACCTTGTGCATCCGGAAGCCGACGACGGTGTGCTGCTGGGTCAGATCGACATCGATCTTCTGATGGCCCTTGACCTTGATCGTCTGGTTCTTGCCGATGGTGATGTCTTCGTTGAGCGTGACCTCCTGGGTGCGGTTGTCGCCGACGATCAGCACTTCGTTGTCGTCGATATTGACCGTGCGGTTCTTGATCACATGGGTGGTCTTGTTCTCTTCGACCAGTTCGTCGAGGTCCTTGCCGACCGAATGGGTGGCGAACATGTCGATCCGCACATTCTCGTCGTTCTGGACCAGCTCGTTGCGGTCATGCTTGACGAGGATGGTGTTGTCTTTCTCGGCCTGGAAGTAGACCTCCTCCTCGCCCTTCTTGTCCTCGAAACGCAATTCGTTGAAGCCGCCGCCCCCGAGCGAGGAGTTCGACTTCCAGCCCGACTGGGTGGCGTTGTCGGGCAGGGAATAGGGCGGCATCTGTTCGGCGTTGTAGACGCGGCCGGTGATGATCGGGTGGTCCGGATCGCCTTCGATGAAGTCGACGATCACCTCCTGGCCGATACGCGGGATCTGGATGAAGCCCCAGTTGGCGCCAGCCCAGACCGACGAGACGCGGACGAAGCAGGAGGAATTCTCGTCCTTGCCGCCCAGCCGGTCCCAGTGGAACTGCACCTTCACGCGGGCGTATTCGTCGGTGTAGATTTCCTCGCCCGAGGGCCCGACCACCACCGCCGTCTGCGGCCCGCGCATGATCGGGCGCGGGGTCTTGCGCAAGGGGCGGTAGGGGACGGCTTTCGGCGCAGCGAGGAAACGGACGAAGAAGGGCAGGGCGTAGGCCGCCGAGCCGGTCATGTAGTCGGGATTGTGCAGGTCGTATTCGACTTCGAGCGCCAGATGTTCGGCATTGTCGGCGTCGCGGTGGTGCTCGTCGGGGGTGAAGATCACGCCCGAGGCGAGGTTGAAGATGATGCCCTCGCCCAGGGTGCGCCCCTGATGCGCCTGGATTTCCTCACGCCGGATCAGCGCCAGATCGTCGCCGCGCCCGACATCGAGATGGGCCCCGGGATTGCGGTAGTTCTCGCCATCGGCGTTGTTGTCGAAGAGCTGCTCGTTCGAGCGGCTCATCAGCGGCGTCGAGGGCTTGGTAAAGTCGTAATCGGTATGGGCATAGGCCGCGGGCTGGATCAGCGCCCGGCTGGCCCAGGTCGAGATCGTGTGCTGGCCGATCTGATCCGGCGAGGAGGCCGGGCGATAGGGGACGGTGGCCTCGCCGGGCATGTTCTCCAGCTTCGACATGGCGTCGGTGAGGATCAGCTTGTGCTCGCCATCGTCATATTCGAAGAAATAGAAGATGCCCTCGTGTTCCATCAGGCGGCTGACAAAGTCGAAATCGCTTTCGTCGTACTGCACGCAATATTCCCGGGTCGGGTAGGAGGCGTTAAGGCGCTTTTCGAAATTGGCGGTGCCGTGGCGCGAGAAAACATCCTCGATGATCTCGACGGCGGTCATGTTCTGGAAGATGCGGCAATCGGTGCGGTGCTTGAGAAACCACAGCCAGGGGCGCAGGGTGGCGGTGTAGGTGCAAAGGGGCTCGGCCTCGGACCCGGTCAGCATGCCCGACAGGCGGAACCCCGCGACATGGCCGTGCCACCAGCGGCTGCCCTCGGCAAGTTCCATTTCGACGCCAAGGGGCGTGCCGAGGATCTCATTGGGGTCGATATTGGGGTTGGGCGACTGGAAGTCGACCTCGAAGCGGAACAGATCCGAGACGAAATCCTTGCCCCTCAGCCGCGTGACCACGAGGTCATCGGGCGAGGACAGGGCGTGGTGGGAATTGACGGCGCGGTTCTCGGGCATCTCGGTTCAGCCTTTCGAGGGTCCGGGCGCGGCTTGGATGCGCACGGGTGACATATCTGTTTCGCGGCCTTTGCGAGCCGCCTTTGCAGATGAGACGCGGACAGGGGCGATCCGGTTCTCAGAGTTTCCTGTCCGGAGGCGAAAGCGCCCCGGTCGGTGCATTGAGCCAGACCTCCCCCCTGACCCCCCTCCCAGGGGGCGGGGGGAATGGCCCGGGACCAACCGCGGCGCGCAGCCCCCCACTCCCTCTGGGAGAGGGGTTGGGGGAGAGGGGCGAGCACCTGTCCCGGCCGCTGTTTCCGGCTCTTCAGCCATCGGGAACCTCGCCGGTTTCGTCGATGACGATGAGGGCGTCCAGCAGTTCTTCGGGCTCGCTCGGGTCGCAGGGGATGGGCTGCGCGCCCCTGCACCACAGGAA
>JBNKVT010000010.1:0-153059 GCA_050299335.1 Paracoccaceae bacterium | reverse complement strand
GCGCAAATCCCGCGCCGCAAGGTCTTCACGCGTCACATTCACCGTCATTCCCGCCTCCATGTTGCTCAACGCCATAGAGTCAGACTTCCTGCCCAGTGGGAATCCCTAAAAGGAGTCAATGAATTCTGCGGCTGGTATTATTTCCACCTGATCGAGAGGAGCGAGAGCTCTGCCAGTCAGGCGGTCATTTCGGGGTCTGCTGCCGGACGGTGCTAAATCCTACGCTAAGCCCATTTTGGCCACCTGTATTCGCCGGTGAGCAGGATATGTGCCCATCCGAGGGGCGAGATATGCGCCAGGAGGTTGGGTGAGCAGTCCAGGCCTTCGCGACGGCGACTGGCGACAGCCAGGCCGAGATGCTTGGTATTCCAGTAGATGACGATCGCGGCGAGCAGATTGAGGCCGGCCATGCGGAAGTGCTGGCCTTCGGCAGTTCGATCCCGGATTTCACCTTGGCGCCCGATGCGAAGAGCGTATTTCAGTGCGTGGTGTGCCTCGCCTTTGTTAAGGCCGATCTGGGCGCGACGCTGCATGTCGGTATCGAGCAGCCAATCGATGATGAAGAGCGTCCGTTCTATCCGCCCGATTTCGCGCAGGGCCTCCGCCAATTCGTGCTGGCGCGGGTAGGCCGCGAACTTCCGCAGTAACTGGCTCGGCGGCATGACCCCGGTCGCCATGGTGGCCGCGCTGCGCAGGATATCGGGCCAGTTCGCCGTGATGAGAGGCTCCTTGATCTTGCCGCCGGTCAGCCCCTTGAGCTCTTTAGGGCAGGCACCGGGATCGAAGAGGTACAGGCGCTTGGATGGCAGGTCACGAATGCGCGGAATGAACTGGAAGCCCAGCAGGGCGGTGACCGCGAATACATGGTCTGTGAAGCCGCCTGTGTCGGCGTATTGCTCGCAGATCTTCTGGCCGGCATCGGTCTTCAGCAGACCGTCAAGAATGTAGGGTGCCTCGTTCACCGTGGCCGGGATGGTCTGGGTGGCGAACGGACCAAACTGGTCGGAGACATGGGTGTAGGCCTTCAGCCCGGGTTCGCGGCCATATTTGGCGTTGATCAGGTTCATCGCCTCTCCCTGACGTGTTGTCGGGAAGAACTGGCCGTCGCTCGACGCGGTTTGCCCGCCACCCCAGAATCGGGTCATCGGCAGGTTGGCCTGAGCTTCGATCACTATTGCCAACGCTCTGGACAGTGCTTCGCCCTCGATATGCCAGCGTGAGATGCGCGAGAGTTGGAAAAAATCGTGGCTGCTGATCGCGCCCGCCATTTTGCTGAGGCCGAGGTTCAGTCCCTCGGCAAGCAGCACATTCAGCAGGCCGATCCTGTCTTTGCAGGGTACGCCGGTGTGCAAGTGCGTGAACGCCTCGGTAAACCCGATCTCATCATCTACCTCCAGCAAGAGATCCGTGATCCTGATTTCCGGCAGACGCCGGTACAAATCCAGCACCATCGCGTCAGCTTCTTCGGGAACCGCATCGGTCACGGGCGCGGCATGAACGTCGAGCGCCCGCAGCATTCGCGGGGCGTAACGCCGAAAGCGATGATACCCGTGAACGACATGCGCCAGCGGATCGGCGGCCAATGTGTCGGTGAGCTGTGCCGCCGTGGCCACCAGCCCCTTGAGGGCTAACCAGCCTCCGGCATTGCCGACGGCCTCTTCGAGCGGTACCCGATCGTCATAGGCCTCCAGCAGGGCGGCCCCAAGGGTGGCGAAGGATTGCAGGGTGTCCTTCAGCGCCGATTTGGCGTCCTCGGTCCGGGCGTCACATCGCGATTTCGCCTCACGCCATGTCTTGCCAACGATCCGGTCATGGGTCTCGACCACGGCGTCGGCAATGGCGCTGCGCCATTCCAGCGCGCAGACCGCAAGGATGGCGAGGCGGCGATCTCTGGAAATATCCCTCAGATCGCCTGCGAAGTACCGTTCACCCTGCCTGCGCAGGCGCGCAATCCGGTGGGGAGGCACGTCAGCCAAAATCGTCTCGGCCAACCCAAGGTCCTGAAGGAACTCCAGCCGGTCCAGGAGACGATTCATGTCAGCCGAGTTCTTCCCGACCTCGAACTGACGCAGCCAGACAAACCGCGTGACCGACCCGCCCGCATCTTCCGTCAGCAAGGCGTCGAGGCGCGCGGCTATGACATCGCTCAGGCGGCTGGAAATCCGCGACTCGATCCGTCGCTCTGCGGCAACCAGCGCATCCGCGCAAAGGCGCTCGATGATCGTGACGCCGGGCAGAATGGTCCGGGTCGCCCGGCATTGCTCGACGAAGCGTCGCGCCAGATCCTCGTTCGACCGGGCGGTTTCGGCCTTACTCGCCAGCCAGGCTTTCAGGTCGCGCGACCCTCGGCCGTAAACATCTTGTAGCCATAGACCGTACGCAAGGCTGCCAGATGATCATGCCGGGTCTCCTCTCGGGTCGCATACCCGGCCAGATCGTCAGGTTTCAGGCCAAGTTGTGCAGCGATGAAGCGGGTGACCGCCAAAGGCATCACCTCGCCGGCCCCCAACAGACGCCCGGGATATCGCAATGCGCAGAGTTGCAAGGCAAAACCGAAGCGGTTGTGCGGACGGCGACGGGCGCGGATGGTTTCCAGATCGTCATCCGACAGCGTGTAGTGATGCAGCATCGACGCTTCATCGGTCGGCAGGTCGAACAATGCCGCCCGCTGACGGTCATTCAGGATGGTGCGATGCGCCATGTGTCTTTTGCTTTCCAGGAATGGTTTGGGTATTCTTGATTTTGTTATGGGATAAGAGGCAAGTATCGTCCGTGAAAGCGCCCTCAACACGGTAATTTCTCAAACGTTCATTTGTGAAACATGCTGATCGGCTATGCCCGTATCTCAAAGGCCGACGGAACACAGTCGCTGGACCTTCAACGCGATGCACTTGCCGGCGCCGGGGTTGCCCCTGACCACATCTATGCAGACTAGGCCTCGGGTGCGCGTGAGGATCGCCCAGGTCTGGAGGCCTGCCTGCGGTCGTTGCGGGAAGGTGATGTTCTCGTTATCTGGAAACTGGACAGGCTCGGGCGCACGCTGACCCACCTGGTCAACACCGTGCGTGACCTGTCCGATCGCGGCATCGGTCTGCGCGTTCTCACCGGTCACGGCGCTGAAATCGACACCACCACTTCAGCGGGTCGAATGATATTCGGCATCTTCGCAACGCTGGCCGAGTTTGAACGCGACCTGATCCGGGAACGCACCATGGCTGGCCTTGTCGCCGCTCGAGCGCGTGGTCGGAAGGGTGGCCGGAAGTTCGCGCTGACCAAGGCTCAGGTCCGCTTGGTCCAGGCTGCCATGGCAAAACGGGATACTTCGGTTTCGGCCCTCGCCGCCGAGCTTGGCGTCAAACCCGTGACGCTCTATCGCTATGTCGACGCCAACGGAAACCTCAGAGATCACGGGAAGCGCGTTCTATCGGCTTAGCGTAGGATTTAGCACCGTCTGGCAGCAGACCCCGGATTGCCGGTGGAGCCCGAGGTATTGATGATCGCGGCCAGATCGTCGGGCTTGGCGCTGTCGGGCAGCGTGGCCTTGCCGGTGCAATGGGCGAAGGGGCGGTCGTCGGGGGCGGGGCGGATCACGGCGGGGCCGGATGGGATGTCGATGCCGGGATCGGCGAGGACCGCCACCGGGTCGGCGTCGCTTATCATCCAGGCCAGCTTGTCGCGTGGGGTGGCGGGGTTGACGGGCACCGCCGTCGCCCCGGCCAGCTGCACCGCCCAGAAGGCGATGGCGAAGGCGGGGCTGTTGGCCATGGTGATGAAGACCCGTGTGCCGGGGCTTGCGCCGTGATCGGCCAGGTGACGGGCGAGGGCGCGGGCCTCGGACAGAAGTGCCGCAAAGGTCGTTGTCTCGCCGGGCACGACAAGGGCCGGATGGGCCGGTCTAGCGGCGGCGGCCTCGATCAGGAAATCGGCCAGCCGTGCGTGGTTGCGCGGATCAATCAGGTTCATGCTCCCCCCTCCATTCGTGACGCGATGCGACGTTGCACTCGACAAGGGGAAGGGAACCGCGAGGGGGGCCGCGCGGCGACCGATTTCCCGTGTCCAATCGACCTGAATCGCGATTGCGGCAGGTCCGAAAACCGGTTCGCGACGTGATCCCGGACGGTCGAGCGGGGGCTCAGGCGGGCGCAAACGCTCCGCAATAGACATGGGGGCCGGACAGGCACCAGCGGGCCTGAAGGCGGGCAGCGACCGGGTCGGCGATCAGCGCGGGGTCATGGTAGTGCGGGACGATGGCGCCGCCCTCGCCGTCTTCGTCGCAGGTGACCCGGATCGCCAGCGCGGCAAAGCCGAAGCGGATGCCGAGGCGGGGGGACAGGGCCTTGCCGACCGCCTCCTTGGCCGAGAAGGCCAGCTTCACCGCGTCGAGCGGCAGGGCGGCGGGCCAGTCGCCCTCGTCGTCGCGCAGGATCAGGCGGGCGCCGCCCTCGCGGATGCCGGACGCGCCCTCGACATCGATACCGAGCGCGGCCCAGTCCGAAGCCGACCCCGCGACCGCCACCGCGCGGCCCTGACCGTGCGAGATCGAGCCGACATAGCCCTCGGGCCAGAGCGGCTGGCCAAGCGCACCGCGCCCGACGGCCAGCGAAGGGCCGCCGCACCCCGCCAGCGCCTGCCGCGCCAGCCGCCGCCCGGTTGCGAACTCGGCCCGGCGCTTTTCGACGGCATCGGCGACCTGCGCCGCTTCCTCGGGGAACAGACCGTCCGTCGCAGGGGTGACATCAGCCGCCGCAAGCGCGAGGCGGGCGGAGGCGGTGTGGCCGAAGAGACGGGCAAGGAGGTCGGTCGCGATGGGAAGTCTCCTGTCATTCGGGGGCCGGGGCCGGTCGCCTGCGCGCCGGCAATAGATCACGGTAAGCGGCCGGGAGCCAAGGCCGGGCCGATCCCGACCCTGCGCGGCACCCGGCGGCACGCCTCGGCTTTTTGTCCCGCGGGCTTGCCAGTTCCGGATGATGAACAGTATACAAAACTCAACTTATTGATGTTTCGTCTTACCGATCCAGAACCTCGACCGTTCCACGATCCAAGCGCAAGGGTCCTCCCTCATGTCGCACCCGCTTCTGACGGGCTCGTTTGTCGCCTGCGTGACCCCGTTCAATGCCGACGGCTCCCTTGATCTTGAAGCCCTTCGCGACCTCGTGGCCTTTCAGACATCCAACGGCACGGCGGCGCTGTATTTCCTGGGCACCGCCGGAGAAAAGGCCGCGCTGACGGACAGGGAATGGTCCGATCTGGTGGCCTTCGCCGCACAATTGCCGCGCAACGGGGCGCGGTTCTTTTTCGGCTGCACGGGGCACGCGGAAACCGACACGCTTGCACAACTGGCCCATGCGCGGGCCTGTGGCGCCGACGGGGCGGTCCTGACGGTTCCGGTCTATCTCGGGCCGACGCCGGAGGAGGCCGCGGATTTCTTCCTGCGGGCGGCGGATGCGAGCGATCTGCCGCTCGGCATCTACAACAATCCCGACCGGCTGATGACCGATCTCGATCCGCGCGCGATGCGCAGGGTGTTCGGGCATCCGAATGTGGTTGTCTACAAGGAAGGGTCGCCGCAGACGCATCACGCGGCCCTTCTTCTGGAGGATCCGCCCGGTATTTCGGTCATGGCGGCCGACACGATCGCGCCGGATATCATCACCCCGGTCATGGCGCTCGGCGGACACGGCATCTGCAACGCCTTCGGCAATGTGGCACCCCGCGAGGCGAATGCGCTGGCGCGGCCATGGACCGACCCCGGCAGCGCCGCCGAGTACCGGGACGCCTTCTTCCGGCTGCGCGACCTGATAGAGTTCTGCTATTCCCTGCGCTCGCCCGTGGCGCTGAAGGGACTGATGCGTGCCATGGGTCTGCCCGGCGGCGCGCCGCGCCTGCCGCTGGGTGCTGCGGACGAGGCCAATGTGAACCGGGGCGTCCGGATCGCGACGACGCTGGGTCTGATGGCGGCGTAGCGTGGCTGGCGGGCCGCAATTCGGAAGGATACCCATTTGGAACTCACACTCGCCGGCCTGCTGACCGCCTACGCGACCTTCACCATGGCGATTGTCAGTCCGGGTCCGGCCAACCTGCTGATCGCGGCCTTTGCCGTGCAGGCCGGCCGCATTGCGGCGCTTGGGGTCGCGGCCGGGGTGGTTCTGGGATCGGCCTTCTGGGGCACGCTCACCTCGACCGGGCTTTCGGCGCTGCTCGTGGCGATGCCGCGCCTTCTGCTGGCGATCAAGCTGGCGGGCGGGGCCTATCTGCTGTTCCTCGCCTACAAGATTTCGAGAAGCGTCTTTCGGGCATCGTCGGCGCGGGCGCAGAAGCCGCGAACGGCGACCTCATTCAGGCGGCATTTTCTGCTGGGGCTCGGCGTGCACCTTGCTAATCCGAAAGCGCCGCTGGCCTGGATGGGCATTATCGCGCTCGCGCTCGGCGGCGGGGTATCGCCCTTTGCCGGGTTTGTCGTCGTCCTGGGAACAACGCTGATCGCGTGCGTCGTGTATGGCGGGATCGCGATCCTGTTTTCCAATGCCGGGATCGCGAGCTGGTACTCACGATACGGACGCCCCATCGACGCGGCGACGGCCCTTGTCTTTGCAGTGGCCGGGCTTTCGCTGCTGATCGGGGCCGCCTTCACCTGAGCGCCGCACGATTCGCGCAAGGAAGCGACGACGCCCCTGACCGGCCGCCGTGTCACCGCTGCGAGCGCCGGAAAACGCAAGTGATTAATTTTTAGGCAAACTCAATCTATAAGTGCGTAAAATCGCTCACAAATATCTTTAAAGTTGCGTAACATTTTTATGACGGTTAACTGGCCACGAGATGCAAACAGCATTGCGCGGGGTGGACATGCTGAATATCAACTCTTTCCGGTCAGCCGATGTCGATCACGTCGAATCCGTGGGCCGCTCCGGGCCCTCCGTCTGCCCGTCCGGGCCAATAGCCTTCGGGACAAAGAGCGAAACGCTCAACACAATCAGGCTTCTAGCAAAAAGCTTCGTTGTACTCCCCTCGGTGGTGGTGCGGCAGTCCGAGTGGCAGCGCGATCGCGCGCGCGCGCTTCGGAATATCTGGCTGGATCCGGACATGACACGGCCGCTGATCGTCCGCTCCAGTTGCGCCGCGGAAGATTCCGAGGCCGCGTCCCATGCCGGGGAGTTCCTGTCCCGGCTCGATATCACAAGCCGCGCGGATCTCGATCAGGCCATCGACGATGTGTTCGCGTCCTACGGCGACAGCCCGGCGGACGAGCAGGTGCTGGTTCAGCCCATGGCACAGAATGTGGTTCTGAGCGGCGTCGCCATGACGGCGGACGCCCAGAGCGGCGCGCCCTACACGATCATCGACTACGTTCACGGGTCGGACACCGAGGCCGTGACCGCCGGGACCGCGAATTCCGGCACCGCGATCTGCGTCACCGGGCGCGAGACCCGGCTGCCCGCCTGTCTGCACCCGCTGGCCCCCGCGCTGCGCGAGCTGGCGGAGCTGACCGGGGGCAGGCCGATCGACGTCGAGTTCGCGATCACGGCAGGGGGAAAAGCGGTGGTCTTCCAGGTCCGTCCGATCGTGATGCAGACGCCACGGCACGGGGTCGTGGGCTTCGGCTTTCCCCATCTGATCGAGAATGTGCGCCGGTGCTATGAAGACATCGTCAGGTACAATGCCCGCAACGGGCTCGAGGGCGCGCTGTTCGGTGTGATGCCGGACTGGAACCCGGCCGAACTGATCGGCATCAAGCCGCGTCCGCTGACCTATTCGCTTTATCGCTATCTGATCACCGATGTCGCCTGGACGAAGGGGCGCGCGCCTCTGGGGTACACCGACATGAGCGGCGACGGTCTGATGCGCCTCATCGGCGGCACGCCCTTCATCAATGTAAGCGCCAGCCTGAGCTCCTTCGTTCCGAAGGACGTGCCCGCCGAGATCCGGGCAAAGGTGATCGCCGATGCCTCGCGGGCGCTATCGGCCGCGCCGCAGTTTCACGACAAGATCGAATTCGAGATCATGCCGACGGTGTTCACCCCGGATCTTCCGGAGCCGCACTGGCGCGCGCGCTTCCCCTCGCTGTCCGACGGGGAATGGAGCGGGTATCTGGACAGTTTGCTGGACCTGACGAATGGCGTGGTCGCCGAAGGCGGGACCTATGATTGCATCATGGCCGACCTCGCGCATCTCGAGGCCCTGTACGAGGCCCGGAGCGATCTCGAGTCCGCCGATCTGATGGACGCGACCCGGCTGCTGTCCTGGGTGCGGCACAACGCGGCGCCGCTGTTTTCCGGCGCGGCGCGGGCGGCGTTCATCGCCACCGCCATCCTGAAGGTTCTCGCGAGAACCGGCCATATCAGGGAGGCTGTGATCGAGGACATCTCGCGCAGCGCCCAAGCGGTCGGCTCGCAACTGGTCCGCGATTTCAAAACGCTGGACCGCGGTGCCTTCATGGCCCGCTACGGGCATATTCGCCCGGGCACGTTCGATATCACGGTGCCGCGCTACGACCGCGACCCGGAACGCTATTTCTCATTTTTTGACGCGACGCAGGACGAGCCGAAGGCGCTTCCCGCCAATGAAGCCACGGCGCTGTCGGCCGACGAAATCGCCCGGATCGACGCGCATTTCGAGGGCCTCGGCTACGCGTTCGACTGGGCGCGTTTCCACGCTTTCGCGGCGAACGCCATCCATGCGCGGGAATACGTCAAGTTCCTGTACACGAAGCAGGTCTCGGACGCGCTGGAGATCATTTCGAATGTCGGGGCGCGGTTCGGGTGCGACAAGGACGAGATGTCGTTCCTGACCCTTTCCGATATCGAGAACATGCTAGATTTCACCTCGGACATGGACCGACGGATCCGTGAAATCTCGACGTCGAACCGGGTTTCCTGGCAGCAAAGCCTGCCGGTGCGCCTGCCCGATCTTCTGACCTCGCCCGACGACGTGTTCGGGTTCACAGTCGAGGCCTCGGTGCCGAATTTCGTGACCTACAAGACCGTGCAAGCGCCGGTCGCGACGGTTCTGGAAAACGATCTCAGCGGCAAGATCGTGTTCATCGAAAACGCCGATCCGGGCTATGACTGGGTGTTCACGCGCGGTATCGTCGGCTTTGTCACCCGCTATGGCGGCGAGAATTCGCATATGGCGATCCGGGCGCGCGAATTCGGCATTCCGGCGGTTGTCGGGGCCGGGCGGCACTATGACAAGTGGAAAGCCCACACGGTCCTGCGCTTCGATTGCCGGGCCCGGCGGGTCGAGCCGATCCTGTGAGCCGGTTCGTGGCGATCACCATGCGGGATGCGGTCCTGCCCGAGCGAAACGAGCGCCGGGATTGTCTGGAAACCGGCTGGTGGCCGTTTCTAGAGGCGTGCGGGCTGGTGCCGGTCTGCCTGCCGAACCATGCCGGACAGGCCGGACGGCTTCTCGATAGCGGGATCCTGTGCGGTGTGATCCTCAGCGGCGGCGGCGACGTTGCACGGGGGCCACAAGACATGAAGGACCGGGATCATGTGGAGGATCTCGTGCTGCGGCGGGCCGGGCGGGACGGGCTGCCCGTGCTTGGCGTTTGCCGGGGGTTGCAGAAACTGTGCCAGGCCTTCGGTGGCAGCCTCGTGGTACGCGAGGGACATACCGTGACCCGGCACCGGATATTCGGCGGCTGGGGCGCGCGCGAGGTGAACTCGTTCCACGATTTCGGGATCGGCGCGGTGCCAGGCCGGTGCCGGGTGCTGGCGGAGGCCGAGGACGGCTCGCCGGAATGGCTGGTGCATGAAAGCCTGCCGGTTTCGGGGATCATGTGGCATCCCGAACGCAATGCCGTGCCGGATCAGGCCGATATCGCCCTGTTCGGGGCGGCGTTTTCAACCGGAGTTTACCACTGATGCGCGCCATCATGCTTGTCGCCGGACGCGGTTCGCGCCTGCGTAGCCTCACGGACAGCAGACCGAAATGCCTCGTTCCCTTTCGGGGGCGGCCGCTGCTGGAGCTGACGACGGAGCGGCTTCAGGCGGGCGGTGTGAGCCGGTTCACCTTTGTGGGCGGCTACCGGTCGGACGCAATCGAGGCGTTCATCGACGCGCACGGGCTCGACGCCGAACTGGTCGTGAACCGCGCCTGGGACAGCACCAACATGGTGCAGTCGCTGTTCTGTGCCGCCGAACGGCTGGCGGCGGAGCCGTGCATTGTGAGCTATGGCGACATCTTCTTCGAAAGCGGCATCGTGCGCGACCTGATCGCCGCGCCGGGCGATCTTGTGCTGGCCTATGACCGGAACGGCCGCGCGCTGTGGGAGCGGCGCTTCGAGGATCCGCTCTCGGATATCGAGAATTTCCGCGTCGGTGCCGACGGAAGCCTGATCGCCATCGGCGGACGGGTGCAGGACATCGCGACGGTGCAAGGCCAGTATATGGGCCTGTTCAAGCTTACCCCGACCGGCCATGCCGCGATGCAGAACCTGTGCGCGGACCTGCCCGCCGAACGCCGCCGCAGCATCGACGTCACAAGCACGTTCTCCGCACTTCTGGCCCGCGGGTCGGCGATCCGGTGCGTGGCCAATTCCGAACCCTGGGGCGAACTCGATTCTCCCGAAGACATCCGGTTCTTCGAAGCGTCCACGCCCGACAACCCGCCCACCCTGGAAAGATCCCTCTGATGGATTTCTCGCTCTGGCTTCTGTTCGCCGCGGCCTATCTCGGCATCACCTTTTCCCCGGGTCCGAACGTGCTGATCGTTCTGACCCATGCGGCCAAATACGGCTATCGCCGCATCTTCGTGACCATGGCCGGAAACCTGTCCTGCCAGCTGATCATCATCGCCGCCGTCGGCACCGGGATCGGCACGCTGCTGACCACGGAAAGTGCCGCCTATCACTGGATGAAGATCGCCGGGGCGCTGTATCTGATCTATCTCGGCGGGCGCATCGTCTACGACGTGTTCATCCGCGGCCGGATGAAGGCGCTGAAGGCGCCGCTGGAGATCGACCAGGTGCGCCTCGTGCCATCGGTTCGCAAGCGTTATCTTGAGGCCTTCGCGGTTTCGGCGAGCAATCCCAAGACGGTGATCTTCCTGTCGGCGTTCCTGCCGCAATTCGTGGCACCTGACCGGCCGATCCTTCTGCAATTCGTGATCATGTATCTCTCGATCGCGATCATCGTCATCTCGGTGCATTCGCTCTATGCCTTTCTGCTGATCAAGGCCAAGCGGCGGTTTTCCGGATCGCTTTCCAGCCGCGTCTTTCCCGGCCTGACCGCCGCGATCTACCTGTTTCTCGGCGCGACGCTCGGGGTTTCGGCATGAGCCTCGCCATCGGGGAGCCCGGCAAGACGGCGCGGCCGCCGCGCGATCCCGGGGCCGCGCCGGGGGCCATCACCGATCTGATGCGCGATCCGGCCAATGCCGTGACCCTGGCGGGGCTCGGCCTTGCCGTCGCCGGGCTGCATGCGGCGGCGGTGGGCGCGGTTCATCTTGGCGCGGCCTGCCTGGCGGCGGCGCTTCTGGCCGACATGACCGATGGCTGGGTGGCGCGCCGCGCCGGTCCCGGCCGCGCGGCCCACATGTCGCGGGCCGGCGTGCAGCTGGATTCGATTGCCGATCTGATGCATGGCGCGGTCCTTCCCGCCGCCCTTGCTGGTGCCCTGACCGGATGGGGTCCGGTCAGCCTTGCGCTTTCGGTGCTGCTGGCGCTGTGCGCGGCGACGCGGCTGACCTATTTCTCGGTTTTCGGCGGCAATGCCGACGGAAGCTATCGGGGTGTGCCGGTGATCTGGACCTCGCTCGTCGCCAGCCTCGTGGTCGGACTTCTGCCCCCGGGCCTTGCCGCGCTGCTGCTGCCATGGTGCATCGGGGCGCTGGCGCTGCTGAATGTCAGTTCCGTCCGCGTGCCGAAACTGGCCGGACCGGGACTGGCGGCGTTCAATCTCGCCTGTGCCTGCATGATCGGGATCAATCTGCTGCGGGGCGTGACCTGATGTCGGCGATCGCCCGCCTGACCCCGCAGATGGCGCAGTATCAGCGCTGTTTCTCGGATGGCGGCGAGGTAAACTGGCAGCCTTATTTCATCTTCTTCCATCCCTTCGGCTACACAAGCGAAACCGTGAACACCGACAGCCACGGATTTCGCTATACCGAGGCCGGTGCCGCGCGGTTTTCGGTGGCCGACGCGCCTTGTGCCGGGCCGGTCCGTCTGATCGCGGGCAGTTCGACCGTGTTCGGCATCGGCGCCAGCTCGGACGCGCATACGCTCGCCGCGCGCCTGACCCTTGTCGATCCGCAGGGGCGGCGGTGGCTCAATTTCGGCGGGCGCAGCTTCAATTCCGCTCAGGAACTGATCCTGTTCACGCTGGAGCGGCATCTGTTGCCGGAGGTGGACGAGATCGTGCTCTTCTCGGGCTTCAACGATCTTGGCCTCGCCCGTCTGCCGGAGCGCTACCAGACCCCTAGCGGCGCGTTCTTCATGGCGAACCGCTACGAGGCGCTGATGTCGGAGCCGGAGAAATCAGTCGGATGGCGGAGCCTGTTCCGCAAGGACACCGCGCCCGATGTCTCCGCCCCGGACGCGCCGAGCGACGTGCCGAGCCTTGAGGCGCAGATGGCGCGCGGCGCGGGGCTGACCTTGCGGCACCTTGCCGGGTGGAAGGCGATGGCCGATGCCATGGGCGCGCGGCTGACCTTCATGTTGCAGCCGCTGGCCAACTGGGTCCGCCAGACCGGCTGCACCGAGGAGGAGGCGCTGTTCGCCGAGCTGGAAGACCGCGGCGGGTTCAGCGCGGCCTATGGCGACATTCTCACCTCCGAAACCCACACCGCCTATGCCGCGCGTCTGCGGCAGGGGGTCGAGGCCCTGGGCTGCGCGTTCATCGATTTCGCCCCGCATCTGGCGGCGGCTCTGGAGGCGTCGGACTGGGTCTTCGTGGACAGGATCCATTTCACCGACCACGGTCACGACCTTGCCGCCCGCATCCTACTGGAAAGCCTGGACCAAAAAGGGAGACAGCAATGACGTTCCTGAAAAGAATTTTCGGACTGTTCCGCCGCAAGAAGGCGAAACCGTCCTCGAACCGGGATTCGACCATCTATCCGATGTTCTGAAGCCGAAAGGAGCGCTGGGGGATGTGGCGCAGTCTGTTTGTCGCGGCGGCTGATCCGGAAATCTATCTCGACGCGGACAATATCCGCGATCTGATGGGCCGTGTGGGGGCCGGTTCGGAATGGGACGGGGAAACGTCCGAAGCGGCCTGGACGGCGCTTCTTGGCGGCCTGGGCCATCCGGGACAGCTGGATGACGCACTGCGCCTCGCGCTGCGGCATTCGGCGCCGCTGGGTGGAACGCTTGGCGTCTGGATGCAGGGTTTCTGTTCGCCCGCGCTGTTCGAAACGCCCCACATCCTGAAGGCGCTGGCGCTTTTTGCCGACGATATGGGCGCGGGTCAGGCGCGGCAGGCACGGGGCGACGCCTTCCGCCGTCTGAGCGCCAGGCATGGCCTGACCCTGCCGCAGGGATCGGTGGCGCTTGCGACGGCGGAAGGCGAGATCGATGACGAGATGTTCGCCCTGCCGGCCCTTCTGGCGGCGATGAGCCGGCGCAGCGATGCGTTCGGCGCCGAGCTGGTCGGCACCAACCTCGCCCTGCGCCGGCTCGGGCTGATGCCCGTGTGGCGGGCCGCGTCCGGTCTCAGGCCCGATACCGACTGGACGCGGCTGGATCTGTCCCGGCCCAACAGCGACTGGTTCGAGGGGACCGGCCTTGTCGAGGCGTCGGACATGCTGGCGACCTGCCCCGAAGCCCTGCGGACCTGGGCGCGCGAGGATATCGCGGCGGGGACCAGACTGGCGGGCACCCTGGTCGCGGCGTGGGACCGCCGCCTGATGGCGCTGGTGCGCAGCTATTGCGATGCCGAACAGGCGATGGCGGCGCTGCTGCGCCGGCGGGCGCAGGAGGCGTCGGTCTATCACCGGGGGTTCTGGTTTGAAGGACGACCGCTCAGCGACTGGTTCGGCGAGGCGGGCAAGGATCCTCTGCCGCTGGTACGCGCGCTGGCGCGAAGCCGTCTGGTGCGGCCGGGAGAGCCCGGGAAAAGCCCGCTCCTCACGTCGCTGATCGCACCTGAGGGCGCCATGTTCCGGATCTTCACGCCGGAGGAAACCGGCGTGATCGCGCGGTGGGTCCTGTCCCTGCCCGAGGCGCGCGACAGCGCCGCCCCGATGCCCGACATCCCCTTCAGCCAGACAGGTCCGCGTTATCCGCTGCGCTCGGGCAACCTCGCGCTCGGGGATGTTCCGGGGGATATCCGCGAAGCCTACCACCTGTTGCAGGCCGGCGTGCCGGAGCCGCGCCTGCGGGACTTCGCCCGGCAGTATTGCGAGTTCTGGCTGAAGGCGGCCGAGCCCTCGCTCGACCAGACGCCCCGTTCCCTGCCGCAGGACTGGCGGCCGGGCGATCTGGGCGACTGGCTGCGCCGGCAGCATGACGCCAACGCCGCGAAATTCGATGCCGCCCCTGAGACGATCCCGCCGGTGGAACGGGTGGTCGAGGATTCGCTGCAGCTCGCCCCGCTGACGCTTCTGGACGGCGCCTGGCTTCAGGGTTTCTGCGATGCGGGCCTCGCGTCCTCGGAGTTCGGCGCGCCCCTGTTCAATACCTATTGGGACGAGCTCGGCAATGGCGACCATGCGATCAACCATCCCAAGATCTACCGCGATCTGATGACGGAGATGGGGATCACGCTGCATCCCACGGCGTCGCGGGATTTCGCCATGGACCCGCAGCTTGCCGAGGCCTCGTTCCGTCTGCCGGTGTTCTGGCTGGCGATCGGCCGGTTCCCGGTCCGGTTCCGGGCGGAAATCCTCGGCCTCAACCTGGCGATGGAACTGTCCGGCGTCGGCGGCAGCTACCGCTCGGCGCGGCGGGCGCTGAAGGCGCATGGCTTCCCGACGACCTTCGTCGATCTGCACAACACCATCGACAACGTGGCGACTGGCCATTCCGCCTGGGCGGCGCGCGCCATCGACAGCTACCTGACCGGCCTGTCCCAAAGCGCCGACATCGACGCGAACTGGCACCGCGTGCGCTGCGGATACGAGGCCCTTGCCCCGATCGTCGCCTTGCCGTCCGCGCTCGATTTCTTCAAAAAGCGCCGGGCCGCGTGAGCCATGCCCGCACAGGATCGATCTTGCAAGCAGAGAGGACTGCCCGTGCCGAGATATGACCTTGGGCTGTCCTGTTTCTATCATGACAGCGCCGTTGCCCTCCTGCGCAACGGCGAGATTGTCAGCGCGGTGCAGCAGGAGCGTTTCTCGCGCCGCCGCCACGATCCGGGCTTCCCCGAAGCGGCGGTCGCCTGGTGCCTCGATCATGCGGGCATCGGGATGGGCGATCTCGCCTCGGTCACCTATTACGAGGACCCGAGGATCAAGTTCGCCCGCACCGTTGCATCCTTCGCCCATGCCGGGCCGCGCGGCATCGGCGCCTTCGCCGGTTATTTCCCCGACTGGCTGCGCTGGAAGCGGCGCGCGGAGAAAACCGTCGAGACCCGGCTTGCCGCCATGGGAAGGGGCCGTCCGCCCGGTATCCGCGTGACCCTGCATCACCGGGCGCATGCGGCCTCTGCCTTCTATCCGTCGCCCTTCGAGCGTGCCGCCGTGCTGTGCGTGGACAGTGTCGGCGAGCGGCATTCCACCACGCTCTGGGCGGGCGAGGGGGCAGGTCTGTCGCTGGTCAATTCGGTCTCCTATCCGCATTCGCTGGGTCTGCTCTATTCGGCCTTCACCCAGTTCTGCGGGTTCAGGGTGGATTCGGGCGAATACAAGCTGATGGGCCTCGCGCCCTATGGCACGCCGAAATACGCGGGCAAGATCCGCGAGACGCTGATCGAGCTGCGCCCGGACGGGTCCTATGCGTTGAACCTCGAACATTTCGCCTTCCTCCAGGGCCAAAGCATCGTCGGTGCCGGGTTCGAGCGGCTGTTCCGGCGCCCGATGCGCGACCCTGAATCGGACCTCACCCAGGACGACTGCGATCTCGCCGCGTCGATCCAGCAGGTGACGACCGAGGCGGTGCTGGGTCTGGCGCGAGCCGCGCGGTATCAGACCGGGGCCGAGTATCTGTGCCTTGCGGGGGGCGTTTCGCTGAATTGCGTCGCCAATGGCGCGCTGATGGAAACCGGCCTGTTCCGCGATATCTGGGTGCAACCGGCCGGCGGGGACGCGGGATGCGCCCTTGGCGCCGCGCTCGATTGCTACTGGAGCGAAACCGGGCAACAGCGCCGACCGGACGGACAGGGCGGCGATGCCATGCATGGCGCGCTTCTGGGGCCGGGCTACAGCGAGGCGGAAATCGTCGAATTCCTCAAGGCCAATGGCTATCCGTACCGGCTACTTGAGGATGCGCCCCTCTTCGGGACCGTGAGCGATCTGATCGCCGATGGCGGTGTCGTCGGCTGGTTCGACGGGCGGATGGAATTCGGCCCCCGCGCGCTTGGCGCCCGGTCGATCCTCGGCGATCCCAGATCGGGCAGCACCCAGAAGGTGATGAACCTCAAGATCAAGTTCCGCGAGTCGTTCCGTCCCTTCGCCCCGGCGGTGCTTGCCGAACACGCAGACGCCAGTTTCGGCCTGACAGTGGCGAGCGATTACATGTCCTTCGTGGTTCCGGTGGCCGACAGCCTGTGCGACGCGGACACGGCCTGCCGGGGCCTCGGCAGTCTCGGCAATGTCCGCTCGGACATTCCCGCCGTGACCCATGTCGACTATTCGGCGCGGGTCCAGACTGTAGGAAACAACGCCAATCCGCGCTTCCGGAGCCTCATCGAGACCTTCGCGCGCAAGACCGGCACGCCGCTTCTGGTGAACACCTCGTTCAACGTGCGCGGCGAGCCGATCGTCTGCACCCCGGAGGAGGCCTATCGCTGCTTCATGCGCACCGGAATGGACGCGCTGGTCCTCGGTAAGTGCCTGTTGATGAAACACGATCAGCCCGCGTTCGAGGACACCGAGGACTGGCGCGAAACGATCCCCCTGGACTGAGCCCGAAAAGGAACCGCCATGCTGAAACTTCTCGCCTATCCGATCTACGTGGTGCTCTTCCTGCCGTCCTGGCTCTGGACGCGGCTCACCGGTTGGGGCCACTACGGAAGCCGGTACCGGCGCGCCGGCAGTTTCTGGGAAATGCCGGTGAAATCCGCGCCTGCGCGGCGCGGCGGGGGTGGGGGCGGGCGATGGCCTCTCTGGTTCTGAAAAACGTCAACGACCCGCCGCTGATGGCCGTGGGCGGGCGGGGTACCTGGATCGAAACCGGCGGCGGGCGGAAGATCCTCGACAGTTGCGGCGGCGTCGTCGTGTCGGCCCTCGGCCATTGCCATCCCGAGATGCAGGACGCGATGCGCCGGGCCGCCGGGCAGCTGGCCTGGGCGCATGCGGGCAGCTTCACAACGCCCGAGGCCGAGGAGCTGGCGGCGTTTCTCGTGGACCGCTCGGGCGGAATGGCGCGCTGCACGTTCCTGTCCGGCGGGTCCGAAGTGATGGAACTGGCGCTGAAGGTCGCGCTGCAGGTGCATCGCGAATGTGGCGACACCGCGCGCCGTCTCTTCATCAGCCGCAGGCAGAGCTATCACGGCAGCACGCTTGGCATGCTCGCGGTCTCGGGCAATCCGGCACGGCGCCATCCGTTCGAGGACGTCCTGCCCGACATCCCCTTCGTGTCGCCCTGCAACGCCTATCGAGGGATGCTGGCGGGCGAAACGACCGCCGACTATGTCGAACGCCTTGCGGCGGAACTGGCACACACGATCGAAACCCTCGGACCGGAGACCGTCGCGGGCTTCATGGCCGAACCCATTGTCGGTTCCACCGCGGGCGCGGTGCCGTTCGTGCCGGGATATCTCAGGCGGATGCAGGAGGTGTGCCGCGCGTTCGGGGTGCTGTTCCTGGTCGATGACGTGATGTGCGGCATGGGCCGGAGCGGCTATCTGTTTTCCCATCTCGAGGACGGGTTCGTGCCGGACATGATCGCCATCGGCAAGGGTCTGGCGGCGGGATACCAGCCGATCTCGGCGCTGCTTCTGTCGGAGCCCGTTCACGCCGCGATTGCCGAAGGATCGGGGATCCTGCGCAATGGCCAGACCCATGTGAACCATCCCTTTGCCTGCGCGGTCGCCCTGGCGGCGCAAGGGATCGTCGAGCGCGACGGGCTGGTCGCAAGGGCGGCCGATCTGGGCGCTGAGCTGCGCCGGGACCTGGGCGCGCTGCTGGGCGATCATCCGAATGTGGGCGATATCCGAGGCAAGGGTCTGATGATCGGCGTCGAACTGGTGGCGTCGCGGAACCGGAAGTCCTCGCTCGCCGCCCCGGGCGAGATCGCCTCGCGTCTGAAGTCGGAAGCGCTTCGCCGGGACATGCTGATCTATCCCGGATCCGGCACGATCGACGGGCATCTCGGCAATCATGTGATGTTCGCCCCGGCTTTCGTTTCAAGCCGCGCCGACATGTCAGAGATCGCCGGACGCTTCGCGGAAACGCTTGCCGCCGCTCTTCCGGAACCCGCCGATTGCAAGCCAGCGGCGGCGCGGGAGATCTGAAACCCGGGCTCAGCTGGAACGCCGCTTTCTTTTTGGTGATCTGGAACAAAACGGAATTCTGGTTCAATTTGTTGAAATAATACTGAATGTTTCAAATATAATACCTTCATTCTCCTCTGCAATACTTTCATTGTATTTAACATAACAGGTATTATACGACTAATTGGCTACAGTATTTTGTTCACTATTCCCTTGTCGCTACGCTCCCAAAAACCGTTTCAGACTCAAGCCGGCAACCAAAATATGCGGCAGCGTTGCCAGCGAATAATGCCCGCAATTCAGTTCCAATACATTCGGCTTGGCACCTGCTTCCTCCAACGAGTTCATGAATCTCGCTGAAATCTCCGGCAGAACCACTGTGTCTCTCTTGGCCAGAACAATTTGAAGACCGAGGTCGGGCCTTGCCAAACTCTGCGCGTAGTTCTCCAAATTCAGCGGAACCCATGCCCTTCTGAGGTCGGACAACTCGATTGCAGGCTCAAGGCTCTCGTGTATCGCGCGTGTCGCCCGACCGGTCCACACCATATCTGGACATGTCGCTGGTCTGTTCCAAGCGCTTGAGCCGGAAATCGGTGCGGAGTGATATCGGACGCTATAATTTGAATATCGGAATGAAATGCGTCACATTGAACGTTTGTGGGCAGTGTCAATCTGTTCAATCTTGGTGTAGTTTAGAAATGCTGCGTAAATGATTGAAAAGTACAGTAAATTTAGCGTCGCTCCGATGATGGACTGGACCGATCGCCACTGCCGGATGTTCCACCGGCAGTTCTCGGCGCGATGCCTGCTCTATACGGAAATGGTCACCTCGGCGGCGCTGGTGAACGGCGACGCCGAGCGTCTGATCGGTTTCGATCCGGCCGAGCATCCCGTTGCCCTGCAACTCGGCGGCTCGGACCCCGAGGAGCTCGCTGCCGCCATCCGCGTCGCCCTTCCCTTCGGCTATACCGAGTTCAATCTCAATGTCGGCTGCCCCTCGGACCGGGTTCAGTCAGGCACGTTCGGGGCGGTTCTGATGAAGGATCCGGCCCGTGTCGCCGATTGCGCCGCCGCCATGCGTGCCGCTGCGGGTGACACGAAAGTCTCCGTCAAGTGCCGGATCGGCGTCGACGAACAGGAGCCGCGCGAGGTCCTGCCGGAGTTCATCGCCCGCGTTTCCGCAGCCGGGATCACCTGCTTCGCCATCCACGCCCGCAAGGCCTGGCTGCAGGGGCTCAGCCCGAAGGAAAATCGCGACATCCCGCCGCTGGATTATCCGCTGGTGCAGGAAATGAAGGGCCTGTTCCCGGCGCTCGAAATCGTCATCAATGGCGGCATCGCCGCGCTCGACCAGGCGGAGGCCTTTCTCGAGGCCGGGCTCGACGGCGTGATGATCGGGCGCGCGGCCTATCACGACCCGGCGGCCATCCTCGGACCCGCCGACCGCCGCATCTTCGGCGCGCCCGGCCCGGACATTGCGGCGGAAGAGGCCGTGTCCGCGATGCTGCCCTATATCGAGGACCAGCTCTCGAAGGGCACCCGGCTCAACCAGATCACCCGCCACATGCTCGGCGCCTTCGCCGGGCGGCCCGGGGCGCGCCAGTGGCGGCGGCTGCTGTCGGAAGAGGCTCACAAGCCCGGCGCGGGCCCCGAGCTTGTCGCCCGCGCCCTGTCCTGTATAAACGCCGAAGCCGCCTGAGTTTCCGGAACCTCCATGGCTGATTTGCTACCCTTCATCGGCCTGCTCGCCCTGGCCGGCACCCTCGCCGGGCTGATCGCCGGGCTTCTCGGCGTCGGCGGCGGCATCGTGCTGGTCCCGGCCTATTTCCATATTTTCACATCGCTCGGCTATCAGAGCCCGATGATCATGCAGATCTGCCTCGCCACCTCGCTGGCGACGATCATTGGCACTTCGCTGCGTTCGGTCGCCAGCCACCACCGGCGCGGTGCCGTCGACTGGGACATCCTGAAATCCTGGGCGCCGTGGATCGCTGCCGGTGCGCTTGTCGGTGTCCTCATCGCCTCCGGTCTCAAGACCGTGACCCTGATGTTGAGCTTCGGCATCCTTGGGCTTTGCGTCGGGATTTACCTGATGTTCGGCAGGCCCGACTGGAAGCTTGCCGAACATATGCCTTCCGGCGTGGCCCGGGCTGTCGCCGGACCGGCCATCGGCTTTCTTTCGGTGCTCATGGGCATCGGCGGCGGCTCGTTCGGCGTGCCGCTCATGACGCTGCACGCGGTGCCGATCCACCGGGCCGTGGCGACGGCGGCGGGATTCGGCGTGGTTATCGCCATTCCCTCGGTCCTGGGCTTTCTCGCCACCGGCTGGGGCGTGCCGGACCGGCCGCCCTACACGATCGGCCTTGTCAACCTGCCGGCCTTCGCCATCGTCGTCGCCATGACCCTGATCACCGCCCCCCTCGGCGCGTCGCTCGCCCATGCCCTGCCGCCCAAGCCGCTGCGACAGGTGTTTGCCGTCTTCATCATGGCAATGGCCGCCAACATGATGCGCAAGGCGCTGATGGGCTGACCGGTTTCGGGCCGTTCTGCCTCAGAAAGCGACCCCGGTATCCGGCAGGCCGAGATCGCGGATCATAGCCCGCAATTCGGTTCGCGCGGCGACATGCGACATGGTGAGCCGCGTCTCGGGATCGGCGAGAAGGTCGATCAGCGTCTTGCCGTCGAGGAACATTTCGCGGAAGACCACGCGTTCGGAAAACCCCGGAACGAGGCGGAAGCCGATGCGTTTGGCGAGGTTGGCAAGTGCCGCCGCGACCCGGCGCTTGTTGCGGGCGTCGATGGTGGTGAGCCGGTTTCTCAGCACCAGCCAGTCGAGCGGATCGCGACCGGCCGCGGCGCGGGTCTGGCGGGCCTTCCAGACCATTTCGGAATAGGTGGTGGGGCCGAGGACCTTGCCGCTGGCGGGATCGACGCGGGCCAGCATGTCGAAATCGATCAGACTGTCATTGAGGGGCGTGATCAGCGTATCGGCGGCGGCATGGGCCAGTCGCGAATAGGTGGTAAAGGCGCCGGGCGTGTCGATGACGATGAAATCCTGCGACGGGGCGAGATCGGCGAGGAGAGCGGTGATCCGGGCCTCTTCCTCGGCGGTGGCCTCGGAGTGCGAATCAAGACCGCTGGCGCTCAGCGCGACGCGCTCGGGGACTGGCAGGTTCCGGCCGGTTCGGGCGATAAAGGCATCCCGGTTCTCCAGATAGCGAAAGAGGCTTTGCTGGCGCAGGTCGAGATCGAGCGCGGCAACGCGTTTGCCGGCGGCCAGGAGGGCCGCGATGACATGCATCGCAGTGGTGGACTTGCCCGAGCCGCCCTTCTCGTTGCCCAGCGTGATGATATGGGCCATGCGCTGCCTTCAAGACAAAAGCGCGCCAAGACCGTTCAGACGCGATGTCCGAGCCGATAATCGTTGCCGATTATCTCGCCATCGCTTCGCGGGACGCGCGTAACCACCCGATAAAGCGACGCCTTAAAAGCCGAGGCCTTCGTATTTCTTGTTGAAGCGCGACACCCGCCCGCCGGTATCCATCAGCTTGGAACTCCCGCCGGTCCAGGCCGGATGCGAGGAGGGGTCGATATCGAGGGTCAGCGTGTCGCCCTCGGCCCCGTAGGTCGAGCGCATCTGGATGACCGAGCCGTCGGTCAGCTTCACGTCGATGACGTGATACGCGGGATGCAGGTCTTTTTTCATCGTCTTGGTCTCCGTGTCGCGGGACTGATCCAGTTGCGGTCCGTCTGTTTCAACGCCGGGAACCGGTCGCCCCGCCTGGGTGCAAGGGGCGCGTATAGACGAGAATTTTCCGTGCGGCAAGGGTCTAATCGCGTCATTTTGGGACGCTTGCCACCCCGTACCAGGCCACGGTCAGCACGAGCGGAACCGTCGCGCTACCTTCGGGCTGTGCCAGCACGATGCCGGTCTGACTTTGCATCTTCCGCACAGCCGTATTACGTGATGCCACAAGCAAATCCGGAGCGCACGCGCCATGTCGTTTTTCTCCAAGATGAAGGACCGCCTGTTCAAGACCTCCTCCAAGCTCGAACAGGGTCTCGAAGCGATCATCGAGGAAGGGGAGCCTGAGGCAGCCGTAGCGGCCCCCGAAACGCCGAGCCCGGAACCGGTCACGCCGCCTGTACCGGACGCCCCAGCCCCCGAATCTGCGACTGCCGAAACCACGCCTCCTGAAACCAAGGTCACAAAAGCCCCTGCGAAATCCAGCCTCGTCTCTCGCCTCATGGGCCGAACCGAGGCCCGGACCCGCGTCCTCGACGACGCCATGCTGGAAAGTCTCGAGGAATTGCTCATCACCTCCGACATGGGGATCGAGACCGCGATGAAGGTCTCCGCCAGTCTCGCCGCCGGTCGCTATGGCCGCCGGGTTGGCGTCGAGGAGGTCAAGACCCTGCTCGCCACCGAGGTTTCGAAACTGCTCGATCCGGTGGCCAAGCCGATGCCGCTCTATCCGAAAAAGCCGCAGGTGGTGCTGGTGGTCGGGGTCAACGGCTCTGGCAAGACGACCACCATCGGCAAGCTGGCCTCGCAGTTCAAGGCGGCGGGCAAGTCGGTGGTGATCGCCGCCGGGGACACCTTCCGCGCCGCTGCCGTCGAGCAGTTGCAGGTCTGGGGAGAACGCGCCGGGGTGCCGGTCCTGACAGCCCCCGAAGGCTCCGACCCCGCCTCGCTGGCCTTCGATGCGATGACCAGGGCCGAGACCGATGGCGCCGATCTTCTGATGATCGACACGGCGGGACGCCTCCAGAACCGCGCCGACCTCATGGAAGAACTCGCCAAGATCGTCCGGGTCATCCGCAAGAAGGACCCGGACGCGCCCCACAACACGCTCCTGGTCCTCGACGCCACCACCGGCCAGAACGCGCTGAGCCAGGTGGAGATCTTCCAGAAGATCGCAAATGTCACCGGCCTCGTGATGACCAAGCTCGACGGCACCGCCAAGGGCGGCGTCCTCGTGGCGCTGGCCGACCGCTTCGGCCTGCCGATCCACGCCATCGGCGTCGGCGAAAGCATCGACGACCTCGCCCCTTTCGACCCCGAAGATTTCGCCCGCGCTCTGACCGGGGCGGAGGCCGGGGCATGAGAAGCCTTGTGGCAGCCCTCGCGCTGATCGCAGGCGCGCCAGTGGCCGCCCAAGGCCTCGATACTGAAGATTGCCGGGCGGTCTGGGACGCGGCTATGCGATTGGGCGAACCGGTCGGAAACGCGGAGATTGAGGCGAAAACCGTCCGCGCGGCTGGGGGATGGTGCATCGCCGAAGGCCTGACGCTTCCCGCTGACGTCACAGGGCTCGTGCGGCCCACTGCGGAATATCTGCGCTGGCGCGGCCGCGGGCTGAGGGTGTTCGCCGAAACAGGTGCCGTTCCGGAGATGCTCGAAATCGAGTTGGAAAACCTGCGACTGATCCCCGAATACGGCAAACCTGTTCTGGAATATGCCGTCGCCGCCCAGATGGCCCGCGATGCAATCGACGGCTCTCTGCGGGTCAGCCTCGATCCCGAAACCGGAACGCTGGAGCTTCACCGCCTTGAAGTGCGTTTCCCCGGCGATGACGGCGTCATTGTCACAGCGCGGGCGGAGGGGGTGAACCTTTCGTCATCCGTGGCGCTGGCTAAGACCGCGACCACCGGGGCTCTTCACGAGATCGGCATCGAGGCCCGCAACGATACCGGCGCGCTGTTCGAGCAGATCTTTCTGGTGCCGCTGGCCACGGCTTTCCTGAACGAGGACACCCCACCCGCAACACAGGTCGAGGAACTGAAGGCCGAGGCGCTGGCGATCATCGATGCGCTTCCCGAAGACGCCTACCCGCCCGAGACCCGCTTTGCCCTGTCGGAACTGATTGTCGACATGCCCAATCCCAACGGCACCTTCACCCTGAACATCACCTTCGATGGCGGGTTCGGGATGCAGCAGGCCCGGGAGGCCGGGGACGCCATGGCGGAGGCGGATATCCCGGCGCTCTGGCGCAATGCGGTGGTGAAGGCCCGCTATGACCGCGTTGCCCTTCCACACTGACCGTCCGTCGGCGGGCGGCGGGATTCACCCACCTTGCGACATCGCGCGGTCATCGGCGTGACCGATTGGCTGATCTCCATCGAAGGCACCGACACCGGGCGCACCGTGGCAATGCTGCTGGCGCTGATGTCCGCCGTCGCCCATGCCGCCTTCGGGGCGCTGCAAAAGGGCCGCCATGATCCGTGGCTTTCGCGCGGCGCCATCGACCTCTGGATCGCCATCCTCGCCGCGCCCATGGCGCTGTTCCTCGTGCCCTGGCCGGAGGGACACGCCTGGGTGATCCTGCTGGGCGCCATCGTCATCCACTTCGTCTACAAGCTCCTGATGGCCATGGCCTATTCCCGCGCCGCCTATACCGTCGTCTATCCCGTGGTCCGGGGCTCCGGCCCGCTGATCACCGTCGCCTTCGCCGCCGTCGTCTTCCACGAGCACTACGCCCTGACCCAATGGCTCGGCGTTGCCCTTCTGTCGGGTGGCATCCTGGCGCTTGCCGTCCTCAACCTCAGAAACGTCACCATCGGTCGCGAGGCCCTGATCGCGGGGATCGCACTGGCGTTCCTCGGCGGTATCTCGGTGGCGGTCTACACCACCTATGACGCCTACGGCATCCGCTTCACCCCCGATCCCTTCACCTTTCTCGCCTGGTTCTTCTTCGTCACCCAGCTCGATTTCCCGCTCATCGCCGCCTGGCGCTACGCCCGCATGACCGACCCCCCGGCTCTGGGCCCGCTGATGGTCCGCGGCCTCACCGGGGCCATCATCGCCTTCTTCTCCTTCGGCGGCGTCATGCTCGCCACCCGCCTCGACAAGGTCGGCGAGGCGGCGGTCCTGCGCGAGACCTCCGTCGTCTTCGCCGCCCTGATCGGCTGGGCCGTCCTGAAGGAGAAAGTCGGGCCCGCCCGCGCCGGTCTCATGGCCCTGATCGCGCTCGGCGCAATCGCGGTGGAATTCGGCCGCTGAACCGACTATCTGAGACCTCATGACCGAGAAAACCCCCACCGAGACCCCGCCCGCCGGCAAGGCTCCGGCCGCCTGGATCAAGCCCGCCCTCGACCTGGGGCCGATCCTGATCTTCTTCATCACCTACCGCTTCGCCCCGGTCGAGCCCGGAGCCACCGAAGAGGCGGCACAGCTGGCGAAGGTCCTCTTTGCCACTGCCGTCTTCATCCCGGTCATCCTCCTGGCCCTCGCCGCGTCCTGGATCCTGACCCGGCACCTGCCGAAAATGGCCATCGTCACGGCAGTAATCGTCACAATCTTCGGCGGCCTGACCCTGTGGCTGCGCGACGACACGTTCATCAAGATGAAGCCGACGGTGATCTATCTGAGCTTCGCCAGTGTCCTCGGTTACGGGCTGGCGCGGGGGCGGAGCTATCTGGCCTATCTGATGGATGCGATGATCCCGCTGACCGAGGAAGGCTGGATGATCTTCACCCGCCGCTTCGCGCTGTTCTTCGTCGCCCTCGCCGTGGCCAACGAGACCGTCTGGCGCCTCTTCGACACCGATACCTGGGTCAGTTTCAAGACCTTCGGCCTGACCATCCTGCCCATCGTCTTCATCATGGCCCAGATGAAACTGTTCGAGCAGTACTCGACGGAGAAGGACGAGTAACGCAATTCTGGGCTCCCCGGACCCAGCCTCGACCTTCCACCGCATCCAGACCCCGCCTTCCCTATCACGCGCCGCTCAGCCGCTTGCCTGTGCGACCGGCCCAGAGGCCCGAACCGCAGGAAACCGGCAATGGAACAAGCGGGATCAATGCTCAACGGATGCGGCAACTTAATAGAATCAGATGCGCAAACATCACCTGCGTCCACCCTGCCTTCAGGGGAGATTCGCGGCGTCTGGCGTGGAATGGCCGCGGGCTCAACGAAAGCTTGGGAAACTCAGGACCGTGCCTCGGCATCCATCGCAAGAAGACCGTCGCCCGTCTCGGCCCAGACGTGAAAGCGGTCCTCGATGCATCGACCGGCGAGGCGGAAAGGCAGGTTGAGGAAACTCGGCGCGGTGGCCCGAAGCCGGAAATCGCGGATTTCGAATCCGGCATGGCGGGTGGCGAAACCCATCAGCATCGTGGCGACGAGGGGACCGTGGACGATCAGCGCCGGGTAATGCTCGGTGTTGCGGGTGTAATCCGGGTCATAGTGGATGCGGTGGCTGTTGAAAGTGAGGGCGGAATACCGAAAGAGCAGCGGGACGGTAAGGTCCGGCACCTCGGTGACCTCCGGCTCGTAAGGCGCGCGGACGGGCAGGGGCGTGGTACCCGGGGTCGGCGGGCTGCGGAAGACAACGTCCCACTCCTCGGTCAGAAGCGTCCTTGCGTCGGCGCGGAAACGGTCGCGGTAGGTGACGAAGCAAAGCGGCCCCGAACGGCCGTCCTTCAGGGTCACGGAGGTGATCTCGCGGTGACGCTCGGCGGTCTGTCCTATGGTCAGGGGCGCGTCGAAACGGAACCGGGCCCCAGCCCACATCCGGTTCGGCAGCGCCACCGGCGGCCAGAGCGCGCCCGGCGGGGCAAGGCCATCGGCGGCAAGCTCCGCGGTCCTGACCGGTTCGGTGAAATAGAGCCAGTGCCAGAGCGGCGGCAGAGGGTCCCCGGGGACGAGGGTCGGGTCCCGGTCGAGCGTGGCCTGCATGAGGCGGGCGCGGATGGGCTCGATCGTGTCGAGCACGGCCTCGCTGCGGCCGACCCAGCCCGACAGGATATCGGGGTCGAGCGTGGGGATCATCGGCCGCCGGACGCGCCGCTTTTCAGGGCGGTGCTCTGGCGTGGAATGACCTCGAAGCCCAGGTCTTCGCAGGGCGACGCGGTACTGCCGTTGAGCCGGGCGATCAGCATTTCGACGGCGCGGCGACCGACCTGACGGCGCGGGGTGCGCACCGAGGTCAGGGTCGGGTTGGTCTGCGACGAGACATCCATGTCGTTGAACCCGCAGATGCCGAATTCACCGGGAATGGAGAGGCCGCGCCGCTGGGCCTCGAAGAGCACTCCGAGCGCGATATCGTCGTTGTTGCACAGGACGGCATCGGTATCGGGGGCGGCCTCGAAAAGCCGCGACAGCAGCAGCCCGCCCTCGGTGGGCGTGGAGCGCTGACCGGTGGTGACCATGCGTTTCGGCTCCAACAGACCCGCCTGGGCCAGGGTGTTCGACAGGCCCTCGAGGCGGCGCTTGGCGCGGGGGTCCATGCGGGCACCGATGAAGCCGATCCGCCGGTAGCCCATATCCAGCAGGTGACGGGCACCGGCCGTGGCGGCGTCGTAATGGGAAAACCCGACCATCATGTCGATGGGATCGGGTCCGGTCTCGAATATCTGCACGACCGGACAGCTGGCGTTCCGGAGCAAGTCCAGCACTTCTGGGGACTGATCGATGCCAGAGACGATGAGACCGGCGGGACGCTGGCGGAGAAAGCTGCGCAGGAGCCGTTCCTCCTGGGCCGGTGTATAGCGGGTATTGGCAAGCTGGACCGAGTATTTGGAGGGTTCCGAGACATCGTAAATGCCGCGGATCGTATCGGCAAAGGCGTTGTTGGTCACCGACGGGATGAGGACGCCGATGATTTCGGACTGCGCCGAGGCCAGCGCCTTGGCCACCGGGTCGGGATGATAGTCGAGCTGGCGAATGGCTTCGTCGATGCGCGCGCGGGTGTCCTTGGAAACCTGGCCGGGGACCCTGAGCGCCCGCGACACGGTGATGGCCGAGACCCCGGCGACATCGGCGACATCGGCGAGGGTCGGGTTTCCGGTGCTGCGGCGTTTTTTTTGCACGTCGGGGCTCCGTGGGTGACACTCCGATGACGCTAGTGCGAAGCGGGAGGCGGGGCAAGGGATGTCGCTTCCCCCTGATGCTGGAGCAAGTGACGGTAGCCCCACACGCAAGGCGCGTCGCGCGTACGTCGTCGAAAACCCTCCTCCCCGGGTTTTCCGGACGCCTCTCTCACCCGCCCGGCACCCGCGACACCAGCGCCGCGCAGGCCTGCACGAACCGCGCCGGATCGTCGAGGAGCTCGGCCATCGCAGGCTGGGGCAGGTAGCGGGCGCGGCGATACTGGTGGACCCCCGCCCGGGTTCCCCAGATGCCGAGAATGGCGAATTCGCCCGGCCCGAATCCCTGCCCTCCCCGGGACACCGCGTGAAAGCCACAAATCCCGGCTCCTGTCTCCATCGCTGCCAGACGCTCGGTATAGACGGCACCGGCCTGCCGGGAACTCGTTCCCGCTGCGACTGTCCGGCGGGTTGCGTGGCAGACCGGCCCGGCCTCGGTCACGGAACACAGCGCCGGGGCCGCCGCCCGCACCGCCCCGACACCCGCGCAGCGGCTGGTCACCGTGGCGCAATCGCGCAAGGCCGAGATCCCGGCGTCCCCCCCGGGGCCTTCCGGCGTGGAGACGGCGCTGGGCGACGGGGCGCAGCCGAAGCCGAAACCAGCGGCCAGCAACAGGATCAGCGCCCTTCCCATAGGCTCAGGCCTCGGCGCCGGGCCGCGTCCGGCCGACCTCGACAGTGTCGACGATCGGGTCGAAGGCGCTGTCGTCCTCGATCCGGCGGTCATTGGAGACGACGGGAATATCCTCGTCTGCAGCGGCCTGAACAGCCGGGATCACCTTGGTTGCACTGACAGCTGTGGCCGCAGGCAAATAGCGGAAATTCATTTGAGATGCCTCCCGGTGGCGTTTTGTGTCGGGGGAGTGAGCCTTTTTACCACTGCCCCGCAAGGCGGTTTGTCGCGCTATTAAATTCCACTACCTAATTAATTGACCAGGGGAATTCGCCCATCTAGGCTGAAATCACGGCGTATTCGCGGGATTCCGAGGGAAGATGTTGCGACTCGGTGGGAGATTCCCGGAATAATAAGTTTCGGCAGAGAACAAAATAGCGGCGAATCAATCGCCTCCGGGAGGGTCCGATCTGAACCGGCTGACCGACATTGCACCGCTTCCTGCCGAGGCTCCCGGTTCGTCGGCGCAGGCGATCGTGTCGGCGATCCGCCGGAATGTCCGGGCCGCTCGGGTGGATATCGCCGCCGAGACCGGGCTGAGCCCGGCCACGGTGACCAATATCACCTCGGACCTCCTGGTCTCCGGGATGATCGAGCAGGTGCCGCTCTATCCCGCGGCAACCGGTACGAAACGGGGCCGGCCGCGGGTGCTGCTGCGGATCCGCGGGGCGGCGCATCGGGTGATCGGGGCGAAACTGGCCAACGGGCTGCTGACGGTGACACTGTTGAACTTCGCCGGCGACAAGCTGGCCGAAGGCGAGTACCCGATGCCGGACTGGCCGCTGGTGCCCGAAGCGCTGCCGGGGCTGCTGGTGCCGGCCTTCGAGGATATCTGCGCGCGGCTCGGATACCGGCTTCGGCATATCTCCGGCATCGGGCTGGGCCTGCCGGGGATCATCGACGGGCCGGAGGGCCGGGTCAGCTGGAGCCGGGCGCTGGACCGCGAGGATGTGGACCTGCTGCCGCTCCTGCAGGAGCGCTTCGCCTGTCCGGTGTTCCTCGACAACGACGCCAATCTCGTGGCCCTGGCCGAGCTGTGGTTCGGGGCCGGGCGCAGGGTGCGGGACTTCATAACCGTGACGCTGGAAAGCGGCCTCGGGATGGGGATCGTCATCGACGGGGCGCTCTATCGCGGCGCGCGGCGGCGGGGGGCAGAATTCGGGCACACGAAAGTGGCGCTCGACGGGGCGCTGTGTTCCTGCGGGCAGCGCGGGTGTCTGGAGGCCTATGTCTCGGAATACGCGCTGGTCCGCGAGGCGGGAATGTTGGTCGGCGAGGCCGGGGGCGACGTGCTGGAGGCGCTCCACGCGGCGGCGCGGGGCGGGGACGAGACGGCGCTGGAAATCTTCCGCCGGGCCGGGCGGATGTTCGGGATGGGGCTGGCGAATGTGGTCAATATCTTCGACCCGTCGCTGATCGTCCTGTCGGGGAAATCGATGCGGTTCGGCTACCTCCATGACGCGGCTGTGCTGGCGGAGATGCGGCGCAACATGATCCAGGTCGGGGACAGCGCGCCGGAGGTTCAGGTCCAGACCTCCGGCGACCTGCCCTGGGCGCAAGGGGCCGGGGCGCTGGCGCTGGAGGGGGTCACCGAGACGGCGCTGAGGGCGCTGGGCCGGGCCGGATGATCCGGCGGCCGTGCCGGTTTGCACGCGTGTAAAAAATATTCAAACATCTGTTTTCAATAGGTAAAGTAGTTTCCGATGCGTTGAGACCTGTGCGCGAAGCGATTGCGTGGTTTGTTGAGTTGTGATTCCATCCTTGTGAGGCAGTCAGCAAGGGGGATGGATGATGGCGCGTCGTCGGATCGGGCAGGACGTGATGGGGTTCGCGCAAGGCGGGCGCAAGGCGACAGGGCTGGATGAGTTGGCCACGGTGATCGACTGGATCCCGCTGGAGGTGAAGTTCTCAGGGATCTATGCCGCCGGGACGGGCGCGTTGGGCTGGCCGCCGATGGCATTGTTCAGGGCGCTGCTTCTTGGGTGAGGGGCGTCCCGGAAACGGGTCGTTTGAGGGCGGACTCCGTCCGAAACACCGGACAAGAGGCCAAAACCGCACCGCGAGGCGGCAAAAAGCCAGCCTCTGGTCGGCTGAAGGCGCGAAACCGCACCAAAACAGGCAAGTTGGCCATGCCGCGCACAGATCTCGCGTGTATTTTTGAGATGACAGGGGCGGGCAATCGTACAAACCTGGTCCGACTTTCTCCGACTTTCACTGACCGGGGCGAACCGACCGGGACGACCGGTCGAAAACCGCGCCTTCCTGGTCACCCTGGTCAAGGCTTCGCCCCGGTTCCACCCCTTGGGCCGACCTCATTCCCCGCGCGAGAACAGCTCCGAGAACCAGTCCACCATCTCAGGCACCATCCTGTCGCCCCAGCCCTGGGCCTTGGCCAGCCCCAGCGCGTTCTTGGCGGCAAAGGACATCTGGCTCGGCAGGTCCATATCGTCGGCCATCTTGGCGTAGTAGCCGACATCCTTGCGGGCATTGGCGACCGAGAATGCCAGCTGGATTTCCCCATCCACCGCCTGAGCCTTGATGAAATCCATCATGCCCGACTTCAGCGGCCCCGCCGCCATCACCTCATAGAGCTTCTCGCGCGGCAACCCGGCCTTGTCGGCCATCGCGAAGGCCTCCGACATCGCCATCGCCGTGGTCATGGCGTAGAAATTGTTGATCAGTTTCAGCGTATGCCCGGCCCCCAGCGGCCCGACATGAAAAACGTTCTCGCCGAGATCGTCGAGAACCGGCTTGGCCCGGGCAAAATCCGACGCATCCCCGGCAGCCATGATGTTGAGCTTGCCCTCGCGGCCATGGCTCGGCGTCCGGCCAAGGGGACTGTCCATGTAATGCACCCCCTTCGCCGCCATATCCGCCCCGATCTTCTGGGTCGAGCCCGGCAGCGAAGTCCCGAAATCGATTACCAGCGTACCCGGAGCCACCCCGGCCAAAACGCCGTTTTCGCCATAGACCCGGCTTTCGACACTGTCGGAGGTGTCCATGCAGAACATCACCACCTCGGACGCCGCCGCCAGTTCCTTCGAGGTCTTCGCCTCGGCAGCCCCCCGCGCCACGGCTTCATCGACATGTTTGCGGTTCCGGTTGGCAATCACGGTGATCTCATAGCCGAGATCCAGCATCCGCTGCACCATGGCACCCCCCATCAGGCCAAGCCCGATGAACCCGATTTTCGGCTTCGTCATCTGAATATCCCTCAATTCTCGCTTTCGGTTTCGCTTGAATGCAGCCAGACCCAGCCTCGGCGACCAAACACCTTAAAGCTTTTCGCTCCCGGTACCGCATTTCCCGGCGGCGACTGTACCTCGTGGAGACGCGCCGTCAATGAACGGAAGGTCGGAGACGGCTGTTGTCGCGATCCGCTCGAATGCCGACGCAAGGCGCGAAACCGGAGGTCAGGCAGGCCGCATCATGCTTCCGGCAAAAACCGTCCGGCCTCGGTCACCACGGCCTCCATCGGCTTGTCATGGGCCTGAGGGAAGATCGTCGGGATCCGGGCGATCTCGTAGCCGACGCCGATCAGCCGCGGCGGCGGTGTCCTGGCCGCCACCGTCCGGTCAAAGAACCCGCCGCCATAGCCCAGCCGGAACCCGGCTGCATCAAACCCCACCACCGGGCTCAGCAGCAGTTCGGGCGCTACAGCCTCGCCTTCGCCCGGAACCGGAATGTCCCACACTCCCCGCTCCAGCCGGTCCCCCGGTCGATAGGTACGGAACCCCAGTGGCATCCCCTTGCCTTCAACCACCGGCAGCGCACAGACCGTACCCGCCTCGGTCAGCCGCCCGATCAGTGGCCGCAGATCCGGCTCGCCCCGGAAGGGCCAGTAGAACCCGACGCTCCTTGCGCTTTCCAGAAGCGGATCCAGCGCCTCGATGATCCGGGCATCCATTTCCGCGCGCGCCGCCACCGACAGCGCCTGCCGCAACCCAAGCAGCCGCGCCCGTTCCGCCTTGCGCCACCGCGCCACATCGCGCGCCTGCTCGGCATCCACGACGACCGCACTGCCATCCGCTAGCTCTTGCACATCCTCCGCCAGACAGGGCGAGGAGGCCGGTTTCGGCGTATTCGAGGCTGAGCCCGACATCGGCATATCCCGTCAGTTCCGGGCCAGAATACCGCTCAGGACCAAAGGCACCAGCCCGAATTGGGCTCAGAGGCCATCGGCCAGAGGCAAAAGGCAGGCCCCGTCAATCTCGTCCTCGGCAATCCCGGTATAGGCCGCAAAGGACCGCACCGCCATGAAACGAAACAGATCGAACCCGGTCAGCCGAACCAGCCCCGCCGCCGCCGCGTCGCGGAGGAATTCGGTCTCCAGCGGCGTATAGACCGCATCAAACGCCCATTTCTGGGTGCCGATCAACTTTTTGGGAAAAGCCGTCCCGGGATATTCGCGCATGCCCAGAGGTGTGGCGTTCACCAATCCATCAGCGGAACGGCAGGCCTCCGGACCGGCCCCTACCAGCAGCGGAATGAGCCTGTCTGGCGATCCGATCTGGTCGGTCAGCCGATGGGCAGCGCCCTCATTGGTGTCCCAAACAACAATCGCCTCGGCACCCAGTTCCAGAAGCGCCGCCGCAATCGCCCGCGCCACGCCTCCGGCCCCAGCCATCGCCACCCGCCCCGGCTTCTGGTCGCCAAACACCGCCCGCCAGGCAGCAAGCAGTCCAGAGTAATCGGTATTGAACCCCGCGATCCCGCCCTTGAATCGCAGCAGGTTCGAGGCCCCAAGACCGCCCGGATAGTGCCGCTCGCCGGTGATCCGCGCATCTGCACGCGGCTTGAAGGGATGGGTGACCGTGACCCCGTCATAACCCTCGGCAATCAGCCGGTCGATATGCCTGTCGAAGTCAAACCCCGGCAGCAGAGCCGTATCAAAGACCGTATAGTCGAGCCTCACCCCATGCGCCGCACCCAGAATTTCCAGCGCCCGGCCAAACCTCGACCGCGAGACATTCTCGCCGATCAGACCGCATTTAAGTGCCAATCCCGCCCTCCTTGCATGCCAGGCCGCAACCGGTAGACCAAACCCGACACGCCGACAATCGCACAGCCCGAAGAAATCCGGGCTGTCCAACTGAGGTTGCCTCACACCGCCGAGACCGGCACCGCGACTTTCTCGAGCATGTTGAGAATGACCGTCCAGCCCTTGACATGGCCGTCGCGCTGACCCTCGCTGAAGAACTTCACCTGATGCAGGTCGATCCGCGTTCCTTCGCCCTCGGGCACGAAATCCAGCGTCACCGTACTGCCATCGATCGAATGCTTCGATTCCCAGGTGAAGACGATCTGCGAATAAGGATCGATCTTCAGGTATTTTCCCGAATGCGGGATCTCGGCGTCCTGCGCCTTCATCAGGATCCTGAAGGTCCCGCCTTCGCGGGGATCGTTCTCGACCTCGGCTTCGGACATGTTTTCTCCGGGCATCATGAAGCGTGACAGCATGGCTGGATCGAGCCAGGCATTGAAAAGCTTCTCCGCCGGGGCGTTGATGGTGCGAGAGATATTCAGGGTCAGTTCAGGCATCTTCGTCTCCTTCGACTATCAGTGTTTCCAGTTTTTCCAGCCGCAGTTCCCAGGACGACCGCAATTTGGCGAACCAGCGGTCAATCTCCGCTACAGGCGTCATATCTGCCTCGATCAGATGCACCCGCCCCAATGTCCTGCGACGCACCAGCCCCGCGGCCTCCAGCACCTTGATGTGCTTCGAGACCGAGTTGAGGCTCATATCGTAGACCGCCGCCAGATCGGTGACCCTCACGGGCCCTTCCTGAACCAGCCTGGTCAGGATCGAGCGCCGTGTGGGGTCGCTGGCCGCCTTGAGAATGGCCGAGAGGTCATAGGTGGTTTTTTGTTCAACCATATGGGTGAATATATGGAGTGATTCCCAATTGTCAACCAAAAGGATGAATAATTTCCGGACAGCCCGGATAAGACCTTTTGACCAAACAGCAAAAAATCCTTTCGCCCGCCGGGGAAACCCGGCAAACTCCCCTTGTGAGTGCGTTTGCGGATCGGGATTCGATCAAGAGGCGCGCAAGGCCCCGTCAGTGGGCCGCCATATGGACATAGCCAGCTTGGGAGGAAGCCATGTCACAGGTCTCCATGACCGTTAACGGAAAATCGGTATCGGGAGAGGTCGAGGGCCGCACGCTCTTGTCGCAGTTCCTGCGCGACACCTTGCGCCTGACCGGCACCCATATCGGGTGCGACACCTCGCAATGCGGGGCCTGCGTGGTGCATGTGAACGGCAAGGCCGTGAAAGCCTGCACGATGTTCGCCGCAGAGGCCTCGGGCGCCGAGATCACCACCATCGAGGGCATGGCCAATGCCGATGGCAGCCTCGGCAAGATCCAGCAGGCGTTCCAGGACCATCACGGGCTGCAATGCGGCTTTTGCACCCCCGGCATGGTGATGTCGGCGGCCGCGCTTCTCGAAGAGAACCCGAGCCCCACAGAGGCAGAGATCCGGGAATATCTCGAAGGCAATATCTGCCGCTGCACCGGCTACCACAATATCGTCAAAGCCATTCAGGCTGCCGCCGCCGCATGATCCGTAGGGTGCGTGTTCACACGCACCTTCCCAGACGGGACGCAATCCCGCACCGGATCAGCCAGCGACCAGCCAATCAGGCCAAAGTGCCAGGGAGGACAACATGCCTAAGGATTTCGGGATCGGAGCCAGCTCCAAGCGCCGCGAGGATGTGCGCTTTCTGACCGGCAAAGGCAAATACACCGACGACATCAGCATTCACGGCCAGACCCATGTCTGTTTCCTGCGCTCGGAGGTCGCCCATGGGCGTCTGAACGGCGTCTCCACCAGCGCCGCCGCCGACATGCCCGGCGTTATCCGCATCTTCACCGGTGCCGATTTCGAGGGTGTGGGTGGTCTGCCCTGCGGCTGGCAGGTCACGGACCGTTTCGGCCAGCCGATGCAGGAACCGCCGCACCCGGTGCTGGCGCAAGGCAAGGTCCGCCATGTCGGCGACCCGATCGCCGCTGTCGTCGCCGAGACCTATGAACAGGCCCGCAGCGCCGCCGAGGCCATCGAGGTCAATATCGAAGAGCTTCCCGCCGTTCTCGACATGAAGGCCGCTCTGGCCGACGGCGCCCCCAAGGTTCACGACGATCTGCCCTCGAATCTCTGCTACGACTGGGGCTTCGTCGAGGAGAACAAGGACGCCGTGGCCGCTGCCATTGATGGCGCCCATCACGTCACCACCCTGGAACTGACCAACAACCGGCTCATCGCCAACCCGATGGAGCCGCGCGTGGCCATCGGCGATTATGACGGCTCCACCGGCGAGCACACGCTTTATACCACCTCGCAGAATCCCCATGTCATCCGCCTCCTGATGGGCGCCTTCGTCCTCGGCATCCCCGAGCACAAGCTGCGCGTCGTCGCCCCCGACGTGGGCGGCGGCTTCGGCACCAAGATCTTCCATTATGCCGAAGAGGCCTTCTGCACCTTCGCCGCCAAGGCCGTGGGCCGGCCGGTGAAATGGACTTCGACACGGTCCGAGGCCTTCATCACCGACGCCCATGGCCGCGATCATGTGACCAAGATCGAACTGGCGCTGGACGCCGACGGCAAATTCCTTGCCATCCGCACCGACACGCTGGCCAATATGGGGGGGTATCTCTCGACCTTCGCGCCTTCGGTGCCGACCTGGCTGCATGGCACGCTGATGGCCGGGAACTACACCACGCCGTTGATCTATGTGAACGTCAGGGCTGTCTTCACCAACACCGTGCCCGTCGATGCCTATCGCGGTGCCGGCCGCCCCGAGGCGACCTTCCAGCTGGAACGCGTCATCGACAAGGCCGCCCGCGAGATGGGGATCGACCCGGTCGAGCTGCGCCGCCGGAACTTCATCAAGCCCGACCAGTACCCCTACGCGACCCCGGTCGCCGTCGAGTACGATACCGGCAATTACGACGCCACCATGGACAAGGTGCTGGAACTTTCCGACCATGCAGGCTTCGCCGCCCGCAAGGCCGAGAGTGCCGCCCGTGGCAAGCTGCGCGGTTTCGGGATCTCGTCCTATATCGAGGCCTGCGGCATCGCACCCTCGAACCTCGTCGGCCAACTCGGCGCCCGCGCAGGTCTCTATGAAAGTGCCACGGTACGGGTTAATGCTACCGGTTCGATCAGCGTGCTGACCGGTTCACATTCCCACGGACAGGGCCACGAGACCACCTTCCCGCAGGTGATCGCTGAAATGCTCGGCATCCCCGAGGATCAGGTCGATATCGTCCATGGCGACACCTCCAAGACCCCGATGGGCATGGGCACCTATGGCTCGCGCTCCCTCGCGGTCGGCGGCTCGGCCATGGTGCGCGCCACCGAGAAGATCATCAACAAGGCCAAGAAGATCGCCGCGCATCTGATGGAGGCCTCCGAGGGCGATATCGAACTCAAGGACGGCCAGTTCACCGTCGCGGGCACCGACAAGTCGGTCGCCTGGGGCGATGTCTGCCTCGCGGCCTATGTCCCCCATAACTACCCGCTGGAGGATATCGAGCCGGGGCTGGAGGAAACCGCCTTTTACGACCCGTCCAACTTCACCTACCCCGCAGGGGCCTATGCCTGCGAGGTCGAGGTCGATCCGGATACAGGCAAGGTCGCGGTGCTGGCCTTCACCGCCGCGGATGATTTCGGCAATGTCGTCAACCCGATGATCGTCGAGGGCCAGGTCCATGGCGGTCTGGCCCAGGGGATCGGACAGGCGATGCTGGAGGCTTGTGTCTACGACGAGAACGGCCAGTTGCTGTCGGGGTCCTATATGGACTACGCCATGCCTCGCGCCGACGACGTGCCTTCTTACAAGGTCGACCATTCCTGCGTCACCCCCTGCACCCACAACCCCCTGGGCGTGAAGGGCTGCGGCGAGGCTGGTGCGATCGGCTCGCCCCCTGCCCTCGTCAACGCCGTCATCGACGCGCTCGCCGACAAGGGTGTCACCCATATCGACATGCCCCTCTCGCCGTCGCGGGTCTGGGCAGCCATGAACGCAGCCAGCTAGGACCAGAACCCGCCCCTGGGGGAGCCTCCCGGGCGCGGATGCAGGAGACAGAACATGTACAATTTCGAATTCGAAAGACCCGCCACAATCGCCGACGCCGTCGCCGCGCTCGGTACCGAGGACGCCCAGCCCCTCGGCGGCGGCCAGACCCTGATCCCGACAATGAAGCAGCGGCTCGCGGCCCCGGCAAAGCTCGTCAGCCTTCTCGGCATCGACGAGATGAAGGGCGTCTCGGAAAGCGGTGGCGTGCTGACCATCGGCGGTGCCACCACCCATGCCGCCGTCGCCTCGGGCGCGGGCGCCTATCCCGCTCTTGCCGAACTGGCGGGCAATATCGGCGACCCGGCGGTGCGCAATCGCGGCACCATCGGCGGCAGCCTGGCCAATAACGACCCCTCGGCCTGCTATCCGGCGGCGGCGCTGGGCTCGGGGGCGACCATTGTCACCAATAATCGCGAGATCGCCGCGGATGAGTTCTTCCAGGGCATGTTCACCACCGCCCTCGACGAAGGCGAGATCATCACCTCGGTGAAATTCCCCGTCCCGCAAGCTGCCAATTACCAGAAATTCGAACAGCCCGCCTCGCGCTTCGCCCTGGTCGGCGTCTTCGTCGCCCGCTTTGCCGACGGCGTCCGGGTCGCCGTCACCGGGGCCTCCGAAGACGGGGTCTTCCGCTGGAGCGAGGCCGAGGCCGCCCTGTCGTCGAATTTCTCCGCCGCCGCCCTCGACGGGCTTGCGGCGAGCGCGGACGGCATGATCGGCGACATCCACGGCACGCCCGAATACCGCGCCCATCTGATCGGTGTGCTGACGAAACGCGCCGTGGCCGCCGCCGCCTGACCCGATCGAGACGCCGCCCGCCTTGCCGGGCGGCGTCTCCTCCACCCCCGGCAGCCGGGCCGGGTTCCGCGGTCGCCGCCTTTCCCTGAAACCGGATCCGCAGCACCGCGCGCGCCCCCCCCCGCATCCGCTTGCAAGCCCTTCGAGTCTGTCCTAAGGATGCGCCTCAGATCAGAGGACGAGACCAGGGGACCGGGGCCAGCCATGCCGAAATCACTCAAGATCGCGCTCGCCGGGCTCGGCACAGTCGGGGTCGGCGTCGTCCGGATCGTGCAGACCCATGCCGCCCTTTTGCAGGCCCGCACCGGCTGCGCCATCGAGATCGCCGCCGTCTCGGCCCGCTCGCGGACCAAGAACCGCGATATCGACCTGTCCGCCTATGATTGGGAGGACGATCCCGTCGCCATGGCCAGGCGCGACGATATCGACCTTCTGGTCGAGGTCATCGGCGGCGAGAACGGTCCCGCCAAGGCCGCCTGCGAGGCGGCGCTGGCCTCCGGAAAGCATGTGGTCACCGCCAACAAGGCGCTGCTGGCCCGCCACGGCCAGAGCCTGGCCGAACAGGCCGAGGCGTCCGGTGCCGCGCTGCGGTTCGACGCCGCCGTGGCCGGTGGTATCCCGGTGGTCAAGGCGCTGACCGAGGGGCTGGCGGCCAATCGCATCACCCGGGTGCTTGGCGTGATGAACGGCACCTGCAACTATATCCTGACCACGATGGAGGCGTCGGGCGAAAGCTACGACAAGGTCCTCGAAGATGCCAAGCGGCTCGGCTATGCCGAGGCTGATCCCGGTTTCGACGTCGGCGGGATCGACGCGGCCCAGAAACTCGCGCTGCTCTCGGCCATCGCCTTCGGCACCCAGGTCAATTTCGACGGGCTCGCCATCGAAGGCATCGAGCGCATCAGCCTGACCGATATCGAACAGGCCCGCGACATGGGCTATTCGATCAAGCTCCTCGGCTCCGCCCGCATGACCGATCAGGGGCTCGAGCAGCGCATGCAGCCCTGCCTCGTTCCCGAGCATTCACCGCTGGGCCAGTTGGACGGGGTCACCAACATGGTGGTCGTCGAGGGCGATTTCGTCGGCCAGACCGTCTATCAGGGGCCGGGCGCCGGTGAGGGGCCGACGGCCTCGGCGATCATGGCCGACGTCATCGACATCGCCCGTGGTCTCATCATCCCGCCCTTCGGTCAGCCCGCCTCGACCCTGATCCCGGCAGGCCCTCCGGCACAGCCCTCGGCAGCCCCTTACTATCTGCGCCTCGACCTCGCCGACGCGCCCGGCACACTGGCCAAGGTCGCCACGGTGCTCGGCGAGAACGGCATCTCCATCAACCGGATGCGCCAATACGACCACGACACCGACCTGGCCCCGGTCCTCATCGTCACCCATTCCTGCGCCCCTGCCCGCCTCGAAGACGCGCTGGAGAAGATCGCCGCGCTGGATGTCTGCTCCGCCCGCCCGGTCGCCATACGGATCGAATCCTGATAACTGATGACTGATGACTGATGACTGCGCCCCAACTCGAAACTGCCACCTTGCACCTGAAACCTGATCCCCGCCTCATCGTCGCCCTCGACGTCCCCACTGCCATCGAGGGCCTCCGCCTGGCCGAGCAGCTCGGCGATACGGTCTGCTTCTACAAGATCGGCCTCGGGATGCTGACCGGCGGCGGGTTGGCGCTGGCGATGGAGCTGAAGGAGAAGGGCCATCAGGTCTTTCTCGACATGAAGCTCTTCGACATCCCGGCCACCATCGAGGCGGCGGCGCGTGGGCTTTGCGCCTACGATCTCGACTTCCTCACCGTCCACGGCGACCCCCATGTGGTGTCCGCCGCGACGCAAGGCAGGGGCGACCGCAAGACGAAGATCCTCGCCGTCACCATCCTGACGGCACTCGACCGCAACGACCTCGACCTGTCGCTGATCCGCGACGGCGCCCTGTCCGAGATCGCCGTCGAGCGCGCCCGCCGCGCCTTCCATGCCGGGGCCGACGGCGTCATCACCTCGCCGCTGGAGGCCGCCGCCATCGCCGCGCTGCCCGAGGCGCGGGGCAAGGCCATCGTCACGCCCGGCATCCGGCCCGCAGGCAGCCGCTCCAACGACCAGAAACGCACCGCGACGCCGCCCGAGGCCATCGCCGCGGGGGCGACCCATCTCGTGGTCGGGCGCCCCATCACCATGGCCGCCGACCCCGCCGCCGCCGCCCGCGATATCACCGCCAGCCTGCCGCGATCCTGAGGTGGGGCGGGGTTAACCCCGCCCTACAGACCCGCGCCGGTCCATCCGCCCGTCATAATCGTTCACCGGTATCCCCGCCGGCACCTCGCGGCCCCGCGCCAGGTCGTCGAGCATGTCGGAGATATCCTCGATATGGGTCGCCACCACATGCACCACCATCCCGTCGCGCTGCAGCCTTCCTGTGACCCTCAGAAGCCGCCCCGCGATCACCGCCCGGCGGTATTTCTCGAACAGCTTCCGCCAGACCACGATATTGGCCACCCCCGTCTCGTCCTCCAGCGTGATGAACACCACCCCGCTCGCCGTGCCCGGCCGCTGGCGCACCAGCACCAGCCCCGCCACGGTCACCAGATCGCCCTCGGCGGGCAGGTCGAGGAGCGCATGGGGCAGGCAATGTGGCGGGCGGGGCCAGGCGGGGGGGCGGTGCATGCGGAACATTATAGGAACATCTCCGCCGCTTTCAACGATTTGTTCAAGGCGCGGGTCTTGCATTCCCGGGCTGCTTCGGGGAATGTCCCGGCCAGAATCGCGGCAAGGCAGGCAGATGGCAAAGATCACCTATATCGAGCATAACGGCACCAGGCACGAGGTCGACGTGGCCAATGGCATGACGGTGATGGAGGGTGCGCGCGACAACAACATCCCCGGCATCGAGGCCGATTGCGGCGGCGCCTGCGCCTGCTCGACCTGCCATGTCTATGTCGATCCCGACTGGATCGACAAGCTGCCCCCGCGCGAAGACATGGAAGCCGACATGCTGGATTTCGCCTGGCAGCCCGATGCCGAACGTTCGCGTCTTACCTGCCAGCTGAAGGTGACGGACGCGCTGGACGGGCTGGTGGTGCAGATGCCGGAGAAGCAGATTTGAAAGCTGCGGCCGCCTTCCTGCTGGCGGCCCTGTCCGGAAGCGCCCACGCGCAAACGCCCCATGCCGAGACCGGCGCGGTCTTTGACGCCCCCACCACCCGCTACCCGCATGGTGTCCTGGGCGACACGACAGAATACGGCGCGCTGATCGTCTGGCATGACCGGCTGGAAGTCCTTCTGACCCTCCCCGAAACCCGCGTCTTCGAGGACCTCGCCCCGCGGCTGGCCGATCTCGACAGCGACGGCATCCCGGAAGTGGTGGTCGTCGAAAGCGACCTCGCAAAAGGCGCGCAACTGTCGGTCTACAAGCTCCGCTTCTCGGGCCGCGACCTGACCGGCATCGACAAGATCGCCGCCACCCCGCCAATAGGCCGGCGCTTCCGCTGGCTGGCCCCGGTCGGTATCGCCGATTTCGACGGAGACGGCAGCACCGACATCGCCTATGTCGAGACCCCGCATCTGGGCAAACGCCTGAAACTCGTCTCCTTCCGCAACGGCGCCCTGGTCCCCATCACCGAGGCCGCCGGGTTTTCCAACCACCGGATCGGCGAAGATTTCATCTCTGGCGGCGTCCGCGACTGCGGCGCGGGACCGGAAATGATCGTCGCCGATGGCAGTTGGACGCGGGTGATGGGGGTGCGGCTGGATGGCGACCGGCTGATCGCCAGGGAACTGGCCCCGATCGAAAGCCGTGACAGCTTCCGCCGCGCCCTGGATTGCCGCCTCGGGCAGGACGGGCACTGACGGGAACCGCCGCCGCAAAGGGGTTCCTCTGGAAAGCTTCATCCCGGCGGCTCTCGCGCTGGCGATTCCAAAGCAAAACCGGATCAGAATGAAACAATCTGATCCCGGGATATTGCTCAAGCCCATGTCGCTGGACCAAAATTCCTTTTCAGACTGCGACAGTCTGAGACGATTTTGGTCTGGCCAACGCGCCTGCGGGCGTCGCTGCATTCGCCAAAGCCCGGTCTCTCCTTCCCCCCTGACAGGGCAGGGCAATTGCATTTGGGTCACCTGTCTCAGGAAACCCGCCTGAGGTTCGGTTTCCTCCATTCGAGCCAACCCCCAATCCCTTCCCAAATCCATAGCCCCGCCGCCCCCATCTCCCCCCGCTCCACACCCGCACGGTGCGACCAGCACCGGGCCAAGCCCGACCCACCCGAGGGGCGGGCGCGTTGCTGACACCGGCTGAAAGCGGCCCGCTCGGAAGTGACTGCGCCATAAAGTGGTCCGCAGAGAAGCCCGGACAGCGCCCACCCTGGGTCGGGCCTGGCCCTCATTTCGAAGTCCCGGCGGGGCAGGGCAGGTTTCGGGAAGGTGCGGGATCAAGGCGGGCAACATGTACGCGAAAGAGACGCAATACTTTCATATGCGATAGCCCTGACCCCTTGAGGGAGGGCCGCGCGGCGTCATGCGGGCGACGTTCGAAACGCTGGGGATGGTCCCGTGACGGTAAAAACTGGTGCCCGACGGCGGCCCCGCCGTCCTCGGATGGTGACTGGCAGACGGGTCGCGGCGACGGGTCGGGAGCGCCGGTGCCTTTTTACCTTTGAGGTGGTGGTGCCGACGATACCGGGCGCGGACCTATCCCAGCACGTCCGCCGTCAGCGGACTATCAGGGTCCTCAAGCCCATCAATGATGTCGAAATGATGCCTGCCCGGGACGATCTCCAGCCGTGTATCCGCACCGAGGCCGGTCCAGATATTGGCGATCAGCGCGCTCTGGCGAAGGAATTCGGGGCGCTCGTCGGCGCCGACCCAGGCGGTGAGACGCGTGCCGGGGAGGGGCTCCAGCAAGGCGGGGCTTTCGGCGCGGGCGGAGGCCAGGTCGAGGCGGAGATCCTCATTGGTGGCCGTTTTCAGGAGCGGGCGCAGATCGTGGACACCGCTGATCGACACGGTGTGTTCGATCCGGTCGAGAATGTCCGGGGGCAGATGTGTATCGGCGCAGACCATGCGCGAGACCAGATGACCGCCCGCGGAATGGCCGACGAGGCGCATGGGGCCGGGGACATGGACGGCGGCCTGGGTAATGGCGGCGGCGATTTCGGTGGTGATGCCGACGATGACGATTTCGGGTGCCAGCGTGTAGCCGGGCATGGCGACGGCCCAGCCCTGGGCCAGGCAGCCGGCGGCGAGATGCGACCAGACGGACTTGTCGAAGGCCCGCCAATAGCCGCCATGAACGAAGATGACGAGACCTGCTGGGTCTGCCTCTGGGCGGAAAAGGTCGAAACGATTGCGCGGGCCGGGCCCGTAGGAGAGGTCGAGCTCGGCACGGGCGGCGCGGGTCAGGGTGTCGCGGAAGGCGGCTGCGGCGGTCTCCCAGCGGGCGATATAGCCCTCGGCGTCGGGGATATGGTCGCGGTTGGCATAGGCGTCGTCCCAGTCGGTGATCATGGACGGGGCTCCTTGATGGCTGGAGAGGGCAGGGCCGCATGGCCGGGTGTTCACAGTGAAACCATAGCTAAATTGCTGAAAATGTTGAGCAAGAAAATTCACCAGGGTATTTCTGGCCATGTCGGGGTCTCCCCGTCCTTCCTCCAATGAAACCATTGGCAGGGCGGGGGTCCGGATCGGGACCAGAGATTGGGGCTGGTTCCGTGAATGCCTGAAATGCGTCAGGCGGCTTCCAGTCACGCGTCCCGGCCCGCGAGCCCCCATCCGGAGTACCTGCTTGCCTCGCCGCGGTTGGCCGCCAGTGGATGCCCCGCCCATAAGGTGCGCCCTTCCGCGATCGTCCCCGCCTGTCCTCAGAAGGGCTTTCCGACTGCTTTCCGATCGCCGGGAAATCGGCTAACCCGGTCGGCATGACCCAACCCGCCGCCCTCGTCACGCTCCGGACCCTGGCCATCGGCGGCGGCGGGGCCGGGCTGGCCTATCTGATCCATATGCCCGTCTGGGTCCTGACCGGCCCGGCGATCCTGGTCAGCGCGGCGAGCCTGACGGGGCTCCGATGCGACCTCGACACGCGGCTGCGCGATTTCGTGTTCCTGTTCATCGGGATCGGTGTCGGCGCGGGTGTCGATGCCGATCTCCGCGCGGCACTGGTCACCTGGCCCGTCGCCTTTCTAGCGCTGTCCGCCGCCATCTTTGCCATGCTGATCCTCGGACGCGCCCTGCTGACCCGGTTCTACGGCTTCGACCGGCGCAACGCGCTTCTCGCCACCACGCCCGGACATCTGAGCTTCGTCCTCGGCCTCTCGGCGGAGGCGGGGCTGGATGTCGCCACGATCTCGATCGTCCAGACCATTCGCCTGCTGGCGCTCACCCTGACCGTGCCCTTCGCGGCGCAGGGGTTCGGGGTCGAGCTCGGGCCCGACATCCTTCCCGCCGGCCCACCGATGAGTGTCGCCAATACCCTGATCCTGCTGGCCCTGTCCGCCGCTCTCGGCTTTATCCTGCGCCACCTCAAGGTCCCTGCGGCTTTCGTCATCGGCGCGATGATCGTGTCGGGGAGCGTCCATGTCACCGGCCTGATCGACGGCCGTCTGTCGCCGCCCATCGCCCTTGCCGCCTTTGTCTTCATGGGGGCGCTGATCGGGACGCGGTTCTCTGGCGTCACGCCCGCGCGTCTGAGGGCCGCGCTGGGCGCCGGGCTTACCTCGACGCTGCTGGCGGCCGGGATTGCCATTGCGGCTGCATTGCCGGTGGCCTGGGGGCTGGGGCTCGATCCGGTGCATGTGATCGTCGCCTTCTCGCCGGGGGGCCTTGAGACGATGATCGCCATGGGGGCGGTGCTGGGGGCCGATCCGGGGTTTGTGGCGGGGGCGCATGTGGTGCGGCTGCTGATCCTGCCGGTACTGGTGCCGCTGTTGCTGGGGCGGCGGCGCGGTCCCGAATCCGCATGACGTGACCGGGCCCGCGTGCTAAGGCGCGGGCCATGAGCAGACTTCCGAGCAAAGACGACATTCTCGACTGGGTGAACGACAACCCGACCCTTGCCAACAAGCGCGAGATTGCCCGCGCCTTCGGGGTCAAGGGCGCCGCAAGGATCGAGCTGAAGCGGATGCTGCGCGAATTGCAGGCCGACGGGCTGATCGCGCGCGACCGCAAGCGGCTGCGCCAGCCCGGAGAGATGCCGCCGGTGACGGTGCTGAAGGTGCTGGGGCCGGATGCCGATGGCGATCTGATCGCGGAACCCGCCAGTTGGGACGATGGCGCCCCGCCGAAGGTACATGTGATCTCCAAGCCCTCCGATCCGGCGCTGGGCGAGGGCGACCGGGTTCTGTGCAAGATTGCGAAGACCTCCGACCCAGACCTGCCCTACGAGGGGCGGCTGATCCGGCGGATCGGGTCGGGGCCTCGGACGATCCTGGGGATTTTCCGCGAGACCGCCGAGGGCGGACGGATCGTGCCGGTGAACAAGAAGGCCGATCTGGAATGGCTGGTGGCTCCGGGCGATACGGACGGTGCGAAGGACGGCGAGCTGGTCGAGGGCGAGCAGACCGGGCCGAAGGGGCGGCTGGGGCTGCCTCGGGCCAGGGTGGCGGCGCGGCTGGGTGATCCGGGTGCGCCCAAGTCGATCTCGCTGATTGCCATTCATGAGCATGGGATACCGCACGAGTTCCCCGAGGATGTGCTGGCCGAGGCGGAGGCCGCCAGACCGGTGACCCTCGGCAAGCGCGAGGATTTGCGGGAGGTGCCGCTTATCACCATCGACCCGGCCGATGCCCGGGACCGGGACGATGCGGTTTGTGCCATTCCCGACAACGATCCGAAGAACAAGGGCGGTTTCATCGTCTGGGTCGCCATCGCCGATGTCGCCCACTATGTCCGCCCCGGCACCGCACTCGACAGCGAGGCGCGGCGGCGCGGCAACTCGACCTATTTCCCCGACCGGGTGGTGCCGATGCTGCCTGAGGCGTTGTCAGGGGATCTGTGCTCGCTGCACGGCGATGTCGACCGGGCCTGTATGGCGGTGCGGATGGTGATCGATGCGGACGGCAACAAGCGGTCGCATCGGTTCACGCGGGGGCTGATGCGCTCGCTGGCGTCGCTGAGTTATACGCAGGCGCAGGCGGCCTATGACGGGCGGCCCGATGAGGTGACCGAGCCGCTGGTCGAGCCGGTGATAAAGCCGCTTTATGCCGCCTACCGCGCCGTTCACAAGGCGCGTGAGGTGCGTCAGCCGCTCAATCTCGACCTGCCGGAGCGCAAGATCGTGTTGTCGGACGCGGGCAAGGTGACCTCGGTGGCGTTCTCGGAACGCTTCGATGCCCACCGGCTGATCGAGGAATTCATGATCCTCGCCAATGTCTGTGCCGCCGAGACGCTGGAGGCGAAGAAGAAGCCGCTGCTTTATCGCGTCCACGAGGAGCCGAGCCCGGAGAAGCTGGAGGCGCTGCGCGAGGTTGCCGACAGTGTCGGGCTGAAGCTGGCCAAGGGGCAGGTGCTGAAGACGCGGCATCTGAATGCTCTGCTGGCGGGCGCTGCGGCGACCGACGAGGCCGAGATGATCAACATGTCGGTGCTGCGCTCGATGACCCAGGCTTACTATGCCCCGCAGAATTTCGGCCATTTCGGCCTGAACCTGCCGCGCTACGGCCATTTCACCTCGCCGATCCGGCGCTATGCGGACCTCATCGTCCACCGCGCCCTGATCGCGGCGCATGGCTGGGGCAAGGACGGGCTGACGGAGGCGGACGAGGCGGAACTGGAGGCGACCGGCGAGCATATCTCGCAGACCGAGCGGCGCTCGATGCTGGCGGAGCGGGATACCTCGGACCGCTATCTGGCGGCGTTTCTGGCCGAGCGGAAGGGGTCGGAGTTTGCCGGCAAGGTCTCGGGGGTGGCGCGGTTCGGGTTGTTCGTGCGGCTGGAGGAAACGGGCGCGGACGGGCTGGTGCCGGTCTCGACCTTGGGGACGGAGTATTTCCGTTTCGACGCCGACGCGCAGACGCTGACTGGCGAACAGTCGGGGCGGCAGATCGGGTTGGGACAGCGGGTGACCGTGCGGTTGGTCGAGGCCGAGCCGGTGACGGGAGGGCTGTTGTTCGAGCTGCTGACGCTGGAAGGTAAGGCTATGCCCAAGGGGACGCGGAAGGGTCGGGTGCTGCGGCGCGCAGGCGGGCGCTCCGGGCGCGGCAAGGCCAAGCGCGGCGTGAAAGCCGGGACGCGGCAAGGACGCAAGCGGCGGTAGGGTGCCTAGGCGACACCGCTCGCGCCGAACAAGCGCAAGGCACACCGGCGCGCCTTTGGGCGCGAGGTCAGTGGGCAAACTCCCTCCCCCTCCCCTCCCCTGCAGGGCTATCGCATATGAAAGTACTGTCTCCTTCGCGTTCATTTTGCCCGCCCTGATCCTGCACCTTCCGGATACCTGACCTGCCCTGCCGGGACTTCGAAATGAGGGCCAAGCCCGACCCAGGGTGGGCGCTGTCCTGGCTTCTCTGCGGGCCACTTTATGGCGCAGTCGCTTCCGAGCGGGCCGCTCTCAGCTTGTGTCAGCAACGCGCCCGCCCCTCGGATGGGTCGGGCTTGGCCCGGTGCTGGTCGCACCGTGCGGGGGGCGAGCGGCGTCCCGGAAACGCTCCAGTGGAGCGTTTCAGCCGCGAGCGGGCGGAGCCCTGGTGAGCGGGGAGGGATGGGGACGGCGGGGCAATGGATTTGGGGTGGGATTGGGGGTTGGCTCGAATGGAGGAAACCGAATCTCAGGCGGGTTTCCCGTGACAGGCGGACCCAAACGCAATTGCCCTCGGAATCAGGGGGTGGCACGTCACATGTTACGGGAGCGAAATTTTCACATGCGATTGCGCTTGGGCGGAAGAGGGAGGCCGGGCCGCAGGGGTTGGGGCGGTATCGCGGTCCGGTGGGAACCGGGGGGAGACGGGGTCGGGCGCGAAATGCGGTGCGCTACAGTTGCCCCAGCTTCAGTTCCGGCGAATACTCTCCCGGCACTTCCTTCACCACCGCCTGGGCGCAGCGCATCCGGCCGGTCGCGGCGTCGAAGGCGTATTGCGGGTCGCCCCAGAGGCTCCAGCCCTTCGACAGGGCCTCGGTGACCTTGTGACAGAAGGCGGCGGTGTCATCCTCGGTCAGCAATCTGTAGGCTTGCATGGGTCAGCTCCGGAAGGGTGAGGGGCCGAGCATCTCGTGCAGCCCGGTCATCACCGCATAGACGCTGAGTGCAACGATCACCAGCCTGAGATCATCGCGCAGGAGGCCGCGCGGTGCCGGTTTCCAGTCCGGCTCGGCCCGGTTGATGAGGAGAATCTCCAGCACCGCCCAGATCCACATGCCGCCGAACAGCACCAGCGACGCGAGATCGCCATTGGCCAGAAGATGCGCCACCGCCCAGATCGCCACCGCCATCAGCATCGGATGGCGGAAATAGTGCTTCAGCGTTCCGCCCCAGAACGACATGATCAGAAAGACGATGGCCAGGAACATCAGCCCATGGACCACGTATAGCGACCAGAAGGGGAGGATATAGGAGCCGATATACTCCGCATCCCGGTAGCCCAGCACCATCAGCACGATCGAGACGACAAGCAAGAGCGCGATCACGCCGCGTGCGCCGCCGGTGCCGAGCCGCAGCGTCATCGTCGCCCGCAGACCCGGCGCGATCCGTTTCAGAAGATGCGCCCCGATCCACAAGGCCAGACCGGCGATCAGCACTGCCATGGACCCCCTCCGTTCGCCGCGGAATTACTGCTGCGAGACTGCGCAAACCGGCGTGGCTTTGCAAGCGCGCCGGAACGGAACCGAAACATCGGGCGATTCGCGGCAAGGGCAAGCGGGCAAAGCACCGTGCGCTGCCTAAATAGTTCGCATTTTTATCAAATTCACCCGGAACTGTCGCCGCGGGGCGGGAGGTAAGTCTCTGTCGGCGCGGGATAAAAAAATTTAGGTAAATGGGGGATTTACGAAAGAATATTTCGCCTCTGCCGCCATAATCCAATCACATATTTGCCCGGTTAACCCGATATTGAACATGGCGTGGTTGAGTAAAGTCACTCCCTGGCGTGGTGTCCGTGAAACACCCGGCATCGAATCAAAGAATAGATGCCGCAACAATGCGCCTCGGGAGTTCAGACGCGGGTCACTTGCGACCTGGCTGGGAAAGATCCGCCAGGCCGGCCCGCCCGAAATGAGGACTTAAAGATGAAAAATGTTGTAACCGGTGCCGCTGTTCTTCTCGTTTCAGCTCTGCCTCATGCCGCTCTGGCCCAGGGTGCGATGCCTTGCGGCGAACGGACCGCGATCATCGAACGTCTTGCCAGCAAATACGGCGAACAGCGCCAGGCGACGGGACTGAACAACTCGTCCAATCTGATCGAGGTGTTCTCTTCGGTGGAAACCGGATCCTGGACCATCCTGATGACCTCGCCCGAGGGACGCACCTGCCTCATCGCCGCCGGTGAGCACTGGGACAATTCCCCGGCGCAAAGCCTCGTGGGCGAAGACGCCTGATCTCCGATCTCCGGGGCCAGACCGGACTGAAACGATCGCCTTTTGCGTACGCGTTGAGGGCGAAGAATTCCCGAAGACCCCGAAGACGTCACTGACCGCGCCGCTCGGGAATGACTGATCAGGTCAGGGCATCGAGGATCAGCTTGGTGCCGGTGACGGTCAGGAAGACATAGGTCAGCCGGAAGAACCATTTCTCCGAAATCAGGTGATGGGCCCACACACCCGCCAGGCCGGCGAGCATGGCGATGGGGGCCAGCGTGGCCGAGGCGATCAGCGTCTTGGCGCTGAACATGCCGATGGCGATATAGCAAAAGAACTTCATCGCGTTGATGGCGCTGAACAGGACCACCGTGGTGGCCTGGTAGCTGAGCTTGTCGATCTTCTGACTGAGCAGATAGACCGCCGTCGGAGGACCTCCGGCATGGCTGACAAAGCTGGTGAACCCGGCGGCGGCCCCCCATCCCAGCCCGTGCGAGACCGGCAGCCTGCGGTCGCCGAGCACCAGCCAGCCCCGGGCGCGGGCCAGTTGGAAGGCGACGAAGCCGAGCGCGGTCAGCCCGATCAGGATCCGCAGCACATCGGCATCGATGACCGAAAACAGCGCCGTGCCCAGAAGGATGCCGAAGACCGCGCCCGCCATCAGCACCCGCGCATGGGTCCGGTCCCATTTTCCCCAATAGGCCCGGAGGGTTGCGGCATCGATGGCCATCAAGACCGGCAGCATGACCGCGACCGCCTCCCAGGGCTCCATGGCAAGCGCCAGGAAGGGCGCGGCGGCGAAGGCCGCCCCACCGCCGAAGCCGCCCTTGGACAGGCCGGCGAAGATCACCGCAGGGATCGCCAGTGCATAAAAATTCAGGTCGGGGAACACTTCGAACTCCACTTTGAGGCTCCCATCGCATAGAGTGCGGTCACGCGCAATGCCGCCTTTCCGACTTGCGATGATCCCGGATTCTGGCTAGGGCGGGCGGCGTAATAAGGCTCTGAACGGAGAACAATTCCATGGCACGTGCAAAAATCGCCCTGATCGGCGCGGGGCAGATCGGCGGCACTCTGGCGCATCTGGCGGCATTGAAGGAACTGGGCGATGTCGTCCTCTTCGACATCGCCGAAGGCATCCCGCAGGGCAAGGCGCTGGACCTGGCCGAAAGCGGCCCCGTGGACGGGTTCGATGCCGACCTGAAGGGCACCAACGATTACGCCGATATCGCCGGAGCCGACGTCTGCATCGTCACCGCTGGCGTGCCACGTAAACCCGGCATGAGCCGCGATGACCTTCTGGGCATCAACCTGAAAGTCATGCGCGCCGTCGGTGAGGGCATCAAGGCCCACGCGCCCGACGCCTTCGTCATCTGCATCACCAACCCGCTCGACGCCATGGTCTGGGCGCTGCGCGAATTCTCGGGCCTGCCGCACGAGAAAGTCTGCGGCATGGCCGGCGTGCTGGACAGCGCCCGCTTCCGCCACTTCATCGCCGACGAACTGGGCGTCTCGGTCAAGGACGTCAACGCCTTTGTCCTCGGCGGCCACGGCGACACCATGGTGCCGCTGACCCGCTATTCCACCGTGGCCGGTATCCCGCTGCCTGACCTCGTGGAGATGGGCTGGATGGACCAGGCCAAACTCGACGCCATCGTCCAACGCACCCGCGACGGCGGGGCAGAAATCGTCGGCCTGCTGAAAACCGGTTCGGCATTCTACGCCCCTGCTGCCTCGGCCATCGAGATGGCCGAAGCCTATCTCAAGGACCAGAAACGCGTCCTGCCTTGCGCCGCCCATGTCGCGAACGCCTATGGGGTGAAGGACATCTATGTCGGCGTGCCGACGGTGATCGGCGCGGGTGGGATCGAAAAGGTCGTCGAGATCGCGCTCAACAAGGACGAGAAGGCGATGCTCGACAAGTCCATCGAGGCGGTCCAGGGCCTGGTCGAGGCCTGCAAGTCCATCGACAGCGATCTCGCCTGATCCCCTGATTTGGAAGAGAACGGCTTCATATTCTGTGCAACGGGCGACGTCTATGTCGCCCTTGCCACCCGTGCCGCAGAAAGCTGCAAGGCGCATATGCCCGAGATCCCGGTGGATCTTTACACCGACCAGCCCTGCGAGGCCGAGGTCTTCGACCAGGTCCATATCCTCGAAAACCCCTGGAAACGCTCGAAGATCGACGCGATGGCCGCGACCCGGTTCAAGAAGACCGTCTATCTCGACGCCGATATCGTCGTCCTGGAGCCCATCGACGACATTTTCGAGGTCCTGTCCCGCTTCGATCTTTGCGGAGTCCATGACCAGCTGCGCAACACCTGGAACGCGGTCAAGATCTGGCGCAACGAGGTTCCTTCGGGCTTTCCGCAGATCAATACCGGGCTGATCGGCTATCGCAAACGGCCGAAGGTTCTGGCGCTGTTCCGCGAATGGTCGGCGGCGGTGCGCGACAACCAGATGTGGCGCGACCAGCCGGCCTTTCGCGATATCCTGTGGGAGAGCGACCTCCGGCTGACCATCCTGCCGGAGGAATACAATTTCCTGGCCACCCATATGTTCACCGGCTACTCGGACCGCAATGTCGCCCCCAAGGTGCTGCATTCGCCCCAGTTCCACCGCAAGCTGCGCGGCAAGGACGTGCTGGTCACCGCTGAGGAACTCTGGGGGGCGGAGCGCTGGGAAAAGCTTCTGACGCTGCAGAAGAAGCGCCAGGGCATGGAGCGGCAGAAAAAGCGGCGGCGGCGCAATCTCTGAGCCCGCCTCTTTGGCCGCGCCTCTGTCCACGCGTTCGTTGCGTGTCGGTGCCTGGCCTGGCGCGAATCACGCTATTCGACCCCTGCCCTGCCGGAAATTCGGCTTAAAATTCCTTGGCATCCCGTTTTGTGATCACGGATTTTTTTCTTGTGATCACAAAATGAATTAATTTCTGGTTATCCTTTGCTATCTAGTGGTTTTTCTTTGCAGATGCCGTCGCAGAGGCATAGGACCGGATTCGAAGCGTGTTTCCGGAGACTGGCCCTTTCCAGGCCGGACCTCGCGGAGACCGGCCAGGCGGAATGACCGAGAGGAGCCTAAAGGGATGAATATCCACGAATATCAGGCCAAGAAACTGCTCCAGGATTATGGTGCCCCGGTTTCGGACGGCCGCGTCGTGCTGCGCGCCGAAGAGGCCAAAACCCAGGCCGGGGCGCTGGACGGCCCGCTCTGGGTGGTCAAGGCGCAGATCCATGCCGGCGGACGCGGCAAGGGCAGCTTCAAGGAGGCTTCGGCGGGCGAGGATGGCGGGGTGCGGCTGGCCGCCACCGTCGAAGAGGCCGCCGCTCAGGCGCAGATGATGCTGGGCCGGACGCTGGTCACCAAGCAGACCGGCCCGGCGGGCAAGCAGGTCAACCGGGTCTATATCGAGGACGGCTCGGGCATCGAGACCGAGATGTATCTCGCCATCCTCGTCGACCGCGCCAGTTCGCGCATCTCCTTCGTCTGCTCGACCGAGGGCGGCATGGATATCGAGGAGGTCGCCGAGAAGACGCCTGAAAAGATCCTCTCCTTCTCCATCGACCCCGCCACCGGCATCCAGGCCTTCCACGGCCGCCGTATCGCCTTCGCGCTGGGCCTCGAAGGCCAGCAGATCAAGCAATGCGTCGCCTTGGTGAACACGCTTTACGCCATGTTCATCGAGAAGGACATGGAGATGCTGGAGATCAACCCCTTGATCGTCACCGACAAGGGCGACCTCAAATGCCTCGACGCCAAGATGGGTTTCGACAGCAACGCCATCTACCGGCATCAGGACATCCTGGCGCTGAGAGACGAAACGGAAGAGGACCCCAAGGAACTCGCCGCTTCGAAGTTCGACCTCAACTATATCGCGCTCGACGGCGAGATCGGCTGCATGGTCAACGGTGCCGGGCTGGCGATGGCGACGATGGACATCATCAAGCTTTACGGCTCGAACCCCGCCAACTTCCTTGACGTGGGCGGCGGGGCGACGAAGGAAAAGGTCACCGAAGCCTTCAAGATCATCACCTCGGACCCCAACGTGAAGGGCATCCTCGTCAACATCTTCGGCGGCATCATGCGCTGCGACGTCATCGCCGAGGGCGTGGTCGCGGCGGTGAAGGAAGTCGGCCTGAAGGTCCCGCTGGTGGTCCGTCTCGAGGGCACCAATGTCGAGAAGGGCAAGGAGATCCTCAACAACTCGGACGTCGACGTGATCGCAGCAGATGATCTGGGGGATGCGGCGGAGAAGATCGTGAAGGCGGTGAAATCTTAGGGTGCGTGATTTCAAGCACCTTCCTTAAGGCGCGGCGAGCTGAAGCCCGCCCTACCGACAAGAAGGACCCTCGCATGAAACTGGCAAATTCCGTGACAGCTGTGGCGCTTGCGCTCTCTACCCTCACCGCCTGCGACGTCGCCGGCGGCCGCACCCCCGTTCGGGGCCTCACCGCCGCGCAGCTTTTCGACGACACCTGCCTGCGCCATTTCGGCAATAACGAGGCCGTCAAGCAGCGCCTCGCCTCGCGCTCGTCCTTCGACAGCACCGACGTCACCAACGCCGTCTCGGGGGCCATGCGCATCCGCCACACAACCCAGGCCATGGACGTCCTCGGCACCACCGGGGCCACGACCCTTTGTTCGGTCGGGTTCAACACCAATGACGCCAATGTCGCCGGGGCCGAGGCCGCCCTCTTCCTCGCCGCGCGGGCCAACAATTTCAACATCGGCACCGAGCGTTTCGTCACCAAGCTGTCGATCCCCTATCGCGGCACCCAGATCAATATCGAGCGCACCCCGCTCTACGACATCGTCATCTCGGTGAGGCGCTGATGAGCCCTGCCCCCGCCACACACGCAGGATGGGCGCACTGCACCCATCGCCCTTCAAACCCTTCCAAGACCGGAGCCCGTCATGGCCGTACTCGTCGATGAAAACACCAAGGTGATCTGCCAGGGCCTGACCGGCTCGCAGGGGACCTTCCACTCCGAACAGGCCATCGCCTATGGCACGAAGATGGTCGGCGGTGTGACCCCCGGTAAAGGCGGGTCGACCCATATCGGCTTGCCGGTCTTCGACACCGTGCACGAGGCCCGCGCCGCCACCGGCGCCAATGCCACCGCCATCTACGTCCCGCCGCCCTTCGCCGCCGACGCCATCCTCGAAGCACTGGATGCGGAAATGGAACTGATCGTCTGCATCACCGAAGGCATCCCGGTCCTCGACATGATGAAGGTCAAGCGGGCGCTGATCGACAGCAAATCCACCCTGATCGGCCCCAACTGCCCCGGCGTGATCACGCCGGACGCCTGCAAGATCGGCATCATGCCCGGCCATATCCACAAGCGCGGCTCGGTCGGGGTCGTGTCGCGGTCGGGCACCCTGACCTACGAGGCGGTCGGCCAGACCACCGCCATCGGCCTCGGCCAGTCGACCTGCATCGGCATCGGCGGCGACCCGATCAAGGGCTTCGAGCATATCGACGCGCTGGAACTGCTGCTCGGCGACCCCGAAACCCAGTCGATCATCATGATCGGCGAGATCGGCGGCTCCGCCGAAGAGGACGCCGCCCAGTTCCTGAAGGACGAGGCCAAGAAGGGCCGCTCCAAGCCCACCGCCGGTTTCATCGCCGGCCGCACCGCCCCCCCGGGCCGCCGCATGGGCCATGCCGGCGCGATCGTCTCGGGCGGCAAGGGTGGTGCCGAGGACAAGATCGAAGCGATGAAATCCGCCGGGATCGTCGTCGCCGACAGCCCCGCCAAGCTGGGCGAGGCGGTGCTGGAGGCGATTGGGTGAGGTGACTGTATTCGAGGCAACATACGACGCAGTTAAGCGAACGCTTGATCCCTTAGGCAATACGCCTCGAAATGCGTTCTGGCTGTTTGTTCCGGTAAGTTTTGTTGTTGTCCTCCTAACCTATACAGTTGCTCAGTTTGTTGGTTTCGGAAAGGTCGCGACTTACGTACTCGTTGTTATCTCCCAACTGAGTCTCTGCGCTGCAATTGTCCGCCGACTCGTCGATGCAGGTGAAACTTTTGCCCGACCGTTCTTGGCGATCGTTGCAAGCATCATCGGTTTCAAGGTTATCTGGAATGGCTGGGTATTTAGGCAAGTCTACCACCAAACGGACTGCCTTGACTGTGGTGATGGTGAACTTGCCGTGTCTTCGGCTCAAACCGACCTCTACATGACGAACTTTAACCCTATTGCCGCACTTTTCTCCGTGATCGGAGTTCTTGCGGCGGCTTACTTTGTTGCCCTCCTTCTGAAACCGAGCGCCCAAGTGAACGACGCCCCCAATCCAAATGAGGTCCCGTCATGACCGAACACACCCCCAATGCCCAGTTCCACGCCTCCTCCTTCCTGCAGGGGCACAACGCGGAATATGTCGAGCAGCTTCATGCCCGCTACGCCAACGACCCCAATGCGGTCGATGAGGGCTGGCGGCGGTTCTTTGCGGAACTTGGTGACACCCCGACCGATGCCACCCGCGAGGCCGCCGGGCCGTCCTGGGCGCGGGCCGACTGGCCGCCCAGCCCGAGCGACGAGCTGACCGCCGCGCTCGACGGGCAGTGGGGGCCGGACCCGGCGACTGAGGTGAGCGACAAGATCAAGGCGAAGGCGGCGGAGAAGGGCGTCGAGATTACCGAGGGCCATGTCAAGCAGGCGGTGGTCGACAGCTTGCGCGCCCTGATGCTGATCAGGGCCTACCGCATCCGCGGCCATCTCGCCGCCGATCTCGATCCGCTGGGCCTGACCGAGAACGTCCCGCATCCCGAGCTTGATCCCCGGACCTATGGTTTCTCCGAGGCCGATCTCGACCGGCCGATCTTCATCGACAACGTGCTGGGGCTGGAAACGGCGTCCATGCGCGAGATCCTCGCCATCGTGAAGCGCACCTATTGCGGCACCTTCGCGCTGCAATACATGCATATTTCCGACCCCGAACAATCCGCCTGGCTGAAGGAGAGGATCGAGGGTCTGGGCAAGGAAATCGCCTTCACCAAGGAAGGCCGCAAGGCGATCCTCAACAAGCTGGTCGAGGCGGAAGGCTTCGAAAAATTCCTCCATGTCAAATACATGGGCACCAAGCGCTTCGGCCTCGATGGCGGCGAGGCGCTGATCCCGGCGATGGAACAGATCATCAAGCGCGGCGGGGCGCTGGGGGTCGAGGAAATCGTCATCGGCATGCCCCATCGGGGTCGTCTGAGCGTGCTGGCCAACGTCATGGGCAAACCCTACCGCGCCATCTTCAACGAATTCCAGGGCGGCAGCTTCAAGCCCGACGAGGTCGAGGGCTCGGGCGACGTCAAATACCACCTCGGCGCGTCCTCGGACCGCGTCTTTGACGACAACTCCGTCCACCTCAGCCTCACCGCCAACCCCTCTCACCTTGAGGCCGTCAACCCCGTCGTCATCGGCAAGGTCCGCGCCAAACAGGAGCAGCTGAACGACCGCGACCGCACCAAGGTCCTGCCGATCCTGCTGCACGGGGACGCGGCCTTTGCCGGCCAGGGCGTGGTGGCGGAATGTTTCGGCCTTTCCGGCCTCAAGGGCCACCGGACCGGCGGCACCATGCATCTGATCGTCAACAACCAGATCGGGTTTACCACCGCGCCCCACAACTCGCGCTCGTCCCCTTACCCGACCGACATCGCCCTGATGGTCGAGGCGCCCATTTTCCACGTCAACGGCGACGATCCCGAGGCCGTCGTCCATGCCGCCAAGGTCGCCACCGAGTTCCGGCAGAAATTCCACAAGGACGTGGTGATCGACATCTTCTGCTACCGCCGCTTCGGCCATAACGAGGGTGACGAGCCGATGTTCACCCAGCCGCAGATGTACACGTCGATCAAGTCCCACAAGACCACGCTGCAGCTCTATACCGAGCGGCTGATCCGCGACGGGCTGATCCCCGAGGGCGAGATCGAGGACATGAAGGCGGCGTTCCAGGCTTCGCTGAACGAGGAATTCGAGATCGGCAAGGCCTACAAGCCCAACAAGGCCGACTGGCTGGACGGGCGCTGGTCGCATCTCGACCGGCAGGGCCAGAAATACCAGCGCGGCAAGACCGGGGTGAAGAAGGAGACCCTGAAGGAGGTCGGCGCGGCGCTGACCCGCCTGCCCGACGGCTACAAACCCCACCGTACCGTGGCCCGCATCCTCGACGCCAAGGCCGAGATGATCGAGACCGGCAAGGGGATCGACTGGGCCACGGCCGAGGCGCTGGCATTCGGCACATTGATGCTCGAAGGCTACCCGGTGCGCCTGTCCGGCCAGGACGCGACGCGTGGCACGTTCAGCCAGCGCCATTCCGGCATCATCGACCAGGAAACCGAAGAACGCTACCTGCCGCTGAACCATATCCGGGCGGGTCAGGCGCAATATGAAGTCATCGATTCCATGCTGTCGGAATACGCGGTGCTGGGCTTCGAATACGGTTACAGCCTCGCCGAACCCAACGCCCTCACCCTCTGGGAGGCGCAATTCGGCGATTTCGCCAATGGCGCCCAGATCATGATCGACCAGTTCGTCTCCTGCGGCGAACGCAAATGGCTGCGCATGTCCGGCCTCGTCATGCTGCTGCCCCACGGTTACGAAGGCCAGGGGCCGGAACACTCCTCGGCGCGTCTGGAACGCTTCCTGCAGATGTGCGCCGAGGACAACTGGATCGTCGCCAACTGCACCACCCCGGCGAATTATTTCCACATCCTGCGCCGCCAGCTACACCGGAGCTACCGCAAACCGCTGGTGCTGATGACGCCGAAATCGCTGCTGCGCCACAAGATGGCGGTCTCGACGCTGGACGAGATGGCGACCGGATCGAGCTTCCACCGCTGCCTCTGGGACGACGCCGAACAGGGCAATTCCGAACTGACCCTCGCGCCCGACGCCAAGATCAAACGCGTCGTCATCTGCTCGGGCAAGGTCTATTACGACTTGCTGGAGGCCCGCGACGCCCAAGCTCTCACCGACACCTACATCCTGCGGCTCGAACAATTCTACCCCTTCCCGGCCCAATCGCTGGTCAAGGAACTGAAACGCTTCAAGGGGGCCGAGATCGTCTGGTGCCAGGAAGAACCCAAGAACCAGGGCGCCTGGAGCTTCATCGAGCCCAACATCGAATGGGTCCTCACCCGCATCAAGGCCAAGATCAGCCGCCCCCGCTATGCCGGCCGGCCGGCCTCGGCCTCTCCGGCGACGGGTCTGGCTCGCCTGCACAAGGAACAACAGGACGCGCTGGTCGCCGACGCGCTGACCGGCCCAACGCCATGAAGAAAGCCCCCGAATGACCGATATCCGCGTCCCAACCTTAGGCGAAAGCGTCACCGAGGCCACCGTCGCTACCTGGTTCAAGAAACCGGGCGACGCGGTTGCCGTCGACGAGATGCTCTGCGAGCTTGAAACCGACAAGGTGACGGTCGAGGTGCCGTCGCCTGCCGCCGGCACCCTCGCCGAGATCACCGCGCCCGAGGGCGAAACCGTCGGTGTCGATGCGCTGCTCGGCACCATCTCCGAGGGGGCTGCGGCCCCTAAGGACAAACCCGAACCCAAATCCGAAACCGCTGAAAAACCAAGCGCAAAAGGTGGTAAAATGGTCGATGTAATGGTCCCCGCCCTCGGCGAAAGCGTATCCGAAGCGACGGTCGCCACCTGGTTCAAGAAACCGGGCGATGCCGTTTCGCAGGACGAGATGCTCTGTGAGCTCGAAACCGACAAGGTCTCGGTCGAGGTCCCCGCCCCCGCCTCCGGCACCCTGTCCGAAATCCTCGCCCCCGATGGCACCACCGTCGCCGCTGGCGCGAAACTCGCCGTGATCGCCGAGGGTGCCGTTCAGGCCGCGCCGAAAGGCGCAGCGGCGGACGAAGGCACCCAAAGGGTGTCTGAGGCCGCCGCCCCCTCCGGGAAAGACCCCGAGGACGCCCCCTCGGCGAAGAAACTGATGGCCGAAAAGGGCCTCTCGCCCGATCAGGTCACCGGCACCGGCAAGGACGGCCGCATCATGAAGGAGGACGTCCAGAAGGCCGCATCTCAGCCTGCCGCCGCGCCCGCCGTCCCGGCCTCTGTTCCCCGCGCGCCCGTGGCCGCCGACGATGCCGCCCGCGAGGAACGCGTCAAGATGACCCGCCTCCGCCAGACCATCGCGCGGCGCCTGAAGGACAGCCAGAACACCGCCGCCATGCTGACCACCTATAACGAGGTCGACATGGGCGCGGTGATGGATTTGCGCAACGAATACAAGGAGCTGTTCCTCAAGAAACACGGCGTCAAGCTCGGCTTCATGTCCTTCTTCACCAAGGCCTGCTGCCACGCCCTGAAGGAGGTGCCGGACGTCAATGCCGAGATCGACGGCACCGAGGTGGTCTACAAGAACTACGTCCATATGGGGATAGCGGTCGGCACCCCCAACGGCCTCGTCGTCCCGGTGGTCCGCGACGCCGACCAGATGTCCTTTGCCGAGATCGAAAAGAAGATCAACGAGTTGGGTGCGCGCGCCCGCGACGGCAAACTGTCGATGGCCGAGATGATGGGCGGGAGTTTCACCATCTCCAACGGCGGCGTCTACGGCTCGCTGATGTCCTCCCCAATCCTCAACCCGCCGCAATCCGGCATCCTCGGCATGCACAAGATCCAGGAACGCCCGATGGTCGTCGGCGGCCAGATCGTCGCGCGGCCAATGATGTATCTCGCCCTCAGCTACGACCACCGGATCGTCGACGGCAAGGGGGCGGTGACGTTCCTCGTGCGGGTCAAGGAGGCGCTGGAAGACCCCAGAAGGTTGCTGATGGACCTGTAGGGCGGGGTTCACCCCGCCTCCCGAAGCAAAGGTATTTGTAAGAAGGAGCACGCGAGAGGGTGCCGCCCTGATATGGATACAGCCCAAACCAGGCTTCGAAGCGCCTGTAGGGTGCGTGATTTCACGCACCTCCCCTTGCAAATGGTGGGTGAAATCACCCACCCTACACCCAAGGGCCAACTCCATACGGGGAGACGATGAAGGGCATCTTGAAATATCTGATCGCGGGCGTCGTCCTCTACCCGCTCTGCGCCACGGCCTATTCCCATGTCACCGGCACAATCCCCGGCAACCCGCCCGAAATGGCCCCGGCCACCGAACAGGCCGACCTGATCCGCGTCGATAAGTCCGAGAGGCGGCTGGAGCTGCTTCGGGACGGCATGATCCTCCGGACCTACCGCATCGCGCTCGGCGATGCGCCCGAGGGTCCCAAGCGGCAGGAAGGCGACGAGCGGACGCCCGAGGGCCGTTACCGGATCGACTGGCGCAACGCCCAATCCGTAGCGCATCTGTCCTTGCATATATCGTATCCCAACCCGCAGGACCGTGCCCGTGCCGCCGAAGCCGGGGTCGATCCCGGCGGCGATATCATGATCCACGGCATGATGAACGGCTGGGGCTTTCTCGGGCCCTTTCATCGCCTCGCGGACTGGACCGACGGCTGCATCGCGGTTACAGATGCCGAGATACGCGAAATCTGGGCGCTGGTGCCCGACGGCACGCCGATCGAGATCATGCCATGAGCAATGAAAAGCCGACATGGATCGACGTGATGGCTCTGGGGTCTGCTATAGTGGTAGCAGCGGCACCGGGTCTCATGATCGCTGGTAATCTTCCGGTCCTCGGTCTGCCTTACGCGATCCTTCTGGCCGCACTCGTTCTGACCCTGGCAAAGAGCCTCTTCAGGCTTCCGCTGATTTTTGGTTTGTCTCCGGCGCGCTGGGCGACGATCCTGGTCCTTCTGAGTGCGCTGGCCTGCCTGGGCACCGGGCTCGGTTTTCTCCACACGCATGACGCGCCTGTTCCCGAACTCTATACCCAGGATTACATGAACTACTTGGATTTCCGTTTCATGGTTTCCATCTTCAAATCGGTCACGATCTGGGTTGCAATTCCCGCCATCGCCTGTGCGCTTGCAATCCTGTTTTCCGGTCAGCGTCTCGGACCGGACCCAAGGCGGACACAGTCATGACCGTGCCCTTGCGCCTTTGCAAGAGCGGCTTTTCCCCTTTACCCTTCATTCATACATGATAGCTACGCGATATCAGATATTTACCCTTCGTTTCACCGTGAAACGCCCTGAAACCGGACCCTGACCGAATGAAGGAGACCCCGACCCATGGCCCAATATGATGTGATCGTGATCGGCGCCGGCCCCGGCGGCTATGTCTGCGCCATCCGCTGCGCCCAGCTCGGCCTCAAGACCGCCTGCGTCGAGGCCCGCGACACCCTGGGCGGCACCTGCCTGAATGTCGGCTGCATCCCGTCCAAGGCCATGCTCCACGCCTCGCATCTCTACCACGAGGCCCATGCCCATTTCGACGAGATGGGGATCGTGGGGGCCTCGCCCAAGGTCGATCTGAAGAAGATGCTGGGCTACAAGCAGACCACCGTCGACAGCAACACCAAGGGCGTCGAGTTCCTGTTCAAGAAGAACAAGATCGATTGGCTGAAGGGTTGGGGGAAGATCACCGGCAAGGGGCAGGTGACGGTCGGCGACGAAGTGCATGAGGCGAAGAATATCGTCATCGCGACCGGGTCGGAGCCGTCCTCGCTGCCCGGGGTGGAGGTGGACGAAAAGACCGTCGTGACCTCGACCGGGGCGCTGGAACTCGCGAAGCTGCCGAAGAAGATGGTGGTGATCGGGGCCGGGGTGATCGGGCTGGAGCTGGGCTCGGTCTATGCGCGGCTGGGGTCCGAGGTGACGGTGGTGGAGTATCTCGATCATATCACGCCGGGGATGGATGGTGAGGTGCAGAAGACCCTGCAGCGCATCCTGAAGAAACAGGGGCTGAACTTCATTCTCGGCGCGGCGGTGCAGGGCGTGACGACCACCAAGACCAAGGCCAAGGTCACCTACAAGCTCCGCAAGGACGACAGCGAGGCGACCCTCGACGCCGATTGCGTGCTTGTGGCGACCGGGCGGCGGCCCTTTACCGAAGGGCTGGGGCTGGAAAAGCTCGGGATCGAGACCGAACGCGGGATGGTAAAGACCGACGATCACTGGAAGACCAATGTCGATGGCATCTACGCGATCGGCGACGTGATCGCCGGGCCGATGCTGGCGCATAAGGCCGAGGATGAGGGCATGGCCGTCGCCGAAACCATCGCGGGCAAGGCGGGCCATGTGAATTACGGGGTGATCCCCGGCGTGATCTATACCGCACCTGAAGTTGCCTCGGTGGGCAAGACCGAGGAACAGTTGAAGGAAGAGGGCCGCGCCTACAAGGCCGGGAAATTCCCCTTCATGGGCAACGCGCGGGCGAAGTCGGTGCATCAGGGCGAGGGCTTCGTGAAGCTGCTCGTCGATGCCGGGACCGACCGTATCCTCGGGGCGCATATCATCGGGCCAAGTGCCGGGGATCTGATCCACGAGATCTGCGTCGGCATGGAATTTGGCGCGGCGGCGCAGGATATCGCGCTGACCTGTCATGCGCATCCGACCTTCTCGGAAGCGGTGCGCGAGGCGGCGCTGGCCTGCGGGGACGGGGCTATTCACGCCTGAGTCAGTACGGCGTCAGGTCGATCTTTTTCGGCCTGCCCGCCTATCCCGATGCGAAAGGCAGTCCTGTGGCGAGGGCCAGGCCGAAGCCGGCCTGGAAGAGCGGCAGGAGGCGGTTCCAGCCGGTCTCGAACCGGAAGGCCAGGAGGGCGGCGGCGGTGAGGGCTGCTCCGGCCAGCAGGGCCAGGGATGGTGACGCCAGACTGAGACTGGCCATGCCGACTATTGTCAGCGCAAGGGCGGCAGCGTGGGACCAGCGCAGGGGGCCGCGCCGGCGGACGATCTGGACCAGCGAGAACAGGGTGGCGGCGAAGAGGGCTGCGGCGATCAGGATGCCGGCCATCAGGGTGAAGATCGTGCTCATGTCTTCTTGGTCTGGTGGGTGATCCACATCGAGGCGAAGACGCAAGCCGTGAAGAGGTAAAGGCCCCAGCCGGTCTCGACCCGGCCGACCCCCATGCCCTTGGCGATGACGATGTAGACGGCGATCAGGAAGACGTCGGCCATGGCGAGCTTGCCGAGGATTTCCAGCACCGGCAAGGCGCGACGGCCCGCCACGCGGAAATGGATGGCGGCCAGCGCGCCGGTCTTGAGGATCGGCAGGATGATGGCGAAGAGCATGACGATGAGGGCGAGGAAGATGTCACTCTCCCACAGCGATTGCAGCCCGGTGATGACCGAGATGGCATCGAGGTCGAAGAAAGGCAGCCAGCCGGCGCGGGCCAGCGGGGCGAACCAGGCGATGGGAAAGAGGACGAGGAGGGCGAGGTTGAGATACTTCAGATACATGTCGCGGGTCGGCTATCCGGTCAGTGCGGCGGTGATCCAATAGGTAAGCGCGCCGAGCGGGAATGCGAGGAGAAAGGCGACAAGGGCGATGAAATCGTAAGGGGCCGGGCGATAGCGGGTGACGAGGGCCGAGAGGGTCCAGGCGGTGGCCCCGACGATGAGCGAGGCCATCATCAGCGACAGGTAGAGGCGCGGCGACGGCAGGCTCCAGCCCAGGCGCGTCCCCCAGATCTCGGTCAGGAAGAGGGCGGTGGCGGTAAGGGCGGCGACGGCGGCGATGGCGGAAAGCCAGCGGGGAAGCTCATCGACGGCGATGGCCTTGCGGATCGACATCAGCGCCAGGGTGAGGGGCCCGAGCATGCCCGCCGAAAGGGCGAGGCCGTGGGCGAGTTGGGTCGGTTCCTCCATGGGGCTCCTCAGGTCAGGGTCAGCCAGGCCAGGGCCGCAAGGGCGATGGCGGTCGATAAGTCGAACCATAACAGGGGCCTGGGCGGGAGCAAAACGGAACCGAGCCAAAGCGCGGTGCTGAGGGCGACAAGGCCGGTAAAGTGTTGCGGGGAAAGCGCGAAGGGGACGGGATGGGCAGAGAACTCGGCCAGCCAGATGGCGGCGGCGGTGGTGAGGCAAAGCACGGTGAGGGCGCGCGGCAGGGTGGCGGCGACGAGGTGGCGCAGCGCCGAGAGGGGCAGGATGAGGAAGGGGGTGGCGACGAAGGCGATGAGGGCCGCGATGATGGGGGGGAAGTCAGGCATTGGGGCTTTGTGGCCGGGGGTTTCGCCCCGCTGACGCGGGACGACTCGCGGGGGGTGAGGAGGACAAGAAAACGCTCCGGGGGAGCGTTTTCCCGACGAACGCCCCCCGCACCCCCCGGAGTATTTGTAAGAAGGAGAAGGGGGGCAAGGTTGCTAAATAGGGGGTGGCGAAGGAAATTGGACGCATTGGCAGGCTACCTCACCGCTTCGATGGGGCCTTCGGCGCTGCCTGTAATGAATTGGGTGAGGTAGGGGTCGCCGGAAGTGTCCATCTCGGCGACGGGGCCGGTCCAGCGGAGTTTGCCGTCGTGGAGCATGGTGATCTTGTCGGCGATGGCGCGGACCGAGGACATGTCGTGAGTGATGGTCATGGCCGTGGCTCCCATCTCGACGACGATCTCGCGGATGAGGTCGTTGATGACGCCGGCCATGATCGGGTCGAGGCCGGTTGTGGGTTCGTCGAAGAAGATGATCTCGGGCTCGGCGGCGATGGCGCGGGCGAGGCCGACGCGTTTCTGCATGCCGCCCGAGAGTTCGGCCGGGAAAAGGTCGGCGACCTCGGGGGTGAGGCCGACGCGGCGGAGTTTCTCGATGGCGATCTCGCGGGCCTCGGCCCGGGGGCGTTTGCCGGGGCCGCGCATGAGGCGGAAGGCGACGTTTTGCCAGACTGGCATGGAATCGAACAGCGCCCCGCCCTGAAAGAGCATGCCGAATTGGGCGAGGAAGGCGTCGCGGTCCTTGCCGGCCGGTTTGCCGTCGACGAGGATCTCGCCGCTGTCGGGCTGGACGATGCCGAGGATGCATTTCAGCAGTACCGACTTGCCGGTGCCCGAGCCGCCGATGATGACCATGCTCTCGCCCTTGGCGACCTCCAGATTGATGCCGCGCAGCACGTGTTTGGGGCCGAAGGACTTGGCGACGTCTTTGAGGGCGATCTTGGGGGTCATGCGGAGAAGAACAGCTCGGTCAGGACGTAGTTGGAGGCGAGAATCAGGATCGAGGCCGAGACGACTGCGTGGGTCGTGGCCTGGCCGACCCCTTGCGCACCGCGGCCCGAATTGGTGCCGTGAAAGCAGCCCATGATGGCGACGATGAAGCCGAAGACGGCGGCCTTGGTGAGGCTGGAGGCGATGTCGCCGGCCTGAAGGAAATCGATGGTATTGTTGATGTAATTCGCCTCGTTGATCCCCAGCCGCGTGGTGCCGACAAGGTAGCCGCCCATGATGCCGATGATGTTGCCGACGGCGACCAGCAGCGGCAGCGACAGGGTGGCCGCGAGGACGCGGGGGACGACGAGGTATTTGATCGGGTTGGTGGACAGCGTGGTCAGCGCGTCGATCTGTTCGGTGACCTTCATCGTGCCAAGCTCGGCCGCTATGGACGCGGCAACGCGGCCGGCGACCATGAGGCCGGCCAGAACCGGGCCAAGCTCGCGGACGATGCCGATGGCGACGATCTGCGGGACCACGGCCTCGGCGTTGAAACGGGCGGAACCGGCGTAGATCTGGAGCGCCAGCGCGCCGCCGGTGAAAAGGGTGGTGAGGCCGACGACGGGCAGCGAGAAATAGCCGATCCTCAGCATCTGGGCGAGGAACTCGACCGGGTAGAAGGGTGGGCGGATCAGATGCGACAGGGTCTCGCCGATGAACAGCACGATCCGCCCGGTGCTGTTGCACAGATGCAGGATCGCAGCACCTATGGAAGCGAGAAAGCCCTGTACGAGGTTCAATGCGCTCATTCCGCCCTCAGATCCCGTTCCCGCCCTTGTAGCGGCGTTCGTAGCGGGGGCCAAGGCTTGTAAGGATCTCGTAGCCGATGGTTCCGGCAGCTTCGGCCAGATCGTCGATACCCTGATGAGGGCCGAGGATTTCCATGGTTTCGGGCACGTGGTCGAGGGCGGTGACGTCGATGGTGATGAGGTCCATGGAGACGCGGCCGATGACCGGGCAAGGCTGACCGTTTGCGAAGACCTTTGCATTGTTGCCCATGGCGCGGATCAGACCGTCAGCATAGCCCGCCGCCAGGGTGGCGACGCGGGTTGGGGCGGGGGCCTGGAAAGCGGCACCGTAGCCGACGATCTCGCCCGGCAGGATGTCGCGGGTCTGGATGATTGGCAGGTCGAGGGCGACGACCGGGGTGGCGTCGCGGAACGGGAGCCCGCCGAAGAGGCCGATGCCGGGGCGGGTGAGGTTGAAATGGTAGAGAGGGCCTAAAAGCGTGCCGCCGGTGGCTGCCAGCGACCGGGGGAGCATCGACAGGGCAGCGGTGAGGGTCTGGAAGGTGCCGAGTTGCAGTGTGTTGAGCGGGTGCAGCGGGTTGTCGGCGCAGGCGAGGTGGCTGATGGAAAGCTGCAGGTTGAGCGACGCCAGCTTCGGCGCGATGGCCGGGATATCGGCGGCTTCCAGCCCGAGCCGGTTCATGCCGGTGTCGAATTGCAGCCCGCTTGGGTGGCCGGGGAGGGTCTTGGTCATGCGGGTGATCTGCTCGGGGGAGTTCAGGAGCGGGATCAGGAAGCGGCTTTCGACCAGCGGTTCGTCGCCCTCCATGAGGCCGGAGAAGACGTAGATCGACGGCTCCGGCCCGAGGATTTCCCGCAATTCCGCGCCTTCCTCGGCCAGCGCCACGAAAAATTCGCTGGCTCCGGCAGCGGCGAGCACAGGGGCAACGCGGGCCGCCCCCAGCCCGTAAGCGTCGGCCTTGAGGACAGCGCCGGTACGGACGGACGGGCCGGACATCGCATCAAGAGCGCGCCAGTTGGCGGCGATGGCGTCAAGGTCGATGCTGAGGGTCGCGCGGGCTATCTTGTGGCCTTTCCGAGCGGTTTGCGCATGGTCAGGCTGGTCGGCTGGGTAAAGCCGGGATGGGCGGTTTCGCCGACCTCGACGAAGCCCATACGGGCAAAGGCGGCGTGGTTCTCGACCAACTCGACCCGTGTCTGCAGGCCAAGGGCGGGGATGTTCCGGCGGCGGGCGATATCCTCGGCGCAATTCATCATCCGGCGGCAGATGCCCTGGCCCTGATAATCGGGATCGACGGCGATCTTCGACAGGTACAGCACATCGCCGAGGTCCAGCGCGAACATGCAACCCACAAGGCCACGTCCGGTTTCGACCGCCCAGATGACATGCTCGTCCTCGCCCTTGGCGGCCAGATCGGCGACATCCATCGAATGCAGCGACGAGGGCGGGTCGATGCGGTCGTCCATATAGGCGAAGGCGCGGCGCAGCAGGAACAGGGTCTCGGAGAAATCCTCGACCTTGTCGGGTCGGCCAACGGTAATTCGTTTCTGATCCGTCACCTCAGTGTTCCCTTGCGATGGGTTGCGGTTCGGTGCTCTATGCTACCGCAAAACCAGACGACGAAAAGGGGGAATACCATGGGTGGCATCAGAACGACGCAGGGGCGCGGGCGGCTGTTTGATTCGGTACTGGATACGGTGGGCGATACTCCTTGCATCCGGATTAACAGGCTGGCCCCCGAAGGGGTCAATCTTTACGTCAAGGTTGAGGCTTTCAATCCGGCGGCCTCGGTCAAGGACCGGCTGGCGATGAACATCATCGAGGCGGCGGAACGGTCGGGGGCGCTGAAGCCCGGGCAAACGGTGGTCGAGGCGACCTCGGGGAATACCGGGATTGGCCTCGCCATGGTCTGTGCGGCGAAGGGCTATCCGTTCGTGGTGACGATGTCGGAGGCGTTCTCGATCGAGCGCCGCCGTCTGATGCGGTTCTTCGGGGCCAAGGTGATCCTGACGCCGCGCGCCGACAAGGCCTTCGGCATGTACAAGAAGGCCGAGGAACTGGCCGAAGCGAACGGCTGGTTCTATGCCCGTCAGTTCGAGACCGAGGCCAATGCCGATATCCACGAAATGACGACGGCCCGCGAAATCATGAATGATTTCAAGGGACAGAAGCTGGATTACTATGTCACCGGCTACGGCACCGGCGGCACGGTGGCGGGTGTGGGGCGGGTCCTGAGAGCGGAAAGCCCCGACACGAAGATCATCCTGTCAGAACCGGCGAATGCACAGCTTGTCGGCTCGGGCACGCCGCAGGGGCGGGATGAGTATCACGGGCCATCGCATTCGCATCCGGCCTTCGAGGCGCATCCGATCCAGGGCTGGACGCCGGATTTCATCCCTTACGTGCTGCAGGAGGCCATCGACAAGAAATTCTATGACGAGCTGATCCCGATCCCGGGGGCCGAGGGCATCAAATGGTCGAAGGAACTGGCGCAGAAGGAAGGCATCTTCGTCGGCATCTCCGCCGGGTCGACCTTCGGGGTGGCGATGGGGATTGCCGAAAAGGCCGCTCCCGGCACGACGATCCTCGCCATGCTGCCCGATACCGGCGAGCGCTATCTCTCGACGCCGCTATTCGAGGGCATCGGCGAGGACATGAGCGACGAAGAGGCGGCAATCTCGGCCTCGACCCCGAGCTACCGGTTGGGGTGAGCGAGATGATTGTCACGGAAAAACACGTCTATGACGGGCCCGGCGGACCGTTCGAAGGGACGATCAGCTGGGACGATACGGTCGAAGGGCCGCGTCCCGGCGTGCTGGTCACCCATGCCTGGGGCGGGCAGTCGGGGTTCGAGACCGGAAAAGCCGAGGCGCTGGCGGCGCTCGGCTATGTCGGCTTTGCCATTGATGTCTACGGGCAAGGCAAGCGCGGCGGCAGCATGGAGGAGAACGCGGCGCTGATGGGCGCGCTGATGGCTGACCGCTCGGTGGTGCTGGCCCGGATGCAGGCCGCCTGGGCGGAGTTGAAGGCGCAAGCCCGCGTCGAAGCGGCGCGGACAGCGGCGATCGGGTTCTGCATGGGCGGAAAATGCGTGCTCGACCTGGCGCGGTCGGGGGCGGAGATCGGCGGCGTGGCGAGTTTCCACGGCGTCTACGATCCGCCGGGCCTGCCGGTCTCGGGGCCGATCACGGCGAAGGTGCTGGTCCTGCATGGTTGGGACGACCCTCTGGCACCGCCAGAGGCGACGGTGGGATTGGCGCAGGAACTGACCGAGCGGCAGGCGGATTGGCAGATACTGGCCTTCGGCCATACGAGCCACGCCTTCACCAACCCGGACGCGCAGATGCCCGAAAACGGTCTGCAGTTTCACAAGCGGAGCTCGGACAGGGCGTGGAAGGCTCTGGAAGGATTTCTGGCCGAGGTCTTCGGCTGACCGCTGCGACGGAGAGGAAGGAGCTTGCTTGGCACACCCGCGTTGTGATCTGGCACGCAGGGTGCGAATTTTCCCGTTCCTGTCCCGATGGCGACCCGCCTTCTTTCGAAGAAGGCGGCCGAAATCTTTGAAAGATTTCGGTTACCTACTTGAAGTTTGGCGCCGATCTCGACCATTCGAGTGATCTTTTTCAGTGACGGTGGCCGGGGGTCTGCTTTCGGTCAGCCACAGGATCTGTGTCGGGGGGTGTCGCGATCGCCAACCCGCCCCCAAGGACCTCTGCGATGTCCATGGAGGGGCGAGCCCTGACCTGCCCGCCTCAGAACGCCGCCGCCTCCAGCGCCATCACCGGCGCGGCCCCGGTCTGGATTCGCGCCAGATGCAATCCCGTCGCCGGCAACGCCCGGGCCATGTAATAGCGCCCGGTAGCCAGTTTCGCCTCGTGGAAATCCCGGTTCGGAGCCCCAGCCTCCAGCGCCTCCATCGAGGCTTTCGCCATCCGCGCCCACATCAGGCCGAGGCAGGTATGCCCGAACAGATGCAGGAAGTCCGTCGATCCCGCCAGCGCCGCATTCGGGTTCTTCATCCCCTCGGCCATGAAGAACATCGCTGCCGCCTGCAGGTCCTTCGAAGCCTGCTTCAGCGGATCGAGGAACCCTGATTTCAGCGCCTCGTTCCCCTCGTTCTCCTTGATGAAGCCCTTGACCAGCTCGAAGAACGCCATCACCGGCTTGCCTCCGCCCGAGCCCAGCTTTCGGCCCACAAGATCCAGCGCCTGCACCCCGTTCGCACCCTCATAGATCATGGTGATCCGCGCGTCGCGGGCGAACTGCGACATCCCCCATTCCTCGATATAGCCATGCCCGCCATAGACCTGCTGCGCCAGCACCGCGCAGTCGAAACCCTTGTCGGTCAGGAAACCCTTGACCACCGGCGTCAGCAGCGAAACTAAAGCCTCCGTCTCGGTATCGCCCGCCCGGTGCGATGCATCGATCATGCGCGCGCCCCACAGAAGGAAAGCGCGGCCCCCCTCGATGAAGCTTTTCTGATCCATCAGCATCCGCCGCACATCGGGATGCACGATCAGCGGGTCCGCCGGTCCGTCGGGGTACTTAACCCCGGTCACCGCCCTTCCCTGCAGCCGGTCGCGGGCATATTCGACGGCGTTCTGATAGGCCGCCACTGCCTGAGACAGCCCCTGCAGCCCCACGCCGATCCGCGCCTCGTTCATCATGGTGAACATGGCGCGCAGACCCTTATGCGCCTCGCCCAGCAGATACCCGGTCGCGCCGTCATAATTCATCACGCAGGTCGCGTTGCCGTGGATCCCCATTTTCTCTTCCAGCTTGCCGCAGGAGACCCCGTTCCGCGCGCCCAGTGATCCGTCCTCGTTCACCAGGAATTTCGGCACGATGAACAGGCTGATCCCCTTCACGCCCTCGGGCCCGCCGGGGATCCTCGCCAGCACCAGATGGACGATGTTCTCGGCCATGTCATGCTCGCCGGCCGAGATGAAGATCTTCTGACCGGAGATCGCATAGGACCCGTCGCCCTGCGGCTCCGCCTTGGTCCGCAAGAGCCCCAGATCGGTGCCGCAATGGGGTTCGGTCAGATTCATCGTTCCGGTCCATTCGCACGAGACCATCTTCGGCAGCCAGGTCGCTTTCTGCTGCTCGCTCCCATGGGCATGGATCGCCGAATAGGCGCCATGGGTCAGGCCGGCATACATCCCGAAGGCCATGTTGGCGGCCGCATGCATCTCGCCGACCGCCGTCGCCAGCACGTAGGGCATCCCCTGCCCGCCGTATTCCGGATCACAATCGAGCCCGGTCCAGCCGCCTTCACGCAACAGATCGAAAGCCTCGCGGAAGCCCGTCGGGGTGCGCACCACGCCGTTCTCCAGCGCGCAACCCTCCTGATCGCCGACCGGGTTTAGCGGCGCCAGCACATCGCGGGCGATCTTGCCGGCCTCCTCCAGAATGGCGCCGGTGAAATCGCGGTCCAACTCGTCATAACCCGGCGTGTCGGCCTCCGAGACCTTCAGCACATCGTGCAGGATGAAATCCAGGTCTTCGCTAGTCGGATGATAGATGGGCATGTCGTTCCCCAAGTTGAGAAAATGCTATTCGGCCGCCTTGGCCACACCGCGTTCGGCCAGAACGCTCTCGGCCCAGACCAGCTGTTCCTTGAGATCGTTGATGGCGCCGGTCAGTTCTTCGCGCTGCGCCTCCATCGCCCTGAGCCGCTCCTGGGCCAGCTCGTAGGTCCGGGCGATCTGGGTGACCTGCTGGTCACCTATATGGTAGAGATTGAGCAATTGCCGGATTTCTTCCAGCGCAAAGCCGAACCGCTTGCCCTGCAGGATCAGCTTCAACCGAGCGCGGTCGCTCTTGGTGAACAGGCGCCTGGTGCCTTCCCGCTTGGGAAAAAGCAGTTCTTTTGCCTCATAAAATCGCAGGGTCCGGGGGGTGACCGAGAATTCCTCGCACATTTCCCCGATCGTATAAAGTGTATCCGTCATGGGACTCTCTTCTCTATGCTGTCGTTCTGACCAAACCTGACTAAGTTGACCTTAACGTCAACGAAGCAAGTTTGGCAACAAAAAAGTTTACGTTAACGTCAACTGGTTACGGCGAATCACGCGACCTCTCCTCGCAAGCGCGCGAAATACCGTTTGGCTCATCGCCCGGAAGTGATAAGGCCTTGCATATGGATGAAACTCAAAAACTCCGCATCGCCCGCCAGTTCGTCGAGGCGATCCCCCATTCCACCGATCTCGGCATGAAACTGGTCGAAATCGGCGACGGTACCGCAACTATGTCCATCCCCTACAATCCCCGCTTCATTGGCGATCCGGCCACCGGGGTGCTGGCGGGCGGCGTCGTGACCGCCCTTCTCGACACCTGTGCCGGCACCGCCGTCATGGCCCACCCGACGGGACCCAAGGGCACGGCCACCATCGATCTCAGAATCGACTACATGCGCCCGGCCACCCCGGAACGCCCGCTCTTCGCCCGTGCCGAGTGCTACCGCCTCACCCGCTCCGTCGCCTTCGTGCGTGCCGTCGCCTATACCGATGACCCTGACATGCCTGTCGCCGCCGCCGCCGGCGCCTTCACCGTCGAAGGGATCCAGACATGAGCCGCCCCCGCCCCGAACCCGTGCAGGTGGTCAAGGAGCGCCGCGACACCGCCCTGAAGCGCCTCGCCGAAAGTGTGCCCTACATCCGCCATCTCGGCATCACCTTCGACCGCCGCGGCGATGAACTGACGGCAATCCTGCCTTACAACGACCGGCTGATCGGCAACCCGCTGCTCCCCGCCCTCCATGGCGGCGCCATCGGTGCCTTTCTCGAAATCGCCTCGGTCATGGAACTCACCTGGGCCCTGCAATGGGAACGCATGGAAGCGGGCGAGACCGCCGACACCCCCCACCGCTTCCCCAAGACCATCGACTTCACCGTAGATTACCTGCGCACCGGCCTGCCCCGCGACGCCTATGCCCGCGCCCGGGTCAACCGCTCCGGGCGTCGCTACGCCTCGGTCCATGTCGAAGCCTGGCAGGACAACCGCGCCCGCATCTTCGCCCAGGCCACCGGCCATTTCCTTATGCCGCAGGATGACTAGCGCCCGCTCCGCTCCTGCCCAGGTACCGCTTCTCCTTCTTCCAAATACTCCGGGGGGTGCGGGGGCAGCGCCCCCCGCGTGTCGCTCCGCGCCAGCGGAGCGAAAAACCTCGCCCCATGAGCACTCCAGCCCCCAAAGTCACCAACCGCCGCGTTCTCAACATCGCCATCCCGGTGGTGCTCTCCAACGCCACCGTTCCCATCCTCGGCACCGTCGATACCGGCGTCGTCGGCCAGCTCGGGCTTGCCGCCCCCATCGGCGCCGTCGGCATCGGCGCCATCATCCTCACCGCCATCTACTGGATCTTCGGCTTTCTCAGGATGGGCACCACCGGCATGGTTGCCCAGGCCCATGGGGCCGGCAACGCCCCAGAGACCGGCGCGCTGCTCGTTCGCGCCCTGATCGTCGCCGGTGCCGCCGGGACCGTCTTCATCCTCTTCCAGCCCCTCCTCTTCTGGCTCGCCTTCAAGGCCTCGCCCGCCGAGCCGGAGGTCGAGACCCTCGCCCGCTCCTACCTCGCCATCCGCATCTGGTCCGCCCCGGCGGCCATTTCGGTCTACGCGCTGACCGGCTGGCTGATCGCCTTCGAGCGCACCCGGGCCGTGATGGCGATCCAGCTCTGGATGAACGGGTTCAACATCGTCCTTGACCTTCTGTTCGTCCTTGGCCTCGGCTGGGGCGTCGAGGGCGTGGCCTTCGCCACCTTCCTCGCCGAATGGTCTGGTGCGGCCCTCGGCCTGTGGTTCTGCCGTGAAGCCTTCAAAGGCCCCGAATGGCGCAACTGGCCCCGTATCTTCAACCCCGAGCGCCTGAAGGCCATGGCCGCCGTCAATTCCGACATCATGATCCGCTCGGTGCTTCTGGAGATCACCTTCGTTTCCTTCCTCTTCATCGGCTCCGATCTCGGCACCGTGCGCCTCGCGGCCAACCAGATCCTCCTGCAATTCCTCTTCATCACCGCCTATGCCATGGACGGTTTCGCCTTTGCCGCCGAGGCCATCATCGGTCAGGCCATGGGCGCGAAGGACCGCGTCACACTCAGGCGTGGCGCCATCCTCACCAGCCGGTGGGGCCTCGCCACTGTCACGATCCTGTCGCTGGCGTTCCTGATTGCCGGAGGCCTGCTGATCGACATCATGACCACCGCGCCCGACGTCCGGCTCATCGCCCGTGAGTTCCTGCCCTGGATGATCGCCGCCCCGCTGATCGGCTGCGCCTCGTGGATGCTGGACGGTATCTTCATCGGCGCGACCCGGACCAGGGACATGCGGAATGCCATGCTGCAATCCTTCGCGGTCTATCTCGTCGCACTCGCCCTTTTCGTCCCGCTCTTCGGCAATCACGGACTCTGGGCGGCGCTGATGATCTCCTTCATAGCCCGGGGCTTCACCCTCTTTACCCGCTACCCCACACTTGAAAGGGCGGCCGCATGACCGGCCAGGAGAACCGCTCGAACGACCCGAACGGCGGCTTGAGCACCGTCCAATTTTTCTGATTCAATCGCGGCGCCCAAGCCCTTCGATATTGCGCGATGTCCGAGGCGGAAATCGTTGCCGATTTCAACGCAATTGATGAAGGGTGATATCTCAGATCAAAGGTTGACCGGTATTAAACGGCCTGGTGCGGCATATACCGGCTGATCTGGTGCCCCGGTCAGACGAACCGCGCGCGCGCCGTCACTGCGGCGTAGTCGAAGTCGCTGGTGACGGCCGGAGTGAACAGTGCCGAGAGCATTTGCGAGGTCGCCGCGAACCACTGGAAAGCGAGGCCCAGCAGCAGCGCAGGCAGCAGTCCTGGCACCGAATGGATGCTTCCGGCGACGACGAAAAAGCGGCGCAGATATTTCACGGTCAACTCGAAATAGGCCCCGAAGGCGCGCTTGATCCGATAGGCGCGTCCGCTCCTCTTCATGCTCGCGGCTGCATCCTTGTCCTTCCCGAGCAACCAGGCCCGGGCGAAATAGTCGCCCCAGGTGTCGTATTGCTTGTGGGTCGCGATGGCGCCTGGAACATGCTCGACCCGATAGCTGTGTTCGCGCAGCTTCGAGACCCAGTAGCCGCCATGGCTGCGCGAGGCCTTGATACGCGGCAGCGGCACGGCGTCGATTGCTGCTCTGGTCACAGCGAAATTGTTCGCAAAGAAACGGTTGGATGCCTTCGCGCGCAAGGGATCGCGGGCGTTGACAGTGGGAAAGAACCAGGCAACCTCGCAGACCTTTTCAACATAGTTGTTGCCCGGCTGCGCCTGGGTAAAGCCGGAGGCGAGATCCGCACGCCCCTCGAGAATAGGGGCGAGAAGTTCGTCGAGCCAGGTTTCAGAGTAGCTGCAATCGGAATCGGCAAAGAGGATGACGTCAGCATCCGTGTTCTTTGCCGCGACTCCCTTTTTCTCGTAATAGGGCGTGTCGGGCGTGAACAGAAAGCGCGGTGTCAGCACCTCGCCATGCCTTTCGACAAGACCAGAGAAATCCTCGCGCAACTGATCCTGATCGACCCTTTCGTCAAAGACCACGAACAACTCGACCGGTCTGACGAATTCGGCGCGTGATCGGCTGACCTTGTGTGCCAAATCCTCAAGAAAACCAAGGGCCTGATCTCATTCAGGCCCAATTGCGTTTTCCCACTCAAGCACGATCGTGATTTTCGGCACGACATTACTCCACCAGTTAATACACTCCCGCTTAGACGCTAGTGCACATTCAAGGCCGTCTCAAATGCAAATATGCCGTTCTTGGGTCGAATGTGTGTATTGTCACGCCAGGCATTTGCGGAATGGCAGGCACAGATATTCTGGTGGCGGACCGATAATGATCATCTGGCGTTGAGCTTTGTCAGGTCAACGCGATCTGTGCCTTCAGCGCCTTTGACCGGTCATTGGCCGTCTCGAACGCCGCATGGGCCTCGTCGAGCCCGAATGTATGGGTGATGATGTCGCCTGCCTCGATCAACCCCTTGCGCATCAATTCCACCGCCATCGGAAATTCCTCGTGAAAGCGGAACGAGCCGCGCAGCTCCAGTTCCTTGACGGTGATCTGCAGCACCGGCAGCGTCATGTCGCCGCCCATGCCGAGCTGCACCACGATGCCGCGCGGGCGCAGCACCGCAATGGCCGAGGACAGGGCGGCATTCGCGCCCGACGCCTCGAACAGCACGTCGAAATAGCCCTTGCCGGTGCCAAAGGCGGCCAGTTCGTCGGGATGTGCGGCCACGTCGATCACCCGATCCGCCCCCCGTGCCTCGGCATGGGGAAGCGCGGCGGGAGCGATATCGGTAGCGACGATCTCCGCCGCCCCGGCGCGGCGGGCGCAGAGGATGGTGAGAAGACCAATGGGCCCGCAGCCCGTCACCAGCACCCGCTTGCCGACCAGCGGCCCGGCGCGGCGCACCGCGTGCAGGCAGACCGCCAGCGGTTCCGCCAGCGCCGCCTCGCCCGGGGGCAGGCCGTTGGCGATGGTGCACTGGCTGGCATCGGCGACCAGTTCCTCGCGGAAGGCGCCCTGGATATGCGGGAAGGGCATGGCCGAGCCGTAGAAGCGCATGTTCTCGCACTGGTTCTGCAGCCCCTCCTGGCAATAGCGGCAGAAGCGGCAGGGCCGCGACGGCGACACCGCCACCAGATCGCCCACCGAAAGGTCGCGGACATTGTCGCCGCATTCCAGCACATGCCCCGAGACCTCATGGCCAAGGATCATCGGCTCACGCAGGCGGACGGTCCCGAAACCGCCATGATTGTAGTAATGCAGGTCCGAGCCGCAGATTCCTCCGGCTGCGATCCCGATCCGCACCTGGGTCGGTCCCGGCGACTTGACCGGCCGCTCTTCGACCCTGAGGTCCTTTTCGGCATGAAGAACGATGGCGCGCATGGGCTGGCTGTTCCGCTTGGGCTGAGTGAGGATGTCAAAGAAGGGCTTGAATCCCGGTACAGTAGCATTGTCTATGGCCCGGACAACAGGAATTGGACAGGAAGCCAGACCAATGACCGGACTTGAGCGCTTTTCCCTCGCAGGCCGCACCGCCCTGATCACCGGATCGAGCCAAGGGATCGGGCTGGCGCTGGCGAAGGGGCTGCAGGAGGCCGGAGCTAACGTCGTCCTGAACGGCAGAAATGCCGAAAAGCTCGACATGGCCTGTCAGGAGCTTGGCGCGATGGGGCTTGCCTTCGACGTGACGGATCACGGCGCGGCGCGGGAAGCGGTGGACGGGCTGGAAAAAGGCACTGGCCCCATCGACATCCTGATCAACAATGCCGGGATGCAATACCGCACGCCGTTGCAGGACTTCCCGGCGGAGATATTCGAGACCATGCTCAGGACCAACATCTCCTCGGCGTTCAATGTCGGGCAGGCAGTGGCGCGGCACATGATCGGGCGCGGGGCGGGCAGGATCATCAATATCGCCTCGGTCCAGACAGCCCTGGCCCGGCCCGGGATTGCGCCTTATACGACGACCAAGGGGGCGATTGCCAACCTGACCAAGGGGATGGCGACGGACTGGGCGCCGCTAGGGCTGAACGTCAACGCCATCGCGCCGGGCTATTTCAAGACGCCGCTCAACCAGGCGCTGGTCGACGATCCGGAATTCTCGGCCTGGCTTTGCAAGCGGACTCCGCAGGGGCGCTGGGGGGATGTGGAGGAACTGGTCGGAGCCGCGGTGTTCCTGTCGAGCGACGCGTCGAGCTTTATCAACGGCCAGACGATCTTTGTTGATGGCGGGATCACGGCCTGTATTTAGCGCAGACGGATATGAGTTCGATTTGGAGCGATACACATTGAAGGAGCGGCTGATCGTCGTCATGGGGGTCTCGGGCTGCGGCAAGAGCACGGTGGGGGCGGCATTGGCCGAGGCTCTGGGCGGGCAGTATTTCGATGGCGACGATTTTCATCTGCCGGAGAAGGTCGAGAAGATGCGGGCCGGCATTCCCCTGACCGACGAGGACCGCTGGCCGTGGCTTGAGCGGCTGGGCCGGATGATCGCCGGGTGCGAGGGGGTGGTGGTGCTGGCCTGCTCGTCGCTGCGGCGCGTTTATCGCGAGAAGATCACGCAGGCGGCCGGTGAGCCGGTGCTGTTCGTCCATCTCGTGGGCGACGAAGCGCTGGTGACGGCTCGGCAGGCGGCACGGGTCGGGCATTACATGCCGCCCTCGCTGGTCAGGTCGCAATATGAGACGCTGGAGCCGCCGGGTGGGGACGAGGCCGCGGTGACGATCGGGATCGATGCACCTGTCGGCGACATCGTTGCAACGGCGTTGAGCGCCATCCGCGATCGCGGCGGCTGAGGTGCCTGGACGGCTCTCTCGCCGCTTGCCTTAATCTTCGGCGCGGATCGAGGCGATATAGGCGATGATATCGGCGATCTCGTCCTCTGCGAGGTCGAAGGACGGCATGGTGTCATGCGGGCTGATCAGCCAGTCGCGGATATTGGCGTTGGAAAGCTCGGGGTCGATGGCGATGGACCGGAAAGGCGGGGCGGTGTCCGAACCGACACCTTCGGCTTCGACCAGATGGCAACTGGAGCACCAGCGCTGCGACAGGTCCGCGCCGCGTTCCAGGTCACCCGGCATCTGGGCGGAGACGCCGGAAGCCGCAAGAAATGTCGCTGGGACGACGATGGACAGGGTCAGGCGCATGGGAACCTCGCTTCGGAATCGGGTCGACTATCGCGCGCAAGTCTGCACCGCGCCTTGATCCCCGTCAAAACACGTTTCCAAAATCAAAGGCGGCGCCGAAGCGCCGCCAGTGGGTTCTGCGACAGGCTTGTCCGGGTCACATTGGCTCGAAGAACCCGTCGGGCAGCAGCCGGGTCATGAAGATCGTGTCGATCCCCTGATTGTCGTCGGGTCCGAAATTCAGCTCCACGCCGCCGAGGTCCCAGCTGTCCATCTCTTCCATGGCCTTCAGGAAACCTTCGCGGGTCAAGTCGCGACCGGCGCGTTCCAGCGCCTCGATGGCGAAACGGCCGACCATGTAGCCTTCCAGCGAGACGAAGCCGAAATCGGCGAATTCATCATTGGCCTGAAGGGCGGCCTGGTAATCGGCGACGATCGGCACCGAGGTGTCCCAGGGGAAGGGCACCACCTGGGAAATGATCACGCCCTCGCCACCCGGCCACAGCTCGTCGGCCAGCGCCTTGGAGCCGACAAAGGAGATGGTGACGAATTCCGGCCGGAAATCGAAGGAGCGCGACAGTTTGATGAACTCGCCGATCGGCTTGTAGGCGCCGACCATGACCACGGCTTCGGGTTCGGCCTCGCGGATGGTCAGAAGCGCGTCCTTCACGTCGGTGGTGTTGCGGGTATAGAGGCCCTCGACGAGGATCTCCATGCCGCGACGGTCCATGGCCCTTTGTACGCCGGCCAGACCGGCGCGGCCGAACCCGTCATCCTGGTAGAAGATGGCGATCCGGGTCAGGCCCATATCCTCGGTCAGGATGCGGATCCATTCCTCGGTCTCGGCGTAGTAGGAGCCGCGGACGTTGTAGACATTCTCGAAATCGGGATTGCGCAGGAATTCCGCCCCGGTGAAGGGCCCGATCATAGGGAAGTCGTTTTCGGTGGCGATCGGCTGCAGAACGATGGCCGTCGGCGTGCCGACAGACCCGATCAGACCGAAATACTTGTTCGACGCGATCGCGTTGTTGATATTCTCGATCGACCGGTCCGGTTCGTAGCCGTCATCGAGACCGTCCATCAGGATCTGGCGGCCATGCACCCCGCCCTGCTTGTTGATCTCTGCAAAGGCGGCTTCGAGACCGGCCTGCATCCCCAGACCCAGCTGAGCGGCCGGCCCGTCGAGGGCAGCGATCTGGACGAATTGCACCGCATCGTCGGTGACGCCGATCTCCGCGGCGTCGGCGGGGAATGCGAGACTGAGGGTAGTCAACGCCAGCGCCAGTTTTTGACCCATGTTCATCTGTGGTTTCTCCATCGGCTCTGATGCAGGCTTTTCCGGACTTTCCCCAGTTCCTCACCGCGTCTCATGGGCTGATGATACGCGATCCGTCCGGGTTTCCTGCGCAGGTTCTCATTTAGCAGTGTGGCTCGTTCAAGACTGTCGGAATTCTCACTCTGACCTGACTTCGGGAAGGCAAGTGATCCATGAAAGCAGGGCGATGGTTAATGTATCCGAAAGTACAGGGGCCCGCTCGCTGCCGAGCGGGCCCGGGGTCGGAAGTGATCAGGCCGGCGCCTGGATCCAGACCTCGACGCGGCGGTTGATCCGCTTGCCGTCGAGGGTCGTGTTGCAGGCAGCAGGAGACAGCTCACCATAGCCCTTGGCTTCGAATTCGACGCCACGCAGACGTCCCGCGGCGGCCTGTTGGGCGGCCTGAACAACCTGCTGGGCGCGACCGATGGACAGGGCGCGGTTGGCCTCGAAGGCGCCGTCGCTGTCGGTGAAACCGACAAAGGCGACGGTGGTGCCTTCAGGCTGACCTTCGAGATAGGTGATCAGCCGTTCCATGTCGAACAGCCCCTTGGCGTCGAGCGCCGAAGAGCCCGAAGCGAAGCGGAAGGTGGTCGAAAGCCGATCCCAGTTGAACATGTCGACCAGAAGGTCGCGCATCAGCCCGAATTCGAACGGATCGATGGTGGTCTCGATCAGGTTGCGCATCCGGCCCCGGTCGTTCGCGGTCTGCGAATTGCGCGCCACCGACAGGTCGATGAAGCCCGATTTGGCAATGACGCCGTCGGCCGCATCCGAGGTGGTGAATTCGAGGAAGTTCCGCGAGATGTCGGTGAGATTGTCCGCCCGGTTGTAGAGATACAGACGGCGCTGCAGCGGATATTCCTCGGTCTTGGCCGAGAAAGCGTCCGGCACCGAGGTAATCCCGCATTCGCCTGCGATGCTCAGTGCCTTGGTCCCGCGCTGGAACGCGTAGCCGACATAGCCGATGCCGTTGGGATCGGAGTTGACCGCCGCGGCCATCGCCTCGTTGCTGTTCACTGTACGCACCACAGAGGCCGGCGAGCGGCCCGAGGCGGCGAAGATGCGTTCTTCGAAGACGGCGGCGTTGCCAGAGCCCTCGACATGGCCGAAGGGGGTGATCGGCTGGTTGGGGCCGCCGAGTTCGGACCAGTTGGTGATATTGCCCGAATAGATCAGGTCCAGCTGCTCCAGCGTGACGTTGCGGATCGGGTTCGAGGGGTGAACCACGATCACCAGGCTGTCCACGGCGACGACGCGTTCCTGATCGATATCGATCATGTTCCCGCCCCCGGCATCCCGGATGCGTCGCGCCTCGGCGGGCCGGATACGGCGTGACGACATGCCGACCTGGGTATCGCCGGACAGGAGCGCGCTAAAAGCGTCATCCGAGTTCGACGAGGAGATGACGAAATTGCCGATCGGATCGCCGAAACCGCTATCGGCCAGCAGGCTGGCGACAACCACATTCTCGCCTTCGCCCGGCTGGATATCGGCATCGCCGCCCAGCGAACCGGCAAAGCCGGTGGCCAGAAGCGGCATCAGTCCGGTACCGATCGTGCTCGACCCGGCGATGACGATGTCACCGGCCGCGATTTCGAGTTGCGGACAGGCATCTCCTTCGCAATTCATCTGAGAGGCGTCGATCCGCATTGTGCCGAGCGAGGTCTTGATGTTGAAGAAACCATCCTCATAGGCCAGAAGATCGCCGGTGATCGACACCGAGCCGTCCTTCGAACTGAGGATGACGGTTTGAGCCTGCGCATTCGCAATAGCCGGAACGATGACGGGCATCGCGGCTGCCAGCGCGCCTATCGCGGCGTTGCGCAAGTTTTTTTTCTGGGATGTCACGGACTGAGCCCTCCTACTGATGAACGGCGACACAGTGGAATTTGGAATTTTCGTTTGGGAGGCGCTGGGGCTCCCGGATTTTAAACACTGTTCATTAGTGCCGGTTAGTGATTTCTCCAAAATCCGCTCCTGTCTGGCGAGTGCTTGACAGGTTCAAGGGCTAGTTTAGGATTTTGTCGAAAATAAGATACCGGAAAAAAGGGAAAATGTTAACTTTTGTGAAGGGGCGAAGTCGACGGAATCCCGGCGGCGGCCTTTTCGTCAGAAGGCTTAACTGATTGTCTGTTTTGGAAAAAATGTACTAAAAATTCATCTCTGGGCAGAGGTAAGTCGCTTCTCCGAATCGATACGCGACCCGCTCTAAATCGACGGAGTTTGTGGCGAAACAATGTTGGCGTTTTTCGTGTTTTTCGCTGATATATTATGATATTAACACATTTCTGAAATGCATGACCCTGTTCCAGGGGCGCGGTGACCTGACGGAATTTTCATGATCCTCGCGGCCCCTGCCCGATCCCGGCGCGACAGCAGCTTCGGTCAAACCGTCAGGTCTGCCACCCGAATTCAGTTTCCGCATTCTCCGGCAACCGTCTGGAGACGGATTTCCGACATGGCAACGGGCAATATCGCAAGCAAGAGCGTGCCGCGCCTGACCAGATTCATGTATTCAATCCAGCCCGCGTTGAAGTCGATGGATTTCCTCGCGGCGATTGGCGATGCAGATTAGCGGCGGACAGCGTGAAAGGGCGTTGCACGCTCCGGCTGCGCACGGGGACGTCCCAGAACCTCGGGTCAGACGGGGGTCAGACGGGAGGTCAGGCGGCCAGCCCGTGGCGGATCAGAAGACCGTCGATATCGTTCACCCGCATGGCGGCGGCGGCGCGGGTCTCCTGGCTGGCCCTTTCCAGCGCCTCGCGCGCCTCGGCAAGCGCCGCTTCCAGCATCTCGCGGGTCGCCTCGGCCTTTGGCACTGCCTGTTCGGCAAGGATGGTCGTGCCTTCGGAGGAAATCTCGGCAAAGCCGCCGGTCACCACATATTCTCCCGGCACCGAGCCGCCTTCGACGGTGATCACACCCGGACGCAGCGTCGTCACCAGCGGGGCGTGATCGCCAAGGATGGTCATGTCGCCGTCCATGCCGGGCAGCTGTACCCGATCGACTTCTTCGGAAAGAAGCTGCTTTTCCGGGGTTACGATATCGAGACGCATGGGATCCTACCTCCGCCGCGGGGTTCCGTCTGTTCCGCCGGACCCCGCATGGGCTCCGGCGGATGAGTGAGATCAGGCCGCGTCGGCAGCCAGTTTCTCGGCCTTGGCGACCACCTCGTCGATGCCGCCGACCATGTAGAAGGCCGCCTCGGGCAGGTGGTCGTATTCGCCGGCGACGACCGCCTTGAACGAGGCGATGGTGTCTTCCAGCGGCACCTGCACACCGGGCGATCCGGTGAAGACCTGGGCCACGTCGAAGGGCTGCGACAGGAAGCGCTGGATCTTGCGGGCGCGGGCCACGGTCAGCTTGTCCTCTTCCGACAATTCGTCCATGCCGAGAATGGCGATGATGTCCTGAAGCGACTTGTAGCGCTGCAGCACGCCCTGGACGTCGCGGGCGACGTTGTAGTGCTCCTCGCCGACAACCTGCGGGTCGAGGATGCGCGAGGTCGAGTCGAGCGGGTCCACGGCCGGGTAGATGCCGAGTTCCGAGATCGCGCGGGACAGTGTCGTGGTCGCGTCGAGGTGGGCGAAGGAGGTGGCGGGTGCCGGGTCGGTGAGGTCGTCCGCAGGCACGTAGATCGCCTGCACCGACGTGATCGAGCCCGATTTGGTCGAGGTGATCCGCTCCTGCATGGCCCCCATGTCGGTGGCCAGCGTCGGCTGGTAGCCCACGGCGGAAGGAATACGGCCGAGAAGCGCCGACACCTCGGAACCCGCCTGGGTGAAGCGGAAGATGTTGTCGACGAAGAACAGCACGTCGGTCCCGGACTGGTCGCGGAACTGCTCGGCCATGGTCAGACCGGACAGGGCGACGCGCATACGGGCACCCGGCGGCTCGTTCATCTGGCCGAAGACCAGCGCCACTTTCGACTTGGTCAGGTCGTCGGCATTGATGACGCCCGCGTCCATGAATTCGTGGTAGAGGTCGTTCCCTTCACGGGTCCGCTCGCCGACGCCGGCGAAGACCGAATAGCCCGAGTGCACCTTGGCGATGTTGTTGATCAGTTCCTGGATCAAAACCGTCTTGCCCACGCCCGCACCACCGAAGAGGCCGATCTTGCCGCCTTTCGAGTAGGGGGCCAGAAGGTCGATGACCTTGATCCCGGTGACGAGGATTTCCGATTCCGTCGACTGTTCGGCGAATTCGGGGGCCGGGGCGTGGATCGGGCGGCGCTCCTCTGCCTCGACCCGGCCCTTTTCGTCCACCGGCTCGCCGATGACGTTCATGATCCGGCCCAGCGTCGCGTCGCCCACCGGCACGGTGATCGGGCCATCGAGGTCGGTGACCTCGGCGCCGCGCACCAGACCCTCGGTCGCGTCCATCGCCACGGCGCGCACGGTGCTTTCGCCGAGATGCTGGGCAACCTCGAGGACCAGCCGGTTGCCGTTATTGTCGACCTCCAGCGCGTTCAGGATCGCGGGCAGATGGTCATCGAACTGAACGTCGACCACCGCGCCGATCACCTGTGTGATTTTACCTTTAGCGTTTGCCATTTCGTGTCTCCGTTCCTCAGAGCGCCTCGGCGCCCGAAATAATCTCGATGAGTTCGTTGGTGATCGCCGCCTGGCGGGTGCGGTTGTACTGGATGGTCAGCTTGTCGATCATGTCGCCGGCATTGCGCGTGGCGTTGTCCATGGCCGACATCCGCGCCCCCTGTTCGGAGGCGGAATTTTCCAGCAGAGCCGTGAAGACCTGAGTGGCCACCGAACGGGGCAGCAGGTCGGCGAGGATTTCTTCCTCGTCGGGCTCGTATTCATAGAAGGACGAAGCCGCGCCGTCCTCCGGTTCCTCGAAGGTCGCCGGGATCAGCTGGACCTCGGTCGGGATCTGGCTGATGACGGATTCGAAGCGGCCGTAATAGAGCTTGCAGACATCGAACTCGCCTTCGGCGAAGCGGCTCAGCACCTGTTTGGCGATCTCGTGGGCGTTGACATAGCCGACGCGCTTGACGTCCGAGAGATCGACATGAGCCAGCAGATGCGACCCCAGATCACGGCGCAGCTGCTCGCGGCCCTTCTTGCCGACGGTGAGGATCTTGACCGTCTTGCCCTCGCCGATCAGCTTGTTCGCCGCTGCGCGGGCCAGCTTGACGATGGACGAGTTGAAGCCGCCGCAAAGCCCGCGCTCGGCGGTGCAGACGACCAGCAGATGGGTCTTGTCCTGTCCGGTGCCGGTCAGCAGCGTCGGCGCGGCAGAATTGTCCGCCGCCCCCCGGGCGATATTGCCCAAAACCGCGTTCATCCGCTCGGCATAGGGTCTTGCGGCCCCTGCTGCCTCTTCGGCGCGGCGGAGCTTCGCGGCGGCGACCATCTGCATGGCCTTGGTGATCTTGCGCGTCGACTTGACGCTCTCGATCCGGTTTTTCAGGTCCTTGAGGCTCGGCATATGCCTTGTCTCCTACTGGGATCGAAGGGTTACGCGAAGTCCTTGGCGAAAGCCTCGATGGCTTCCTTGATCTTGTCCTCGAGCTCACCGGCGACCTTGCGGTCGTTGTTGGTGATGTCGTCGAGCAGATCGGCATTCTGCGACCGGACATGGGTCAGGAGACCCTTTTCAAACCGCCCGACATCGCGCACGGCGATCTTGTCGAGATAGCCCTTGGTGCCGGCATAGATCACGATGACCTGTTCAGCATTGGTCAGCGGCGAATATTGCGGCTGCTTCAAAAGCTCGGTCAGACGGGCACCACGGGCCAGAAGGCGCTGGGTAGCGGCGTCGAGGTCGGACCCGAACTGGGCAAAGGCCGCCATTTCACGGTACTGCGCCAGTTCCAGCTTGATCGAACCAGCAACCGATTTCATCGCCGAGGTCTGGGCGGACGAGCCAACGCGGCTCACCGACAGACCGGTGTTCACGGCGGGGCGGATGCCCTGGAAGAACAGCTCGGTTTCGAGGAAGATCTGGCCGTCGGTGATCGAGATCACGTTGGTCGGAATAAACGCCGACACGTCGCCGCCCTGGGTTTCGATGATCGGCAGTGCGGTCAGCGAGCCGGAGCCGTTGTCCTCGTTCAGCTTCGCCGAGCGTTCCAGCAGGCGGGAATGCAGATAGAAGACGTCGCCCGGATAGGCTTCGCGGCCCGGCGGGCGGCGCAGCAGCAGCGACATCTGGCGGTAGGCAACGGCCTGTTTCGACAGGTCGTCATAGATCGCCAGCGCGTGCATGCCGTTGTCGCGGAAGAACTCGGCCATCGCTGTGGCGGAATAGGGGGCGAGATACTGCATCGGGGCCGGTTCCGAAGCAGTCGCGGCGACAACGATGGAATAGTCCATCGCGCCGGTTTCCTCGAGCTTCTTCACCAACTGCGCGACGGTCGAGCGTTTCTGGCCGATGGCGACATAGACGCAATAGAGTTTCTTCGACTCGTCGTCGGTGTCGTTCACCGATTTCTGGTTCAAGACGGCGTCCAGCGCCACAGCCGATTTCCCGGTCTGGCGGTCGCCGATGATCAGTTCGCGCTGGCCACGGCCAATCGGGATCAGCGAGTCGATGGCTTTCAGGCCCGTCGCCATCGGCTCATGCACCGATTTGCGGGGGATGATGCCCGGGGCCTTGACGTCGGCGACCCGGCGTTCGGTCGATTCAATGGGACCCTTGCCGTCAATCGGGTTGCCCAGCGCATCGACGACGCGGCCCAGAAGGCCCTTGCCGACGGGGACGTCCACGATCGAGTTGGTGCGCTTGACGGTGTCGCCTTCCTTGATGTCCCGGTCCGAGCCGAAGATCACCACGCCGACATTGTCGATCTCGAGGTTCAGCGCCATGCCGCGGATACCGCCGGGGAATTCGACCATCTCACCGGCCTGGACATTGTCCAGCCCATGGACGCGGGCGATACCGTCACCGACGCTGAGAACGCGACCGACCTCGGCAACCTCGGCCTCCTGGCCGAAATTCTTGATCTGGTCCTTCAGGATCGCAGAGATTTCTGCAGCTTGGATCGCCATATTACCCGACCTCTTTCATGACATTCTGGAGTTTGGAAAGCTTCGCGCGGATCGAACTGTCGATCATCCGCGAGCCCAGTTTTACGACAAGACCGCCGATGAGGCTTTCGTCGACGGTCGCATTGATCTTCACATCCTTGCCGGCGGACTTCTTCAGCGCCTCGGCAAGCGCCTTGGTCTGGGCATCGCTCAGCGGACGGGCGGCGGTGACCTCGGCGGTCACCTCACCCCTGTCATCCGCGATCAGCGCCTTGACCGAGGCGATCAGGTCCGGCAGCACGAACAGGCGGCGCTTGGACGCCATCAGACCCAGCGTGTTGGTCACCACATCCGACAGGCCCATTTTCCGGGCGATCTGCGCGATAGCGGCACCCTGATCGGCGCGGGAATAGATGGGCGAGGAAATCAGGTCGCGGAAATCCGCATTTTCGGCCAGAGCGGCGGAAAGCGCGTCGATATCTTCCTCGACCTTCGGCAACACCTTCATGTCCTTTGCCAGCTCGAACAACGCGGTGGCGTAGCGGCCGGAAATTCCCGAGGTGAATGAAGCTGAATTCGGCACGGACACTCCGTTCGGTTGGAACCGCATCCCATGGGTTGGATGCACGAATGCCGGAGGGCCTGAGCGGTCCCCGGCGAAATCGGCGCGGTGATAGCAGAGGGGTTTGGGTGTGGCAAGGGCGATAAGCCCGCCGTCGGGCGCTTGCGGTCTGCCTTGTGCGACCGGGTAAGCGCCGTGACGGGACCGGTTGCTGTATCGACCACGGATGCGGGGCGGTCCACTGGCTTCGAGGCATATTCCGCCCCCTGGACCCGGGCCTTTCCTGACCCCGTGCGACCATGTGTCATAGGGGTTGCCCGGGGAAGGCGGCCCGAATCCTTTGGTGTATCCTTTGGTGTATCCTTTGGCGTATCCTTGGCCGTCCCTCCGCCCGTAGGGTGCGTGATTTCACGCACCACCCCTCAAGCGCAGGTCAGCCGGTGACCTCCGGGGCCGCCACGGGGCGCACGCTCAGCGTGTTGCCGTCCGACCCGGCGATCTCCACATAGCTTCCGGGCGCCGGCATCGCGCCCTCGGCGCTCTGCGCCCGCCACGGGATGCCGTCGACCTCGACCTTGCCGCCATTGCCCGCCGCCTCGACCACCCGCGCCTGCCGTCCGACAAGCGCGCTCGAGCGTTCATTCAGGCCCGTCACTGGCGCGGCTCCGTCACCGAATTTCAGGATCCAGGACCGCCCAAGGAAGGTCAGTCCGACCGACAAGGCGGCAAAGAGCGCTACCTGAATCTCGCCTGGCATCCCCGGCAGAAAGACCAGCAGAATCGCCATGACCACCGCCGCGATCCCCCACCAGATCAGGAAGAAGGACATGGTCAGCATCTCGAAGGCGCCGATGGCGATGCCGAGCGCCACCCACCACCAGGGCGACAGACCCTCGATCCAGTCGAACAGACCGACGCTTTCCATTTCCATCAGCTGCCCTCTCCGCGCACCGCCTTGACGATGTCACCGATCCCGGCGACCGAGCCCATCAGCCCGGAGGCCTCCAGCGGTATCATGATGGTCTTGGAATTCGGCGACGCCGCCACATCGCGCAGCGCCTTGGTGTACTCCTGAGCCACGAAATAGTTGATCGCCTGCACCGACCCGGCGGCCACGGCTTCGGACACCATCCGCGTCGCCTCGGCCTCGGCCCGGGCCGAGCGTTCGCGGGCCTCGGCGTCGAGGAACGCCGCCTCGCGCCGGCCCTCGGCCTCGCGGATCTGCGCCTCGCGTTCGCCTTCGGCCTTCAGGATCGCGGACTGCTTCAGACCTTCTGCGGTCAGGATCTCGGCCCGTTTCTCGCGCTCGGCCTTCATCTGCCGCGCCATGGCTTCGGTGATCTCGGTCGAGGGGGCAAGGTCCTTGATCTCGACCCGGGTCACCTTCACGCCCCAGGGCGTCGAGGCATCGTCGATCACCGCCAGCAGCCGCGAGTTGATCTGGTCGCGGTGCGACAGGCTTTCATCAAGGTCCATCGAGCCGATGACGGCACGAATATTGGTCTGGCTGAGATTGGAAATCGCCCGTTCCAGATCGCGCACCTCATAGGCCGCCTTGGCCGCGTCGATCACCTGATAGAAGGCCACCGCGTCGGCCACCACCATGGCGTTGTCCTTGGTGATCACCTCCTGGGAATGGATGTCGAGCACGGTTTCCATCATGTTGATCTTGGCCCCGACCTTGTCCATGATCGGGATCAGGAAGCCGAGACCGGGTCTCAGGGTCCGGGTGTAGCGTCCGAAACGCTCGATGGTCCATTGCTCGCCCTGGGGCACGGATTTGACCATCATGAAGATCAGGATGATCGCGAAGACCAGTAGAGCCAGCGCCGGCGCGCCGAAAGGCGACAATTCGATCAGTTCCCGCATGGTGACACGTCCCTCGAAAAATTTTTCTTTACCCGCAATATGGTAGCGATTTTAGTAAATTACAAATATATCGGCGAAGCCGTGTTGCAAAAAGTCACTACGCGCGCGCATGTTGCCGCGCGCCTTGGAAATCGCGTGGCCGCCGCGTAAACTGCTTGGAAACAAGCACAATTCGCGCCATTGAGGATCGACAGTACGCATGTTCATGGACCGTGAAAAAGAGCCGCAATTCTCGCAGCCGATCCGCCAGATATTGATAATGCTGATCATCCTCGCCGTGGTGATTGTCGGCGCGTTCGCGGTGGCGGCGTCGATCCGGGATATCTTCTTCGCCAATATCTACCTCAACGGGGTGATCCTCGGCGTCTTCGTCTTCGGCGTACTGGCCTGTTTCTGGCAGGTCATCACCCTGACCTCGTCGGTCAACTGGATTGAGGGGTTCGCGCTGGACCGCCCCGGGCACGAATTCTCGGCCGCGCCGCGCCTCCTGGCGCCGCTGGCTGCGCTTCTGAGGGACGCGGATTCGCGCAAATCGCTGACTTCGTCCTCGACCCGCTCGATCCTCGATTCGGCCGCACAGCGGCTGGACGAGGCGCGGGATATCACGCGGTATATCATCAACCTGCTGATTTTCCTCGGACTTCTGGGCACGTTCTACGGGCTCGCCACCACGGTCCCGGCGGTGGTCGACACCATCCGCTCGCTGGCCCCCCAGGAAGGCCAGACCGCGATGGATGTCTTCGACAACCTGATGTCGGGGCTGGAAGAACAGCTCGGCGGCATGGGCACTGCCTTCGCCTCGTCGCTGCTTGGCCTCGCGGGGTCGCTGATCGTCGGGCTGCTGGAGCTCTTTGCCGGTCACGGTCAGAACCGGTTCTATTCGGAACTGGAAGAATGGCTCTCGTCGATCACCCGCATTTCGCTGGTCTCCGACGAGGGCGGCGCGGGAGCCTCGAGCGGCGTGGCGCGGCTGGTGGAGCAATCTTCCCGGCAGGTGGAATCCTTGCGCGAAATCGTGCTCCGCGGCGAGGAAAAACGGGTCGAGACCGATATCAAGCTCGGGCGGCTCGCCGATGCCGTGGGCGCACTGGCGCAGCAATTGCAGAACCAGCCAGCGGCGGTGGCGTCGGGGGGCGGCGGCAGTATCGACGGTTCGGTCCTGGCCAAACTGATCGAGGGCCAGGAACGGATCGCCGAGGCCCAGGAACGCGCGGCGGATTATCTCGAGAACCAGGGCGACGCGGCGGGCCAGCTGGATGCAGAATCCCGGATGCGGCTGCGGAATATCGACGTGCAGCTTTTGAAAATCCTCGAGGAAATGGCCGCCGGCCGCCAGGATGCCGTGGGCGACCTGCGCAAGGATCTGGGCGTTCTGACCGAAACCATCCGCGCCGCCATCCATCAGGAGCAGTAGACCCATGGCGCTGTCACGCAGATCGGGATCGCGGTTCGAGGCCAATATCTGGCCCGGCTTCGTCGATGCGATGACGGCCCTTTTGCTGGTGCTGATGTTCGTCCTCACCGTCTTCATGATCGTGCAGTTCGTGCTGCGCGAAACCATCACCACCCAGGACGCTGAAATCCTCGCCCAGGATGAGGAAATCCGCAGCCAGGGCGAGGAGTTGCGGCTTTTGTCCTCGGAACTGACCAATCTTGCCACCGCGCTGGGGCTGGAGCAGCGGCGCACGGACGAGCTGGAGACCGAGCTTGGCGGGCTGAACGCGCAGCTCGACGATCTGAATGCCGAAAGTCAGGCCCAGCAGGCGCTGATCGCCTCGCTGACTTCGGAAAGGGACGACGCCCGCACCCGGATCGCCTCTTTCGAAGAGCAGGTCGCCTCGCTCATTGCCCAGAACACCGATCTCGACAGCGCGCTGACCGCCGCGCGCGACGAGACCGCCGAGACCCAGGCGGCACTCGACCAGGCAATGGCGGAGGCGGAAGCCCTCGCCGGTGAGAATGCCGAGCAGCTCAGCCGTAACGCGGCGCTGGAACTCGCCCTCGCCCAGGCCCGCAGCGAGGTCGATGCCTCTGCCGAGGAAGCGCGTCTCGCCGCCGCAAGGCGCGAAGCGCTGGAGGCGCTGGTCGCTGATCTGCGCTCGCAGGCCTCCGAGACCCAGGCCGAACTGGCCGAAGCGCGGTCCGAGGCCGAGGCGCTGAGTGCGGCCGAACAGGCCCGCATCGCCGAAGCCGCCGCCGCCGAGGCGCTGCGCGCCCGGCTGGTCAATGCCGATGCGGAACTGACCGCGCTGACGCTCAATCTCGAGGCCGAGCGCAAACGGGCCGAGGACACGCTGACCCTGCTCGCCGCCGCCGAGGCCGCCCAGGCCGGGATGGAAGAGGAACTGGCGGCGCTGCGGGCGAACCGGGATCAGGATATTTCGGCGGCCGAGGCGCAGGCGGCACTTCTGGCCAGCGCCAATGCGCGGCTGGCCGAACAGCAGGAGATTTCCACCGAGGCCCAGCGGCAGGTGGCGCTGTTGAACGAGCAGACGGCGGAACTGCGCCAGCAGCTGAACGCATTGCAGGGGCTGCTCGACGCCGCCCGCGCCGCCGATGAGGAAGCCCAGATCCGGATCGAGACCCTTGGTTCGGAACTGAACACCGCCCTTGCCCGTGCCGCCGCCGAGGAACGCGCCCGCGCCGACCTGGAGGAGCGCGAGCGCCGGCGGCTGGAGGCCGAGGCGGCGAATCTGGAGAACTACCGCTCGGAATTCTTCGGTCGCATCCGCGAAATCCTCGGTGACCGCGACGATATCGAGATCGTCGGCGACCGCTTCGTGTTCTCGTCCGAGGTTCTTTTTGCCCGCGGCTCTGCAAATCTCGGTCCTGAAGGCCGCGAGCAACTGACCCAGGTCGCCAATGTCATTCTGGAGATCGCCGACGAGATCCCCGACAGTCTCAACTGGATCCTGCAGGTCGACGGCCATACCGACAACGTCCCGATCACCGGCGGCGCCTTTGCCGACAACTGGGAACTCAGCCAGGCCCGTGCCCTGTCGGTGGTCAAGTATCTGTCGGATTTCGAGGGCATCCCGCCCGGTCGCCTCTCGGCCAACGGGTTCGGGGAATATCAGCCCATCGACCCGCGCGACACCCCCGAAGCACTGGCGCGCAACCGCCGGATCGAGCTGAAACTCACCGAGCGCTGAGGCGGGTCACGAAGCCAGCGCGGCCTCGAAACGTTGCCTCAGCCTCAGCCCGCGCCCCGGGCTGACCTGTTCGACCCAGGCGATACGGCCATTCATCTCGGCCCGGAACCCCGGATCGTCCAGCCGCCGGTCACTTTGCTTCGCACAGTGATGCAGCACCGCCTTCAGCCGGTCGAATTCCTTTCGCCCGGTCCCGAGAGTCTCGTTGACCACCAGTCCGGTCACCACCTGCCGCGTCCCGGCCCGCATCACCCGCGTCTTGGCCGGGTTCAGCGAGAATCCTTCGCCGGGGACGATCTCGGGCACTGTCTTCAGGATGGCACGGGCTACCTCGGCGTCGCCCGAGAAGGTCAGATCGTCGGCATAGCGCGAATAATGCGCCTCCAGCCGCCGCGCCAGCCCGGCCAGCCTGCGGTCGAGGCGGAAGGCGCAGAGATTGGCCAGCATCGGCGAGGTCGGCGCGCCCTGGGGCAGGTGGCGGGCCTGGTAGAGGGCGCGGGTCCCGGCGGGCAGACGGTCGAGGATGCGGGGCGGGGTGGAAAGCGTGGTCAGGTTGGTCAGCGCGCGGGCGGTGGCATGGGGATAGCCGAGGCAACGGAAGAGCGCGTGGATGCGCGCGGCGGGGACAGAGGGGAAAAAGTCTCGGAGGTCGAAGGAGATGACGAGCTCTTCGCCGCAATGGCGCTGGGCCGACTGCAGGCAGTTGCGCCCCTGCACGAAGCCGAAGGCGGCCTCGTGGACCGGAACGCGGGCGAGGAGGTCGTGGAGGATGCGGCGCTGGAGGGATTTCAACACCGGTTTCGGGGCCTCGATCAGGCGGACGCCGCCAGCGCGTTTGGGGTGAAGATGCCAGAAATAGTGGTTCACCGGGGTTTCGTCGTCGTGATTATGCATCCCGAACGGGTCCGAGAAGCGGGCAAGCTGATCGTCGCTCAGCATCAGCCAGTCTGCGAGATGACCCGGCGTGGACAACTGCGGCAGGCCGAGCCGGGCAAAGGGCGGCAGCGGCCGCATTGCGGGCGGGGCGATCACCGGATCAGGCCAGTGGCGTTGCTTTCGGCAGGCGCGGTGGAGCCGCGCGAAGCCCGGGTGCATCGGCAGGAAGGTTGCGATCTGCCAGGGTGCCGGCGCATAGGGCCGAGGGAAATTGTCGATCAGGGCACGAGTGAGATCGGTCGCCACCCGAGGTTTCGGGGGCAGACGATGCTCCAGATGCGATTCCAGCGCGCCCGGATTCCAGTCGCAATCGGCCAGACCGGCGGCGAGGGTGGTGGCGAGTTGTTTGATATTCATATCGTCCCCCAGAACTGCACGGAGACACCGGCGGCCAACCCGTCTCGGTTCCGCACAACCCGGGCTCTGGGCAACGCCCAGCCGCGGTTGTGCGATGTATGCCCGGCTCGTATCGATCCGACGGGGATGCCCCGCCGATGCCCTTCGTGTCGCCACGCTGGGCGGTCTTGGCCGCCGGTGCCTCGTGCGCGTTGGTCAGGCTACCGGCTGATATGGAAGGTTCAAGTCCGGAACGTATCCGATGGCGAAATTGGCCGCCCTGGGTCGGTATCGCCCCTGGCGCTTCCCCTTCCCCCGTCGCCGGGCAGACAGGGCAATCGCCTGTCTGTCCCCGCCTCCCAATTCCCAAGTTCCAAGACAAAGGCCAAACCCGCCCTCGGGTGGGCACGGCCCGGGCCTGGTCGCCCCGCGCACAGGGGGTGAGCGGGGCGGGTGGGGGGTTGGCGGCGTCTGTTGGGGGCGGCCCCGGCTATTCCGCCGTCAGCAGTGGAGGCCGCTTGGTGGTCAGTTGCGGTTTGCCCGGCTCCTCGATCCTCAGATCGATCTTGCCGTCCTTCACCCCGACCTTCACCAGCCCGCCCTTGGTCAGCTTGCCGAACAGCAGCTCGTTGGCCAGCGGCTTCTTGATGTGTTCCTGGATTACCCGGGCCAGGGGCCGAGCGCCCATCCGGTCGTCATAACCCTTGTCGGCCAGCCATTCGGCGGCGGCGCGGGTCAGTTCGATCGACACGTTCCGGTCCATCAGCTGCGCCTCGAGCTGCAGGACGAACTTCTCGACCACCTGCAGGATCACCTCTTTCGGCAGCGCCCCGAAGGAGATCACCGCGTCGAGGCGGTTGCGGAATTCCGGTGTGAACTGCTTTTCGATGGCGGCCATGTCCTCGCCCTCGCGCGTGGTCGAGCCGAATCCGATGGCGTTCTTTTCCAGCTCGGACGCGCCTGCATTCGAGGTCATGATGAGAACCACGTTGCGGAAATCCACCGTCCGGCCGTTATGGTCGGTCAGCTTGCCGTGGTCCATGACCTGCAGAAGGATATTGTAGACATCCGGATGCGCCTTCTCGATCTCGTCGAGCAACAGCACACAATGCGGATGCTGGTCCACCCCGTCGGTCAGAAGCCCGCCCTGATCGAAGCCGACATAGCCCGGGGGCGCACCGATCAGCCGCGAAACCGCATGTTTCTCCATGTATTCCGACATATCGAAGCGCAGCAGTTCCACGCCCAGCGTATCGGCCAATTGCTTGGCGACCTCGGTCTTGCCGACGCCGGTCGGCCCGGCGAACAAGTAGTTGCCGATGGGCTTTTCAGGCTCGCGAAGACCCGCGCGCGATAGCTTGATCGCCGAGGCCAGCGCCTCGATGGCCGCGTCCTGCCCGAAGACCACCCGCTTCAGCGAGCGTTCGAGATCCTGCAGCACCTCGGCATCGCCCTTGGAGACGTTCTTTGGCGGAATGCGGGCAATCTTGGCGACCACGGCTTCGATATCCTTGGCGCCGATGGTCTTGCGCCGCCGGCTGTCGGGCAACAGATGCTGCGCCGCCCCGGCCTCGTCGATGACGTCGATGGCCTTGTCGGGCAGCTTGCGGTCGTGGATGTAGCGGGCTGACAGATCGACCGCCGACTTGATCGCCTCGTTGGTGTAGCGGATGTCGTGATGTTCCTCGAAATAGGGCTTCAGGCCCTTGAGGATCTTCACGGTGTCATCCACCGACGGCTCGTTGACGTCGATCTTCTGGAACCGGCGGCTCAGCGCCCGATCCTTTTCGAAATGCTGGCGGAATTCCTTGTAGGTGGTCGAGCCCATGCAGCGCAGCTTGCCGCCCTGCAACGCCGGTTTCAGCAGGTTCGAGGCATCCATCGCCCCTCCGCTGGTCGCTCCGGCACCGATCACCGTATGGATTTCGTCGATGAAAAGGATCGCATCGGGATGGTCTTCCAGTTCCTTGACCACAGCCTTCAGCCGCTCCTCGAAATCGCCGCGATAGCGGGTCCCGGCCAAGAGCGCCCCCATGTCGAGCGAGAAGATCGTGGTTTCGGATAGGACCTCAGGCGTTTCCTCGTCGACGATCTTGCGGGCAAGGCCCTCGGCAATCGCCGTCTTGCCCACGCCAGGATCACCGACCAGGAGCGGGTTGTTCTTGCGGCGGCGGCAGAGCACCTGGATGCAGCGCTCGACCTCGTTCTCGCGGCCGATCAGCGGATCGACATTGCCGGACCGCGACTTGGCATTGAGATCGACGCAGTATTTCGACAGCGCGCTCTCGTCGGCCTCCTTGTCGGAGGCGCGTGTGGTTTCCGTCGGCTCTTCCACCTGTTCTGCTCCCTGAACGGGACGGCTTTCGCCAAAGGCAGGATCCTTGGCGACGCCATGGCTGATAAAATTGACCGCGTCATAGCGGGTCATGTCCTGCTCCTGCAGGAAATAGGCGGCATGGCTCTCACGCTCGGCGAAGATGGCGACCAGCACGTTGGCGCCGGTGACTTCGGTTCGGCCCGAGCTTTGCACATGGATAGCCGCCCTCTGGATCACCCGCTGGAAGCCGGTGGTGGGGGCCGCTTCGGAGCCTTCGATATCGGAGACGAGGCTTTCCAGTTCCTCGTCGAGGAACTTGATCAGCACCGCCCGCAGCTTTTCCAGATCGACCGAACAGGCCTTCATCACCCGCGCTGCGTCCGGTTCGTCAACCAGCGCCAGCAAGAGATGTTCGAGCGTCGCCAACTCATGATGGCGCTCGTTGGCCAGGCCAAGCGCGTCATGAATTGCAGATTCCAGTGAACTCGAAAATGAAGGCATTACCCGTTCCCTTGTCGTTCCCCGCCGCCGGTCGGGCCGGAAGCGTGCTTACGATATGAGTATAACCCATAATTTCGGGTTATTTGAGGGCGCTTCAAGGACATTTTGTTTCTTTCCTCGGGACCTCGCACGTTTGTGCTGAAAAATCAGGCAGCTAGGTCCGAATTTTGCGCAGTGACGAAATGGTGACGGCACCGTGCGCTGGTTCAGAAACGGTCTTTTCGCTGGCGGATTTCGGCAAAGACCTCGGCATCCGCCGCGTCGGCCATCCCAAGCGCGGCTTTCAGAGCGGGGTCGGAGGCGCGGAGGAAGGGATTGGTCGCCAGTTCCTCGGCCAGTCGCGAGGGCACGGTCGGCTCGCCCCGGGCGCGTCTGGCGGCGACATCCTCGGCCCGGCGTTGCAGCGCGGGGTTGTCAGGATCGACGCTGAGCGCGAACCTGGCGTTCGAGGCTGTGTATTCATGGCCGGAATAGACAATGGTCTCGGGCGGCAGGGCGGCGAGTTTCGACAGGCTTTCCCACATCTGCGGGAAGCTGCCCTCGAAGACCCGGCCGCAGCCGAGCGCCATCAGGCTGTCGGCGGTGAAGACCGCCGCGGAACCCGGGAAATGGAAGGCGACATGGCCGATCGTGTGGCCGGAGACGTCGAACATCACCCCCTCGCTGTCACCGATCCGGACGATATCGCCATCCGACAGGGCAAGGTCGAGCGGCGGCAGGCGGTGCGCATCGGCGGCGTTACCGACGGTTTTCGCGCCGGTCTTCCCGACCAGTTCGGCCACACCCTGGATATGGTCGGCATGGTGGTGGGTGATCAGGATCAGGTCGGGGGTCCAGCCGCGCGCCTCGATCTCGCGCAGAATCGGGGCGGCTTCCGGCACATCGACGACGGCGACCTTGCCTGTGGCCGCATCGCGCATAAGATAGGCGTAATTGTCGGACAGGCAGGGAATGGTGACGATCTCTAACGGCATGGAAAGGGCCTTTCAGTGCATCTGGACGTAGTGGATCTGCGCGCCTTCTACTATCGGACCAAACTTGGCCGGTCGGTGCAACGGGTTTTGCAGGAGGCCATGCTGCGGCTCTGGCCCGAAACCGAGGGGCTCGTCATCGCCGGCTACGGCTTTGCCGCCCCGGTGCTGCGGCCGTTTCTCGGCAAGACCGCCAAGGTCCTGAACCTGATGCCGGGACCGCAGGGCGTCATGCCCTGGCCGATGGGAGAGCCGAACCTGTCGGTGATGGTCGAGGAAACCCTCTGGCCGCTGGAGGCCGGATCGGTCGACCGGATGATCGTGGCCCACGGGCTCGAGACCTGTTCGCGCGCCGACGAATTGCTGGAGGAGATCTATCGGGTGCTCAGCCCCGGTGGACTGGTGGCCTTCATCGTGCCGAACCGTTCGGGCATCTGGGCCAGACGGGATGCCACGCCCTTCGGATATGGGAGGCCCTACAGCACCAGCCAGGTCGAAGCGCTGCTGAAGCGGCACAAATTCCTGCCCGAGCGCCATGCGGCGGCGCTCTACAGCCCGCCCAGCCACAGGAATTACTGGCTGAAATCGGCGCGGATGTGGGAACGGATCGGGCGCGGGCTGGACTGGCAGATGCTGGCCGGGGTGCTGATCGTCGAGGCGACCAAGCAGGTTTATGCCACGCCGCGCAAGGGTAATCCGGTGGCGGTGCCGGGGCCACTCGAAGTGCTCGAGGGGCTGACGCGGCCGAAACCCAAACCCGTGGCGGGACGAAGCCGCGTGATCGAACCAGCAGGGTGATCCGGCGGTCGGCGGTGGGGCGACAGGTGGTGGGCAATTGCATTTGGGTCACCTGTCATGGGAAACCCGCCTGAGGTTCGGTTTCCTCCATTCGAGCCAACCCCCAATCCCGCCCCAAATCCATAGCCCCGCCGTCCCCATTTCTCCCCGCTCCACACCCGCACGGTGCGACCAGCACCGGGCCAAGCCCGACCCATCCGAGGGGCGGGCGCGTTGCCGACACATGCTGAGAGCGGCCCGCTCGGAAGTGACTGCGCCATAAAGTGGTCCGCAGAGGGGTCCGGACAGCGCCCACCCTGGGTCGGGCTTGGCCCTCATTTCGAAGTCTCGGCAGGGCAGGTTTCCGGAAGGTGCAGGATCAGGGCGGGCAAAGTGAATGCGAAAGAGACGCAATACTTTCATATGCGATAGCCCTGGGGCGACAGGTGGTGGGACGATCTGGTGCCCTGTGCCTGCAATCCCGCCAGGGCGGGTCTTTGCGTCCGGAGCAAATCTTTGCCACAATTGCTGAAGATACTGCAGCGATCCTGTCCCCCACGACGGTGAAATTGCCTATGAAACGCAGAGACTTCCTGATCCGGACCCCCGGGATGCTGGTGGCGTTGAGCGCCCTGCCCGCTGGTATGACCGCCGCCTTCCCGGCCGGGGCGGTGACCGCATCCGGCGCGCTCGGTGCGCAGATTCTCGCCCAAACCAATGCCACGCGCCATTCGGCCGGCCTGCCGTCCTTGTCCGCCAGTCAGGCGCTGATGCGGGCCGCGGAGGATTATGCGAGGCGGCTGGCGGCAGCTGGCAAGCTCAGCCACGCGCTGGATGGGCGCGATCCGGGGCAGCGGGTGCGGGCCTTCGGCTATCGTTGGCGGGCGGTGGGCGAGAATATCGCCATGGCCTCGGCACGCGGCTCGGATGCGCAGATCGCCGCCGGGCTGGTAAGCCAGTGGATGGGATCGAGCGGACACCGCCGCAACATCCTGGCACGAAAATACACCCAGATCGGCGTGGCCGGGATCAAGTCCGGAAGCCGCGTCTACGGTATCCAGATTTTCGCCAAGCCGCGGTAACGGTTCTCCGACCGCGCCTTTCTCTGGGCGTCACGGCTCGAACCACCGGTCTCCCGGGCAAGAGGACGCTGACGCCCGTGCCTTTCACTGAAACGGGAACGGCAGTCCGGTCCGCTCGTCGCGGGATGGGCGAAAGGCATGTGCCCGGTTCTGGTCCGGATCGTCGCGGACAGGTCCGTTCCGTGGATTTCAGGACGCCGCGCGACCGTCGGGATATTCCGCCGGGCCCTTGATCTCGAGCTTGTTGCCGAACGGATCGCGGATATAGAAGGAATGCCCCATGCCGCGGGCGCCGCCATGCATGGCCTCGCGCTCGATGGCGACCCCGTGCCGTTCGAGATGCGCCCGCATCCTTTCGTGATCGAAGGGCGAGGTGGCGATGCAGACATGATCGACATTGCGCCCGCCCTTGACCGGCGGCACCGCATCCTTCGCGCCCGGATGGGTGGTGTCCCACAGGACGATCAGAGACGCGCCGCACCAGACCTGCTCCATCCCGAGCGCGGGGTAGACATAGCCTTCGGTGCAGCCGAGCACCTTGTGGTAGAAGTCGAGCGCCTTCGGCATGTCGTCGACGAGGAAGACGACATGGTCGATGCCAGTGAGGGTAAAAGGGATGGACATGGGATCGCTTTCTGAAAGGACGGTGCGAAACGGTTTCGGCCGTGGACCCGGGGTTTAACAGGTTCATGGCCCTTGCCGCAACGCGACCAAGGGTGGGCTGAAACATGCGGTCGCGAGATTTGAGTTGATCCGAGGTCGCGGCATCGCGAAAATCGGGACTTCCTCGGTGGCGGGGGGATCGGATCGCGTCGGAGACACACACGGGAGTATGCGAACATGATCGGTCGGTTTCTGGGTCTTGTCCTGGCGGCTTCCGTGGCGGCCTGCGCCCCCGCGCCGGCTATCATCACCTCCAACCCGCCGCCCCAGGGCCGCGCCGACACCGCGCCGCGGATCGCCCGGTCCCCGGCCGCAGCTCAGGCTTCGTTCAGCCGTGCCGTCGCCCGGGTCGAACCAGTAGCCGAAAGCTATTGCCGCGAGCGCAATCCGGATTTCCCGGCCCGGGGTTGCGATTTCCGCTTCGTGATCACCGACGATCCGCGCCTCGGCGAGAACGCCTTTCAGACCCTCGAAGAGACCGGCCGCCCCCGGGTGACCTTTACCCTGGCATTGCTCAGAAGCCTGCAGAATGACGACGAGGTGGCCTTCATCCTCGGGCATGAGGCCGGGCACCAGATCGCGCGGCATATCTATCAGAGCTCGGCCAACCAGCAGATCGGCGCGCTGCTGCTTGGCGGGCTCCTGTCGGCGACCGGCCAGGTGAGCGATGCCTCGGTACAGACGGCGGCGAATATCGGTGGTTTCCTCGGCGGGCGGGCCTTCTCGAAGGATTACGAGTTGGAGGCCGACATGCTGGCCGTCCGAATTGCCGCCCGCGCGGGCTATGACCCGGTCAAGGGTGCTGCGCCCTTCACCCGCTCCGAGACCGGATCGAGCGCCTTTCTGTCCACCCATCCGCCCTCGTCCCAGCGCTACCGGACCATCCTTGCCGAGGCGCAGAGGATCGGGGCGCGCTGAACCCGCAGCGCGTGACTTCCGCGCGCGCAGCCCTATTCTGCCGCCATGCCCCGCCGCTCGTCCCTCCTTTCCATCGTCCGCGCCCCGCGTCACCGGACCCAGGCTGCGCGGCTTTTGGCGGAATTCCGTACTGCGGGAGGCTTTCAGGGCCGGGCGCGGCTGCGGCTGCTTTCGGCGCGGCAGGAGCCGCTAGGCGCGCGACTGGTCTATCTCGCCGAAACCCGCGAGGCCGATTTCGTCCTGAAGCTCCACACCGCCAGGGAGGGCGACCCGCTCGGCCGGGACCATGCGGGGCTCAAGCGGATCGCGGGGGTCTTTGGCGCCACGGGGCCCTTTACCGTGCCGGTGCCGCTCTTCCGCGCCGCATCGGGCCGGGGCTTCGTGATGTCGCGGTTCGACGGGGTGATGGCAAGCCGCTTCTTCCTGACCGGTCCCGACCCCGCAACCCGCTGCGACGCCTTCCGCCGCGCCGGGCGCTGGCTGGGGATGCTGCACCGGTCCGAACCGCCCGAGGCCGGTGTCTTCCGTCCGAAATGGGTGCTCGGCGAGATCGCGCGCCAATGCCGGGAAAACCCTCGCGCCTATCCCGCCCTTGCCGAGCCGGGCGAGGTCGCGGCGCTGGTCGCGGCGGTCAGGCGTCAGTTGCAACCGTTTCGCGCCGCACCGGTTCTGAGCGTGTCCAGCCACGGGGATTACTCGGCCCATAACCTGCTTCTCGGCACGGACCGGACCTGCGGCATCGATTTCGGCTATGCAGGGACGCGCAATGCCATTGCCGATATCGCCGATTTCCTGATCTTCGACCTGATGTTTCCCCATGCGCCCGGCAGGCTCGGACCGGGCGGTGTGCAGGCCGACAGCCACGCCGCCTTTGCCGAAGGGTATGGAGAGATCGCGGATGCCGAGGTGCTAAACGCGCTTCTCAGGGCGCGTATCCTATTGAAATGGCTGAGTATTCGGCGGAAGCGGGGCCGGAGCCATCCCGATTTCGGGTTTCGCCCCGAAGAGGCACGGACGCGCCTGCGACTGCTGCTGGAGACATGAAAGCGGGGGCGGGCGGGAAAAGGGATGTTCCGCTCTTCTTCGAACCCCGACCGGACGCGCACCATTCCCCTGGATCACGCCAGGCGCGGCGTTTTGCTCTAGCCTACGTCTCTGGACCAAAATTCTTTTTCAGACTGGGACAGTCTGAAACGATTTTGCTCTAGCCAGATGCTTGCCGATCGTGCGCTCGTGCAGCTTCACGCCGAACTGCGCTTCGATGCGGGCCTGCAGGTCGATGCAGCGCCAGCGCACGACACCGTCACGCGCCGGGTCGGGACCCTCTTCCACCCAGGACACGAACTGCGCCTGCTGCTCGGGCGAAAGTCGCGGCCTGGGGCCGCCGCCCGCCCGGTCGAAAAGGCCCCCGACCCCCGCTTCATTGGAGCGGTGCACCCAGTCCCGGAGCGTTTGCCGATCCATTCCGCAACTCTCCGCGGACGTCTTGCGATCCGCGCCCTCCAGCACGAGCGCAATCGCAAGCATCCGCCGCACGACACGCCCGCCCTTGATGCGCCCGGCCTTCTCGCGCAACGCCTGCGCCGTCATATCCCTGCGCGTAATCTCCACCGCCCGGCCCATTTCTGCCTCCTCTGCGCAGGCCGCCATTGCGTCACAGTTTCGACAGGGAGGGAATCCCAGAAATCAAGTCAGGTCATCGGGCGTTTGGTATCAGAGCATCGTTCGTGACCCGGAAATCTTGGACGATGCTCACATCTAGCCTTCTTCGCGCTTGATCGCGTCCCAGAGCGCATCCATTTCCGCCAGATCGGACTGAGAAGGGGTCTTGCTCCTTGCCGCCAGCGCCGCCTCGACGGCGCCGAAGCGGCGGGTGAACTTGGCATTGGCCCCGCGCAAAGCCGCCTCGGGATCGATCTTCAGATGCCGAGCGAGATTGGCGATGACGAAGAGCAGATCGCCGAATTCCTCTTCGATCGCGGCCTCGGAGAGGCTTCCACGCGCCTCGACCAGCTCGGCCGCCTCCTCGGCGATCTTGGCGATGACCTTGTCGGTCGTGGGCCAGTCGAACCCGACCCGCGCCGCCCGGTTCTGCAGCTTCAGCGCCCGGGTCAGCGCCGGCAGGCCGAGGGCGACGCCGTCCAGAGTGCGCGCGGGGCCGGTCTGGCCGCGTTCGGCGGCCTTGATCCGTTCCCAGTCCCGGGTCTGGTCCTCGGCCGACTTGTCGCGGCTCTCCGTATCGAAGACATGGGGATGGTGGCGGATCATCTTGTCGGAAATCGCGTCCGTCACCGAGGCGAAATCGAAAAGCCCCCGCTCGGCCCCCATCTGGGCGTGATAGACCACCTGCAAGAGGAGGTCCCCCAACTCGCCTTCCAGCTCGTCCCAAGCCGCGCGGTCGATGGCGTCGGCAACTTCATGAGCCTCCTCGATCGTGTAGGGCGCGATGGAGGCGAAATCCTGTTCGATATCCCACGGACAGCCGGTTTCGGGGTCACGGAGGCGGCGCATGATCTCCAGAAGGCGCGGCAGGCCGCCCTTGGGATCGTGAATGAGCGTGTCGTCGGTCATGGCAGGATCGGTACCCTGTCCGCGGCGAAGAGAAAAGCCAATGATTGACCTTGGCGTCCCGGATCTGTCTGATAGAAAGGCGCGTCCGGATGGCCAGCGCCCCAGCGGCCGCGGTCCAAGCCCCGAGACAGCCCCCCGAGGAGCCGCCCATGCCCGTCATCAACCGCATTGCCGAATTCGCCGAGGACATGAAGGCCTGGCGGCGCCATCTCCATGCTCACCCGGAACTGGGCTTCGACACGGTCGAAACGGCGGCCTTTGTGGCCGCGCGGCTGCGGGAATTCGGGGTGGACGAGGTGGTGAGCGGGATCGGGCGGACGGGGCTCGTGGGGATCATCCGGGGCCAGGGCGACGGGCCGGTGATCGGGCTGAGGGCGGATATGGACGCGCTGCCGATCGAGGAGGCGCGCGATCTGCCTCACAAGTCACAACACCCCGGCAAGATGCATGCCTGCGGCCATGACGGGCACACGACCATGCTGCTGGGCGCGGCGCGGTATCTGGCGGAGACGCGGAATTTCTCCGGCTCGGTGGCGCTGATCTTCCAACCCGCCGAAGAGGGCGGCGGCGGCGGGCGCGCGATGGTGGCCGACGGCATGATGGACCGATTCGGGATCGGCGAGGTCTATGCGCTGCACAACTGGCCGGGACTGCGGGTCGGGCAGATGCAGACGACGTCCGGGCCGATCATGGCGGCGGCGGATCAGTTCGATATAAGGGTGACAGGCAAGGGGTCGCATGCTGCCCAGCCGCACAAGTCGAACGATGTGGTGACGGTGGCCTCCGGTATCGTGCAGGCGCTGCACCTGATCCCGTCGCGGATGGTGGACCCGGGCGAGGCGGCGGTGGTCTCGGTGACGCGGATCGTGGCCGGGAACACCTATAACGTCATTCCCTCCGAGGCGCTGATCTCGGGTACGGTGCGGACGCTGAACGACGCCGTGCGCCGTGATATCGCCGACCGGATCGAGGTGGTGGCCAAGGCCGCCAGCGCCGGGTTCGGGGCGGAGGTCGAGGTGGATTACAGTTTCGGCTATCCGGTCACCGTCAACACGGCGGACGAGACCAGATTCGCCGTCGGAGTGGCGACGGAGTTGCTGGGGTCGGAGAATGTCAACAGCGCCACGTCTCCGGTAATGGCGGCGGAGGATTTCGCCTACATGCTGGAGGCGCGGCCAGGGAACTACGCCTTTCTCGGCAATGGCGACAGCGCGTTCCTGCATCACCCGGAATACGATTTCAACGACGAGGCCGCCCCTTTCGGCGCCTCGTACTTCGCCCGGCTGGTCGAGACGGCGCAGCCGGTGGCGCGGTAGGTCATCCGCATGGCGACCTCGGGGGTTGCAGGGCACCCGCCCAGCGCAACCCAGCGTCGCCATAACCCGTGAACTGGACCCGGTGCCCCTCCGTTTGTGACCTAAACATTCACCCCCACCCCTGACGGGAGGGAGGTCGCATCTGGCATTCTCGAACCTGCCAACCAGACCGGAGATTCAATTCTCCGATCACACCTTGCTCCGGCCATTCCTGATACCGACCTCTCGATACCCGAGCTCCGAGATGAAGGCCAAGGCCGCCCTCGGGTGGGCGCTTTCCAGGACCCTCTGCGGACCACTTTATGGCGCAGTCACATCATAGCGGCCCGGTGCTGGTCGCACCGTGCAAGGGTGGAGCGGCGTGGGATGGGGGTTGCGGGGGTTTAGGTGGGCGAGATTGGCGGCGAGCGCGTGTGAGACGCTCGTCCGGTTGGCTGGTTTGAAGCAGGCATATACGATTGCTTGCCCCTGACAGAGGCAGGGGGGCGGTCCGGGCCTGACGGGCAAAGCGGGAGAAGGGCACCGGTTCCGGGAAAACCGGGCCGGTCCTAACGCCCGGTATAGGGCTCGATGATCTCCAGATCGACATTGCCCATGCGCGGGCCGATCCACTGGATCGAGCGCCAGACGAAGCCGGTGCGGGCATCGGCCAGATAGAGGTTCTCGATCTCCTGCCCCGTCTCGGGTCCGGTGCCCTTGCAGGTCTCGGAGAACTGGATACCGCGATGGGCGCGCTCCACGATGGTCAGCGACGCCGGACCCTCGCGGGTGATCGTGCAGTCGAAGACCAGCTGCCTGCCCTCGGGGCTGTCGCCGCCGGGCAGGGTGTAGACCCTGGTGATCCGCGTCGGCCAGCTATCGGGTGGGGTGGGCGTGACCAGCGGGTCGCGGCCTTCGGTCTGATGCGCCAGCAGGTCATAGCCCAGTCCGCGCGTGCCGGTGATCCGCGTGCCCTGCAGGGTGATTTGCTGCTGCGCCTGGGTCGAGAAGGTGACACGGCCGTCATTGAGCGCCACCCCGGCGAAAAGGAACTTGCCCTCTTCCGACAGCAGGCTCGCCCGGATCATCGCCACGCCCGACCGCTCTACCGCCGCGCGGGTCAGCCGCGTCGGCGGGCGGGCCGGTGCGTCGCCCGCCGCTTCCGTGCTGCCGCCGAACGGGTTCAACCGCTGGAAACTATCCTTGACGATCGGGTTGATCCCGCCCGAGCCGCAGGCGCCCAAGGCCAGGCAGAGCGTCAGAAATGCCGCTGCGTGTCTCATTGCCAGAAGGTGCTCCAGTCTTCGTAGAGGCTCTGCTCGTCGAGATCGCGGATACGGTCATAGAGCCGCCCGCCGACCCGGAGCCGCGATCCGCCATCCGACGAGATCGAGCCGAGATTGATCGAGGCTTGGGATTTGCTCTCGTAAGGCAGGCCCCAGCGGAGCGGCATGGTCAGGTTGACGCCCTTCGAATAGGAGCCCTTGCCGAAATCCTCGACCGAGACATCGGTGCGGGTCACATAGGCGCTGACCTCCCAGCCATTGGTGAAGCGCCGTCCAAGGGTCACGGTTGCCCCCCAGTCCCCGGCAAGATAGCGCCCGACATCCACCTGCGCCTCGATCCCGCTATAGCCGGTATCCCAGTAGACCGAGGCATGGCCGGTGGCGGTCTCGTAATCCTCGAAGCCGAAGGGGGTGAACGGATCGCGCTGCTTGACGTAGTTCAGTTCTGCCCCGAGCGCCCAGTTCTGGCGCGTCGGCGCCCAGAGGACCTCGCCGCTCACCCCGCCGAACATCCGTTCCAGAAGACCCACCGTGACCCTGCCATAGGTGGTCGGGGTGAGCTTGGTGACATATTCCAGATCGAGATTGTTCAGCTTGATATCGCGGCCCGAATAGTAGAGCGAACTGTCGCTGCGCACATGGGGCAGCGGACTGGTGGAGGTGCTTGTCTCCTTCTGCTCGGTGCCGACGACCCAGCGGTTGACCGAACCCGACAGGTTCAGATGCTTGGTCAGCCGGTAGGAGGCACCGAGATTGAGCGACGCATCGGCCCGGATCGGCTCGTTCGGATCGAAGAGGCTGAAGGGAATGCGCGGGTTGAAGGACCAGATGAAGCGCTGGCCGATATCGCGTTCCCAGACCGTGTCGCTGTCGATGGAGGCCGCCGCGTCGCTCAGCATCACCCGCTGCCACATCGCGATCCCGGCATCGGGGGTCTCGACCAGATCCTCGATATCGTCGCGCCGGATCTCGACCGTCGTGGTCGGCAGCCCGCCTTGCACCAGGGTAATCCGGAAGACCTCCACCGAGGGCGGCATGGCGACGGCCAGCAGCCGCGCGGTGCGCCCGATGGCCTTCGGTTCGCGTCGCGTGCGACCGTTGTTGATGTAGATATCGACCCGGCGGTCGGTGATGGCGAGCTGCTCGATCCCGATCCCGTCCGCCGCCAGCGCCTCGGCCAGGGCCTTGCGCAGCTTGTCGCGATTCTCGCCGCTCTTCGCCCAGCCCGTTGCGTCCCTGAGCGCCTGAGGCCGGGGATTGATCGGCGCCGGACCGGTACCGAGATCCTGAGGGGCTATCGGCTCGAAGGGGTTGCCGGACAGCGTGACCTGCACGCCGACCTCGGACCCGTGCATGTAGAAGGCCTTCAGATGCACCGCCCGCCAGGGCCGGTAGGTCAGGCCGAAATTGAACGGCGAGCTGCGCTCGATCTGGCCAGTGGCCTCTTCGCGCGCGTAGTCGTCCGAGGAATACTCCGCCTGCAGGCTCAGCTTGTCGATCGGGGTCTGCCATTCGATCCCGGCAAAGGGGGCCGCCTCGCCGCGAAAGAAGGTAGCGAGCTGCAACTGCCCGCTGGGATCGGTCTGGTCCGGTCGGCTGTCCGACCCGTCGAGCGAAAAGCCCTGATAGGTCCCGAGCCGCCCCCAGCCGAGCCCGGCAGTGATGCGGAAATCCGGGGTGATGGACTTGGTGGCGGCGATATATTCCGCGCCATAGGGCGAGGTGCCGGTCAGGTCGTGGATACCGATGGTGACATCCGGCAGCCAGTCGGTTTCCTTCAGGACCTGGAAATGCAGGTCAAAGCCCCGGTCATCGGCATCGTCCCCCGGTCCGCCTAAATCCTTGATCGAGGAATAGCGCACCGTGCCCGCCAGCCTCGGCAGGATCTGGAAATTGATCGACCCGCGCCTTGTGCCGCCGGCATAGCCCATGTTCCAGGTGATCTGCCCGTCAGGCTGCATCCGCCCCGAAGGCATGTCGATCAGCCCGGTATTGCCGTAGAGGTTGAAGCCCGGATTGCGGTCCTGGGCCGTGGCACTGCCGGCGAGTGCGGCCGAGACCATCATCAGGGCCAGCCCTCCGAGACACTTGTGACGCCCCATGCCGATTACTCGCGGTCTCACCCTCTTGCCCCTCTGGTCCCGGCGCGTATCCGCACCCGTTCTGTCGCTGCCCGGCGACAATACCGAAAGCGCCCCGGCACGCAAGCCGTCCCGGCGCGAAACCATCAGCCCTTGCCTTGCGTGGCCAGAATGGCACGTAGTCCCGCCTCATAGTCCGGATAGGCGAGCCTGACCCCAAGCTCCTCCTTGATCCTGCGGTTCGAGACCCGGCGGTTATCGGCATAGAAACTCCGCGCCATCGGGGTCATTTCCGCCGTCTCGAAGGGCTCTTCCGGGGGCACCGGCAGGCCGAGCAGGGTCGCAGCGAAGGCGATCACGTCCTGCGGCGGGGCCGGGCGGTCATCAGCGACATTGTAGATCGCCCCCGGAATTGGCCGGGCCATGGAGGCGGCCAGCACCCGGGCGATATCCTCCACATGGATGCGCGAGAAGACCTGGCCGTCCTTCACGATCCGCCGCGCCGTCCCCTTGCGCACCCGGTCGAGCGCCGAGCGTCCCGGTCCATAGATCCCGCTCAGCCGGAAGACATGCACCGGCCAGCCCCGCCCGTCCATCCGCCTCAGCCAGTCCCGCTCCTGCCGCGCCCTCAGCGAGGCGCGCACATGATCGGGCGAGATCTCCGCCGTCTCGTCCACCCAGGCCCCGCCCCGGTCGCCATAGGGCCCGGTCGTTCCCAGAAGCGCCAGCCAGCGCAGCGCCGGGACCGGATCGGGCAGGAACCGGTCCAGAAGCTCTCGCGCCGCGTCGCCTTCCTTGCCCGGTGGCACCGACGAGACGATATGGCTGGCCCGTCCCAGTACCTCGGCGACTGCATCCCCCGACGCATCTTCGGACCAGTCGAGAAACCGCATGCCGGGAAACGCCGCCTCCTCCTCTTCCCGCCGGGTCCGCACAATGGCTGTGATCTCGGCCCCGTCGCCCAGATGCTGCACCAGCGCCCTGGCGACATAGCCAAATCCCAGAATCACCAGGTTTACATCCATGCCACCCCCTTCGCGCCTTGTCCCTGCCGTCCGCTCATGTACACCCTCGCCCCGCAAAGGTGTAGTGAGCCCATGATCAGCGCCCGAAACACACGGTCCCTCGCGGTTCCCGGCCATTTCGGAGAACTCCTCCAGGGTCGCCTCGGCCCCTCCGGCCCCGTGGCGCTGGTCACCCTGCCCTGCCCCGATCCTGTCGTCAGCGTCGCCCATGTCCCCAATGCCCCCTTCGCGCTGCATGTCGCCTCCGGCCAGTGCCCGGTTCCTCCCCGCCTGATCCGTGCCTTGCTGCGGCAGGCCCGCACACCGCTTCGCGGTCGCACCACGATCACCTGCCATGCCCCGCCCGGCGCCGGTCTCGGCATTTCAACCGCCACACTTCTCGGCCTCGCCCGGCTCCACGGTCTTTCCGAGGTCCCGCCCGAAACCCTCGCCGCCCGCCTCACCGCCATCGAGGGCGCCACCGACCCCCTGATGCTGGCCCACCCGGCCCGCCATCTCTGGGCATCGCGCGAGGGACGCAGCCTCGCCCCCCTGCCGGCGCCGCTCCCGCTCGACATAGTCGGCGGCCTATTCGGTCCGCCCTGCGTCACCGATCCCGCCGACAGCCGTTTCCCCGATATCGCCGATCTCGCGGCGGCCTGGCCGGAAGCCACCACCCCCGGGGCGCTCGCCGCCCTCGCCACGGAATCCGCCCGCCGCACCGTGGCCCTCAGGGACCTCGCCCCGCTCGATCCGCTCGAGCGGATCGCCGCCCGTACCGGGGCCATCGGCCTTGCCATCGCCCATACCGGCTCGGCCCGCGCGTTGCTCTTTGCCCCTGGCACCGGTGCAAGGGCCGAGGCCGCCGCCGCCCTCCGCAGCCTCGGGCTCACCCGCATCACCCGTTTCAGACTATCCGGCTGACCCTCAGCCCATGGCCCCGGTCAGCGCCACGAACACGTCTTCGAGGTCCGGCTCCTCGGTCGCCACATCCGAAATCCGGATCCCCGCCGCCCGGATATGGTCCAGCACCGCCTCGGCCGAGGTCTGCCCCCGCCGGTAGGAAAACGCCAGTGCGCCGTCGCGGCGTTTCTCGATCCCGACCCCGTCCATCGGTCCCGGCATTTCAGCCTCGCCCTGGGGTACCACCACCAGCGTCTTGGCATCGAGCCGCGCTACCAGATTGGCGGTCTCGTCACAGGCCACCAGTTCGCCATGGTTGATGATGGCGATCCGGTCGCACATCTCTTCGGCCTCTTCGAGGTAATGCGTGGTCAGGATGATCGTCGTGCCCGCGTCGTTCAACTCGCGCACATAAGCCCACAGCATCTGGCGAAGCTCGATATCCACCCCCGCCGTCGGCTCGTCCAGCACCAGAACCTGCGGGGCATGCACCAGCGCCTTGGCGATCAGAAGCCGCCGCCGCATCCCACCCGACAGGGTGCGCGCATAGGCAGTCGCCTTGTCGGCCAGCCCGACAGCGGCCAGGATCGCATCGGTCCGTCGTTTCGCCTTCGGCACGCCGTAGAGCCCCGCCTGCACCTCCAGCGCCGCCCGGGGCGTGAAGAACGGATCGAGGTTCAGTTCCTGCGGCACTACCCCGATCGAGGCCCGCGACTGGCGCGGGTTCACGTCCTGATCGAAGCCCCAGATGCGCACCGTCCCGGAGGTCTTGTTGGTCAGCCCCGCCATGATGTTGATCGTCGTCGACTTCCCCGCCCCGTTCGGCCCCAGCAGCCCGAAGATCGAGCCCGCCGGGATATCCAGATCCAGTCCCTTCAGAGCCTGTTTCGGCCCGTCCGAGCCTTGCGCGGCATAGGTCTTGGACAGGCCTCTCAATTCGATGGCATTTTCCGGCATCAGGTCCTCGCTCACATCTTGCCGCCCGGGCCCGGATCGCTATCATGGCGCTCAAGCATAGGCAAACGGACAAGCTCCATGACCATCGAAGCCCCCGAAACCGAAGAAGTGACGAAGACCCGCATCGCCTGCGACGGCGGCGCCCTCGGCCATCCCCGCGTCTGGCTGCAGATCGATCCCAAGGTCGGCTATGTCGAGTGCGGCTATTGCGACAAGAAATTCGTCCTCAAGCCCGGCACCCACGACGACGCGCACTGAGCGCCCCTCAAAACCCTGCCAGCTCCCCAAACCTCGGATCGACCCGTTCGGCCAGCGCCCGGAACGTGGCATCGGCTAAGGCCCCGGGCCAGGCCGCGCCGATCTCTGTGGCAAACGCCCGCGCTTCGGGCAGGAAGGCCCGCGCATAGGCAAGATTGGCCACGATGACCGCCTCGCGCTCGGCGACGGGCGCGGGCAGCCCGGCCAGGACCTGCAACTGCTCGGCACTCACCAGACGCGACAGATGCAGCGCACCCCCCTGATAGGCCCCCCCGGTCCTGAGAGCGAACAACGCGATCAGCTGGCTTTGCAAGTGGAAGACACCGCTCGCCGTCACCACCAGTTCGCCCCGCCCCAGTCCGACCGCGGTCAGCCCGAGGATGCGCAGGAACTCGCGCACGATCGCCTCCAGCCGCGCCTTGGGGTCGCGCGCCGGTTCGGTGGCGGGCAGCGTCGCGTGAAGTCCATCGGGATCGAACAGCACCCGCAGCCCGTCCTGGCCGTAGCCCGACCCGTTCATGGACGCCCGCAGGTGCAGATCGGCCCTTTGCCAGCTTTCGGTGACCAGATTGACCAACAGCACACCGGCCGGCCGCCGCATCTCGTGCACCACCGGATCGATCTTTCCCACGGCCCCAGTCCAGTGCGAGGCCAGCGCCTCGGCCGCCTCCGGCTCCACGACCGCAACCAGATCGACATCGGAGAACGCGTCCGTCAGCCCTGCCCCGAAACTGCCGCCCAGGAACAGCGCCTTCAGGCCCGGTTGCCCGGCCAGGGCTTCGGTCGAGACGCGGATGATGTCGTCCTGTGTCATGAGCCCCTCGCATACGGCCAAGTTGGGATGGCCAAGGGGATAGCACTCGGCGATAAAGAGCCAAAGGGAGATTCGCATGGGCAACGCATTCGGCAAGGGCCACCATCTGCACCTGATCGACGGTTCGGCCTTCATCTTCCGCGCCTTCCACGCGCTGCCACCCTTGACGCGCAAATCCGACGGGCTGCCGATTGGCGCGGTGTCGGGCTTTTGCAACATGATCTTCAAGATGGTCGAGGACAACAAGGGGCCGGACGCGCCCACCCATGTCGCGGTGGTCTTCGACAAGGGCTCGCACACGTTCCGCAACGACCTTTACGATCTCTACAAGGCCAATCGCGACGAGATGCCCGAGGATCTGCGACCACAGATGCCGCTGACCCGCGAGGCCACCCGCGCCTTCAACATCGCCTGTATCGAGAAGGAAGGCTACGAGGCCGACGACATCATCGCCACCTATGCGCGGCAGGCGCGCGAGGCCGGGGGGCGGGTGACGATCATTTCTTCGGACAAGGACCTGATGCAGCTGGTCGGCGGCGGGGTCGAGATGTTCGACGCGATGAAGAACAACCGCATCGGCGTGGAGGAGGTCGAGGCCAAGTTCGGGGTCGGGCCGGATCGGGTGATCGACGTGCAGGCCCTGGCGGGGGATTCGGTCGACAATATTCCGGGGGCGCCGGGGATCGGGGTGAAGACGGCGGCACTTTTGATCCAGGAATATGGCGATCTCGACACGCTTCTGGCCCGCGCCGAAGAAATCAAGCAGCCCAAGCGCCGCGAGGTGCTGATCGAGAAGGCCGACCAGATCCGGCTGTCGCGGCAATTGGTGACGCTGGACCAGAACACGCCTGATCTGGAGCCGCTGGAAACACTCGACGTCCGCGAGCCGGACCCCGAGGCGCTGATGGCGTTTCTGGCCGAGATGGAATTCCGCACGCTGACCAAGCGCATCGCCGAGAAGCTGGGGGTCGAGGCGCCGGTGATCGAGGACACGCCTGCCGCTGCCGGGGGCGAAGGCGGGGTCGATAGCTCGGCCCTTCTGGCCGAGATCAAGCCGGAGAGCTACCAGACGGTCAGCGACAGTCCGGCCCTAGAGGTCTGGGTCGGGAAAATCCGCGAGCGCGGCTATGTGGCGGTCGATACCGAGACCACATCGCTGGATGAAATGCAGGCCGACCTCGTAGGGATATCGCTGTCGGTCGAACCCGGCGAGGCCTGCTATATCCCGGTCGCGCATCAAAGCGGCTCGGGCGATCTTCTGGGCGCGGCGGAGCGGGTCGCGGGGCAGCTGACGGTGGACGAAGCGCTCGCTATCCTGAAGCCGGTTCTCGAAGACGACGCCATCCTGAAGATCGGCCAGAACATCAAATACGACCTGAAGATCTTCGCCCGTCACGGTGTCCGGGTTGCGCCTATCGCCGACACGATGCTGCAGTCGTATTCGCTCCATGCCGGGCTGCACCGGCACGGGATGGATGCGCTTTCCGAGCGTTACCTCAACCACAAACCCATTGAAATAAAAACACTTCTCGGCACCGGCAAGAACCAGATCACCTTCGACCAGGTGCCCATCGAGACCGCCACCCCCTATGCCGCCGAAGATGCCGATGTCACCCTGCGCCTGTGGAAGATGTTCGGGCCCCAGCTATCTGCCGAACGCGTCACCACCGTCTACGAAACCCTCGAACGCCCGCTGATCCCGGTGCTGGCCGAAATGGAGATGCACGGGATCAAGGTCGACCGCGACCACCTCAGCCGTATGTCCAACGCCTTCGCGCAGAAAATGGCCGCGCTTGAGGATGAAATCTACGGGCTGGCCGGAGGAAAATTCAATGTCGGCTCGCCGAAACAGCTGGGCGAGATCCTCTTCGACCAGATGAGCCTCGAAGGTGGCAAGAAAGGCAAGACCGGGGCCTATGCGACCGGGGCGGATGTTCTGGAGACGCTGGCCGCACAGGGCCACGACCTGCCCGCCCGCGTCCTCGACTGGCGGCAGCTTTCGAAACTGAAATCCACCTATACCGACGCCCTGCCGACCCATATCAATCCCGAAACGGGCCGGGTTCACACCTCCTATTCCATTGCCGGGGCCAACACCGGGCGTCTGGCCTCCACCGACCCCAACCTGCAAAATATCCCCATCCGCACCGAGGAAGGCCGCCGCATCCGCGAGGCCTTCGTGGCGGAAGAGGGCAACGTGCTGGTGTCGCTCGACTATTCCCAGATCGAGCTGCGCATTCTCGCCCATATCGCCGATATCGCCGAGCTGAAACAGGCCTTCCATGACGGGCTGGACATCCACGCGATGACGGCGTCCGAGATGTTTAACGTGCCGCTCGAAGGCATGGACCCGATGATCCGCCGCCAGGCCAAGGCGATCAATTTCGGGGTGATCTACGGGATTTCGGCCTTTGGCCTCGCCAACAACCTCCGCATCCCGCGCGAGGACGCCAAGGCCTTCATCGATCGCTATTTCGAACGGTTCCCGGGTATCCGCGAATACATGGACAAGACCGTCGAGGACGCGAAACGCGACGGCTGGGTCAAGACCCTTTATGGCCGCCGCATCCACACGCCCGAGATCAACGCCAAGGGGCCGCATGCGGGATTCGCCAAGCGGGCAGCGATCAATGCGCCCATTCAGGGCTCGGCGGCCGACATCATCCGCCGGGCGATGATCCGCGTCCCGGCGGCCATCGAGGGGATGCCGGCGAAGATGTTGCTGCAAGTCCACGACGAATTGCTGTTCGAGGTCGCGAAGGACAGCGTCGAGGAAGTGACGGAAAAGGTGCGCGAAGTCATGGAAAACGCCTCCATGCCTGCCCTGAAACTCGATATCCCGCTCAGCGTCGATGCCGGAACCGGGGCGACCTGGGCCGAGGCGCACTAGCTAACCCGGTAACACCACCACGACCGCCGAACAGGGGGTCTTGCCGGAGCGTTCATAGGAATGCTCGGCGCTGGACTCGAAATAGATCGAATCCCCTTCCTCCAGCCTGCTGGTCGTCCCGCCGATCGTCAGCGCCAGTGTCCCGGAGGTCACATAGACCAGCTCGACCCCGTCATGGGCATGGGTCTGCGGCTCGCCGTCCGGGGCATGGAACTCGGCGACATAGGCTTCCAGCTGGCGGTCTGTGACCGGGAAAACCAGGCTTTCGAAATGATAGCTGGGTTCGCCCTCGCTAGTGTTTGGCAGTCCGATCCGGTCCTTCTTGCGCACGATCTCGACGAGAGGACCGTCGCGCTCGCCCGAAAAGAAGTGATCGAGGCCGACGCCGAAGACCATGGCAATTCGCAGCAGCGTCGGCAGGGTCGGAAAGAGCTGTCCCCGCTCTATCTTCGACAGCATGCCCGGCGACAGGCCGGTATGGTCGCCAAGCTGCGCAAGCCCGAGCTTCTTGGCCTTGCGAAGTGCGCGCACCTTGGGGCCGATTCGATACGCATCCAGCCCCTCAGTCAGCGTGTCCGACAGCATGAAGCCTCCTGATTTTCATGTCCCGCACAATTGCTAATCCAGTTTTTCTTAACAATCAATATATTTTCCTATCACGAAAACGTGCCTTGTAGGAAAACTATTTTTCTCTAGATGAAAGTCATCCGCGGGGCCAGTCCCGCCTTGATCAAAGGAAAAAGCACATGCCGTACCATCTCGCCAGATTTGCCCCCGCCGCTCTTGCGGCTTCCGTGACCCTTGCCGGCTGCGTGGCCGTGGCCTCCGAAATGGACATCGTCGATACCGCGGTGTCCTCGGGCAATTTCAACACCCTTGCCGCGGCGCTCGAAGCTGCCGGTCTGGTTGATACGCTGAAGGGCGACGGGCCCTTCACCGTCTTCGCGCCCACCGACGACGCCTTCGCCGCACTGCCCGAGGGCACGGTCGAGGACCTGCTGAAGCCGGAGAATATCGATCAGCTGACCGCGATCCTCACCTATCACGTGGTGCCGGGCGAAGTCACCTCGGACGAGGTCGTCACTGTCAGCCAGGCCGCGACGGTCAATGGCAAGCCGATCGCGGTTACCGTCGCCAATGGCGGGGTGAAGATTAACGGCGCCAATGTCACCGCCGTCGATATCGACGCCTCGAACGGCGTCATCCACGTCATCGACAGCGTGCTGCTGCCGCCAGCCGACTGATCCTTCGCCCCCCCATATAAACGGGCCCGGTTCCGCCCCCGAGGCAGACCGGGCCGCAACTCAAGGAGAAGACAATGCAAGCCCTGAATATCGTCACTCTCACCCTCGTCATCGTCGGCGCCGCCAACTGGGGCCTTGTCGGCCTGTTCGGCTTCGACCTTGTCGCCGCCCTCTTCGGCGACGGCTCGATCCTCGCCCGCGCGGTCTATATTCTGGTCGCCCTGTCGGGTCTGGCGCAGATCCGCAACCTGATGCCTGCCGCCTCGGAGGCCAAGCTCCACGCCAACTGAGCCGGACCTTCAGGGGCGCACGCTGATTGCGGTCCCAGACGACAGCCAGGACAACGGATCGGGGACCGGAAATCGGCCCCCGGTCTGCATGAACTCGCATGATTGAAAGCGCGCGGCTCAGCGCCGCCTGACCGTGGTCAGGATCAGACCGGCAGCCCAGACCAGCCCGGCCCCGGCGGCACCCGCGCCGACCATGGTCGCCATCAGAGTGGTCAGGTCGGGGATCCCCGTCAGCAGCATTCCGGCAGCCTTTCCGCCCAGACCACCACCGAGCGCACCGGCGATGGTATTGCCGACCAGGCCAAGATTGAGCGCCCGAAACAGGCCAGCACCGATATTGCCACCGATGGCCCCGGAAATCAGGCTGAGAATTAGCGTCATGGCTACTCGTCTTTGACTTTGCGGCGGGTTAGGACGACTTTGAGGCCGGAATGCGGCGGATATGTCAGGTTTCTCCCGACGGGCGTCCCTGTCGCAAGGGAGTAACAGATGATCGCGGCAAGAGAGGGGCGGGAAATGGACGTGGACAGGCTTTTTGCGGTGAATGGAAAAGTGGCGCTGGTGACCGGCGGCGCGACCGGGATCGGGGCGATGATCTCCGAGGCGCTGGTTGCGGGCGGGGCTCGGGTGCTGGTCGCCTCGCGCAAGGGCGACGCCTGCGCGGCGGTGGCGGACCGGCTGAATGGGCTGGGACTGCCGGGCCGTGCCGAGGGGTTTGCCGGCGATGTCGGCTCGGAAGAGGCGATCGCGGCCCTGGCGGCCGATGTCCGCAGTCGCTGCGACCGGCTGGACATTCTGGTCAACAATGCCGGGGTATCCTGGGGAGCGCCCCTCGCCGAGTTTCCCCATGCGCAATGGGCGCGGGTGTTCAATATCAATGTCGCGGGGCTCTTTACCCTGACCCGCGATCTGCATCCGCTGCTCTGCGCCGCCGCCAGCGACACGGACCCGTCGCGGGTGCTCAATCTCGGCTCGATCATGGGCACCAAGCCGGTGGCAGAGGGTGCCTATTCCTACACGATGTCGAAGGCGGCGGTCCATCACCTGACCCGGACACTCGCCGCCGAATTCGCCGCCGACCGGATCACGGTCAACGCGCTCGCCCCGGGGCCCTTCCCCTCCAGGATGACCCAGTTCGCGCTTGGGCATGAGACGGGTGCCGCGACGGTGGCGTCCCGTGTGCCGCTGGGTCGGGTCGGGACACCGGAAGATATCGCCGGGGCAGTGCTCTATCTCTGCTCAAGGGCCGGAGCCTATGTCAGCGGTGCTATCCTGCCGGTCGATGGCGGCATGAGCGCAGTGCCGGGCGTGAAGCTTTTCGAAGGAACGGTCTGAGGGTGCCGCCTAGCCGCCTGGATCAGACAAGGCTTGCGGGGAGGGGGCCGCGCTTGACGCTTGCTCCCGGGGCGCCCATTGCCGATAAAAGGGCGTGAGAGAGGCGCCTCGTGTCCTCTCGGCTGCTGCAAACACCGAAGGGACCACCCATGCCCGTCATCACCAATATTGAAGACCTCCGCCTTCTGGCCAAGCGACGCGTGCCGCGGGTTTTCTACGACTATGCCGATAGCGGCGCCTGGACCGAACAGACCTACCGCGCGAACACAACCGATTTCGAGCATATCCGCCTGCGCCAACGGGTGGCGGTCAATATGGAGAACCGTAACCTCTCGGTCAAAATGGTCGGCCAGAAGGCGGTCATGCCGGTCGGCCTCGCGCCCGTCGGCCTGACGGGAATGCAGCATGCCGAGGGCGAAATCCTCGCCGCCCGCGCGGCGCAGAAATTCGGCGTGCCCTTCACCCTGTCCACCATGTCGATCTGTTCCATCGAGGACGTCGCCGAGAAGGTCGACAAACCCTTCTGGTTCCAGCTCTATGTCATGCGCGACCGGGAGTTCGCCGGCAAGCTGATCGACCGGGCCAAGGCGGCGGGCTGTTCGGCGCTGGTGCTGACGCTGGACCTGCAGCTGATCGGCCAGCGGCACAAGGACCTGAAGAACGGGCTCGGCGCGCCGCCGAAACTGACCATCGCCAATCTGATCAACATGGCGACCAAGCCGCGCTGGTGTCTCGGCATGCTTCAGACCAACAAGCGGACCTTCCGCAATATTGTCGGCCATGCCGAGGGTGTAAACTCCATGGGCTCGCTGTCGGAATGGACAAATGCGCAATTCGATCAGTCGCTGACCTGGGACGATATCGCCTGGATCAAGGACCGCTGGGGCGGGACGTTGATCCTGAAAGGCATTCTCGATGTCGAGGATGCCGAACTGGCCGTCAGGCAGGGGGCCGACGCCATCGTGGTGTCGAACCATGGCGGGCGGCAGCTGGACGGCGCGCTGTCCTCGATCGCGCTCTTGCCGGAGATCGTCCGCGCCGTCGGGCACAAGGTCGAAGTGCATTTCGACAGCGGCATCCGTTCGGGTCAGGACGTGCTGAAGGCGCTGTCGCTGGGAGCCCATGCGACCTATATCGGCCGGGCCTATGCCTATGGGCTGGGCGCGATGGGTGAGGCGGGTGTGACAAAGGCGCTGGAGGTGATCTGGAAGGAACTCGATTCCACCCTCGGCCTCGTTGGCCTCACCGATGTCGCAAAGCTCGGGCGCGGCAACCTGATCCTGCCGGGTGACCCCGGCACCGATTTCAGCGCCATCGACCGCCCCGCCCCGCAGGCCGTCACCGAAATCCGCGCCGAGCGGCATTGAGGCGGCGGGGGAGCGAGGTCGCGGGACAGCTTAGCAAGCATTTCTGACCCAAACCGGACCTTTGACGCCGGTTGCGCGAAGGTCCGGTGTGCGGGACAAAGCTGCCCTTGCGACTCACTTCTTGAAAGGCCGCTTCCGTGGTCAAACAAATCAGTCGGAGTCGTTGTGTGCTCGATACTTTCCACATCCCGAACACCGAAACACATAGAAGTTTACGCCCCAATCCGGAAACATCCCATGCCAGTGTTGAGCCTCGCTCGGGTGGGACATTTTGGCGACCAATGCGCCCACGTTTCCGTCGGCGGAATGCTGTCTGAAATCCTCTATTCCCCATTCACCGACAAACACCATCGGCTTTGAACAGCAAAACAACCAGATATCTCCCTGCCAAGAGGTGTAGCCTGGTGTTCTGATCAACTCGTTCAAATCACTTTCAGGAATCACGGCAGCAGACCATCCGTCTTCATCAGTCGGAATGGTGTCGAACATTTTTGTTTCAAGATGCGGAACACCTAATGTTTGGCCACGTTCAGCATCTTCACGGCGCACTAGGCCGAATTCTGTGTCCTTCGTAATAGTTGCTCTCCCTGCACGGAGACAATCATAGCAGATGACGGGTTCGCCTTCAGGGCCGACAAGCAGTGATAGAGATGCGTTGCACCTTTTACATTCACGGCTTCCGTCCGCAACTTCGTTGCCCAACTCGACATTGACAGTCCCGCATTTTCCACATGTGACGTTTACATCGACGCCGATACCGCCTCGGAAGCAAGGAGCGCGCTGACTACAAATAGAACAGGTTTGATCACCAAGAAAGCCGGATGCACAGCTTAGTGGTGCTTCAAACAAGGGAAATTCGAGTCCCAAATCCTGAAATGTCTTCTCGGTCATATCTAACGCTCTCACAAACCTTACCTGAATGTATATCTGATCAGAAACAGACATTCATGCAAAGCGCAGCATCGGTAAGACTGGGCTCTTTTAAGACATTCGCTGCATCTTTCGCAAAGGTCTGGTTTTCCACTTTGGGTCAGTTCTTGCCCTATAGCTCAACGTCATCTGACGCTCCGCACGCTGTCACGTCAACAACCCGAGAACACCACCCCGCCATCGATGACCAGCGCCTGGCCGGTCATCATCCGCGAGGCTTTCGAGGCCAGGAACAGGGTGCCGCCGACCATGTCCTCGGCGGACAGATGCTCTTTCAGGCACTGAGTGGCGAGATGACTCGCCATTCCCTCTTCGGTCGCCCAGAGCTTCAGTTGCCGCTCGGTCAGCACCCAGCCCGGCATGATCGCGTTGACCCGGATGCCGTCGGGGCCGAGATCGCGGGCCAGCCCGCGGGTCAGGCCGGTGATCCCGGCCTTGGCGGTGACATAGGCCGGCAGACCGCCCAGGCCCATCATGTAGGAGATCGAGGAATAGTTGATGATCGATCCGCCCCCGGCGGTCCGCATCCCTGGTGCCAGATGCTTGGCGGTGAAGAAATGCGGGCGCAGGTTGACGTCCATCGCCGCCTGCCAGTCGTCTGCGCCGGTCTCGGCGACCGTGTGCCGCGTGTCATTGGCGGCGTTGTTGACCAGCACCGTCACTGGCCCGTGGGCAGCGACCGCCTCGTCCATCGCCGCGCCCAGATCGTCCAGATCGGTGATGTCGCAGCGGCGGAACCGCACCTCGGTGCAATAGGTATCCTGCAGCCGCGCGGCCAGGTCCGAAGCCTCCGAGCGCTGGACGAAGGCGACCTTGGCCCCTTGCGCCGCAAACCCCTCGGTCAAGGCCGCGCCGATCCCGGCCCCGCCGCCGGTGATAAAGACACTCTGACCCTTCAGGTCGTGAAATGTGGCTGTCTCGCTGATCCGCATCATTGATCTCCCGTTCAGTCGCTTCGCCATGCCTGCTGCGCCCGCGCCAGTGCCGGCTGCCACCTGGCAACCTGTCCTCCCCGGGTGAGGTTGGCGCGAAACCACCCCGCGCGGTCGGGCGCGTCAGGCAGTAAGTCATCGCGGCCGCAGCCGCAACCGGAACAAGGCACAGCCGGTGCCCTGGTCTGTCGCATCCTCCGCAACAGCCCGGGCCGGGGATTGTTCTGGAAATCTTAAGCCCCGGTGGTGTATGAGGGCGCGCAGGACAGCGCCCGGTGCCGTCGCACCCGAAGGTCCTTCGAATTCAAGAGTTTGCGGAAAGATGAAGCTGTCCCTCCATCTCGGTGCGCATAAAACCGCCTCCACCTATATCCAGAAACGGCTGGGCCGGAACAGGGCGGTGCTCGACAAGCGGGGTGTTCTCTATATTCCGCTCGACGAGTTGCGGGCGAATTTCTCCGTTCCCATCCTCGATATCGTCCCGCGCAAGAAGGGCCTCGGCCGGTTCCTGGTCAACCGCAGGGCCCGGACCTATCTCCGCGACAGGATCGCCGAACGGGCGGCGCGGGCCGATCCGCCGTTGCAACGCGTGGTCCTGTCGGACGAAAACTTCATCGGCTCGCCGCGCAGGATCGTGACCTCGGGCAGGCTCTATCCCGATATCGGCGCGAAACTGACGTTGCTGCGGGACTATCTCGACGGGTTCGAGATCGAGATATTCTTCGGCATCCGCCATCAGGGAGCCTTTGCCAGCTCGGTTTTCGCCGAGGCATTGCGGCATTCGGACCGGGCGGTCTATTCGGAAACCGCCTTTCGCAATGCCTGGCTGGCCGGTGACCCGAACTGGGCGCAGGTGATCGACGAGATCGTGCAGGTCTTCCCCAATAGCCCGGCGATTGTCTGGAATTACGACGACTTCGGCGCGCTCGAGCGACGACTGATGAACCGGATTTGCGGTGAAACCCGGCGGAAGCGTTTTCCGAAACGGCTCGACCCGATCCGCGAATCCTTCAGCCAGGCAGCCATGGAGGAATTGCTGCGCATCCAGGACGTGGAGGGTCCGGCCATGCGGAAGGCGAAACTTCGCGAGACCCGGTTGAAATATCCGCGCGGCGAGACCTATCCGCCCTACTCGCTCTGGTCCGAGGAGCAGCTTGCCGAACTGGGGGCATTGTTCGAGGCCGATCTCGCCGCCATTGACGCGATCGGCGGCCAGGTGACGCTGTTGCGGCCAAAGCCGCGAAAGGCCCGGCGGAAGGTCAGGACACCTCGAACCAGTTGACCATTCCGGCAGCGGCATGGTCCAGCATGTGGCAGTGGATCAGCCATTTGCCGGGATTGTCTGCGACAAAGGCGATGCGGATTTCCTCGTCAGGCAGGCTCAGCACCGTGTCGCGCCAATCGGGCGCCGGCAGGGGCTGGCCGTCGCGTTCCAGGACCCGGAAATGATGCCCATGCAGATGCAGCCCATGGGCGAAGGCAGTCTCGTTGCGGGAGGTGAGGACTATGGTCTCGCCACGCCGGGACCGGAACAAGGGCCCGCTGCCCATCCCGGCCTGTCCGCCCATGGCCCAGAACAGCCGCTCGGTGACGATCTCGTCGCGGCTGAGCGGCACCCCGTCCCGGGCCAGCCCCGCCATCGCACCCATCGCCCCGCCGGAGAAATCGAGCTGGATCTCGCGCGCTGCCTCCAGATCCGGCTCGGGCAGGATATTGGGCCGGGGCAACGCGGGGGCGGGCGGTGAAGGGACGGGGTCAGCGCCGGGTCCCACGACGAAATTGGCAAAAGTGAAGGGCTGGCCGGTCATCATCTCGAAAGGGACGGCCCCGGGTGCGCCGGGGCGCAGCACCAGATCGACCCGCTGCGCCGGCGCCAGTGCCAGCACGCCCGAGAGGTCGCGCAGGGCATCGAAGACCATACCGTCATAGCCCAGAACCCGTGCTCCGAAGCGCTCAGGCGCAATGTCCAGCACCCGTGCCGATGAGGCGTTGATCAGCCGCAGCCGGTAGCGCTCGCCCGAGGTCAGCGGAATCTCCGGCAGGCTCTGTCCGTTCACCGTCAGCCAGTTGCCCAGCCGCCCGGCATGGGACCAGTGCATCGGCGCGCCGAAGCTCGCCAGGTCCAGCGCCCCGTCCTCTTCCAGAAGCCAGTCCGCCAGCATCAACGTCAGATCGTGATCGCGGTCGAAAACCGGGTCCGGGTCCTCGACGATCAGCGCCCCCGCCAGCCCGCGCGGCACCTGGTTCCAGCTGCGGTTGTGGGCGTGATACCAGAAGGTCCCGGCATCTGGCACGGTGAAGTCATAGTCGAAGACCCCGCCTGGCGGCACCGGTTCCTGGGTCAGCCCGGCAACCCCGTCCATCGCGTTGTCGATCCGAATCCCGTGCCAATGGACCGACGTCGGCTCGTCCAGTTCGTTGCGGAACCGCACTCGCACCCGCTCGCCCTGCCTGACCCGGATCTCCGGCCCCGGCAGCGACCCGTTGTAGAGCCAGAGCTCGGACGCCCGCCCCTCGGGGCCATAAAGACGCCGCGGTCCGCTCCGGGCCGTCAGCTCGAATACCGCGTCGCCATCTTCCGCCAGCGAAAACCCTGGCATGGCAGCCACCAGCCCCGCCGCCCCTGCCCGTTTCAGAAATCCACGCCTCTGCATCCCGCCTCCCGGCCTTGTCCCAAGAACATGCTGCGCGAGCGCTCGCGAAAGCTCAAATCACATCTTTGCAGCCCCTGTCCGTCACCCGACCAGACCGGCACCTGCCCTGACCGCCGGGCGCTTCGCCCCCTGTTCCTCCTTCTTCCAAATACTCCCGCCGGAGGCACCCGACCTTGCGGCTCTCGGTGTGTTCCCGACCGCGCGGTGCCGGCAAACCATAACTCTTCCCAAGCCCCGCCGCTTTGCTACACTCGAAGGAAAACCCGGGAGGAGACCATGCATAACCTGATGCAGGACTGGCCACTGCGCGTCGGCCGGATCATCGACCACGCTGCCCGCTTTCATCCCAATCGCCCGATCACCACCCGCACCACCGAAGGCCCGATCGTGACCACCACCTGGCACGCATTGCGCCTGAGGGCGCTGAAGGTCTCGCAGGCGCTGGCGAAGATGGGGATCGGTCGCGGCGACGTGGTGGGGGCCATGGCCTGGAATACCGCCCGGCATCTGGAAATCTGGTACGGCACCCCGGGGGCCGGGGCGGCTCTGCACACACTCAATCCGCGACTCTTTGCCGAGCAGCTGAGCTATGTGCTCAACCATGCCGAAGACCGGGTGCTCTTCGTCGATGCCGACCTGGTGCCGGTGATCGAGCGGGTCTGGGACAGTCTCAGGACCGTCCGCCACGTCATCATCCTCACCGACCGCGCCCATATGCCCGACACCACCCTGCCCGACCCGATCTGCTACGAGGAATGGCTGGCCGAGGCGGATGGCGATATCGACTGGGTGGAAGGCGACGAGACCGATGCCTGCGGGATCTGCTACACGTCGGGCACCACCGGCGATCCCAAGGGCGTGGTCTATACCCACCGGTCGAACGTCATCCATGCGCTGGCGGCCCAGTCGCCCGACATGCTGGGCCTGTCCTCTTCCGAGACCATCATGCCGGTGGTGCCGCTCTTTCACGCCAATGGCTGGTCGCTGGCCTATACCGCGCCGCTGGCGGGGGCGTCGATGATGATGCCGGGCCGCGACCTGACCCCTGCGAGCCTCTACGAGTTGCTGGAAATGGGTGTGAGCTGCACGGCGGCGGTGCCAACGATCTGGCTGGGCCTGCTGCAATATCTCGAGGCCGAGAGAAAGTACTTCTCGACCCTGAAGCGGGTGGTGATCGGCGGCTCCTCCTGCCCGCGTTCGGTGATCGAGACCTTCCAGGACAAATACGGCGTCCAGGTCCTGCACGCCTGGGGCATGACCGAGATGTCGCCTCTGGGCACCGTCTGTTCGTTCAAGCCCGAGGTGCTGAACATGCCGCCGCAGCGCCGGGTAGACGTGCAGGAGACTGTCGGCCATCCTCCCTTTACCGTCGATCTGCGCATCGTCGATGACGAGGGGCGGGACCTGCCTTGGGACGACAAGACACAAGGCCGGCTGCTGACGCGGGGGGTCGCGGTGGTCGGCGAATATCTCAAGGCCGGGACACCGGCGACCGATGCGACAGGCTGGTTCGATACCGGGGACGTGGCGACCATGGACGCCAATGGCTATGTGCGGATCACCGACCGGTCGAAGGACGTCATCAAGTCCGGCGGCGAGTGGATTTCGTCGATCGCGCTGGAAAACACCGCCGTCGGCCACCCGGATGTCGCCGAGGCCGCCGCCATCGGCATACCGGACGAGAAATGGGGCGAACGCCCGATCCTCGTCGTGGTCCCGAAACCGGGGCACGATCCGGACCCGCAGTCGATCCTTGATCTGGTGGCGACACGGGTGGCGAAGTGGCAGGTGCCCGACGATGTGGTCTTTCTCGACGAAATCCCCCATACGGCCACCGGCAAGATCTCGAAGATGAACCTGCGCAAGGTATTGGCCGAAATGGGCTACACCCAGCGCCCCACCCCGTAGGGCGGGGTTCACCCGCCCCACCTTCCAGGAGGCGTCATGCCCATCTCCGCCACCGGCCGCTGCCTCTGCGGCACTGTCACCTACCGCTATTCCGGCCCGCCCGTCTGGTCCGGCCACTGCCATTGCGAAAGCTGCCGCCGCAATTGCGCGTCGGGCTTCACCAGCTTCTTCGGGACGCCCCGCGCCGGGTTCGCATGGACCGGCGCGGAACCCGCCACCTACGAAAGCTCCCCCGGCGTGCGCCGCCTCTTCTGTGCCACCTGCGGCACGCCCATGGCCTATGATGCCGATTGGGACAAGGCGAATATCCATCTCTACGCCGCCTCGCTCGACGACCATTCCGGCTTTGCGCCCGGCTTTCACGTCCACCACGGCGAGGCCGTGCCCTGGGTCACCCTCGGCGACGATCTGAAGCGCTACGAGGCCGGGGTTCTCAAGGACTGAGCCCTCCCGCCACGTCACGGCTTTTCACACCCGTCCCGGCAATGCCATACTGCGCCTATGGATCGCAAGAAACGGCGAGGCGGGGATGCACCCTAAGATCGGACTGGCCCTGGGCAGCGGCGGCGCGCGCGGCTGGAGCCATATCGGTGTCCTGCGCGCTCTCGAAGACGCCGGGATCGCGCCCGATATCGTCTGCGGCACCTCCATGGGGTCGCTGGTCGGGGCCTGCCATGCCGCAGGCATCCTCGACGGGCTGGAAAGCTTCGCCCGTTCCCTCGCTCCGCTCGGCATCGCCGGGCTGGTCGATATCAACCTGCGCTCCGGCGGGCTGGTCTCGGGGCAAAAGGTGGTCGAGATGCTGGGCGATCTGGGCCTTGGCGGCAGCATCGCCGATCTCGGCCTTCCCTATATGGCCGTCGCCACCGATCTGGCCAATGGCCGCGAGGTCTGGCTGCACGAAGGCGATATCCGCGACGCCGTCCGCGCCTCCATCGGTATTCCCGGCGTCTTCTCCCCAGTTCACCACGATGGCCGCTGGCTGCTCGACGGCGGCATGTCGAACCCGGTGCCGGTTTCCTGCTGCCGGGCGCTTGGGGCCGAGATCATCATCGCCGTCAATCCCAACGGCTTTGTCCGCGCCCGGTTCTCGGACCAGCCGGAACGGACCAGCGGGCTGAATGCCGAGACCCTGATCGGCACCCTGCCCTCCGCGTTGCAGCCGGTGCTGCGCGGCTATCTCAAAACCTCCGACGCGCCGCGCCAGAAACCGCCGGGCTATCTGGACGTCATTGCCGGGTCGGTCGACATCATGACTGACAAGATCATGCGCGCCCGTCTGGCCGGAGACCCGCCCTCGGTGATGGTGGACGTGCCGCTCGATCACATGACGATCTTCGATTTCAACCAGGCCGACCGGGCGATTGCCGCCGGCAGGGAGGCGATGGCTGCACAGATCGACACTCTGAAGGCGCAATTGTGAATGCAAGCCGAAGCGAAGCATGCTTATGGTGTGGACACGTCCGGGTTGAGGGCGCGCCCTGCTGCCATGATGGGTGAAATCACCTGTCCTACGCCGGGCGGTGCCGCTGGCGCCCCCCTCTCCGCTTCGGAGAGGGGCCGGGGGAGAGGCCTTGCGGGACCTTGGGCACAAGCGAAGGGATCAGAATGGTGATCGAAACCCTGCCAAGCCAATGGATGAGCGACGAGCACAGGATGCTCGAAGAGATGACCCATGCCTTCATCCGCGACCAATGGACCCCGCATTTCGACCGCTGGCGGCATGCGGGCGAGATGGACCGCGAGATCTGGAACCAGGCTGGCGAGGTCGGGTTGCTCTGTGCTTCAATCCCGGAGGAATACGGCGGCGCCGGGGGCGATTTCGGCCATGAGGCGGTGATCTACATGGAAGCGGCGCGGGCCAATATCGCGTCGTGGGGCGTGCCGATCCATTCCGGGATCGTGGCGCATTATATCCTCGCCTACGGGACCGAGGACCAGAAGCAGCGCTGGCTGCCGAAGATGGCGACGGGCGAGATGGTGGGGGCGCTGGCGATGACCGAACCCTCCGCCGGGTCCGACCTGCAGGCGCTGAAGACGCGGGCGGTGAAGGAAGGCAATGCCTATCGGGTCAGCGGGCAGAAGACCTTCATCACCAACGGCCAGCATGCTGATCTGGTGGTGGTGGCGGCCAAGACCGATCCTGCCCAAGGCGCCAAGGGCATCTCGCTGATCGTGGTCGAGGCCGGGATGGATGGCTTCACCAAGGGCAAGAAGCTCGACAAGGTGGGGATGAAATCCTCGGATACCTCGGAGCTGTTCTTCGACAATGTCGAGGTGCCGCCCGAGAACCTGCTCGGGACCGAAGAGGGGCAAGGCTTCTACCAGATGATGCAGCAATTGCCACAGGAGCGGATATCGATTGCCTGCACCGCTCAGGGCGCAATGGAAGGGGCCGTTGCCAGGACCATCGCTTATTGCAAGGAACGCGAAGCTTTCGGGGGGCCGCTGACCCAGTTCCAGAACACGCGGTTCAAGCTGGTGGAGTGCCAGACCAATACCCAGGTGTCGCGGGCCTTCCTCGATGCCTGCATGGCGGCTCTGCTGAAGGGAGAGTTGACCAACGAGCAGGCCTCGATGGCGAAGTATTGGATCACGGACATGCAGGGAAAGGTGCTGGACGAATGCGTGCAGCTGCATGGCGGTTACGGATTTATGGCCGAATATGACGTAGCGAACATGTGGACAGACGCCCGCGTACAGCGCATCTACGGGGGAACGAACGAGATCATGAAGGAACTGATCGCGCGGAAGCTCTGAGGGGCGATGGGTGCGGAGCACCCATCCTACGACGGGCGGCACGGTCGGTGTAGGGTGCGTGTTTACACGCACCATCGGGAACGGAAGGTGCGTGTAAACACGCACCCTACGGGAGCGGATTGTAGGGTGCGTGATTTCACGCACCCTCGGAAAAAGGCGGTGCGTGTGAACACGCACCCTACGGGGAGAGACGATGTACAAACTCTATTGCTTCGCGCAGTCCGGCAACGCCTATAAACCGGCGCTGATGATGGAGCTGCTCGGCGAGAAATGGGAGCCGATCTTCGTCGATTTCTTCAACGGCGAGGCGCGCAGCCCCGACTATCTCGAAAACATCAACGAAATGGGCGAGGTGCCGGTGCTGATCGACGGCGACATCACGCTGACCCAATCGGCGGTGATGCTCGACTACCTCTCCTCCAAGCACGGCCAATACGGCGGCACCTCCGCCGAACACCGGCGCGAGATCCTGCGCTGGCTGTTCTGGGACAACCACAAGCTTACAGCCAATATCGCCACCGCGCGCTTCATGATGAACTTTCTGCCCGAAAAACATCGCAACGACGACGTCATCGCCTTCCTGATGGGCCGGGCCAAGGTGGCGCTGAAGATCCTCGACAAGCATCTCGAGGGCCGCGACTGGATCGTCGGCGACAGCATGACCATCGCCGACCTCTCCTGCGTCGGCTACATGTACTATACCGACGAGTTCCTCGCCGACATGACCCCCTATCCCAACATCCACCGCTGGCGGAACGAGATCGCCGCCATCCCCGAATGGCGCCACCCCTATGACCTGATGCCCGGCCACCCGCTGGAGCCGAAATGACCGACAACTTCTTCCTCACGCTCGGCCTCACCTCTGCCACCGCCAGCCTCACCCTCAAGCGCTCCGAGGCTACCGGCGGCACCTCCCTGCGCCCTAAGGGCGCGCTTGGCGACATGCTGGTCGAGGTCCTGGCGATCCTCGCCCTCGTCATGATCCTCACCCTGATGATCTATGCCCGCGGCCTCGTCGCCCCCCTCGCCGCCGCCCTGATCGCCGCGGCCGTCTTCTTCGCCCTCCGGCACCGCCCGCTGACCCGTTTCCACCGCTTTCAACTGCCCCTCGCCGTCACCGCCTTTCTCGCGGCCATCGGCTACTGGCTGACCGAATTCTGACAAGGAGCCCTCTCATGTCCGAAGCCTATATCTACGACGCCATTCGCTCCCCCCGCGGCAAGGGCCGCAAGGACGGCGCTCTTCAAGAGGTCACCGCCGTGCGCCTGTCGGCCAACGTGCTGAACGCGCTCAAGGAGCGCAACGACCTCGACACCGCCGCCGTCGAGGACGTGATCTGGGGCAATGTCACGCAAGTGATGGAACAGGGCGGCTGCCTCGCGCGGTCCGCCGTGCTGCTGTCCGATTTCGACGAAAGCGTGCCCGGCCTCGCCATCAACCGCTTCTGCGCGAGCGGAATGGAGGCCGTCAATCTCGCCGCCAACCAGGTGAAGGGCGGCGCGGGCCAGGCCTATGTCGCAGGCGGGGTCGAGATGATGGGGCGCATTCCGATGGGTTCGGACGGGGCGGCGATTGCCGTCGATCCGGAACTGGCGATGAAGACCTACTTCGTCCCGCAAGGCATCTCGGCCGACATTATCGCCACCGAATACGGGTTTTCCCGTGACGACTGCGACGCATATGCCGTCGAAAGCCAGAAACGCGCCGCGAAATCCTGGGAGGATGGCCGTTTCGCCAACTCGGTCATCCAGATCAACGACCGCAACGGCCTGCCGATCCTCGACCGCGACGAACACATGCGCCCCGGCACCGACATGCAGTCCCTCGGCGGCCTCAAGCCCGCCTTCAAGGAGATGGGCGAGATGATGCCCGGCTTCGACAAGGTCGCCCAGCTGAAATACCCGCATCTGGAGAGCATCAACCATGTCCACCATGCCGGCAATTCCTCCGGCATCGTCGATGGCTCGGCAGCGCTGCTGATCGGGTCCGAAGAGTTCGGCCAGAAATACGGGCTGCGCCCTCGCGCCCGCATCAAGGCCACCGCCAAGATCGGCACCGACCCGACCATCATGCTGACCGGCCCGGTCCCGGTGACCGAAAAGATCCTGTCGGAGACCGGCATGTCCATCGCCGATATCGACCTCTTCGAGGTCAACGAGGCCTTCGCCTCGGTCGTGCTGCGCTTCATGCAGGCTTTCGATGTCGACCATGACAAGATCAACGTCAACGGCGGCGCCATCGCCATGGGCCACCCCCTGGGTGCGACGGGCGCGATGATCATCGGCACAGCACTTGACGAGTTGGAACGCTCCGGCAAGGGCACCGCCCTTTGCACGCTCTGTGTTGCCTCCGGCATGGGGGCCGCGACGATCCTCGAGAGAGTGTGATGGCCGGAGTTCTCAACGACCACGTCTTCTTCTGGGGCCGCTCGGTGTTCAGCCAGTGGCACAAGAGCAGCTTTACCCTGAACGGCGCGGACTATGTGACTGCCGAACAGGCAATGATGCATGCCAAGGCCAAGCTGTGCTCGGACGCCGAGACCGCCGACAAGATCATGGCCACCGCCAACGCCCGCAAGCAGAAATCGCTTGGGCGTGAGGTGCGGGGCTTCGATCCGGAGGTCTGGGACCGCGAGAAATTCCGCATCGTCTGCGAGATCAGTCTGGCGAAATTCGACCAGAACGAAGGGCTGCGCCGGAAGCTGTTCCAGACCGGCACACGCGGCATTGTCGAGGCTAGTCCCCATGACCTGATCTGGGGGATCGGGCTGGACGAAGCGACAGCGAAGACGACACCGCCCGAGGATTGGCCGGGGGAAAACCTGCTGGGCAAGGCGTTGGAAAAGGCGCGCGAGGCGCTGGCGGTGAAATACCCCGATGAAGCCGCGAAACATGGGGACACAACCCAGGCAGCCCCGCAACAGCAGGCCTGCCCGTTCGGCAAGATCGACACCACTGTTTTGGAGCTGCATACCGGATCGGGCTATCCCGGCAAGCTGCAATCCTCGATGGATGGGCGCTCGTCCTACCGGTTGGGAGAGGCAGGCGGTTTGACGCAGTTCGGGGCCAATCTGGTGATGCTGGAGCCTGGCGCAAAATCCTCGCTGCGTCATTGGCATGTGCAACAGGACGAGTTCCTGATCGTCATCGAGGGCGAACTGGTGCTGGTGCTGGATGGCGGTGAAACGCCCCTGGTCGCGGGGGACAGTGCCGCGTTCAAGGCAGGCGTTCCGAATGGGCATTGTGTGGTGAACAGGTCCGACAGGCCGGGGAAATTCCTGGTGGTCGGAACCCATACGCCCGAGGAAACGGCCTACTACTCGGACCTCGACATGAAAGTGGAAGTCAAAGGCGGAAATTTCGCCTTTACCAGGAAAGACGGCAGCCCGTTGGACCCTGACATGGGAGAGAAGACATGACCAATTTCAAGTATGACGTGGACAGTGACGGCGTGGCCGTGATCGCCTGGGACCAGCCCGGGACCAGCCTGAACGTGATGAATGTCGAGGCGTTTGGCGAACTCGACCAGTTTTGCGACAAGGCTTTTGCCGATGACACTGTGAAGGGGGTCATCATCACCTCGGCCAAGCCGGATTTCGCCGGAGGCATGGACCTGAACGTGCTGGCGAAGATGCGCGAGGATGCCGGGGACAATCCGGCGAAGGGCATTTTCGATGGGGTGATGGCGATCCACAGGATCCTGCGCAAGATCGAGCGCAACAACATGGACCCCAAGACCAACAAGGGCGGCAAGCCGGTGGCCTGGGCCTCGCCGGGGACGTCTGCGGGGATCGGGACCGAGATTGCGCTCGCCTGTCACCGGCGGTTCGTGGCGGATAATCCCAAGGCCAAGATCGGGCTGCCGGAGATCCTCGTCGGCATCTTCCCCGGTTCGGGCGGCACGACGCGGGTGACCCGGATGGTCGGGGCGATGGCGGCGGCGCCTACGCTGCTGGAAGGCAAGATGTATGAGCCCGCCAAGGCCAGGATGGCCGGGCTTGTCGACGAAATCGTGCCCGCCGACGAATTGCTGGCCAAGGCCAGGGAATGGGTCCTCAGCGCCACCGACGCCGACATCCTCAAGCCCTGGGACGCCAAGGGCTACAAGATGCCCGGCGGCGCGCCCTACCACCCGGCGGGCTTCATGACCTTCACGGGGGCCAACGCCATGGTCCACGGCAAGACGCAAGGGGTCTATCCGGCGGCCAAGGCGATGCTTTCGGCGATCTACGAGGGCGCTCTCGTGGATTTTGACACCGCGATAAGGATCGAGGCGCGGTGGTTTACCTCCGTCATCCTCAACCCCTCCTCGAACGCCATGATCCGCTCGCTGTTCCTTAACAAGCAGGCGCTGGAGAAGGGTGCGGTTCGGCCCGACGTCTCCGACCAGAAGGTGAAGAAAGTCGGTGTGTTGGGTGCCGGGATGATGGGCGCCGGGATCGGCTATGTCTCGGCGATGGCCGGGATCGAGGTTGTGCTGATGGACCGCGATCAGGAGGCTGCGGACAAGGGCCTTGCGACCATCGAGGGCATTCTGGACGAGGGCGTGAAGCGCAAGAAGACCAGCCCCGAGAAAAAGGCCGAAGTCCTCGCCCGCGTCACCGCCACCCCCGACTACAATGCCCTGAAAGGCTGCGACCTCATCGTCGAAGCCGTCTTCGAGGACCCCGGCATCAAGGCCGAGGTCACCAAGCTGGCCGAGGCGCAACTGGCCGAAGACGCGATCTTCGCCACCAACACCTCCACCCTGCCGATCACCGAACTGGCGAAGGCCAGCCGCAATGCGGAGAACTTCATCGGCATCCATTTCTTCAGCCCCGTCCACAAGATGAACCTGGTCGAGATCATCAAGGGCAAGGAAACAGGCGACGTGGCGGTGGCCAAAGCCCTCGACTACGTCCGCCAGATCAGGAAGACCCCCATCGTCGTCAACGACGCGCGGTTCTTCTACGCCAATCGTTGCATCATCCCCTACCTGAACGAAGGCGCCCGGATGGTCGGCGAGGGGGTTGAACCGGCGCTGGTCGACAACGCCGCCCGCCAGCTCGGCATGCCCGTCGGACCGCTGCAACTGCTGGACGAGACCTCCATCGACCTCGGCGTCAAGATCGCCAAGGCGACGCGGGCGGCGCTGGGCGAGGCCTATGACACCGATCAGGACACGGTCATCTTCAAGCTGTTCGACGAGGGCCGGCTGGGCCGCAAATCCAAGGCCGGGTTCTATGCCTATGACGACGCCGGTAAACGCACCGGCCTCTGGGAGGGTCTGCGCGAGAACTGGCCGCCCGCCGACACTCAGCCGCCGCTCACAGAGGTGCAGCACCGGCTGATCATGGCCCAGGTGCTGGAGGCGGTGAAGGCGCTGGAGGAGAACGTGCTGATGGACATCCGTGAAGGCGACGTCGGCGCGATCCTCGGTTGGGGCTTCATGCCCTGGTCGGGCGGGCCGTTCTCGTGGCTGGATATCGTCGGGGCCGGGAAGGCGGTGGAAATCTGCAACGATCTCGCCGCGAAACACGGACCCCGCTTCGCCGCGCCGAAACTGCTGCAGGAGATGGCCGAGAAGGGCGAGACCTTCTACGACCGCTTCGCGCCGGTGAAACAGGCCGCCTGATTGGTAGCGACCGCAGCAACGCCCCGGTCGGACCCGCTTGAAAAAGTGTGTCCGGTCGTGCTGCGGACCCGCAACCGCAAAAAGGAGATTCTGGCGTTCCGGCATCCTGTTGCGGGGTTTCAACTCGTCAAGGGAACCATCGAGCCGGGCGAGCTTCCCGATACTGCGGCGATACGTGAACTTTGGGAAGAGAGCGGAATTCGAGCTTCAGGAACCACCGAACTGGGGACGCATCCGATTGGCAAGGTGCGCGTGGTCTGGCACTTTTTTGTAATGGATACAAAGGAGTTACCGGAAACCTGGCAATTTCGGACCCTTGACGATAACGGACATGTGTTTGCTTTCTTCTGGCATGAGCTCTCGACCGAGCCGGGCGAGGAGTGGCATGAGGACTACCGTCAGGCCATGGATTGGATCAGGGTCTGTTTGAATAGATAGCAAGGGGAAAGGCATGACACTTGAAGAAGCCTTTCAGCAGCAACCCGAATGGGTGCAGATCTGGCTGAATGTCCTGCTGGTCGGCGCCTTCATCCTGCCGCTGGCTCTTCTGATCTGGCGCCAGACAAGGCTGACCGCAGTGCTATGCGTCGCCGCCGGACTGGCGGGCGGGCTGACCATCGACTGGATGTATGGCCAGCTGGGCTATGTGAAGCTGCTCGGCCTGCCGCATCTCATTGTCTGGACGCCGCTGGCGATCTGGCTTGTCAAGCAGATCCGGCGCGAGGACATGCCCGTCTGGCCAAGACGCGCCATGGTAGTCATCCTCGCCACCATCGCGATCTCGCTTGCCTTCGACTATACCGATGTCGCCCGCTACCTGCTCGGGGAACGGACCCCGACGATCCTGCCGCCTCAGACCTGAGGCCCGCGCTTGTGCCAGTCGACATTGCTCCGTTCTCCCAGCCCATAGCGTAAGGAGAGCCCGATCACCGCGAGGCTCACCACCAGCCACAGCCCGCCCCAGAGCACTGTCGCCCCGCCATAGGCCTCGGCCAGCATCCGGGCATCCGAGCGCAGTTCCGAGCGGGCGATGGTGTCTGAGAAGATGTCAAAGGGCACATAGATCATGCTCGCCAGCCCGACGATCCGCAGCAGCAGGTCGTTCGGCCCATGGCTCAGAAACCACGCCACAGCCAGCAGCGCTGCCCCGGTCACGCCGCAGAAAACCAGCGCAAACGGGTCGCGGACATAGAGCGCGGTGATCGCCAGCATTCCCGTTCCCAGCGCCGCGGTGACAAGGCGGTCGGCACGGCTCCAGCGGGCGGCGAGGAACAGGATCACGCCAATCACCAGCGACCCGACATAGCCCGCCGACAGGATCGCAAAGCCGTTGCCGCCACGCGTCCACGCCGTCCCGCCCTGCTGCGCCGACAAGGTGATCCGCTCGATCTCGCCGCCGGTGAAGATCGCCGCCAGGCCGTGCGACAGTTCGTGGAGGAACACCACCAGCAGCTTCAGCGGGATCACGACGGGCGTCCGCCAGAGCGCGAATAGCGCAAGCATCAGGAAGATCAGCTGCCAATGTCCGCGCAGGAACGCCATCGCAAGGCTATTGTGCGGCAACAGTGAAAGGACCCGCGCAGAACCTCCCCCCTACATCCCCTCCCGACGGAAGGGGAGATCCTCCCCTCTCCCCTTGGGAGAGGGGTCGGGGGAGAGGGTTTCCACACGACTGCGGCATTCTCGGCCTCCCCCTCAGAACAGGGCCGGCAGCGCCAGCCCGAACCCCGCCAGCATCACAGCGCCTCCGGCAATGATCTGGATCGCCGGAAATGCCAGCCTCAGCCGTCCGTCACCTGCTGTCGCCACCAGCGCCGCACCACGCAGGCCGACACCACCGACCGCCACCAGCATCGTAAAGGCCGCCGTCCCCAGCCCCATGGCCAGCACGCCTACCGCCCCGATCACCGTCAGCCCAAGCCCCCAGCAGATCACCAGCACCAGGATCGCGCCGGTACAGGGCCGCATCGCAATCACCGCCACCAGTGCCACCGCGTCGCGCAGCGAGTGCACCTTCTCCACCTGCTCGACGCTTGGACCGTGCGCATGCCCGCAATCATGCCCGTCGTGGTGCTCGTGGTGTCGGTGCCCATGATTTTGTTCATGCGAATGGCGATCCCCCTGCCCGCTCCCGCGCGCCCCGCCCTCACGCCACAAGGCCCGAAGCCCGCGCAGCAGTAAAACCACGCCCACCAGCCCGATCACCGCGTAGCTCAGGGGCGCCAGCAGCTGGTCCGCCGTCTCCACCGCCCAGCGCGACGACATCGAGAAGATCGCGAACCCGCCATAGACCAGCACAATGGCCACCAGAGCCTGCGCCAGCGACGAGACCAGCGCCAGCGCCGCCATCCGTCCCGCCGTCGTCCGGCTCGCCACCGCCGCCCCGCCGATCAGCACCTTGCCATGCCCCGGCCCGATTGCATGCACCAGCCCGTAGGCCGCACAGGCCCCGATCAGCCCCAGCGAGGCGGCCATATCCCCGCCCTTGATCGCCCGTACCGTCCCGGCAATCGCCGTCTGGAACGCGCGCTGTTTCTGCGCCGCCCACCAGGCCATCTCGCTGTAAGCGCCTGAATGCCACAGCCAGAAGGCCGCGACCAGCACCGCCAGCAAGGCCAGCCCGGCGATCAGTCGCATACCAGCATGATCTGGTCGGCGAACAGCGCGCCGATATTGGGCATCTCGGGGGTTTCGTCGCGGCCGAGCGCGCTGAGATCGGCCTGCAGCGCGCCCAACGCACCCTCGGCGACGAAGGGGTGAACTTCGGCCAGACAGGGGGCGGCGCCGATGACCCGCGGGGGTTTGGTGACCGCGTACTGCACGTAATAGGAGGGATCGAAGGCCTTGGCGACCAGTCCGTCACCGGGTTCGACAGGCGCATCCAGCAGCCTGTCGAAGATGATGGTCACCTGGCCGTCCACGAGGTCTCCGGTCGCATCGACAGGCCGCGACAGGCCGATCCGCGCCTCGTTTTGCCAAAGGAAACTGTCACCGTCATAATCTTCGACCCAATTGGTTTCTCGCGCCGCCAGCCTGGCCTTCTCCTCCTCGGTCAGGACCCCGTCGCCATCGCTGTCGATCCCCTCGTCCTGCAGCAGGTAGAGAGAATAGAACGGATCGTAGATCCAGGTCACCCGCAGCCGGGTCAGCTTGCCGCCTTCGAAATGGAAATCGATGCCGCCATCGATAAAAATATGCGGATGCGCCGCCGCCTGGCCTGGCAATGTGGCCAGCAGCGCCATCCCCGACGCGACCAGAAAATCCCGCAGTGCTTTCTTCTTCATAGCCGGCCTTAAAGCTTCGCGCATCTGCCGCGGGCCAGACTATCGCCATGCGTTGGCGGGGGCCAGAGGCCAGGCGATCACATTTGCAGATCCGGTCAACTTCGGCGACGGGTTCTCAAATCCTCTCATGCTTGTTAGGTTTGGCCGGATCATTGCCCAAGTCGAGGAGAGAGTATGCGCGTCCGCCCCCTGATCCTGATCCCGATTGTCGCCCTGGCCGCCTGCGGCGTTTCCCAATCCGCCCTGCCCGACCTGCCGGCCGACATCCCGCCGCCACCCGCGACCCGTGCCGATTACGACACCGCCTCCGCCGCGCCCTGCTCGTTCGAGGACCCGCTCTTGAACAAATATTGCGGCTTCGGGGTCAAGCGCACCGCGTCCGGGGCCGAGGTCTATGTCACCCGACCCCAGGGCGGCACCCGCAAGCTGGTGCTCAGCGCCGGCAGCTGGAGCACCAACGCCGCCATCGAGGCTGTAAGGCTCAGCGACGGCACCTCGATCACCGTGGCCGGGAACGAGTTCTACCAGATTTCGGAACGGATCGTGCTGGGCGAATAGGCTGCGCCCCTGGCCTTGGCGCACTACCTGCCTGGCCGGATGTTGCGCCAGATATCGAGGTCCTCGACCGAGACCCAGCCCGACATGATGAAGGCCACAAGGGGCACCCAGATCGCGAAGGAAATGACCGTCACCCATTTCATCTTGCGTCCGATTTCGGGGTTGACGGGCGAGGAGGCAGGCGAGGCTTCGTCCGCGCTTCCCTCATCGCCATGGGTGCGCAGGCCCAGGGGCAGGGCGATCAGCAGTGCCATGAACCAGATCACGGCAAAAAGGACGATGGCACCGGTAATGGTCATGCCTGCTCCAGTTCGATGAGGGTGCCGGAAAAATCCGCCGGATGGAGAAAAAGCACCGGCTTGCCATGGGCGCCGGTCCGCGGTTCGCCGTCACCGAGAACACGCGCCCCGTCGGCGACCAGACGGTCCCGGGCAGCGGCAATGTCGTGAACCTCGTAGCAAAGATGGTGAAGGCCGCCATTGGGGTGTCGTTCCAGAAAGTTCGCAATCGGCGAGTCCGGACCCAGCGGGCGCAGAAGTTCGATCTTGGTGTTGGGCAGATCGACGAACACCACCGTCACCCCGTGATCGGGTATCGCCCGGGGAGCACTGACCCCGGCGCCGAGACCGCGCCGATAGCGATCCGCAGCCGCCTCCAGGTCGGGAACGGCAATGGCGACATGATTGAGACGTCCGATCATGAGGGAAGGCTCCAGGCTTTCGCCGCGTACTCTACCCTTGAGACGGGGACAGCGCCACGCGCAATGTTGCAACAATTTCGAAGCCGGGTGCGACGGGCCCCTGGTCTGCAGAACCGGATTGAAGAACGTCGCCTCCTATCGTGCCCGTCCCAGTGTCCGGCCGGGAAACGGCTCCGCCCCGTATCTTGGAACAACATCCGGGAGCAACCGAAATTTTTCGAAAATTTCGGCCGCATTTTTTGAAAAAATGCGGTTCCGCGCCGGGATCAAACCGGCATACCGACCAACTGTCGGCGATGTACATGCGCGGTGCAATCTGACACAGAGCGGGGATGATCGGAAAACCGGAGACTTTTTCATGAAGATGCGGAAATACGGGGCCGAGGGACCAGAGGTGGCTCCTGTCGGGCTTGGCTGCATGAGCTTTGCCGGGGTCTATGGGGCGACGGACGAAGGGATGTCGCACCGGACACTCGACATGGCGAAGGAGCGGGGATTCTTCCATCTCGATACGGCCAATATTTATGGCAACGGTGTCTCAGAGACGGTGATCGGGAATTACCTCAAGGGAAAGAAGGGCGATTGGGTGATTGCCACCAAAGCGTCGATCCGTGTCGAGAAGGACAAGCGGTGGTTCGACAATTCGGGGTCGCATCTCAGGGCGGAACTGGAAGGGTCCCTGCAACGGCTGGGGATCGACCATGTGGATCTGTTCTATATCCACCGCCGCGAGGCGGAGCGACCGATCGAGGAGGTGATGGAGACGCTGATCGCCCTGAAGGACGAGGGAGTGATCGGCGGGATCGGGTTATCGGAAGTGGCGCCCTCGACCCTGCGTCGGGCTGCATCGGTCGGCCCGGTGATGGCGGTGCAGAACGAATATTCGCTCTGGACGCGGTTGCCAGAGCTGGGGATGATCCAGGCCTGCCGCGAGTTGGGGGTTGCCTTCGTGCCGTTTTCCCCGGTGGGCCGCGGGATGCTGACGGACACGCCGCCCTCCCTTCAGGTCCTGGAGCCGTTCCGGCGCTCCAATCCGCGGTTCACGGAACCGAACTATTCGGCCAATCTGGTCTATGCGGAACGCTTCCGGGCCCTGGCGCGGGACAGGGGGCTGTCGGCAGCGACGCTGGCGGTGGCCTGGGTGCTTGCCCAGGGCGACCACCTGATCCCGATCCCGGGCACCCGCTCGCCGGAGCATCTGTTGCAGAATATCGCCGCGGCCGAGGTTACCCTGTCGGCAGACGATATCGCCGAGATCGAGGCCGTGCTGCCGGTGGGTTTCGCCCACGGGGACCGGTATTCGGACGCCCAATCGGTGGGGCCGGAGCGCTATTGCTGAGCGGTTTCTCCGCGCTGGCGCGCGGCGACCCGGGGCCGGGACGAGGCTTGCGCCTGCCCCGGCCCCCGTGGTCTTGGCCGATTTGATCGGCCCCAGCGCTCTCGGGCGGAGGCGGACGCCTCCGGTGGGCGTATCTGGCACAAGGAGGGGTCGGGAAGCGGGCGGGCTCCCCTTCTTGTTGAGAACCGGACAGAGCGTCGGGACTCTGTCCGCCATGTTGAACCACGCTGCCAGGCGGGCTGTTACTCCCAGATGCTGCATTCAATGGTGACGCGCGCGCCATTGGCCGGGGTGTACAACACGTCAGACCCGCCGGCCTGAATCACCGTGTTGACGAAACCGAAGCCGGCTCCGTTGATCTGGACATAAATGGGATAGGAACCCCGGTTGGACAGAACCCATTCCGTACAGGTATTGTTGCAGCCCCAAAAGCTTTCATACGATAACCACGAAGTGCCGCCAAATGACGATCCGCAACTCATGGCGGCATGTACCTGCCCTGCCGAGGCGGCAAACATCGCAATGGCTGTCACAACTTGAACAATTCTCACAAGGAATCTCCTGTTTCACTGACTAATCGCACGGCTACAAAAAGTGACGACTATGGTGAAAGTATGGAACGCGCCCGGGGCACACATGGCACGGACGCCACTCAGGCTTGTTATCGTCAACATGAGGCAAATACCCCGGTTGATCCGGCCGGGGGAATACGTCACAAATAGCGCACCGTCCCGTGCGGCGAGGACGGACAGGGAGTGAACAAATTGTCGATCTTCGGAAATTATCCGGAATGAGCCTGCCGGCCGGGAACATTCAGTCTCAGGCGACGTTAGCGCTGTCAAATGTGACGCGGTCCTTCGGGCCGGTGCAGATCCTGTTCGATATCGATTTCGACCTGCGCCCCGGTGAGGTCCATGCGCTTATCGGCGAGAACGGGGCCGGGAAATCGACCATGATGAAGATCCTGTCGGGCTATCTGCAGCCGACGACGGGAGAAGTGCTGCTGGACGGGAACGGGGTGCGTTTCGCGGATTCCGAGGCTGCAGAGGCGGTGGGTGTGGTGCTGATCCATCAGGAATTCAACCTCGCCGAGACGCTGACCGTGGAGCAGAATATCTTTCTGGGCCGCGAGCTGAAACGGGGGTTTCTGCTCGATCATGCGAAGATGCGGGCCGAGACGCTGGCCCTGCTGGCGCAGCTTGAAACCGATGTCGATCCGGCTGCGCGGGTATCGGAAATTTCTGTCTCCGACAAGCAGATGGTCGAGATCGCCAAGGCGCTAAGCCGCAACGCCCGGGTGCTGATCATGGACGAGCCGACCGCGGTTCTGACCAACCGCGAGGCCGAAGTGCTGTTTAGGCAGATCGAGCGGCTCAGGGCGGCGGGGACGGCGATCCTCTATACTTCCCACAAGCTGGATGAGGTGGCACGGGTTGCCGACAGGATCACGGTGCTCAGGGACGGGCATCAGGTGATCTCGGTCCCGGCGGGCGAGTTGAGCGAGGACGATATGGCCCGGCATATGGTGGGCCGCGACCTGACCAACCTGTTTCCACAGGTGCCCCATGAGCACGGGGTGGAACCGGTGCTGGCGGTCGAGAATTTTTCGGTCGGCAAGATCGTGTCGGATGTCAGTTTCGATCTGCGCCCCGGGGAAATCCTCGGTTTCGCGGGTCTGGTCGGCTCGGGGCGGACCGAGCTGATGGAAGGGCTGATGGGGCTGCGCGAGGCGCGGGGGAGGATCCGCGTCAAGGGTGCGGAGACCACCATCGGATCGGTGAAACGGGCGGCGGAACTGGGGATCGCCTATCTGACCGAGGACCGCAAGGGGCGGGGGCTGATCCTGACCCAGGGGATGCGGCCGAACCTGACGCTGGCATCGCTGGACCGGTTCACCAACTGGCTGATCGACCGCAAGGCGGAAGAAGCCGCGCTGGACCGCTCGATTGCGGAATTCGACATCAGGGCGCCGATGCGCGAGGTGAAGGTGGGCAACCTCTCGGGCGGCAACCAGCAGAAGCTCTTGCTCGCCAAGGTGATGCTGGGGGAGCCGGAGATCGTCATCATCGACGAGCCGACGCGCGGGATCGATATCGGCACCAAGCAGCAGATTTACGAATTCATTGCCGAATTGGCAAAGGCCGGGAAGAGCGTGATCGTGATTTCGTCGGAAATGGCGGAGATCATCGGGCTGTCGGACCGGGTCGTGGTGATGCGGACGGGCCGGGTCTCGGGCGTGCTCGAGGGGGCGGATATCAATGAGGACACCATTGTGCGCTACGCGATGGGCCTGGAAGGCGGAGAAAGTGCATGAGTGACGCGGTGGCCGGAACGGCGACGCCGAAGACGCGGAATTACCTGGACCTGCATGTGCTGGGGCCGCTGGTCGCCCTGGCGGTGCTGCTGGTGACCGGGGCGTTGATGAGCGACAATTTCCTCTCCTATGCCAACGTGACCAATGTGCTGGCGCGCTCGGCCTTTATCGGCATCATCGCGGTGGGGATGACCTTCGTGATCACCTCCGGCGGGCTGGACCTGTCGGTGGGGTCGATGGCGGCCTTCATCGCCGGGCTGATGATCATGGTCATGAACGCCCTGGTGCCGACCATGGGGGCTGGCTGGGGGGTTATCCTGGCCGGAATGGCGGCGGCTTTGGGGCTGGGTCTCGCGGCGGGGCTGGTCAACGGGCTGCTGATCACCAGGGCCCGGATCGAGGCGTTCATCGTCACGCTGGGGACGATGGGGATCTTCCGCTCGCTGGTCACCTGGCTGGCCGATGGCGGCACGCTGTCGCTGGATTTCTCGGTGCGCGAGATCTACCGGCCGGTCTATTACGACGGCATCCCGCTGCCGTCCTTCCTGTTCGGGGATGGCGGGCAGGTGCTGGCCTGGCCGATCGTGGTCTTTGCGCTGGTGGCGATCATCGGCGAGATCGTCATGCGGCACACGGCCTTCGGGCGCCATTGCGCCGCCATCGGCTCAAACGAACAGGTGGCGCGCTATTCGGCCGTCCATGTCGACCGGGTCAGGACGATTGCCTATGTGGCCCTGGGCGTTCTCGTCGGCGTGGCGACGATCATGTATGTGCCGCGGCTGGGCTCGGCCTCGTCCTCGACAGGGGTGCTGTGGGAGCTGGAGGCGATTGCCGCCGTGATCATCGGCGGCACCATGCTGAAGGGCGGCTACGGGCGGGTCTGGGGCACGGTGGTCGGCGTTCTGATCCTCAGCCTGATCGGCAATCTTTTGAACCTGACCGACCTCGTCAGCCCCTATCTCAACGGAGCCATTCAGGGCGTCATCATCATTCTGGCCGTGGTGCTTCAGCGCGAAAAGAAGACATCCGGCTAGGGTAGCAACCGGCCCATGCGACGGGGCCATTTCAAGGGAGGAATACCAATGAGTTTTCTGAAGAAAGTCAGCCTTGCGGCAGCCGTGGCGGTCGCGCCGCTGGCGGTGTCCGCGCAGGATACCAAGGTTATCGGGGTCTCGATCCCGGCGGCGACCCATGGCTGGGCGGGCGGCATGAACTTCCATGCGCAATTCGCCGTTGACCGGCTGGAAGCGGCCTATCCGCAGCTCGACTTCGTGCTGGCCACCGCGTCCGATCCCGCCAAGCAGGTCTCGGATATCGAGGACATGATGGCCACCCGCAATATCGACGCGCTGGTGGTGCTGCCCTTCGAATCCGAGCCCCTCACCGGGCCGGTCAAGGCGGTGGCCGATGCCGGGAAATGGGTGACGGTCGTCGACCGGGGCCTGTCTCAGGAAGGCATCGAGGACCTCTATGTCGCCGGTGACAACCCCGGCTTCGGCAAGGTCTCGGGCGAATACATGGCCTCGAAAATGCCCGATGGCGGCAAGATCGTCGTCTTGCGCGGGATACCCACCACCATCGACAACGAGCGCGTCGAGGCCTTCCAGGCCGCCATCGAGGGCTCGGGGATCGAGATCCTCGGCATGGAGCATGGCAACTGGAACCGCGACGATTCGTTCGAGGTGATGCAGGACTTCCTGTCCAAATATCCCGAGATCGACGCCGTCTGGGCCTCGGATGACGACATGGCCGTCGGCGTGCTCGAAGCCATCGCCCAGGCCGGTCGCGACGACGAGATGTGGGTGCTCGGCGGTGCCGGCATGAAGGAGATGATCGCGAAAGTGATGGAAGGCGACGAGATGATCCCCGCCGACGTCACCTACCCGCCGTCGATGATCGCCACCGCGATCGACATGACGGCGCTGAAATTCGTCTCCAACGCCCCCGTGGCGGGCCGCTTCGTCATCGGTTCTGAACTGGTGACCCCGGAGAACGCGGCTGATTTCTATTTCCCGGACTCGCCGTTCTGAGGTCGGATCGGAGTGAAACAGAAAAGGCGGGTCCCGGGACCCGCCTTTTTTCTTGTGTAAGGATTGCCAGGCGGTGTGGCCCCTGCTGAAGGGGCTGGGCTCGTTCCGGCTCCTTCCACGGGGAAGGGTTTCCGGACGGTGAGGCCGGGATGCAGGGATGTGGGAAGGGTAGTCTGCAGAGGTGTGGGGTTCACCAACCCCACAGAGTGTTGGGAAGTTGCCGTTCCACCCCATGACGCGACAGGCAGAGCGTCTCGCCTTCGGCCTGCAGGAGGATGCCGTGGACATCGCCGCTGCCGTTCTTGTCGCAGCCATGCATGGTCAGTGCGACACAGTCCGGTGCGCCGTCGAAGGTGAAGCGGATCGAGGCCGGGGCGATGCGTTCGGCTGAGGCAATGACCGGCTCAGAGGCCCAGGATTTCAGCGCGTAGTTGGTGAGTTGTCCGACCTCGTCATCCATCTTTGGCGTCTCCACGACCCCCAGAAGCGCCGACGCGAGATCGTCGTTCGGGGTGGGTTCGTTGCTGTCGAACCCCGGCTGCGCCTTCATGTAGGCCAGCACTTCGTCGGGGATGCCCGCGTCGCCCCAGTCGTAGACATATTTGGCGGCGTGCAGGACCCTGCCATCGGCAAGCTCGATGCTCCAGCAGCGGGCCTCGATGGTTTCGGCATCGGGTTCCAGGATCAGGGCGACGTGGTTGTGGATGGCACCGGAGCCTGCGAGTTTGCGGCCAACCATTCCGGCCAGCCGCGTATCGAAGCTCTGGCGGTTTTCCTCGGTGAACAGCGGCTTGCCCCGAGCGATCAGCGCCTTGGTTTCGGGATCGGTGCCAAAGGGGTCCCATTCGGGGCGGTTGGCAGCAATCTCGGCCAGGCGGGGGAAGCGTTCGTGGACCGTGGCTTCGTCGAAGGGTTCACCTGCGGGTTCCGCGACACGGCTCGGGGCACGGGCCATCTCGTTGCCGGTCTTGTCCTCGTAGACCTCTCCGGCGATGTAGCGCAGGTTCTCGAATTCGGTGTCGAAATCCTCCCCCGCGACCAGCACGGAGCCGGCGAGGCTTTCGGGGTCGGTCAGAGCCGCCTCGAATACCGCTTGACCCCTTGATATCAGCCAGTCGCAGAAATAGTCGAACCCGTCATCCGAACAGCCATCGTTCAGTGTATAGGCGGCTCCCCAGAGGTCCCAGCGGAAGGCGCGGTCGAGGTTTTCATCATAGATGCGCTGAAAGGCGGCGATGTCCTCGGGGGCCAGCTTGCCGAGGGCCTCGGTAAGGGCTGTGAGTTGCGCGTCTTGATCGTCGGATACTGTCGCATCGATGATCTGCCAGAATGACTTTAAGTCCATTGCGTTTAACCTATGCTGTGAAAACCCCTGAACTTGTACGTGAAGCGCAGGATTTTCCGTCTGAATTTTCCCTGCGTTCCGCAGAGGACTGCGCGTCAGGTGGTCTCGCCCGGCAGATAGATGCGGAAAACCGTGCCCTCGGGAGAGGTGTCGACCAGTTCCAGCTTGCCGCCATGGCCCTTCACCAGTTCGGCGGCGATGGCAAGGCCGAGCCCGGTGCCGCCGCTGCGCGCACCGCCCTGAAAGGGCTGGAACAGATGCTCGACGGCCTTGCTCGGCAGGCCGGGGCCGGTATCGCGCACCGTGATCTGGCAACCGCCATCGGTTTCCGCCGCCGAGACGGTGATGGTGCCGTGCCCGGTGGCGCTCTCGATGGCCTGGCGGGCGTTGCGGACGAGGTTGGACAGGACCCTGAAAAGCTGCTCGGGATCGGCAGAGGCGGTAAGGCCGGGGGGAATATCGGCGACATGTTCGATACAACCGGTGGCCTCGCGCAACTCGTCGCTTTCGAAGACCTCCGCGACCAGCCCGGCGACATCGAAGGTCCTGAGGACGGGAGCGGGCTCCTCGGCCTTGCCGAAGGCGAGGGTGCTTTCGCAGAGATTGATGGCGCGGGTCAGCGACCCGATGACCTTGGGCGCGGTGCGGGCGATGGCCGGATCGGTGGAGGTCTCCATCCGGTCGGCGAGCAACTGCGCCGTGGTCAGCATGTTCCGCAAATCATGGCTGACCCGGGCAACCGCCCCGCCCAGCGCCGCCAGCCTGTCCTTCTGCTTCAGGGAATGGGTGATCTGGGACTGCATCTCGGCCAGCGCCTTTTCGGCCTCGAACAATTCTTCGACCTTTGCTTGGGGTCTGATGATGCGGTGCACGTCCTCGGGACTGTCGCGATAGGCCGTCATGTGCGAGATCACCCGATTCATCGGCCGCACGATCAGCCAGCGCACGGCGACGAACAGCAGCGAGGCCGTCAATGCCGAGATGAACAGCGACAGCCAGAAGATGTTCTCGCCATATTCGATCATCGCGGCACGAAGCGGTGCCTCCTGCAAAGTGGCCTCGATCTCGACCCCGCCGGATTTCACCGGCATCCCGATCACCCGGATCACCCGCTCGCGGGGGCCGATTATGGTGCGCATGGCGTCCCGGATCAGCGTCGGGATGGAGGCGCTACGAATGTCGAAGGTCTCGTCCACCGGCTCGGGCATCGGACTGGCGAGGATCAGCTCGCGCACCTCATCGCGCCTGAGCACGATATTCAGCACCTCGGCATTGTCCAGAAGCTCGCTTTCCAGATCCGGATCGACCATGTCGTCTGGCGTGGCCAGCAGCGCCAGAGAGGCGATCTGGGACAGTTCCAGCTTTTCCTGCAGGTAGCTCAGCCGGAAGCGGGCCACTGAGGGTACGAAGATCAGTACCTCGGCGATCATGACAAAGATCACCGTCAGGATCAGGAATCGACCCGACAAGGTCCTGAAAAGCCGCATGTCCCTTAAACGTCCCGATTTTCCCGTCAGTTAATCACACCATGGCCCCGGCGCAAGCACTCCGGCGGAGGACCGCCCCTTTCCGTCCTGCCCCCGTCCCGGGCACGGGAGGCATCTATGGGTCTATGCACTAAACCAAAATCGTTTCAGACTGAATCAGTCTGAAAAAGAATTTTGGTCCAGAGACGTAGGCTTGAGCAAAACCGGATCAGATTGGTTCAATCGGATCCGGTTTTGCTCTATGGCAGAAAGCGCTGGACCAGCCGCACCACCGTCTTCACCGTGTCGTTCTCGAACAGTCTTGGCGTGTAAAACTGCCCCGCCGCCCGTTTCGAGATCTCGCCAAGCACCGGATAGGGCGACACCATGGCCGCCACGGCCCCGATCTTCAGATCATTGGCGATCACCAGCGACCAGAGCTGTATCTGCTCGCCCGCCCCGGCCCCGACAATCGTCGCCCCCACGGGTTTCTTCCCCACGATCATCACCTTGATGAACCCGTCGGTCAGCCGCTCGGCCCGCGCCCGGTCGTTCTCCACATAGTCGAAACGCACCACCTCCAGCCGGCGCCCGAATTTTTCCCGCGCCGCCGCCTCGGTCAGCCCCACCTGCGCCAGTTCGGGATCGGTATAGGTGGCCCAGGGAAGATGCGCGTTCGAGACCTTCGACGGCAGCCCGAACAGCGCCGAGCGCAGCACGATCCCGGCGTGATACCCCGCGACATGGGTGAATTGCAGCCCTCCGGCCACGTCCCCGATGGCATAGACCCGGCGGTTGGTGGTTCTGAGCCCTGCATCGACCTTGATCCCCTGACGGTCCCGCGCAATCCCCGCCTTGTCGAGGCCCAGCCGGTCGATATTCGGCTTGCGCCCCACCGCGATCAGCAGATGGCTGCCTAGGTAGGTGGCGCCATTCTTGGTCTCGACCTTGATCGCGCCTTCAGCACCAGAAACCGAAGCCGCCATCGCGCCCTCGACAATCTCGATCCCCTCGCCGCGCAGCCTGTCCAAAACCACAGCAGCGGCCTCGGGATCGTCCTTGCCCAGCGCCTTGGCGCCTTCAAGAACCGTCACCGCCGAGCCCAGCCGCCGGTGCGCCTGAGCCATCTCCAGCCCGATGGGGCCGCCGCCGATGACGATCAGATGATCCGGGCGTTCGCGCAGGTCGAAGATGGTTTCGTTGGTCAGATGCGGGCAATGGTCGAGGCCCGGGATCGGTGGTACCAGCGGCCGCGAGCCGGTGGCGATGACGATGCGACGGGCGGCGATCACACTGTCCCCGGCCTCGACTTCGGTCTCCGAGACGAACCGGCCGTATTTGCGGATGACCGTGACCCCCAGCCCCTCAAAACGCTCGACACTGTCATGAGGGGCGATCCCGGCGATGACCTCGTGGACGTGACGATGGACGCGCTCGAAATTCACCTCCGGGCGCCCGGGTTCGAGACCGAAATCCAGCCCGGTCGTCATCGCATGGGCGTGCTTGCCCGCCGCCAGCAGCGCCTTGGACGGCACGCAGCCGAAATTCAGGCAATCCCCGCCCATCTCGCCGCCTTCCAGCAGCACCACCCGCGCGCCCATCTGCACCGCCCCCGCCGCCACCGACAAACCGCCGGAACCGGCGCCGATGACCAGAAGGTCGGTCTCGACCCGCGCCATCAGGCACGGCCCTTGCGGAGCGTCCTGACCAGCACCGGCAGCAGCGACAGGGCGACCAGACCGAGGATGGGGGCAAGGATTTGCGGTGCGAAGATGATGCCCAGATCCGGCGTCTCGCCGCGCTCGAAGACCTCACCGAGACCGGACCCGACCCAGGTATAGATGGCGGTGCCGGGGAGGATGCCAAAAAAGGTGGTGAGAACGTAGTTGCGGACCTTGACGCCCAGAAAGGCCGGGGCAAGGTTGGCGACAAAGAAGGGGATCGCGGGGATCAGGCGCATGACCAGGAGGTAGCTGACCTCATTCTCGCGCAGCCCTGCCTCCATCCGCCTCAAAAGACCGCCAGAACTGGCCGCGACCAGCCGTGCATGCAGCAAGTCGCCGAGGCCGGTCTTGGCGGCGAGGAAGATCAGGCTGGCGCCAGTGGTGGCCGCGACAACGGTCAGGGCGGTCCCGGAGATGAGGCCGAAGAGGAAGCCGCCGGTGAGGGTCATGATGGCGCCGCCGGGCAGCGAGAAGGCGACGACGAGGACGTAGACGGCGAGATAGGCGGCGGCGACGGTGAGGTAGTGCGAATCGCGCCAGGCGATCAGGCGGTCTCGGTTGTCGGCGAGGGTCTGGAAGCTGAGGTGGTCGCGGAGGAGGAAGAAGCCAAGGGCGGCGACGACGGCGATGACGAGGAGCGGCAGCATCCGGCGGAGGCTGAGGCCGGTGGTCGGGGTGGTGTCGCTGGGCATCTTGCGGGGTCCGGTTTGGTTGCCGGGGCGATTTTGGGGGAAAACAGGGCGCGCGAACAGCCCGTTTCACGCGGGGTTTATGAAGTGGAGTGGAATGTTACAGGGAAATCCTCCTCCTCCCATACCGCTGACCGCCTGCCTCAGGGTCCAAGCTGGATGTGGCGCGTCTCAGAATTCGTCAGAGAGCAACAGGTCTTCCGGCTCGGCTGCCCACATTTCGGGGCAGTACTGCCCGCTTTCTGGATCCTCAAGAAAAAGCTGGACTTCGGTCATGGGAGAGCCGCTCGGGCGGCACTCCCATGCGCTCTGGTAACTGCAGGCCAATTCGACCAGCCGCGTCGCCTGAACATAGGGACAGTCAAGGTTTTCCCGAAGCTGCACCGGGTCGAAGGGTTTCCCGTCCCATTCGGTAGCGCCGCGCTCAATCGCCCAGTGCCAGTTGACCCAGTTGGTGCGGATTGCCGTGTAGTACGATTCCAGATAACCAATATTGTAATTGGTCACGACTGCCGCGATGCGGTTCATTTCGATAACGTACAAGTGTCCTTCGGGGTCGGTGTAGCAAAAGCAGATATCGCCGAGCAGTTGCCAGACCTCAGGATTGTAGGTGCCGTATTCCAGAGCGGCCTCGGCCAAGTCGCGGTAAGGATGGTCCAGCGTCGGCGGCGGAATCCTTCCTCTGTGTGTCGTGCCGAGGTTAACTTTGCCGGGAGTTCCGTAGCCGAACGTGAAGACCGGGCCGGGCGGCAGGTCAAAGGACTCGATGTTTGCCCGAACCGTCTTGATGATGAGATCGGGGTTCAGGGGATCGTGGTCCAGCGCGGCTTCGGCGATCCGCCCTTGGCGTTCGCGTTCCTTTTCCTCAAGGTCCTCCACGCCGTAGCGGCCTTCGAGTCTGCCGGCGATCTCGGGATCGTTAATGCCGGACTCCTCGTACCACTTGAGAAATCGCCATTTCATGGCCGGGCGCGTGAAACGGTCATAGGCGCTGTCGATCAGATGCGCCTTGGCGAGCCTCGCATTGTCCGTCCTGTCGAGAACCCCTCGCGCCCAGTCCCGCACCTCGCCGTAAATTTGGTGTTCGTATATCGCCTGCACCTTGCAGAGATCGGACGTATAGCCCGGATCATCCGGCAGCTTCGCCGCGTATTGCTGGCAGAGGCGGAACACCAGTTCCACCGACCCTCCCCAACGCGGCGCGGCGGGACCTAGGGCCAGCAAGAGTGTACCCTTGTTCGGTGTCACTTCCATGATTTCGGCGATGGTCTGTTCAAACGGCTGTTCGCCAGGAAAGTCGTGATAATATTGCACGACCTTGTCGCTGGCCGGAATGAAATCCGGTGCTGAGCGGTAGGTGCGCCATATGAGGTCGTAGCCTTGGTCTCGCAGGCGCTGGGCCTCGGCCATTGCCTCGGAGTGGACATAGGCTGCCGGGAGCAGGCCGCGGATGAGAAAGGCGATGTGCTGTAAGGACGACGTCTTGGCGACAGCGGCGTGGATGGAATCGGGTCTCTCGGCAAGCCAGTCGTCGATCGCCTCTAGCATCTCGGGATGGGTCGTTTCAAAGAGCTGGTAGAGGCGGCGCTGCTGCCCGAAGGAAATTGTGCCCTTCCTGACTTCGGCGCGCACGATTTCGAGTTCGGTTTCGACCTGGCGGAAATCGCCCGTAGTCATCAGGGACCACAGGCGGTCGGGATCGAGCGTTTCGGCGGTCAGCGGCAGGGGTAGAGCAAGGGCAATGGCGGTCAGAACGGCACGCATGAGCAATCTCTTCGGGATAATTCTGGTGTGATATTCCGGCAGTTGGGTATCAAGGTCAACAATGAGCCTTTGATTTCACGGTTTTGGGGACATCGAGGAAAATCTCTTCAATCCCGCAATTGACTTGGGCAAAACTTGCCCCTAAAGAGCGGGCTTCCGGAATTCACCGAGCCCGCCGGACGGCTGGGCATGGGGTCAAGGGACCCCGGCAGGAGACGAGACATGAAACGCACATTCCAGCCCTCGAACCGGGTGCGCAAGAACCGCCACGGCTTCCGCGCCCGCATGGCCACCAAGGCCGGCCGCAAGATCCTGAACCGCCGCCGGGCGCAGGGCCGCAAGCGGCTGTCGGCTTAAGGCTGACGCTAGAGGAAATGGAGCCGCCCCGGACCGCCCCACCCGATCCAGACCGGATCGACGGGCGGTCCGGGGCGGCTTCCGGTTGTCTGCATCCC
>JBNKVT010000009.1:0-57089 GCA_050299335.1 Paracoccaceae bacterium | reverse complement strand
ACCGTGCGGGGGGCGAGCGGCGTCCCGGAAACGCTCCAGTGGAGCGTTTCAGCCGCGAGCGGGCGGAGCCCTGGTGAGCGGGGAGGGATGGGGACGGCGGGGTTATGGATTTGGGGCGGGATTGGCGGTTGGCTCGAATGGAGGAAACCGAACCTCAGGCGGGTTTCCCGTGACAGGCGGACCCAAATGCAATTGCCCTGCCTCCCAGGGGGAGGGGGGAACGGCTGGCATCCCGTTCAGAATTCGACCCCGGCCTGCGCCCTCACCCCTGCGCGGAACGGGTGTTTCACCAGTTCCATCTCGGTCACCAGATCGGCGATTTCGATCAGGTCGTCATGCGCATTGCGCCCCGTCAGCACCACATGGGTCATCGGCGGCTTGTGCGCCTTCAGGAAAGCCGCCACCTCGGTCACCGGCACGTAATCGTAGCGTATGGCAATATTGATTTCATCGAGCAGCACCATCCGGTTGGCGGGATCGGCGATCAGGTCCTTCGATTTCTCCCATGCCGCCCTTGCCATCTCGATATCGCGAGTCTTGTCCTGGGTCTCCCAGGTGAAACCCTCGCCCATCGTATGGAACTGGCAGATATCGGAGAACTTCGCCTCGATAAGCGCCCGCTCGCCGGTCGCCATCCCGCCCTTTATGAATTGCACCACGGCTGACGGCATCCCGTGGGCGATGGCGCGGAACACCATCCCGAAGGCGGCGGTGGATTTGCCCTTGCCCTTGCCGGTATGGACGATGATCAGCCCGCGTTCCTCGGTCTTGGAGGCCATGATCTTGTCGCGGGCGGCCTTTTTCTTGGCCATCTTCAGATTATGCCGCTCGGTCTCGTCGCTCATCGTCCTGCTCCCCGGATTGCCTGAGACAGCCTTAGGATATTTCCCGAGTCACCGAAAGCGCGGATGGCGCCAAACAATGCCCGACTGCGGGGATGTGGGGTGCGGGCGCGACAGGATGGACCAATCAGACACGACGGGCCCCGAACCCGGCGAAACCCGTCAGGTCGCAATCCCCTGAAGGCCGAGAAGGGCGGTCAGATCGGAATGGTCCAGAACTGCGTCTGCCTCGGCCCTGAGGGCCGGTTTGGCTCGGAACGCGACCCCAAGACCCGCGGCCCGGATCATCGCCAGATCGTTCGCGCCGTCGCCGACCGCGATCACGTCACCGAGGGCGATCCCCTGCTCCGCCACCAACCGGTCCAGCGCCGCACGTTTGGCCTCCTGGCCAAGGATCGGCCTGGCGACGGTTCCGGTCAGAACGCCGTCCCGGACTTCCAGCACATTCGCCTGGTTGACCGCGAACCCCGCCTCCCGGGCGACACGGGAGGTGAAGAAGGTGAACCCGCCCGAAACGAGGGCGGTGAAGGCGCCCGCGCCCGTCATGCCCGTCACCAATTCACGCGCACCGGGATTAAGCGTGATCCGCTCGCGGTAGCAGCGTTCCAGCACGCTCTCGGGCAGCCCCTTTAAGAGCGCCACTCTTGCGTCAATTGCGGCTTCGAAATCCAGTTCGCCCCGCATGGCGCGTTCGGTGATCTCGGAAACCTCAGGCTTCACCCCAGCGAAATCCGCCAGTTCGTCAATGCATTCGACCGGGATGATAGTGCTGTCCATGTCGGCGATAAGCAGCTTTTTCTGGCGATTGGTGGCTGGAACCAGATTGATATCGATCTGCGCTGCTTCGGCGGCATAGGGAATGGCTTCAGGGATCAATGGCCGATCCACCAAAATCTCGACGGCACCCGGCGACAGGCGGAGGGGCCCTGCCAGGATATCATGGTGGGCCAAGTTCTTTTCCACCAGTTCGGCAACAAAGTCATCCGGCACACCAGCGCTTGCCGTCAGGACAAAATAATGTGGATTTTCAGTCATTTCGGATACAGTAGAACGGACGATCCACTATCCCGTCCAACTCAAACAGCTGCCCGCCGGGCTTCGCGGCGTTGATGCAGTTCCTCCGACACCAGAAACGCCAGTTCCAGCGATTGCGCGGCGTTGAGGCGCGGGTCGCAGGCGGTGTGGTAGCGGTCGGACAGATCCTCGTCGGCGACGGCGCGCAGGCCCCCGGTGCATTCGGTGACGTCCTTGCCGGTCATCTCGAAATGCACCCCGCCCGGATAGCTGCCCTCGGCGGCATGGATGGCGAAAAACTCGCGGACCTCGCGCAGCACACGGTCGAAGGGGCGGGTCTTGTAGCCCGAATCCGACTTGATGGTGTTGCCGTGCATCGGGTCGCAGGACCAGACGACGTTGCGGCCCTCGGCCTCGATCTTGCGGATCAGCTTCGGCAGGTGCTCGCCGACCTTACCCGCGCCGAAGCGGTTGATGAGGGTGAGGCGGCCGGGTTCGTTATCCGGGTTCAGCTTGTCGCAGAGCACGATCAGTTCGTCGGGATCGAGGCTCGGGCCGCATTTCAGCCCGATCGGGTTCTGTACCCCGCGGCAGAATTCCACATGCGCCCCGTCCAGCTGCCGTGTGCGGTCGCCGATCCAGATCATGTGGCCAGAGCCCGCCACCGGAATGCCGGTGGTCGAATCGATCCGGCAGAGCGCCTCTTCGTATTCCAGTAGCAGCGCCTCGTGCGAGGTGTAGAAGTCGACCCGGTGGAGCGCGTCCACCGTGCCGCCATTGACCCCGGCGGCGTTCATGAAGTCGAGGCTCTCCGAGATGCGGTTCGCCAGCTTGTGGTATTTCTCGTAACCCGGCTCGTCCTGGGTGAAGCCCAGCGTCCAGGAATGCACCCGGGCGATATCGGCAAACCCGCCCTGGCTGAAGGCCCGGATCAGGTTCAGCGAGGCGGCGGCCTGGGTATAGGCCTGCAGCATCCGTTCGGGGTTGGGGGTGCGGGCCTCGGGGGTGAAGGCCAGCTCGTTGATGATGTCGCCGCGATAGGAGGGCAGTTCGACGCCTTCAACCGTCTCGGTCGGGGCCGAGCGAGGCTTGGCGAACTGCCCGGCCATACGCCCGATCTTGACCACCGGGCATTTGGCCCCGAAGGTCAGGACGACGGCCATCTGCAGCATGACCTTGTAGGTATCGCGGATGAGATCGGCCGAGAATTCCTCGAAGCTTTCGGCGCAATCGCCGCCCTGCAGCAGGAAGGCCTCGCCGCGCGCCACCTCGCCAAGCTGCGCCTTCAGCCGCCGTGCCTCACCGGCAAAGACCAGCGGCGGATAGGACGCCAGTTTCGCCTCGACCTGAGCAAGCCTCTCCGCGTCGGTATAGTCTGGCATCTGGATCCGCTCTTTCTTGCGCCAATCCGATTTTTGCCAGGCTGCGGTCATCGTCCTCACTCCTTCCGAATCCGGGGCTGTTCTTATAAGCCCTGAGGCGGGCTTTGACCAGAAACCGGCGTAAAACCCAAGTGGTTTCTGGTTCGTGCTTGACCGGCATGGGCGCGAAGCGGCACCGTGGCGGAAAGCGAGGCCGATCCATGATGCCAGGAGCCGCGATTTGCCGCGTCCGCACCGCGAGACCGGGGCCGGGACACCGGCTTTGCACGCGGCTGGCGCTCGCCCTCATCCTGACACTCGGCGGCCTTCCCGCATCGGCCAGTGTCCTGTGCGTGCAGGAGGTTCTGGCGCTCCACGGCTACGATCCCGGCCCCCTCGACGGTATCGTCGGCACCCGCACCCGCGACACGGCCCGCAGTTTCGCCAGCGATTACGGTCTCGTCCTGCCCGGCCTCACCGCCGCCTCCGCCCCCGACTGGTGCGCGGCATTGCGGCGCATCTCGCGCGGCGCGGGCGGGGAGGAACTGGACCCCGCCGCGGTTGAAACCGGCGCAACCGAGGGTCAGGGCGAGGCCTGCACCCTCTCGCCACCCGACGGTTATGCCCGCGAGATCACTAGCCTTGTCGATGGCGATCCCCTGACTTTGCGCGTCGCGGCCCGGTTCGGCGGTGCGGTGGAATCGGTACGCTGGCGCGGCAAGGAGTTCATCAATATCTACGACCATGGCCGCCAGATCAGCTATGCCTGGCATCTCGACGGCTGGGGCGAGTGCCTGAACCCGACCGAACCGGGGGCTGCGGCGGACAATTTCCGCCAGTCCTCGACCACCGAGTTGCTGCGTGTCTGTTCCTCTGCCCCGAAGCAGCTCAGCACCCGCGCCCGTCCGGCCTTCTGGCTGGCCCCCGGCGAGAGCGGATTCTGCGACCGGGGCGCGCGGACGGCGGTGAACGAGACGCTGGTCTCCGACAACCTCTTCGGGAAAACCATCGAGATCGGCTACCGGGGTCTCGACAATGTCATCGTCTTCGACGCCGCGATCACGCTCGAGCGGGACTACGCCTCGCTCCGTACCGAGATGCCCACCGGATATCTCACCCACGAGTTCACCTCGCGCCACGTCCTCGATCTCGTCACCGGCGCGCTTGTCAGCCCCGCGCCCGACACGCCTGTAGAACCCTGGTCCTTCAATGCCGCCTCGCGTCGCCCGCCGATCCTCGCCACCGAGGACGGGGCCTTCGCGATGGGGGCTTATACGGCGGAACCGGTCGAGACCTACGAGATCCTTTTCTATGACGTGCCAAATCCGTCGGACCGTACCAACAAATGGAACATGGTCATCGGCGAGACCCCGGCCCCCGCCGGAACCTACCGCTACCGCAGTTTCGTCATCGTCGGCACGCTCGCAGAGGTCCACGAGACCATGCTGGCCCTCACCCGTCTGCACCCGATCGATCCCGCCCCGCCCGAGGGCTATGTCGACCGCGCCGACTGCACCGAGATCGCCGGCTGGGCCTGGGACCCGAAGGCCCCCGATATCCCGGTGACCATCGAGATTTTCGCAAGCACCGGCGATACCCGCGACCTCGTCTTTTCCGGCCCCGCCGACCATTTCCGCCCCGACCTGCCGCCCGTTCTCGGCGATAACGGTGTGCATGGTTACCATTTCCCGACGGCGGAGGTCCTTGACAGCCCCGGGCCACATCTCTTGCAGGTCGAGGCCGTCAATAGCGTCGAAGGGCTGCCCAATGTCAGGCTTGTCCCGGGCGAGGTGCGGCTGCATTGTCCTCCCTGAGCCAAGGGAACGCCAATGCGGGAGAACGCAGCCATGTCCGAGATCGTCATCACCGGTTCTGCCCGAACGCCCATGGGTGGGTTTCAGGGGGCCTTGTCCGGGGTGACTGCCGCCGAATTGGGTGGTGTCGCCATCGCGGCGGCGCTGAAACAGGCGGATCTGTCGCCCCGGGCCGTTGACGAGCTGATCATGGGCTGCGTGTTGCCTGCGGGGCAAGGTCAGGCCCCGGCGCGGCAGGCGGGGTTTGCGGGCGGGCTGGGCGAGGAAGTTCCGGCGACGACCGTTAACAAGATGTGCGGCTCGGGGATGCGGGCGGTGATGAGCGGGGTGGACCAGCTGCGGCTCGGGATCGGCAAGGTGGTGGTCGCGGGTGGCATGGAAAGCATGACCAATGCGCCGTACCTCCTGCCCAAGATGCGCGGCGGGGCGCGGCTGGGGCATGGGGTGGTGGTGGACCACATGTTCCTCGACGGGCTGGAGGATGCCTATGACAAGGGCCGCCTGATGGGGACATTCGCCGAGGATTGCGCCGAGAAATTTCAGTTCACGCGGGAGGATCAGGACGCCTATGCGCTTGGGTCGCTGGAACGGGCGCTGGAAGCGCAGAAGGGGGCGTTTTCCGGGGAGATTGCGCCGGTAACGGTGAAGGGTCGAAAGGGCGAGACGGTGGTGGAGGCCGACGAGCAGCCCTTGACGGCACGGCCCGAGAAAATCCCCGAGCTGAAACCGGCCTTCCGCGACGGCGGCACGGTGACAGCGGCCAACGCGTCCTCGATCTCGGACGGGGCGGCGGCGCTGGTACTGACGACCGAGGCCGAGGCGAAGGCGCTGAAGCTGAAGGTGCGGACCCGGATTGTCGGCCATGCCAGCCACGCCCAGGCGCCGGGCTGGTTCACCACGGCCCCGATCCCGGCGGCCCAGAAGCTGTTGCGGCGGATCGGCTGGCAGGCGGAGGATGTTGACCTCTGGGAGGTCAACGAGGCCTTTGCGGTGGTGCCGATGGCCTTCATGCGCGAAATGGGGATCGGTCGCGAGAGGGTGAACGTCAATGGCGGCGCCTGTGCGCTCGGCCATCCTATCGGCGCGTCGGGGGCGCGGATATTGGTCACCTTGTTGAATGCTCTGGAGAAACGTGGTCTGAAGCGCGGGGTCGCGGCGATCTGTATCGGCGGCGGCGAGGGGACGGCTTTGGCAATCGAGAGGGTGTGATGAAGGATCTCGGCGGACTGGCGGCGGTGGTGACGGGCGGGGCCTCGGGGCTTGGCGAGGCGACGGTGCGGATGCTGGCCGAAAGGGGCGCGAAGGTGGCGATCTTCGATGTGAACCCCGTCGCCGGCGAGAGGATCGCGGGCGAGATTGCGGGTATGTTTGTCGAGACGGACGTGACCTCCTCGGTGCTGGTCGGTCAGTCGCTGGAAAAGGTGGTGGCGGCCTTCGGGACGCCGCGCATCTGCATCAACTGTGCGGGGATCGCGACCGGCGCGAAGACCATTGACCGCGACGGCAATCCGCATAATCCGGCCCTGTTCGAGAAAACCATCCGCGTCAACCTGATCGGCACCTTCAATGTCGCCTCGCAGGCCGCCGCCCTGATGGCCGCCGCCGAGCCTCTGACCGGGGACGGCGAGCGCGGGGTGATCGTCAACACGGCCTCGGTTGCGGCGTTTGATGGCCAGGTCGGCCAGATCGCCTATGGCGCGTCGAAAGGCGGGATTGCGGCGATGACCTTGCCGATGGCCCGTGATCTGGCGCGGTCAGGGATACGGGTCTGCGCCATAGCGCCGGGCCTGTTCATGACCCCGATGGCGGACGGGCTGCCGGAGGATGTGGTCAAGAGCCTCTCGGCTCAGGTGCCGTTTCCGGCGCGGTTCGGAACGCCGGAGGAATATGCCGATCTGGCGCTCGCCATCGTCACCAACCCGATGATGAACGGCGAGGTGATCCGCATCGACGGCGCGATCCGGCTGGCACCGCGCTGACCGGGATGCAAGGTGGGTTCGAACCCACCTTTCCTTCCTGAACCGCAGCCTCAGTATGTCGGCACCTCTTCCACCGGTTGCCCGATCCGCGCCGAACTGATCTCCATGATCTGCCCCGTCGCCGCCCCGCCCGCGCCGGTGGCAAGCATCAGCACCGCTTCGGCCACATCGTCGACATCGTCCAGTTTCAGCTGCCTGGCGAGATCGGCCAGATCGCCCTCCTCCGCGCCGCATTTGCGCAAAGCCTCGCACAAGCAGGCATTCTTTTCCGGCCCCAGCGCCACCGCGTTCACCCGCACCCCATGCGGCGCATAGGCCGCCGCCAGCGAGCGGGTCATCTGGTTGAGGGCGGCGCAGGAGGCCGCATAGCTGGTCAGCTCCGGCAGATGCGCCTCACCCAGCATCGCCGAGATATTGACGATGGCCCCGATCTCGCCATCGGACGCCTCAGGCGCCGCATCCCCACCGGCCCGAGCCAGTTTCAGCATCCGCCGCGCTACCTGCTGGCTGATCCGGTAGGTCCCGGCGACATTGCGCCTCAGAAGCTCGTTCAGCACATCGCCATTGGCCCCCAGAGGATCGGCGAACAGGACCGTGTGATTGGCATTGATCAGAATGTCGATCCGGTCGAAATCTCCCAGCGTCGCGGCGATCAGATTGGCGATCGCCAGCTTCTCGCCGAAATCGCCGGTAAAGGCGCGCGCCCTGTCGCCGAGGGCCTCGACATCCTCGTCGAGCAGCGCCTCGTTGACCCCGGCGAGCATCACATTGGCCCCGGCCTCGACCAGTCTCCGCGCAACACTTCGCCCGATGCCGTTGCAGGCCCCGGTGACGATGGCGGTCTTTCCTTCTAGCGAGATGCTCATGCGCTTCTCCTGGCTTCCGGTTTCGCTGGGCCCCGCGAAACGCCGCTCACCCTCTGTGACGATTCGGGCGAGATGATGGTTTCGGGTTCACGGCTTTCGGGGCCTTCCGGCCCGGATGATCTTGAACCCCCCGGCCTCTTCCAGGCGCGTGCAGTCGGTGAAGGCGCGGCCCAGCTCGTCCTCGTAGGGAAGCTGCCGGTTGGCCACCATCACGAAACTGCCCTTTGGGGCCAGGAGCCGCGCCGCCGTGCGGATGAAGGCACGACCCAGCTCCGGGTCGGCGGCGCGGGAGGTGTGGAAGGGCGGGTTCGAGACGATGATGTCGAAGGGGCCTTCGCTGGTCGGGATGCGCGGCACGTCGGCCCAGTGGACCCGGGCGCGGGGGTCGGGGACATTCTGCCGTGCGGCCTCGACCGCCGCCTGTTCGGCTTCGAAGAGATCGAGGCTTTCGATCCCAGGCGCCGTTGCCAGCAGCCGCTCGGAGAGATACCCCCAGCCGCCGCCAAGATCGGCGGCACGACCGGTCCAGTCGCGCCGGAAATGCCGCACCAGCGCCGCCGAGCCCTTGTCGATACCCTCGGAACTGAACAATCCCGGCCGAGTAAGATAGCCATCCGCGTTCCGCCGGGGCGCCGCCGCGTCTTGCCAGTTGTCGAGTACAGGGCCGGCCCCGGTTTTCCGCAGCCAGAACACCTTGCCATGATCCCGCGCCCGGACCTCCACCTCTGCGAAACGGGCCCGGACCTGTTTCACGATCGCATCGACCCCGTCGGCCTTGGCCCCGTCGACCACCAACCAGCCCTCCGGGTCCAGCCGGTCGAAACCGTCCGCGATCAGCCCCAGCGTCTCGGCGCGGTTACGGGTGACGAAAACAAGAACGAGGGCGGCGTTTTCGTCTCCGGTCTCCACATAGCCGGCGCTGCGCAATGCCTGATGGACGGGCTTGAACCCGTGGTGGAAGCGAAGGGTATCGCGCTCGAAGATTTCCAGACCTTCCGGCCCCGGCGGGCGGAGCAGCAGGACCGGGCCCAAAGGCGATATTGCGCCCTCCTCGAAGGGCATCCGGAAGCGGGGGGATCGGGACATGGGACCGGCGCGGCGCGCGCTATTCCTTTTCCATGGTGCACTGCAGGGGGTGCTGGTTGCGGCGGGCGTAATCCATGACCTGGGTCACCTTGGTCTCGGCAATCTCGTAGGAGAAGACCCCGACCACGGCCACGCCCTTGCGGTGGACGGTGAGCATCACTTCGACCGCGTGCTGATGAGTGATGCCGAAGAACCGCTCCAGCACATGGACGACGAATTCCATCGGCGTGTAGTCGTCATTCAGAAGCAGCACCTTGTAAAGCGGCGGTTTCTGGGTCTTCGGCCTGGTCTTGGTGACGACAGAGGTATCGCCCTCGCCATCTCCATCGCCCTGATCGGGATCGTCAGCCATATTGAGGACGGGATCGGAAATCACGGATTGGCCCTGGGCAAGTGCTTAGATTCGCGGATCAATAATATAGGACGCTGGGGCGGAGAGAAAAGGGGCGAAGCCGACCGGTGGCCAATAGACGGGCCGTCACGCCGACTCATTCGGCTGTTTCGAAGCCGACGACCCGGAACACGAAAGGCAAAAGCAGTACCTGCAGCGCCAGCGCCGCGAGTACGCCCATGGTCAGCCCGGCCAGCAGGGCCGGCGCGCCATAGACCGCCAGCAACCGGAGTGTCTGCGCGTCCCGGCTGCCGCGTGCCTTGATCGCAGTCCCGCAATGGGGGCAGGGCACTGAATGCACGGCCTGCATCCGCGTCTTATGTCCCCTCAGCTGTATCAGGCCGGCAAGGTGCAGCGGTCCGCCGCAGGCGGGGCAGGTGAGACCGAACAGATGATGCAGACCGCTCATGGCCGTATTTTCTCCAGTCGCCTTGCCGTTCGGCACGATATCTGTCTGCGGGGCTGCGGACAGGCCCTAATCCTCGTCCACTTCCGGCAAGGTGAAGATCTGGCCGGGATAGATCAGGTCAGGGTCGCGGATCGCGTCCCGGTTGGCGGCGTGGATCTGGGTATAGAGATAACCCGAGCCGTAGCGCTCGGTGGCCAGTAGCCACAGCGAATGACCGGGCTGCACCGTGACCTGACCCGGGGCCGACAGCTGCTCGGCGGTGGGGAATATTCGCTGGAAGGGACTTTCGACCCGCGAGGTCACCTTTCCGTCATCGGCCAGCGCATCGACCCTGAGCACATAGCGCCCCGCCTCCACCTCGGTGAACCGTGCCTCCCAGGTGCCGCCGGCACTGACCCTTGTCTCGGCGGCGGGATTGCTGTCGACATAGACCCGCAGCGCCTCGCCGGGACGGCCGCGTCCGGCCAGAACCACTTCGCCGCTTTCCTCGTAGCTGATCGCGTCCAACGTCACGCCGTCGATCAGCCCGAACCCGCCGGGCTGGATCACCCGCACCTCGCCTTCGGAGGCCCGGACCAGGGTCGGGGCCGCCGGTTCGGCGTCGTCCGCCGTCTCGGTCGGCAGCACCAGCACCCGGTCGTCGGATGGGGTCTCTTCACCGGTTTCGTCGAGGCCCAAAGCCACCAGTGACAGCGACAGGCCCTCGTCATTGTCCGGCGTCTGCACGAAGGCGACGAACTCGCCCTGTTCGGAGGCTTCGGCAGTGGCAATCTCGATCCCGTTCGACAGGATACGCACCGTGGCCCCGGGTTCGGCCCGCCCCGCCACTATACCCGCTCCTTCGGAATCGATGCGGACCAGATCGAAGCGCGGTTCCTGCGGGGCACCGGTGACGATAGCGTCGATCTCTTCTCCTGCGGCCGTTTCGGCGGCCTCTTCGGGATTGGCCCGCCCGTTCTGTTCTGTAGCTGCTTCCTCCTCCGCGGGCGCCGCCGGTTCCGGCGCGCCGTCAGGCAGAATCTCGATCATCGCGGTCTCGGTCGGGGTCTCTGCATCCGGCGCATCCGCCGGGGGGGATGCCGGATCTGTTGCCTGATCCGCCCCGGCAGACGTCGTTTCGGTGCTCGGCGCGGAATCGGCCACGATATTATCCGTCTCGTCTCCCGGTTCCGTGGCGGGGTCGGATGGCGTGGTCGGGTTGGAATTGAGCGTGACCGAGGCGATTTCCTCGGTGGTTTCTTCCATGACCTCTTCGGTGATTTCCTCTGAGGCCGCGCCGGTCGTGTCAGAGGTCGGCTTGCCGCTCGCCGACTGCTCAGGCCCATTCAGCCGCGCATTCTGCACGCTCTCGCCGGTCGCAAGGGACACATCCCCGCCCACCTCGGAAGCCACGGTTTCAGTCTGATCGGCGTCGGTTTCTGTCGCATCGGGCACAGGTGTTCCGGTGAGGGGCGAAGGATCCAACAAGTTGCCCTTCGCGGTAAAGGCGTCGTACAGCGCGAAACCGATGAAGCCCAGAAGCGCCGCCGCCCCGAGATATTGCGCGACGGTCCCGGCACCGCCCTTCGTTCCAGCCATTCTCCACACCCGCTTCCGCTTGACATCCGCGCGCCCCACCCGCGTTATGCCAAAATATGGTAGCACCCCAAAGACTCTGTGCCAAATAGCCTCACTTGGCAAGCAAATAGGTCACAGTAAACAGGACCCGAAATGCGTCAATCAGCGCCCAAATCCATTTGTGTCTATTGCGGCTCGCGTTTCGGAGCGAAGCCCGGCTACGAGGCCGATGCCACAGCCCTCGGCACAGCATTGGCTGGGGCGGGCTATCGGCTGGTCTACGGCGCCGGGGATGTCGGGCTGATGGGGGCGGTCGCGCGGGCGGCACAGGCAGGCGGCGGCGACACGTTCGGGGTGATCCCGGTGCATCTGATGCGCCGTGAGGTCGGCAAACGGGATCTGACCAGCTTTGTAGTGACCGAGACCATGCATGAACGCAAGAAGGTCATGTTCATGAATGCCGATGCGGTGGTGACGCTGCCGGGCGGGGCGGGGTCGCTGGACGAGGTCTTCGAGGTGCTGACCTGGCGGCAGCTGGGGCTGCACGAGAAACCGGTGTTTCTGCTGAATACCGGCGGCTACTGGGACCCGCTCTTGCGGCTGGTCGATCATGTGATCGCCGAGGGCTTTGCCGACGCCTCGTTCCGGGACTTCTACGAGGTCGTGGACGACGTGCCTTCGTTGATGGCGCGCCTGCGGGCCTGCCTTTCCTGACGCACGGTCTCGAAACTGTAGATCGCAAGGCCGGTCCAGATCAGGGCAAAGGCATAGGCGTGGTAGCGGGTGAAGGGCTCCAGGAAGACGAAGACCGCGACGAGGAATTGCAGGGTCGGGTTGATATATTGCATCAGCCCGAGCGTGGCATAGCTGATGCGCCGCGCCGAGTAGGAGAACAGCATCAGGGGGATCGAGGTCAGCGGGCCGGACAGGATCAAAAGCAGGCTGTCATGCAGCGAGCGTCCGAAGATGGCCGGCGGGCCGTCGAGGGCGCCGGTATGGACGAGGGCGAGGATGAGGAAGGCGAAGGGCAGGAGCAGCATGATCTCGACGGTGACCGAGATCACCGGGCCGAGCGGCAGTGTCTTCTTGACCAGGCCGTAGATGCCGAAGGTACTGGCGAGCAGGAGGGCGATCCACGGCGCGGTGCCGAGGCCGATGGCCAGGGTCAGGACAGCGGTGGCGGCGAGGGCAATGGCAATGGCCTGCAGCGGGCGGAAGCGTTCGCCGAAGAACAGGAAGCCCAATGCGATGGCGACCAGCGGGAAGATGTAATAGCCAAGCGCGCTTTCGGTGGCATAGCCGGCCTGGATGGCGAAGATGAAGCCGAACCAGTTGACCGAGATCATGGCCCCGGTCAGTGCCAGAAGGGCGGTGGTGCGGCGCGCGGCGAGGACGGCGCGGATTTCGCCCAAGCGGCGCTGAAGGGCGACGGCTCCGAGGAAGAAGACGAAGCTCCAGATGGTGCGGTGGGCGAGGACCTCGATCGGCGGGACGTGGTCGAGAAGCTTGTAATACATGCTCGACAGGCCCCAGATCACCGAGGCGCCGATCATCGCCAGCCCGCCCTTGAATGCCGTGGTCATGCTTGTCCCGGAGAGGAAAACCCCCGCGCCATGACAGACGCGGGGGCAATGCCTTCGATACCTGTTCCCGTAGGGTGCGTGATTTCACGCACCCCGCCTGTCAGGCCGCGGCGAGCCGTTCGGCCACGTTCTCCCAGTTGACGAGATTGTCGAGGAAGTTGGTGAGGTAAGCGGGCCGCTTGTTGCGGAAATCGATATAGTAGGAATGCTCCCACACGTCGCAGCCCAGCAACGTGTGCTGGTCGAAGCACAGGGGATTGATGCCATTGGCGGTCTTGGTGACCTTCAGGTCGTCGCCATCGATCACCAGCCAGACCCAGCCGGACCCGAACTGGCCGGCCCCGGCAGCAGAAAACTCTTCCTTGAACTTGTCGACCGACCCGAAGGCATTGGTGATCCGCATTTCCAGCTCGGAAGGCATGTTGCGCCCCGTCGGGCCCATCATCTCCCAGAACTGCATGTGGTTCCAATGCTGCGAGGCGTTGTTGAACAACCCGCCCTGGGTCACGGTCGACGCGTCATAGGTTGCCTTGACGATCTCCTCCAGCGACTTGCCCTCGTGGCCCGAGCCTTCTAGCAGCTTGTTGCCATTGTCGACATAGGCCTTGTGGTGGATGTCGTGGTGGAACTCCAGCGTCTCCTGCGACATGCCGCCATCGGCGAGCGCGGAATGGGCGTAGGGAAGGTCGGGCAGTTCGAAAGCCATGGCGAAAATCCTCTCTTCTGACGGTTGCAGTCTTTTAGCGTGTTCCGGGTCCCGGTCGCCGTAGCGTTTTCGCGTCGTAGCTCGCCCTGAATGGCATAGTGGCGGCGGAGACGCCAAAACGAAGGAACCGGAATACCCCTTGCCCTGTTCCATACAAGGGCAAGGGCCGGACTGAAAGGGTAAACTGGCGCGCAACCATTTCCACACCTGACCGAGGTCACCCGCGTCAGGACGCCCGACCGCATCCCGGGTCGCGCCTACGTCAAGGCCGACCGCGAAGACATCCTGAACGTCTCGCTCATCGCCGCTGTCGCCTCGGTGGCCGTGTTCACCGGCTATGCGTCCTCGTCGGCAGCAGCGGTCCTTTATGCCACCCCCTGGCAGCTCTATCTGGTGGCGGTGCCGCTCTCGGGCTGGTTCTACCGCATGATCCGCACCGGCTGGACCGGCAGACAGGCCTATGATCCGATCGAGTTCGCCTTGCGCAACAGGGTCAGCCTGGTGATGATGCTTTTGACGCTTTTGTGCATCATCGTGGCGACAGGAGGCTGACATGGCGAGACGCGTCCGACTTCGCGAGTTGTTCCGTTTCTTCGGTTCGGTGATCAGATCCCTGTATGCCTGGATCAGAGCCGATTTCGATGAGACCGGTTCCAGCCAGAGACACACCTGGGACCAGGAGCTATCCCGGGCGCATATGGTGTTCGCCGTCTACTACTGGATCCTGTTGGGCTTTTCCGCCCTGTTCGGTTTCCTCGCAAGCGTGAAAGGTATCGCGATACCGATGGTCTTCATGACCCTGGGTTTGGCGCTTCTCGTATTCCATATTGCCGGGTACCTGTTTGTGGCCCTGCTTGTCCTCTTCCCTGTGGCGATTGTCGATAACCCGCTTGACCTCAGGACGGCCCTGCGTGCGTCCGGCATTCTTTTCGTCTTGTCCTTCGCTCTTGGACCGGTCGTGGCATTGTTTCTGGCAAGCGGCGGCCATGGCGCCCTTGTCGCGGACCGGTCCGATCTGCCGGTTCAACCGACCCTCGATTTGTCCGAAAGCCAAGGTGACGGATGTACTGACCTGTGCTGGCAAGTGCTGGCCGGCTCCGGAATCGAAACCGTCCGAAAAGGCGACGCGCTTGTCTATCAACGGGCACCTACCGAGATTTGTCGGGCTTTCGATCCGGGATTCCCCGCGAAGCTTCCCTGCATGGTGGCGGCAAGACGTCAGACGGACGGAGCAGAACTCCGGTCCGAAATGACCACCGTCGAATTCGAGCAAAGGCCGAATCCCCAGCGCCGCGGCCCGGATATCTCTGGCGACCGCGAAAACAGGCTCGTGTCGTGGTTGCGAAGGTTTTTCTATCAGCCCATCAAGAGGACAACCCTGACGATCAGCATCGCCGGCAGTCCGGTCTGGAAAGGGCAGTCAACCGACTATCTCGCTGGCACCTTCTGGCCGGTCTACAATTCGGATGATAATTCCTCGTTCGGTTACCGGGCGTTCAGGTGGCCGATGACCAGCGGAAACGCCGATCTGGTTTCCGCCCTGACCGATATGGGCTACCAGATAGCGAAGGCGCCATCACAAGAAATCTATTCCACGGCGTTTGCACGCCGGGAATTCTACTCTGTTCGGCCTCAGGACATCATTATTGTCGCATCCGCCTTTCAGCTTGGTTTTCATCCGGACGACCCGAACATCGCCGCCGATATCAGGCGCTACATGCGGCAGGTGAAGGATCGCGAGATCACCGAACTCGATCGGTTCATTCTGGGCAAGCTCAGAGGAAACGAGCGGTTCGGCGGTGCGACCGGCTATCGAGAGGCGCTGGAACGGGCCCGATTGCCCGAGAACCCCGTCGATCTCTAGAGCTCCGTCCAGTTTACCTGAGCCAATTGCGGTGCTCTATCCCATTGATATTGCGCGATGCCCGAGTCGGAAATCGTTGCCGATTTCCTCGCCATCGCTCTAAATCTTCAGCTTCCTGAAAATCGCCTCCGGAATGGTCCGGATGATCGCCATGATCCCCCACCAGAACCACGGTACATAAAGCACATTGCGCTTCTTCGCGATCCCGCGTTCGATCGCGGCGGCCACATCGCCCGGCGAGGCGACCAGAAACATCCCCTCCACGCCCCAGGTCATCGCGGTGTCGGTAAACCCGGGCTTGACTGTCATTACCTGCACGCCGCGCCGCCCCAGCCGGTTCCGCAAGCCCGACAGATAGGCATGAAACCCCGCCTTGGCCGAGCCATAGACATAATTCCCCAGCCGCCCCCGGTCCCCGGCCACCGAGCCGAGCCCGACGATCACCCCGCTCTCTCGCGCCTCCATCAGCGGCGCGAACATATGCAGGATCTGCACCAGTCCGGTGAAATTCGCCTGAACCACGCCCGGCAGCAGCCCTGGATCGGCGTCAACCACCTCCTGGGGCGGCATGGTCCCGGCGAAGACCGCGACATTGATCTGTCCGTCCCGCGCCTCCGCCGCCGCGATGATCGATGCGAAGGTTCCGGGATCCTCGGTGTCGAAGGCCATCTCGGTCACATGGCTTCCGCCCCTGAGAGCCGCATCCAGGGCCAGCCGTTCCAGATCGGCCCTGTCGCGCCCGCAAAGGATCAGGTCCGCGCCGCTGGCCGCCATCCGCCGGGCAAAGGCCCGGGCGATGGAAGAGGAGGCCCCGAGAATGATCCAGGTCTGTCTCATGCCCGCCCCCTCAGTCCGAGCCGGCGGACCATGTCGGTGGCAAAGACCCTGTCGGGATCAGCGGCGTTCACCACCTCGCGCCAGGCGTCGATCTCCGCATACATCGCCTCGACCTGCGAGGGCAGCGCCAGTGCGTCCTTGGCCAGATAGATCCGGCCTCCGGCATCGCCCGCCATCGCCCCCAACTGTCCAATCAGCCCACGCGCCCTGGTCGAGTTGGCGAAATCCACGGCGAGGCTCCAACCCTCCATCGGGAAGGACATCTGCCCGGACCGCCCCGGCCCCATCCGTTTCAGCGAGGTAGTGGGCGCCGCCAGCCCGCTTTCGGCAATCGCGCTCAGCATCGCATCCAGTGTCGCCCCCGCAGCCGCGTCCGGCACCACGGCCTGGAACTGGTGGAAGCCCTTCTTTCCGTAGAGCCGGTTCCAGTCATGGACCGCATCGAGCGGGAACAGGAAATCGGCGAGGCTCTGCACCGAGATCCGCCCCGCCTCGGGAATGCGCCGGAGATAGGCGGCGTTGAAAGCCCTGACCACCGGTTTCGACATCGCAAAGCCCGGAGCATCCACCGGCACCGATTTCGCCCGTTTCGGCCTCGGCCCGTCCTGCGCCGGGTCCGGAAACCGCCCCTCTTCCAGAATGCCGCGCCCCAGGTCGTCGCCGGTCGCCAGCGCATCGACCCAGGCGACCGTGAAGGGCGCGGAGCTGTCCTCCATCCGCCGCATCATCTCCGACAGCGACCCGATACGGCTTTCCACCACCTCGATCCCCGTCGAAGGACAGAGGGCGAGTTTCAGCTTGGCGCTTTCGATCACCCCGGTCTGGCCCAGCCCGCCCAGCGTCGCCTTGAACAGCTTCGTGTCGCGCTTGGCCGAAACCGTCTTCGCCTTCCCGTCAGCCTGGATCAGCCGGAAACTCTCCACATGTGCGCCGAAGGAACCGACCTGATGATGGTTTTTCCCATGCACGTCAAAGGCAATCGCCCCGCCCACCGTCGCAAAGCCGGTCCCCGGCACCACCGCCGGCATCCAGCCCCTTGGAACGAAGATCGCCAACAGGTCGCCGAGCGTCACCCCGGCCTCGACCTCGACCACCCCGGTTTTTTCGTCGAAGCCCAAAAGCCGGTCCAGCCGCGTCATGTCCACGACCTTGCCGCCAGTGTTCAGTGCCGCATCTCCATAAGACCGCCGTGCCCCGATGGCCGGGGCAGGGCCCTCGGCGAAGATTTCCTCCAACGCCGAAATTCGCTCGGGTCGTGCCAGCTCGCCATGGGCTTTCAGCGCCCGGCCCCATCCGGAATAAGTGTCATTTTTCCACTGCATTGAAGGCCTTACGCGACGAGTTCTCCGCCAATGGGAATACACCGAAACCGATCGCGATGGCAAACCAAAGCGTCGTCAGCCGGATCAACGCCGTGGCCGGGGCGGCGATCTCCAGCGGCACGCCCTGCAATCCCAGGAGCACCACCATCGCCGCCTCGGCCCCGCCCAAGCCCCCGGGCATGCCGGTGGCGCCGCCGGTCAGCATCGACAGGGTGAAGATGGCGACAGCGGTCCAGAGCCCGATATCGGCCCCCATCCAGACCAGCAGCAGGTGAAACGACAGGCCTTCCGCGAACCAGCCCAGCCCGCCGAGGCCCAGCGCCGGCAGCGCCACCGAGGGATGCGAGAACGGCCCCAGCGCATGCGCGGCCCTGCGCGCCTTGACGAACAGCCGCGGCCAGCGCCCGACCAGACGCCAGACGAGGGTGATCCCGGCCTCGAACAGGCGCGGCCTTGTCGCGATCACCGCGGCGGCCAACGCCAGCAGCATCGCCGGGATGCCGCCCGATATCCCGACCCCGAGCAGCAGGCACAGTGCCAGCAGGCTCGCCACCGCCAGGAGGTCGGCGGCCCGGTCCAGCACCGCCAGCGGTGCTGTCCGTTCCAGCGGCGCCCCGCTTTCGCGCCCGATCCAGCGCAACCGCACCAACTCGCCCACCCGCCCCGGCGTGGCGATCATCGCCAGCCCGGCGAGATACAGCACCAGATTCTTCGCCGGCGGCACCCGCACCGCCAGCCCCCGGCACAGCCAGTGCCAGCGCAGCGCTCTGAGCAGGTAATTGCACAGCGACAGCGCCAGCAGCACCGCCACCTGACCCCAGGTAATGGCCCGGATCGAGGCCAGGGTCTCGCGCCAGCCGGTCGCCAGCGCCAGCCCGACCAGCCCGGCGGTCACCAGAAGGATCAGCAGAAAAGTCAGCAGATAATCGCGCCGCAGACCGGGCCGGGGGGAGATCACCGCGCGACCCGCGTTCGTCTCACGCCACCAGCGCCGCCTCGGTCGCGGTCCTCACCTCGTCCATGGAGACCCCGTCGGCCAGTTCCACCACGGAAATCCCGCCCTCGACCACGTCGAAGACCCCGAGATCGGTGATGATCCGGTCGACGACCGATTTCCCGGTCAGTGGCAGGGTGCATTCCTTTAGCAGCTTCGATGCGCCATGCTTGTTGGTGTGATCCATGATGACGACCACACGCCCGACCCCGGCCACAAGGTCCATCGCCCCGCCCATGCCCTTCACGAGCTTGCCCGGGATCATCCAGTTCGCCAGATCGCCGGTTTCCGAGACCTCCATGGCGCCGAGGATGGCGCAGGCGATCTTGCCGCCGCGGATCATGCCGAAGCTCTGGGCGCTGTCGAAATAGGCGGTCCGGGAAAGTTCGGTGATGGTCTGCTTGCCGGCATTGATCAGATCGGCATCCTCCTCGCCGTCATAGGGAAACGGGCCCATGCCGAGCATGCCGTTCTCCGATTGCAGGGTAATGTCCTTGTCGCCGACATAATTGGCGACCAGGGTCGGGATGCCGATGCCGAGATTGACATACATCCCGTCCTCAAGCTCCTCGGCCGCGCGCGCGGCCATCTGATTACGGTCCCAGGGCATCAGTTCCCCTCCTTCTGAACGGTCGCGTGCGTCAGCCGGGCCAGCCCGTCATACAAGAGCATCGCGGAATAATTCTGCATCATCATCGTCGCTACCGAGGCGACCAGCTCCGGCTTGCCGTCGATCACGCCGTGGCCGAAATGCTTCGCCGCCAGGCCCCTGGCCCGCACCAGGATCGCGTCGGCCTCGGTCTCGACCCGCACGGGAAGGGATTGCGCATCTGCCTCCTGCATGGCTCAGACCTCCTCGCCAGTGCCGGCGGGCGTGTCGGGCGAGCCGTGCGGACGCGTGGTGCGCTGCTCGATCCGCTTCTCGTGCTCGCCCTCGATCAGGCGGTGCACATAGATACCAGGCAGGTGGATAAGGTCGGGATCGAGGCTGCCGCGCGGGACGATCTCCTCGACCTCGGCAACGCAGACCTTGCCGCACATGGCGGCGGGCGGGTTGAAATTGCGGGCGGTCTTGCGAAAGACGAGATTACCGGTGTCGTCGGCCTTCCAGGCCTTGACGATGGACAGATCGGCGACGATGCCGCGTTCGAGGATATAGGTCTCGCCGTCGAAATCCTTGTGCTCCTTACCCTCGGCGATCACCGTGCCCACGCCGGTCTTTGTGTAGAAGCCCGGGATCCCGGCGCCACCGGCCCGCATCCGCTCGGCCAGTGTTCCCTGCGGGTTGAATTCCAGCTCCAGCTCACCCGAGAGATATTGGCGCATGAATTCGGCGTTCTCGCCGACATAGGACGAAAGCATCTTTTTGATCTGCCGACTTTCCAGGAGCATCCCAAGCCCGAACCCATCCACACCAGCATTGTTCGAGGCAATGGTGAGGTCCCTGGTCCCGGCCTCCCGGATCGCCGCGATCAGGTTCTCCGGTATCCCGCAGAGCCCGAACCCGCCCGCGGCGATGAACATGCCATCGAACAACAGCCCGTCCAGCGCCTCCGCCGCACTCTCATACACTTTCTTCATGCAATCTCTCCGCTGCGCCACCGTATTCCGGGGCATTAAGCAGAGTTAAAGCGTCACCTACACCCGAAGGTCAAGCGCCCGGCCCCGAATCTGCCCGAGATTCCGGGCTCCTGGCCCAGCCCGCATCGGCCTGAGAATCTGGCAGACCCAGGTTCCAGCACCTCAGGCCTCCTCGACCTGATCCGCCAGGTGCCCGCCAAGCCACGTCATCGCGCTTTGCGGCACGTTCAGCACCTCGCGGCGACAGAACTCCGTCGCCGGGGTCATCGAGGCCTGGGCGAAAGCCACCACATCCGCCCCGCTGGCATCCGCCGCCTCGGCAATCCGGTGGAAATACTCGGCCGTATCGCCCTCGAACAACAACGACCAGACGCCCTCGATCAGGCTTACTCGCACCTTTTCAGGCCCCACCAGCCCGGCAAACAGCGCCGTCGTCGGGCCCGCGCTGCCAGGATTGGTGTAAAACACTTCCAGCACCTTGCCTGCCGCCAGTCGCCCCGCCTCCTCGGCCATCAGCGCATCGGCCGAATATCCGGCCCCGTTCAGCACCGTCCTGAGTGACGAGCAGGTCAGCAACACCGCTTCCGAGGTCTTGCCCAACCGCGCCACGATCATTTCCAGCTCAGCCGCGACCCCGCTGTCATCGGTCCGCGCCAGCAGGTCCGAGCGCACGTGATGCACCAACCTGATCCCTTCGGGACAGGCCGCTTCGAAATGCCTGACATTGTCGGGATGGGTGTGCAGACAGGCAATGCGCATTCTGGGCTCTATCCCTTGGATTGTCCGCGTCCGGTGGCAGTGCCGTCCGATGCCCGGGCCGCGGTCGCGGCTGCCTTATTACCGGCTGCCAGTTTCAAACCAACTTCGCGGAGCGGATTGTGCCACCGGCCAAAGCTTCGGAGCCTTCCCGGGGCACACAGTTTCTCTAAACGTCAATGCTTGGTTACCGCACCGAAAACCCCGTGTGCTGATCAGTCAAACAGTGTCGAATCGATACAATGTCACATGAAATCCGCCGTTCTGAATAGGCGATTTTCTTTCTTTTGGAAAGGGTGTGCGTGTATGGTCCGATCCAGACCCCCAAAAAAACCCAGGTCAAAACCCCAATCCGATCACCCTGAATCGAAACGCATAATGACCACCAGCCCGCCAGCCCCCGGTACGAAGCTCCATCTTCGCGTGACACCCGGTGCGCGCCGGAACGCGCTTGTTCGCACCACCGGGGACCAGTTCCGGATTTCGGTGACCGCGGCACCGGAGAAGGGCAAGGCCAATGCGGCGGTGCTGAAGCTCCTCGCCCGCAGTCTCGGTGTGCCGAAATCGCGGTTGAGGATCGTGCGGGGGGACACCGGGCGCGACAAGACTGTCGAAATCCTCGACTGACTTTGCACTTGCCACCTGCCTCGCTATCATGGGGCCATGACCCGGTTCCTGGCATTCCCGCTCGTGCTGTCCGTCGTCCTGCCGCTCACCGGCTGCGGCGGCACCACTTCGGACGGCGTCACGCCTTCGAAAAGCAGTCTGGTTCTCGAACGCCCATACCGCAACAGCACTGATACCTGCGCTCTGATCGGCCAGAGCCCCGAGGTCGCGGCCTATCTCGACGATCATGCCGATCTCGTCGGCTGCCCGGTCACCTATGACGGGATCGCGCGGTTCGAGGCGGAAACCGGCGCCATCCGCATCGGCGAGAGCCAGGGTTACGTGCTGCTGACGATCCTGCGCTAAAGCCGTTTCAACACCCGTTCCAGCTCCTTGCGAAGCGCGTTGATTTCCGCGATCGCCTTCGAGTTCCGCGCCAGTCCCAGCGCCGTCGTACCGTGCGCCATGCCGTTGACAAAGGCCACCCGATTGCCCAGCCGCGCCTTCAGCACCGTCTCGCCCAGATCGTCCAGCGCGATTTGTGCATCCGCGAAGACGCCCCGCGGCGGCACCCGGTTGAGCACGATCCGCGCCGTCGCCTTCTCGCGCCGGGCCATGTCCAGAAGCGGCCCTGTGGCCCAGACATCCAGCGCCGAGGGCTGGCATGGCACGACGACCAGATCGCTTTCACGCAGCGCCGCTTCCAGCAGCGAGGTAGCCGAGCCGGGACAGTCCACGAGCACGAAATCATGGGCTCCGGCTGCCTCGTTCAGATCGCGCCCGGCTCGATAATCGCGACTTTCCAATAGGTTGAACGGTATTTCCGATCGTTTGGCCCATTCTGTCAGCGAGCCTTGCGGGTCAAGGTCGAAAAGGGCCACCGATTTCTTTGCGGTGCACCAGGCATGCGCAAGATGCGCCAGGATCGTGGTCTTCCCTGCCCCGCCCTTCTGCTGGGCGAATGTGAGAATCTGTCCCATGAGGCACCTCGTTTTGCAGTGCAATATAGCGCAATCGGCCCCAGAGGAAAAGCCAAGGTTTCAACCCTTTCCGCTCAAACCGATACGTCACAGGAAAGGCTCTGTCCGTCGATGGTAGTTCCCGTGTCGGGGCTGGCGCACAACTTCCGTCTTTCCCGGAAAAAAGGGCGTTGGAGAGGGTATCTGCGCGATTCCATCAAGGCCGGGTTTGCCCTAATCTGATCCGCGAACAGGAGCCTTTGACCATGCCCGATCCCGGCCCACCCTCTGCCTCGACCGGCGTGATCTTCGTCGCCACCGGCCCCGAGTATCTCGACCTGGCGCTGGATGCCGCCGCCAGCGTTGCCGAGACCAATCCCGGCCTCGAGAATGACCTCTTCACCGACCTCCCAGACGCCGTCCCTCCCGGCCTATTCACCCAAATCCACGAAATCACCAATCCCCATCTCCGGTCCAAGCTCGACTGCCTCCCCCGCACCCGCTTCGCCCGCACCCTCTTCCTCGACTGTGACACCCGCGTGGTCCGCCCGCTGGACAACCTCTTCACCCTCCTCGACCGCTTCGACCTGGCGCTTGCCCATGACGTCCGCCGCGCCTCCAACCTCATCCGCACCGGCTGGCGGATCGACACGCCCTACGCCTTCCCGCAACTCAACTCGGGCGTCCTCCTTTACGCCCTCTCCCCTCGCACCGAAGCCTTCTTCGCCGACTGGTCCGCCGCCTACCGCGCCTCCGGCCTCGACCGCGACCAGCCGTCACTCCGGGACCTCCTGTGGTCCTCCGATATCCGCTTTCACGTCCTGCCGCCCGAGTTCAATCTCCGCCGCATGACCATGCTCGACGCCTGGGAACCCCTGGACGCCCTGCCAACCATCTTTCACAGCCACATTTTCCTGCAACACCTGCGCATCCCCGGCGCCCCCAAGGTCACCGATATCCGCGAAGTCATCGAAATCGAACGCGAGAACCACCGCCGCGAATGGGAGGCTGTCGACCGGTCCGACTACTCCTTCCCGCCGCTCCTGCGATAGGTCCCCTCCGGCAGGTTCAACGCCGCCTTCAGGTCCGACAGCTGCCCCGGCGTCAGCGAGACCCTCTGCACCCGGTCCGTCCGCGCGTCCAGCTGCTCGATGGCGATCCCGTCCTCGAAAACGGTGATCGTCACATCCTCGCCCAGCGGCCCGTCCCCCTCATCGACGAGGGTGATCACAGTCGCGTCGAAATCATGCTCGATGGTAAACATGGCCCCGAAGCTAGTGCCTGCGCGCCGGGTTGAAAAGCCCCGGCGATCAACCCGGAGGCGCCGGGGCTAGTCCAGGTGCGACATGATCGCCCGGGCGAGGCCGAATGCCCTCTGTTCGAGAAGAATCGGGGTCTCGCAGACATAGGTCAGCGACTGCTGCCGGTCCCGGTAGATGCGCTCGTCCCAGGTCAGCGTGTCCTGCAGTTCCTCGATCCGGTCCCAGTTCTTCTCGTCCTCGGGGGCGGCCTCCAGTCGTGCCAGTTCCTGGCGCTTTTCCTCGATCAGTTCCGACAGTCCGGTCTGCTTTCGCGCATAGCGCCCGATGCCGGCGATGATCTGGCTGCGCTCCTGTCCGATCTGAGTGAAGGCGGCGACGAATAGCGCTGTCAGCCTGTCCGCCCGGTCTTTCCCGTCGCCCAGCCGTGCCGCGAACCCGGCGATCATCGCCTCGGCCGCTTCGAGAGTGTTCCGCCGCACGACCAGCGGCCCCGCCGCCGTCCGGATCTCCAAGCTTCGCGCAAGCTCGCGGATATCGTCCGTCACTTCCGGCCCGGCCCACATCTGGCCGATCGACAATTCGGCCACCTTGGCCTGGATGCAGGGCCAGTCTGGATCGTCGAATGTCGCGGCCTGAAGCGGTACCGACAGGGCCAACAGCATGGGCAGGGTCGCGCGGATCATGGTGTCTCTCCCCTTTCTGCCCCATAGGTAGATCAATCCCGGGTTTCAAACAATGCCACGGCCCTTCACCTTTCGGCCACATGGGTGGACGGCCTTGTCAGACCCCCCCCGCCATGAGACAGTCTGTCCCGTTGGCCGTTGCGCCTTTTCTGCCTCATCTCCCCCCTCGCCGCCCGGGCAGAGGAACCCGCCCTTTTCCCCGGCTTCGCCATCCAATGTCCCTACGAGATCGTTTACCAGCCGACGCGCCACCTTGCCCTTTCCCATGTTGCGCCGGACGGGCAGCAGATCATCATTCTCGATCCGATCCTGCAACACGAGGCCGAGGCGCCGGGCTGGCGAAGAGCGGACGGTTGCGGCAACTGGCGTTGAATGGAGCCACCAGGCGGAACTCGGTCACGGATCGTTTCGACTAAGGTCGCGCAAGCCTCACCCTGCCCCCCTTCCTATAGTTGACGTCCGCCCGCCGGAACGGCACAAACCTAAATCAGTTCACAGGGACCGAAGAACAACGGTCGGACGGTTGTTCGAAACTGGGGAGAGATCATGAAAACACGTGCTGCGCTGGCCGTCGAGGCCGGAAAACCGCTCGAAATCACCGAAGTCAATCTCGGCGGCCCCCGCGAGGGCGAGGTGATGGTCGAGATCAAGGCCACCGGCATTTGCCATACCGACGAATTCACCCTCTCGGGGGCCGATCCCGAAGGCATCTTCCCGGCCATTCTCGGCCATGAGGGTGCCGGCGTGGTGGTCGAGGTCGGCCCGGGGGTCACCTCGTTGAAGAAGGGCGACCATGTCATTCCGCTCTACACGCCCGAATGCCGCGAATGCGAATACTGCCTGAACCCCAAGACCAATCTCTGCCAGGCGATCCGCTCGACCCAGGGGCAGGGCCTGATGCCCGACGGCACCTCGCGCTTCACCACCCTCGATGGTGATCCGATCTTCCACTATATGGGCTGCTCGACATTCTCGAACTACACCGTGCTGCCCGAGATCGCCCTGGCGAAGATCCGCGAGGACGCGCCCTTCGACAAGGTCTGCTATATCGGCTGCGGGGTAACCACCGGCATCGGCGCGGTCATCAACACCGCCAAGGTCGAGATCGGCAGCCGTGCCGTGGTCTTCGGGCTCGGCGGTATCGGGCTGAACGTCATCCAAGGGCTCCGGCTGGCCGGGGCGGACCAGATCGTCGGCGTCGATCTCAATGACGGCAAGAAGCCGATGGCCGAACGCTTCGGCATGACCGATTTCGTCAACCCGTCCGAGGTGGACGGCGATCTGGTTGCCTATCTGGTCAACCTGACCAAGGGCGGGGCGGATTACACATTCGATGCCACCGGCAATGTCGGGGTCATGCGCACGGCGCTTGAATGCGCCCACAAGGGCTGGGGCGAATCGATCATCATCGGCGTGGCCCCGGCGGGCGCCGAGATCTCGACCCGTCCCTTCCAGCTGGTCACCGGCCGCTCCTGGCGCGGGACGGCCTTCGGCGGGGCGCGCGGGCGGACGGATGTGCCCAGGATCGTCGACTGGTATATGGACGGGAAGATCGAGATCGATCCGATGATCACCCACACGATGCCCCTGGACGAGATCAACAAGGGCTTCGATCTGATGCATGAGGGCAAGTCGATCCGCGCGGTGGTGGAATACTGACCGCATGGCGGGGTGCGTGAGATCACGCACACAATGGGCTCCCGGTATCGATGATTGCGCCGGGCCAGGCACGGCGTTGCCCGGGTCGGGTGCCGCTTACTCTTCTTCCAGATCGATCGCGGTTTCCAGAGACTGGCGGAGGCGTTCCGGCAATGGCGAGGCCAGCTTGATGACCTTGTTCTCGCCATAGCCGCCGATGCGCCCTTGGGCGATGGTTGTCTGCTCCTTGTGGCCGAGCGCCATGACGAGTTCGGTCTCTTGCAGGCAGGTTGGCGTCAGGGGCAGCACATCGCCGACTTCGAGATTCTTGACCTGCGACAGGCTCAGCTTCAGCGTATGCAGCACCGCGTGCAGATCAATCCGTGAGGCAGCCGCCGACATGCGCATCTGCTTGCGCCACAGATCGTTCGCCGAGGGCGGTCGCAGGTCCTCGACGCCGCTGGTCGAGGCCTTGAAGATGTCGAGGATCGCCAGGGGCACCACCAGGTCGAACTCGCCGCCGCGTGCCGCCTCGCCGATATCGAGGGCGACTTTCAGGAGCAGGACATCCGCCGTCTTCGGCGCCACGCGCACGGTGTTGATGTCCTGTTTCGAGCCGAGGATCGACAGGTTCTCCTTCAGCGGTACTCCGAGACTGTCCTCGATCGCCCTGGTGAAACTGTTGAGAATCGCCTGGAACACATCCATGCACAATTGCACGTCGATCCCGGTAAAGCTGCGCGTCGTCGGTATCGGTGCCGAGGCCGCGTCGCCACCCATCCGCATGTCGACCACATGATAGACCAGGTCCGAGCTGATGTTGATCAGCGCGAGGTTTTCCGTCCCGTCCACGCCGACGATCCCCAGCATCGCCGGGACCGGGATGTCATCGACCACATCCGAGAGCTTGGTGATCTCGCAATCCATCACGAAGGACCCGACAATCGTCTTCAGTAGCGGCCTGAGCTTGTCTTCCAGTACGATGCCGAAATTCTCGCCGATCAGGTCGATATCGGGCAGTGGCGAGCGCCCGACCCTGCGGTTTCCGACCTTCTTTTCAAGGATCTGGGACATGGCTTCGGACATGGGAACGCGCACTCCGGTCAGGCTTGGGTTGTGGCCACTGTCGGGCATTCCGGTTGCCAATGTCTTAACAATCCCGCCGATCCGCGCAGCTTTATTAAATTGCCCGGCTTTTGAGATTGCCCTCTGTAACCCCATCGTAACGCCTCGCTGTCAGAACGCTTCCCGGGTAGAGAGAGGGGAATGCCATGAGCGATCAGGCAAACGTCACCATTATCAAGAGGAAGAAAGTCGTCGGCGGCGGCGGTCACCATGGTGGCGCCTGGAAGGTGGCCTATGCCGATTTCGTGACCGCGATGATGGCGTTTTTCCTGCTGATGTGGCTTCTGAACGCCACCACCGAGGAACAGCGCAAGGGTCTGGCCGACTATTTCAGTCCTTCGATCCCGGTGCACCGCACCTCGGGCGGCGGTGAGGGGCCATTCGGCGGCGATAACGTGCTGGCAGAGATGACCCTGCCCCAGAACGGCACCGGCGCGACCAAGGAGCGCCCCAGTGTCGAGGACGAGGCGCGCGGATTGACTGGCACCGTGGACCAGCAGGACCGTCTGCTGGAAGAGGTGGAGTTCTCGCTGCAAAGCCTCAGCGGCGAAAGCGACATCGCCGACGCGCTGTTGGAACATGTCCGCACCAAGCTGACCGATGAGGGGTTGGTGATCGAGGTCTACGAATTGCCCGATTCGCCGCTTTTTGATCCCGAAACAGACGCCCCCACCGATACCCTGCGCCAGATCCTCGGCATGATCGCCCGGGTCAGTGGCCGGGTGACCAACGACATGGCCATCGCGGCTCATCTGCCCGCCGACCCGCTGAAGGACCAGTCCTATGACGGTTGGGAACGGTCCTCGGACCGGTCGCTGGCCGCGCGGGCGATCCTGGTGGATGCCGGGGTTCAGCACGCGCGCTTCGCCCGGATCACCGGCAAGGCCGACAAGTATCCGGCAGAAGACGACCCGCTCGATATCCGCAACAGCCGTCTGGAGGTGACCCTGCTGAGAAGCGACAAAGATCAAAATTCCTGATAATTTTAACATTATAAGCTTCTTAAGACACTGGGAGGGATACTGCCGGGAATCACACGACTGAAAAAAGGTTTTGGATCCCAGAATGAGTATCTCTTCCTCGCTGAACGCAGGTGTTGCCGGACTGAATGTGAATTCGACGCGCCTTGCGACGATCTCGGACAATATCGCGAATTCCTCGACCTTCGGCTATCGCCGGGCGGTGACGGATTTCGCCTCGGTCGTGCTGAACGGGAATCCCAAGGGGAAATATACCGCAGGCGGCGTCGTGGCGACGACCTACCGGCAGGTGGATTCCCAGGGCTCGCTGCTGTCGACCGAGAACCCCACCGATATCGCCATCGGCGGGCGGGGCCTTCTGCCGGTGACGAATATCCAGGCGCTGGACAATGGCGATGTGAACCTGCCGCTGTCACTGGTCTCGACGGGTTCGTTTCATCCTGACAGCAACGGCTATCTCCGGACGTCGAGCGGCCTTGTCCTGATGGGCTGGCCGGCCGATCCGGACGGCAATGTGCCGGTGCAGCCGCGCGACAGTGTCGCGGGGCTCGAACCGATCGTGGTCAACAAGAACCAGTTCGCCGCCAGCCCGACGACCGAAATCGGCTTGGGCGCCAACCTTCCGGCCGCCGCGACCCAGGCCGGACAGCCCGGCACGCCGCTGGAACTGTCGGTGGAATATTTCGACAATACCGGGGCCTCGCACACGCTGACCTCGACCTTCACCCCGGTGATCCCCGGCTCGGGCCAGTCCAATACCTGGGACCTGGAAATCACCGACAGCGCGCTCGGCGGGGCGGTGATCGGTGAATTCACCATCGTCTTCGACGATTCGCCGGGCGGTGGCGGCTCGGTCCTGTCGGTGACGCCCACCGGGGCCGGAACCTATGATGCCCTGACCGGCGCGGTGACCGTGACGGCGGAACGCGGCGATATCGAGGTCTCCATCGGTGAACCCGGCTCGTCCAGTCACCTGACCCAGCTTTCAGCGGAATTTGCGCCGGTTCGGGTGACCAAGAACGGCTCTCCGGTCGGCAACCTGACCGGAGTGGAGATTGACGAGAACGGCTTCGTGATCGCCAGCTATTCCAGCGGGTTTACTCGCGTGATCTATCAGGTACCGATCGCCGATGTCCCGAACCCGAACGGGCTGACCGCGCTCGACAACCAGGCCTTTGCGATCTCGGCCTCGAGCGGGCCGCTTTATCTGTGGGATGCCGGTGACGGGCCGACGGGACCGACTCTGGGCTATGCGCTGGAGGAATCGACGACCGATATCGCCGCCGAACTGACCCAGTTGATCCAGACCCAGCGGGCCTACTCGTCGAATGCGAAGATCATCCAGACAGTGGACGAGATGCTTCAAGAAACCACCAATATCAAAAGGTAAGCGGGAGTGACCGCGCAGCGCGCTGCGCATGAGAGGTGAACCATGAGTATAACCAGCGCACTTAACAATGCCCTGTCTGGCCTGAACGCGACGACGCGCCAGGCGGAACTCATTTCGAACAACGTGGCCAATGCCTTGACCCCCGGCTATTCCCGCCAGATCATGGATCTCTCGTCGAACGTGGTGAACGGCAACGGGCTTGGCGTGACCGTCTCGGCGGTTCGGATCGTGGAAGATCCGGTGACCACGGCCAGCCGCCGCCTCGCCGATGCCGCGGCTGGGGAAGCCCAGGTGCGAACGACGGCGCAGACACGGCTGGCCGACCAGCTCGGCAACCCGGGCAGTCCCAACGCGCTGGCCCAGCAGGTCGCGCGCTTCGAGACCGCCCTGGCCGCCGCCGCGACAGATCCCTCCTCTTCTTCATTGCAGCGCGATGTGGTCGATGCTGCGGTCACCGTGACCCGGACGATGAACCAGATCTCGACCGAAAACCGTCGCATCCGCATGGACGCCGATGCCGCGATCCAGCGCGAGGTCGGCGAGGTCAATTCGGCCCTGCAGCAGATCGGCAGCCTCAATCGCGAAATCCAGATGCGGACCAGTGCCGGCAAGGATGTCGCCAGCCTGCTCGATCAGCGCAAGCGGCTCATCGACCGGATATCGTCGATCATCCCGATCAAGACGGCGCGGCGGGACGACGATTCCATCGCAATCTACTCGGCCGGGGGGCAGACCCTGCTGGACGGTCGCGCCGCGACCCTCGAATTCACCCCGTCGGGGATCATCACGCCGGATATGACCGTCGGCAACGGCGCGCTTTCCGGACTGTCGGTGAACGGCAACCAGATCACCATGGGCGAGGGCGGGGGGCTGCTTGATGGCGGCTCTCTGGCGGCGCATTTCGAGACGCGGGATATCACCGTGCCCGGCCATGACCAGCAGCTCGATGCCTTTGCCGCCGACATTATCTCGCGTTTCCAGGATCCGGCGGTCGACCCGACGCTGGGCGCGGGCGACGCAGGGCTGTTCACCGATAACGGCAATGCCTATCTGCCGGCGAACGAGCAGGGACTGGCTTACCGGATCGGCGTCAATGCTGCGGTTGATCCGCGCCAGGGAGGCGATCTGTGGCGACTGCGCGACGGGATAAACGCCGCGGCGCAGGGCAATGTCGGCTCGACCACCCTTCTTGACGCGCTTAAGGACGCCGCCACCGGCCCGCGGACGCCATCGGCCAGTCTTGGAATCTCCACGGCGATGGGAATGTCGGGCTTTGCCGCCGAACTGACCTCGCAGCGGGCGACCGAGGCGGTCCATGCCGGTGACCACCTGACCACGGCGCGGACGGTGCAGGATAATCTCGTGGCCCATGAAAGCCAGTCGACGGGGGTGCGCACCGACGAAGAGATGCAACGCCTCTTGCTGGTCGAACAGGCCTTTGCGGCCAATGCTCGGGTGATCTCGGCGGCCGATGAAATGATCCAGCAGATTCTGGAGATCTGAGCATGACCATATCCGCCCTCTCGGACCTGACCTACCATCAGGTTCGCGCCCGCCAGGTCGAGGAAACCCGCGCCCGGATGGAAACAGCCGGCCAGGAACTGACCACCGGCCAGCATGAGGATATCCGCGCCGCGCTGCGCGGTGATCTCAACAAGCTGTTCTCGATCGACCGCGAACTGGCGATGACCGCGCAGCGGCGAAGCGGTCTCAATATCGCTCAGGGGAAGGCTGCGGTGATCCAGGACCGGCTGACGCTGCTGCAAGATATTTCCAACGATACCGGTATCAATCTGCAGATTGCGGTAGAACGCGGCGATTTCGTTTCGGCCTCCACCTATGCCAGCGATGCGCGGCACCGGTTATCGCAGGTGGTTTCGGCGCTGAACACCACATATCAGAGCAAGTCGCTGTTTTCAGGTGCCGCCGAGGACCGCGCGGCGCTGGAAAACGCCGACGAGATCATGGATGACATCAACGCCATTGTTGCCGGGTCAGCGAGTGCGGCCGATGCGATCACCGCGATCGACGATTATTTCTTCTCCGTCGGCGGCGGCTTCGAGACCGACATCTATGTCGGCGCCACCGAGGATGCGCCCGGGGTGCCAACCTCGGAGACGGCAACCTCGGTCATTTCCTTCCGGGCCGACGATCCAGCGATCCGTGAAGTGCTGCGCGGGCTGGCACTTGCCAGCGCCGTGGCCGAGGGCGGGTTTGCCGGCGATCTCGCCCAGCAGGCCGAAATGCTGACGGAGGCCGGGAACTCCATGCACAACGCCAAGGAAGGCGTCATCCAACTGGGGGCGGCGCTTGGCATGGCCGAAAACCAGATCGCCAATGCATTGACCACGGCGGATGACGATATCCAGGCGCTACAGATCGCCCGGAACGACATTGTCGGGGTCGATCCCTACGAAGCGGCATCGCGGTTTACCGCCCTCGAAGGGCAGCTATCCTCAATGTACACGGTGACTGCGCGGTTGTCGGCGCTAAATCTGACCAACTTTCTGAGATAGAGGTCTTTTCTTGCGGATTCTTTCCTTCCTGACTACGGCGATTCTGCTGGTGTTTTCCGGTTCTGCCATCACAGCCGAGCAGGTCCGGATCAAGGACCTGGTCGAATTCGACGGGGTCCGGGGCAACGACCTGGTCGACTACGGTCTGGTCGTGGGGCTGAACGGGACCGGGGACGGGCTCAGGAACTCGCCCTTTACCGAAGAGGCGATGGTCAACCTGCTGGAGCGGCTGGGGATCAATGTCACCGGCGAGCAGTTCCGGGCCCGAAATGTCGCGGCGGTCCTGGTGACCGGAACCCTGCCACCCTTTGCGCGGGCCGGAAGCAAGATCGACGTTACGGTTTCGACTATCGGCGACGCGAAAAGCCTCTTGGGCGGGACCCTGGTGATGACACCGCTGAACGCGGCGGACGGGCAGATCTATGCGGTTGCTCAGGGTTCGGTGATCGCCGGCGGCGCGAGCGTTGAGGGCGACGGTGCATCGATCACCCAAGGCGTGCCGACCGCCGGGGTCTTGCCGGCGGGCGCGCGGGTCGAGCGGGAGATCGATTTCAGTTTCCGCGATCTCGGGACGATGCGGCTGGCGCTCAGAAACCCGGATTTCACCACGGCGGCGCGGATCGAAGCGGCGGTGAATGCCGCGCTTGGAGCCTCTATCGCGACGATGCTCGATTCGGGGACGGTGCAGCTGAACCTTGGCGCGGGAGGGTTGCCGTCGCTACCGGTTCTGCTCAGCCGGATCGAAAATATCGAGGTCAATTCGGCGCAGAAGGCACGCGTGGTGATCGATCAGCGCTCCGGAACGATCGTCCTGGGCTCGGATGTGCGGATTTCGCGGATCGCGGTCTCGCAGGGCAACCTGACCCTGCGGGTGCAGGAGGAACCGGTAGCCGTACAGCCGAACCCATTCGCGCCCAACGGCAATTCGATCATCCTGCCGCGCACCACGGCGGCGCTGGAAGAAACCGGTCAGCCTGGATTGGCGATGGTGGACGATTCGGTGTCGCTGCCGGAAGTCGTGGAAGGGCTGAACGCGCTCGGGGTATCGCCACGTGACATGATCGACATCCTGAAGGCGATCAAGGCTGCCGGCGCGCTGCATGCCGAGTTCGTGGTTCAGTAGCGACCGGGTAGTTCCTGCGATCGGTATCATATTCTATGCGCTAAGGCGGGTGACCCCGGAAATTCAGGTCTCGCGGGCGGGGACGTGGAATGCCTGACAGCACCGGAGGCCTCGCTGCGGAACGCGATCGATATCCTGGTAACAGTCAAGGCATCCGGAGCGCTGAATGCGGAAAGGATGGTCCGGTAGCTACCAGGCAGGTCATGCGGTCGGTATATCGTCCAAGCACTGGGGCGGGTGGCACTGAAGATTTAGGTGTCGCAGACGGAGGGCATGGAAGGCCTGACAGCGCCAAAGGCCCCACCGTGGAATGCGATCAACAGCCTGGTGGCGGTCAAGGCAGCCCGCGGGCCACATGCGGCGTTGGTGACTTGATAGCGACCGGGCACGTCTCGCTGTCGGTGTTTCATCCCAAGCGCTGGGACAGGTAGCGCTGGACAATCCGGTGTTGCGGAAGGAGGGCAGGGAAAGCCGACCCGCGCAGGAGGTCTTGCTGCGGAACGCGATCGACTTCCTTAAGGCGATCAGGATAGCTGGCGCGCTTCACACGGAATTGGTGGCTCGGTTGGCCGCCAATCGGCAGCCTGCGAAAGGGCTTTTCAGTGAGAAAGGCGGCCGACAACTGGGCGCATATCGCGCCGGACCGGAACCTGCAATTGCCGGTGCCGTGCGTGACTGGAAACGCGCCGCTGTTCCGGCATACGGCAATGCCTGAGAGGCAACCGCCCCTTGTCCGCCGGTGAGAAATCCGAAGGCGGCTAGGTGCGATCGCCCGGATTGCCCGCCCTGTCATGATGCCGGGCTGGCAGGCACCGTTTCGGGAGACCGGACGCGGGGTCGCAAATGCACCGATCAGCGCTTAGTTCATCTTCAGGATTTTCCCCGGATTGAGGATGTTCCCCGGATCGAGCGCCCGCTTGACCGACATCATCGTCACCAGCGCCGCCCCGTGCTCGGCCTCCATATAGCCCATCTTGCCGAGCCCGATCCCGTGCTCGCCGGTCACCGTGCCGCCGAGCCGCAGCGCGCGGTCGTTCATCCGGTGCGCCAGGGCCTTGGCCTCGGCCAGCTCCGCCGCGTTACCAGGTTCGATCAGGATCGCGGTGTGGTAGTTGCCATCGCCAACATGGCCGAGGATCGGCGCTTCCAATGAGCTGGCATCGATATCGGCCCGGGTCTGCGTCACCGCTTCGGCCAGCCGCGAGATCGGAACGCAGACATCCGTGGTCAGCGCCTGACAGCCGGGTCGGAGCGCCTTCTGGGCGTAATAGGCATTGTGGCGCATATGCCAGAGCCGGGTGCGATCTTCGGTCTTCGCGCTCCACTGAAAGGCGCTGCCACCACGTTCGGCGGCGATTTCGCCGACCAGTTCAGCCTGTTCGGCCACCGCCGTGTCCGAGCCGTGAAACTCCATGAAAAGATGGGGAGTTTCGGGAAATTCGGTCTTGAAATGCCGGTTCAGACCGCGCACCGAGACCTCATCTAGGAACTCGATCCGTGCCATCGGAATGCCCATCTGGATGGTCTGGATCACCGTTTCCACCGCGTCTGCGATACTGTCGAACGCACAGGCCGCCGCCGAAATCGCCTCGGGTTGGCCCTGAAGGCGCACCGTCAGCTCGGTAATCACACCAAGCGTCCCTTCCGAACCGATCAGGAGCTTGGTGAGGTCGTAGCCCGCGGAGGATTTCCGCGCCCTTGTCCCGGTCCGGATCACCGACCCGTCCGCCATCACCGCCTCCAGCGCCAGCACATTCTCACGCATGGTCCCGTAGCGTACCGCCGTCGTCCCCGAAGCCCGGGTTGCCGCCATCCCGCCGAGCGAGGCATTGGCCCCGGGATCGACCGGAAAAAACAGCCCCGTATCGCGCAGATGCGCGTTCAACGCCTCGCGCGTTACCCCGGGCTGAACGACCGCATCGAGATCCTCTTGATGCACCTCCAACACCTTGTCCATCCGCATCAGATCCAGGCAGATCCCGCCATTGAAGGCCAGCGCGTGGCCCTCTAGCGAGGTGCCGGTCCCCCAGGGAATAACCGGACAGGCCTCCTCGGCACAGACCCGCACGATGGCCGCCACCTCGTCGGTCGAGCCCGGCGAGGCGACGGCATCGGGGAGAACTTCGGGAAAATAGCTCTCATTGCCACCATGCAGCGCCCGGATCGCCTCTGCTGTGGAAAAATGCGGCCCCAGAAGCTTGTCGAGGCGGTGGATCGCGGTATTGATGCTCATGGGGCTCCTCCAATTGGCGGCGGAGAGTAGGACGACGCGCGGGAAAGGGGAAGAGATGGACGGCCATGACGGACCCTACGACGCCCCGGTGGTGATCGGGCCACGCCAGGTCGAACCCGGCTGGATCGACTATAACGGCCATATGAATGTCGCCTATTACACCATGGGCTTCGATCAGGCGCTGGATGTGTTCCTTCAGGAAGAACTGGGCATCGGCGAGCGCTTTGTCACGCGCGAGGGACACGGACCCTATGCGCTCCAGGCCCATTTCCATTATCTTGGAGAGTTGCTGGCAGGCGAGCGTTTCACGGTTTCGGTCCTGCTCCACGACCACGACGCCAAACGGATGCATGTGATGCTGGAGATGCGCAACGCTGAGACAGGAGCAGTGGCCGCGACGCTGGAACAGGTGCTGATGAATGTCGATCTCACCGCCCGGCGCTCTGCCCCCTATCCCGAATGGGCCCAGGCGCGGATGGCGGCGATGCGCGCGGCCCATGCCGGGCTGGCGCGTCCAGGGCAGATGAGCAGGCCCATCGGGTTGAGGCGCTGACCATGGGCAACGAACTCGCCGATCTGGTCCGCCAGCAGACCGACATGGCCCGCATCGCCGCTCGACGCGGGGCCGAAACCATCAGGCGCGAGGCGCCGGGTCAGGTGCGGTTCTGGATCATCGCCCTGGGGATCGGCGTGCTGGCCGGTGCCGTCGCGGTCGGCTTTCGGGTGGCGATCTCGGGCCTTCAGACGCTGTTCTATGGTGCCGATGACGCGATGCTCGCCTCGCACGCCGCCAATCTTCCCTGGGAGCGGGTGCTGATCATTCCGATCCTCGGAGGTCTGGCGGTGGGGCTGATCCTGAAATTCTTCGTCCCGGACGGCGCGACCCGGTCAGTGGCGCATGTGATCGAAGGGGCCGCCTTGCGCAGGGGGCGGGTCGAGAAACGGGTCGGACTAGCCTCGGCCCTGGCCTCGCTGATCACGCTTTCGACCGGAGGCTCGTCGGGACGCGAGGGGCCGGTGGTGCATCTGGGCGCCATCATCTCGTCCTGGGTATCGAACCTGATGCGGGCCGATGCGATCACCGCCCGCGACTTGATGGGCTGCGCGGCGGCGGCCGCCGTCTCGGCCTCGTTCAATGCCCCCATCGCCGGGGCGCTCTTCGCGCTCGAGGTGGTGCTGCGCCATTTCGCCGTCCACGCTTTCGCTCCCATCGTTATCGCCTCGGTCGCGGGCACCGTGGTCAGCCGCATCCAGATGGGCAATGTCACCGAATTCGTGCTGCCGGCCCACACACTGGGCTTTTACAACGAACTGCCCGCCTTCATGATCCTCGGCCTTGTCTGCGGGTTGGTGGCGACCATGGTGATGCGGGCGATCTTCATTGCCGAGGATTTCGGCGACGCGCTGCAGCGCGCCACCGGCATCCCGCTCTGGCTGCGCCCGGCTTGCGCGGGGATACTCTTGGGCGGTCTGGCGATTTTCTTCCCCCATGTCATCGGCGTCGGCTACGAGACCACCTCGCGGGCACTGACCGGAGACCTGCTGTTCTGGGAAGCCGTCGTCTTCACCGCAATGAAGGCCATCGCCTTTGCCATCACCATCGCCGGACGGATGGGCGGCGGGGCTTTCTCGCCATCTCTGATGCTCGGAGCAATGACCGGGCTGGCCTTCGGCTGGATCGCCACCTCGATCTACCCCTCCGCCGCCGGAACCGAGGGGTTATACGCCATGGCCGGGATGGGGGCTGTCGCCGCGGCCGTGCTGGGCGCACCGATCTCGACGACGCTGATCGTCTTCGAGCTGACCGGAGACTGGCAGGCCGGGGTCGCGGTGATGGTCACCGTTTCGCTGGCCTCTGCACTGTCGAGCCGCCTGGTCGATCGCAGCTTCTTTCTCACCCAGATCGAGCGGCGCGGGGTGCATATCGCCGCTGGGCCTCAGGCCTATCTGCAAGGGGCGATCCGGGTGAAGGACGTGCTCTGTCCCACAGGCGCTGAACGAACCCCTCCGGGAAGCGCGGTTCAGGATCTGGTCGAACAAGGGGCCATACTGCGCCCCGGCGACACGCTGGAAACCGCGCTGCCGCTCTTCGACAGGGCGGGGACCGATTTCCTGCCCGTGGTCCGGGATACCGAGACCGGCGCTCCCGAAACGCTGGGGGTGGTGTTCCATATCGACGCGCTGAAGGCCTATAACCGCGCCCTGGCGGAAACCGCCCGTGAAGAGCATTCCTGACCCCGGCCGCTGGGCCTTTCACGTTAGCGGGTGAAGCTTCCGGCGTTTCACGACGATCGCGGGGAAGACGTCCCTCTTCCTGGTCGAATGGTCACAACAGGACACCGTCTACAGCATGACGCGCCAGATCGCATTCAATCCAGCCCTTGAGACGCCTTTGCTTCGCAAACGCTGCCTCGCGGGCTGGATCGGATGCATGAATCTGGTCAGGCGCGAGACGCTCTAACCTTTTGATTTTGCGCGATGTCCGAGCCGAAAATCGTTGCCTATTTCCTCGCCATCGCTCTAATAAATCAGCCAATTCACCGATATCACGACCCACGGCATCCCAGGTCTCCTCCGGTTCGAGGTCGATGGTCTGTCCCGGTCCGTGCTCGGTCGTCCGCGGCACAAACCCCGTTTGCAGCCCCGCCGCCCGCGCCGCCCGGAGATCGCCATTGTGGCAGACCGCCATCCTCACCTCTTCCGGCGCCAGCCGCAGTGCCCGGCACGAAGCCAGATAGACCTCGGGTTTCGGCTTGTAGTCCCGTGCAATATCCGCGCCCAGGATACAGTCCCGGGGCAGGCCGCCATATTTCGCCAGCCGCGACATCAGCGCGATGGACCCGTTCGAGCACGGGGCGATGATCGCCCGCTGCTTCAGCCGCACGAGCCCCGCGACCACGTCCGGCTAGGGATCGAGCCGCTCCCACGCATCCGTCAGCGCCCCCCGCCCGGCCGGGTCGGGTCCAACTCCAGCCCCCGCGCCGCCAGCACCCGGTCGAGAATCTTCCGATGCAGCACCTCCAGTGGCACATAGCCGCGCCCGCCATCTCGAATGCGCTTCATCGCCGGATCGTACTCCGCCCGCCAGTCGCTGGCGAAGCCGTGAGGATCGAGGCTCCAACCCCGCGCCCCGGCTACCACCGCCACCTCCCGCGCCACCGAATTCCGCCAGTCGACCGGCGTCCCGAACACGTCGAAGATCAGCGCCCTGGGCGGCATCTCACCATCCTTCCGTGTAAGCGAGCCCGACCTCTTCGCCAAACGCTTGAACGAACGCCCGCATTCGCGCCGTCCGCGTCGCCGCCAGCTTCCGCCCGGTCACGGTGCTCATCGCCGCCTCCAGCCTCAGCAGCTTCACCGCGAAATGATCGAGCGCGAACCGCCCGTCGTCAAGTTCCCGTGCGGTCGCAAAGGGGTCATCGGCATCGGCAATCGCCCGGTCCAGCCCGCCCGATACCGTGAACATGCGCGCGATCCCGACCGCACCGAGCGCGTCGAGCCGGTCGGCATCCTGAAGGACACGCGCCTCGATCGTCTCCGGCGCAATCCCGGCGGAAAAGCTGTGGGCGCGAATGGCGTGCGCGGTCGCGTCGATCTCAACGCCGCTGAACCCGAGACTTTCGAGGATCGGCACTGCGGCCTCGGCCGAGCGGGTCGAGGCCATCGCCCTGTCGGGATCGGATTTCGGCAGATTGACGAGATCATGCAGGAAGGCCGCTCCGGCCAGCACCCGCAAGTCTCCGCCCTCCACGTCGGCAATCGCCTTCGCATTCTCCCAGACCCGCGCGAGATGCCCGATATCATGGGCCGGATCGGCGCCGGTCATATGCCGGCGGACTGCCGCTTTCAGGCCGGCAATCAGGGCCGTGTCGGCCGTCACAAGGCTAGCCTCCGGCGCAGGGCGCGCGCGTACCAGAACGCGGCGACCGCCACCGGCAACGCAAACATGCCTGCCGCCAAGGCGGTCCCGAACATCCCGGGCACCGTCAGTGGCCTGCCACTGGTAAGCACCAGCAGTCCGACCGCGTACAGAAGCGCCAGCGAAGCCCCGACCAGCACCGTCGTCGGCAACGAGGCCGCAAGCCGTTCGCGCAGCGCAATGGTCAGTGCCAGCGCCAGTCCGAACAGCGGCGCTGTGATCAGCGCGCCATATGTGAAGCTGGCGACAATCAGGAAAATCGCAGTTAGGAGAATATCATCCCCGCCGGGGTGCCCGTCCAGAAGTTCCGAGATCAGCAGGGCGCCAGTCAACAGCAACCCCGCCGCTGCCAACCCCACCGCCCAGGCCTGAAAGGACATCGCGACGATCCGGCCCGTGCTGACCATGCGCTCAGCCGATTCGTCCGCGCGTCTCGCCCGGTGCGCCGCCGATCTGGCCGCGATTGAGCAGCAGGTGATCGAGGATCACACACGCCATCATCGCCTCGCCCACCGGCACGGCGCGGATGCCGACGCAGGGGTCGTGGCGGCCCTTGGTGACGATCTCGGTCTCTTTGCCGGACTTGTCGATGGTCTTGCGCGGGCTCAGGATCGACGAGGTCGGCTTGATGGCAAACCGGCAGACCACGTCCTGCCCGGATGAGATCCCCCCCAGGATCCCCCCGGCATGGTTCGACGAGAACACCGGCCCGTCCGGCCCCATCGTGATCTCGTCGGCATTCTCGACCCCGGTCAGTTCCGCAGCCCCCATCCCGGCCCCGATCTCCACGCCCTTCACGGCATTGATCGACATCATCGCCGCCGCAATCTCCGTATCCAGCTTGCCATAAACCGGCGCGCCCAGACCCGCCGGGACGCCCGAGGCCACCACCTCGATCACCGCGCCGACCGAATTGCCGTCCTTCCGAAGCCCGTCGAGATACCAGGCCCACAAATCCGCCGCCTTGGCATCGGGCACCCAGAACGGATTCTTCTCGATCTCTTCCGCATCGAAATTCGCCCGGTCGATCCGGTGCGGCCCCATCTGGACCATGTAGCCGGTGATCTTCAGCCCCGGCAGCAAATCCCCCAGCACCGCCCGCGCCAGCCCTCCGGCGGCGACCCTGGCCGCCGTCTCCCGCGCCGAGGAGCGACCCCCGCCGCGATAGTCGCGGATTCCGTATTTCTGCCAATAGGTGATATCGGCGTGCCCGGGCCGGAACTTGTCGATAATATCGCCGTAGTCCTTCGACCGTTGATCCTCATTGCGGATCAGCAGTTGTACCGGCGTCCCTGTCGTCACGCCCTCGAACACGCCCGAGAGGATCTCCACCCGGTCCGGCTCACGCCGCTGGGTCGTGTATTTGCTCTGCCCAGGCTTCCTGCGGTCCAGCCAGTGCTGCAGCATCGCCGCATCGACGGCCACCCCCGGCGGGCATCCGTCCACCACGGCCCCAAGCGCCGGCCCATGGCTCTCGCCCCAGGTGGTGACGCGGAAAAGATGGCCGAAACTGTTCAGGGACATGGACCTCGCTCCTTTGCCCAGCGAGGTTTAGCCTCCGCCCGGTGCCTTTGAAACCCCCAAAAGAAATCCCGCTCCGGTGTCGGAAAGGTCCCTATTCCGCGGCAAGCCCGTTCACCAGGTCGAGGAACGCCCGAATGCGTTCGGGGCTTTTCACCCCCGGTGCGGTTTCCACGCCCGAAGACAGATCGACCTCCCGCGTGCCGGTCAGGCGCACCGCCTCGGCGACATTTCCGGCATTCAGTCCGCCTGCCAGCATCCAGGGCAGCGGCCACCGGCGGCCCTGCAACAGGCGCCAGTCGAAATTCAGACCGTTGCCGCCGGGCAGGGCATCCTTGCCCGCGGCTTTGGCGTCGATGAGCAACTGATCGGCCACCGCCGCAAAGCGGTCGATATCGGCGAGATCGGGACCTGTGGCGATACCGATTGCCTTCATCACCGGCAGGCCGTAGCGGTGGCGCAGTTCGACGACCCGCTCGGGGCTTTCGCTGCCATGGAGCTGAAGCATGTCGAGCGGCACCAGCGACACGAGCCGGTCCAGCTCCGTGTCACCGGCATCGACGCTCAGGCCTACCTTGCACATCCCCGGCGGCACCATCGCGGCGAGGTCGCGGGCCCGGGCCGGATCGACATAGCGCGGCGAGCGTTCGACGAAGTTGAAGCCGATATAAGCCGCCCCGCCCTCGATGGCAGCGGTGACGGCGGCTTCGTCCTTCAGGCCGCAGATCTTGACCTTCACCCGCATGCCCGCAGCCCGGATATCAGTTCAGCATTTCGAGGATCTGTTCCTCTTCGGACAGGTTCTGCTTTTTCAGCGAGCTGACTTCCTGTTCCAGCTTCGCCACCTGACGCGACGACCGCGCCGCCGTCTTGCGGTAGCGGTGCTCGCGCAGATATTCGAGGATATAACCGATCAGAAGCCCCACCAGGATCGACAGGATCGAGATCGCGTAAAGCGGCAGATGCACCGAGAGCGGGTAGATATGCTCCAGCCCCTCGGGCAGAAGCCGGACCTCGACCATTTGGCGATTGGCCAGGGCCAGAACCACGATGCCGATCATGAGGCAGAACAGGATGATGATCTTGATCGAGCGAAGCATGTCGCGACCCTCTCAGTCAGTTGCCAGTGCATGGTCCATGATATAGGGCATATTGTCGACGATCAAAACCGGCGCTGCGCCGGGTTCGGGTCGAAAATCGGTAGCCTTGCCCGCGCGTCAGCCGCCGTTGAGCCGGTCGCGCAGCAATTTGCCGGTCTTGAAGAACGGCACGTGCTTTTCCTCGACCGGCACCGCTTCGCCGGTGCGGGGATTGCGGCCCATGCGGCTGTCGCGTTTCTTGACCGAAAATGCCCCGAAACCGCGCAACTCCACCCGGTTGCCACCGGCCATTGCATCGATGATCTTGTCGAAGATCGTGCCTACGATGCGTTCAACGTCGCGCTGGTAGAGATGCGGGTTTTCTTCCGCAATCTTCTGAATCAATTCGGACTTAATCATATCCAGTACCCATCCCAATCACGCCCGCACTGATCGTGCATCGCTTCAGCATAGCAGCGCGCGCCATAAAATTGCAGAATTATTTCATGATCGCATAGAGTCTCGGGCTCTGCCGGGCGGAGAGTTGCTCCAAAAGTCGCTCCGATCGGGTCAGACTGCCGAAAAATCCTGCAATTCCTTCTTGTTGTTCCTCAACAGGCCAGTATTCAACCTGAAGGGTAGCAAGCGAAGGGTCAACTGATTCGAGGTAGGTGAGCGCCTCGTTCATGCCTCCGATCTCGTCCACCAGCCCGTTTTCAAGCGCCATCCGGCCCGAAAACACCTCGCCGGTGGCCACTGCATCCAGCGCCGCCGCGTCCAGCCCCCGCCGTTCACCCACCAGCGCCCGGAACCAGTCATGGGCCTCGTCGATGAGCAATTTCTCGCGTTCGAGCGCCGCGTCTGAGACCTCGCGGAAGGGCGACAGGGCGGCTTTCTGGTCAGAGGAGCGGATGGTTTCCATCCGCACGCCGACCCGGTCCATCAGACCGGTGACCACCGGGAATTCGATGATGACCCCGATAGAGCCGGTCATGGTATTGCCGCGCGCCACGATGTAATCCGTTGCCGCCGCGGTCAGGTAGCCGCCCGAGGCCGCAACCTCGGTCATCACCGTCACCACCGGCCGCGTTTCGCCGATCCGGCGGAGATTCTCATAAAGGGTTTCGGCCCCGACAATGGTGCCGCCCGGGGAATTGATGGTCACCACCAACGCCTTCACCTGGCCAGCGGCCTCGATCTCGGCCAGCAGAGCATCCCGCTCCGGGTCGTCATAGATGACCCCGCTCACCTCGATCTCGGCAATATGGTCGTGGCGCGGGCGCAGGTCGCCGGCCGTCAGCCCTGCGATCACCCCGATGCCGATCAGAACCCCAAGCGTGACCAGCACGCCTTTCCAGAATGCAGAACGGCGCCATTTCCGGCGCCGTTCCTCGTAGAAGTCTCTTTCCAGAGCGTCCACTTACTCGTCTTCCTGGCCCTTGTTGAGCGCAGCGCCAAGGATATCGCCCAGCGAAGCACCCGAGTCGGACGACCCGTACTGTTCCACGGCTTCCTTTTCCTCGGCGATCTCGCGCGCCTTGATCGACAGGCCGAGCTTGCGGGCACCCTTGTCGAGATTGGTCACACGGGCATCGACCTTGTCGCCGACCGAGAAGCGCTCCGGGCGCTGTTCGGACCGGTCGCGGCTGAGGTCCGACCGGCGGATGAAGGATTTCATGCCGTCATAGGTCACCTCGATGCCGCCGTCTTCGATGGCGGTCACCTCGACGGTCACCACGTCACCGCGCTTGACGCCCGAGGTCGCATCGACGAAGGGATCGCCTTCCAGCGCCTTGATCGACAGGCTGATACGTTCCTTGTCGGTGTCCACATCGGTGACCACGGCACGCACCATGTCGCCCTTCTGGAAGTCCTGGATCGCCTGCTCGCCGGGACGGTTCCAGTCGATATCCGACAGATGGACCATGCCGTCGATCTCGCCGTCCAGCCCGATGAACAGGCCAAACTCGGTGACGTTCTTGACCTCGCCTTCGACTTCGGTGCCGATGGGGTGCGACGCCTGGAAGTTCTCCCATGGGTTGCCCTGGGTCTGCTTCAAGCCCAGAGAGACACGCCGCTTGGCCTGGTCGATTTCCAGCACCATGACTTCGACTTCCTGAGAGGTCGACACGATCTTGCCCGGATGGACGTTCTTCTTGGTCCAGGACATTTCGGAGACGTGGACGAGGCCTTCGACCCCCGGTTCCAGTTCCACGAACGCACCGTAATCGGTGATGTTGGTGACCCGGCCGGTATGAACCGATTCCAGCGGATAGTCGGTCTCGACCTTCTCCCACGGATCGGCCTGCAGCTGCTTCATGCCGAGGCTGATGCGCTGGGTCTCGCGGTTGATCTTGACCACCTGCACCTTGACGGTCTCGCCGATGGCGAGGATTTCCGACGGGTGGTTGACGCGACGCCAGGCCATGTCGGTGACGTGCAAGAGGCCATCGACACCGCCGAGGTCCACGAAGGCGCCGTATTCGGTGATGTTCTTGACCACACCGTCCACGGTGTCGCCTTCCTGCAGCTTGCCGACGATCTCGGCCCGCTGTTCGGCGCGGGACTCTTCAAGGATGGCACGGCGGGAAACGACGATATTGCCCCGGCGGCGATCCATCTTCAGGATCTGGAACGGCTGCGGGATGTGCATCAGGGCCGACGCATCGCGCACCGGGCGCACATCGACCTGAGAGCCCGGCAGGAAGGCCACCGCCCCGCCCAGATCGACGGTGAACCCGCCCTTGACCCGGTTGAAGATCTGACCCTCGACGCGCTCTTCCTTCTCGGCGGCTTTTTCCAGCCGGTCCCAGGCTTCCTCGCGGCGGGCCTTTTCACGGCTGAGGCCGGCCTCGCCCCGGGCGTTCTCGACCCGTTCGAGATAAACCTCGACCTCGTCGCCGATGGCGATCTCGGGGTCCTGGCCTGGGGAAGCGAATTCTTTCAACTCGACCCGGCCTTCCATCTTGTAGCCGATATCGATGATGGCCTGTCCGGCTTCGATAGCGATGACAGTGCCTTTGACGACGGAACCCTCGTCGGGGGTTTTCAGCTCGAGGCTTTCGTTCAGAAGGGCCTCGAATTCATCCATGGATGCGGTAGCTGGCATATACGTTCAGTTCCTTTTTCATCATTTGCTGGCCGGGCGGTTGGCTCCGCCGGTCTTTGGTTTCATGTCTGTCGTGAGGCAGTAGTAAAACAAACGAGGGCCGGATAGGTCCCGACCCTGCTCGATTTAGTGCTCGATCTTTTGTTTTACATAGGCCACCGCCTCGGCGACGGCTGCGTCTATAGACAATTCGGTCGTGTCTAGCAAGTGCGCATCTTCGGCCTGTTTCGTCGGCGCGGTCTCGCGGCTTTCGTCCCGTGCATCCCGCGATTTGAGGTCGGCGAGCACCTGTTCCTCGGTGGTCTCGAAGCCGCGCCCTGTCAGTTCCGCGAACCGCCGCTTCGCCCGGACTTCCGGCGAGGCGGTCACGAACAGCTTCGCCTCAGCCTTGGGGCAGATCACCGTGCCGATATCCCGCCCGTCCAGCACCGCCCCGCCCTTGCGCCGGGCGAAGGTCTTCTGGAATTCGACCAGAGCCGCGCGGACCTCCGGGATCACCGCCACCTTGGACGCCGCCCGCGCCGCCCGTGCCGAGCGCAGGTCATCGCGCGCCAGGTCCTCGGGCGTCAGTTCCGTGGCCAGCATCTCGGCCACGATCGGATCGATCACCCCGCGCCCCTTGTCGAGCGCCTTCACCCCAACCGCGCGGTACAACAGCCCGGTATCGAGATGGGCGAACCCGAACGCCTCGGCCACCGCCTTCGAGATCGTCCCCTTCCCCGAAGCCGCCGGTCCGTCAATCGCCACCGTGAATTTCATGCTGTGTCCAATGCGCAGGTCCGCAGGAGGGTGTAACGTCTAACACCCTGCAACGCAAACTCGCATGGGTCGCAGATACTGCAGCGGTCGCGGCTCAGAACAGCCCCAGCACCAGCCCGATCACCGCGCAACCGAGGGTCGAATAGCCACCATCGAGCAGCGTCAGCTTCGGAGGCCGCATCGCATAGGCATAATTCATCGCCACCCAGGGTGTGATGAAGAAAAGCCCGATCCCCAGCCCCGCGACCATCCCCTTCACCGCCCCGTCGATCCCGGCCATGGCAAAGATATGCCGCATCATGCCCGCGACCAGCAGCATGCAGATGCCGGAAATCACGAACGGCACCGGACTGGCCCCGTTCACCGGCTTGCCGTCCTCGGTCACCTGGATCCCGGCTGCCGCCATCCAGGGCTTGGCGAGGCTCATGTACCAGACCGCCCCGAAGGCGAACCCGGCAATGGCCGCGACGATTACAGAAACAATTCCCATCACTCACCCTCCCGTTTTTCACCCGAGTATGTCCCGAAAACCCGCCAAATCAAGCTTTCCGAAGGGCAATAATACTCCAAGTAGCACAATCCCCCACCTTCTCCTTCTTACAAATACCTCCGGGGGGTGCGGGGGGCGGAGCCCCCCGCGAGTCGTCCCGCGTCAGCGGGGCGAAACCACTACCCCTTAACCCCGCCCATCTTGCAGATATGCGTCCACTCCGCCGCCGTCACCGGCTGCACCGACAGCCGCGTATTGTTGACCAGCACCATATCCTTCAGCTTCGCCTCCCCCTTGCAATCCTCCAGCGACACCGGCTCCGGCATCGCCTCAACGGCCCTGATATCAACACATTCCCAGCGTGGATCGTCGGTCGTGCTGTCGGGATGCACCTCCCGGCAGACCTCGACGATGCCAACGATGCGCTTTTCGTTCACCGAGTGATAAAAGAACCCCCGATCCCCCAGCTTCATCTCGCGCATGTTGTTGCGCGCCTGATAGTTCCGCACCCCGTCCCATTCCTCACCGGCCTCCCCCCTGGCGACCTGATCCTCCCAGCCCCAGGTATTCGGCTCCGACTTGAACAACCAGTATTTCATGTCTTTCCCTCACTCATCCGTTTCCGTCGTCAAAGGCCGCGCCAGCAACCCGCTGACCGCCTCGCGCAAACTCATCCGCCCCTCCAGCACTCCGGCCACAGCCGCCGCAATCGGCATCTCCACCCCGAGCGAGCCCGCCAACGCCATGGTCGCCGAGGCCGTCGCGATACCCTCGATCGTCTCGTCCTCGCGCACCGCCCCGGCCTTGCCCAGCGCCAGTCCGGCGGCAAAATTCCGCGACTGTTCCGTGGCACAGGTCAGCGCCAGATCGCCCAATCCCGAGAGCCCGGTAAAGGTCTCGCGTTCCGCGCCCAGCGCCTCGCCGAGCCGCACCATCTCGGCAAACCCCCGCGTCATCAGCGCCGCCCGCGCACTCTCGCCCAGCCCCGCACCAATCGCCATCCCGCAGGCAATCGCCACCACGTTCTTCAGCGCCCCGCCCAGCTGCGCGCCCACCACATCCGTGGTCCGGTAAAGCCGGATCGACGGCGTCGCCAGCCCCGCCTGCAGCCGTTCGGACAGCGCCTCGTCGGCGCAGGCCAGCGTCAGTGCCGTCGGCAGAAGCCGGGCGATTTCGCCGGCAAATCCCGGCCCGGTAAGCACCGCGCTCGGCACCGATGGCATCAGGTCGGCGGCAATCTGGCTTTGCAACCGCAGGCTCCGGGTTCCGATCCCTTTCGCCGTCAGGATCAGCGGCACTTGCGGAAGAGCGCCCCCGTGCGCCTCCAGGAACGCCGCCGTCTGCTGCGCGGGCACGGCGAGAAAGATCGCCTCCGCCCCGGCCAGGTCCGGCAAATCGGATGTCGGCTGCACGCCCTCATGCAGATCGACCCCCGGCAGATGCCGCCGGTTGCAGCGCTCGATTTCCAGGGCGGCCACGTGCTCCGCATCCCGGCCCCAGAGCCAGGTCTTGCGCCCGGCAGCCGCATGCACGATCGCCTGCGCCGTCCCGAAGGCTCCGGCCCCGATCACCGCGATTTCCTTCACGCCTTCACCCCCCGTTTGCCCGAGCCGATCAGTGGCGAGGCCGCTTCATCCAGCGGCCAGCGCGACCGCGCGCTCAGGTCCAGCCCGTCGCGATGCCCCAGCGCGAACCGCTCCAGCCCCGCCCAGGCGATCATCGCCGCGTTGTCCGTGCACAGGTTCAAGGGCGGTGCCGTGAACCGGAAACCCGCTTCGGAAGCCACCGCCTCCAGCGCCTCCCGGATCGCCGCATTCGCCGCCACGCCACCTGCCACTGCAATCACCCCGGCCCCATGCGCAGCCGAGAATTCCGCACAAGCCCGCGCCGTCTTCGCCGCCAGCACCTCGGCCACCGCCGCCTGAAACCCGGCGCACAAATCAGCCCGATCCCGCCGTGTCAGCCCGCCCTGAGCCGTCACCAGTTCGTCCCGCGCCCGCCGAACCGCCGTCTTCAGCCCCGAAAACGACAGGTTGCAATCGTCCCGGTCCAGCAGCGGCCTCGGAAACCCGAACCTTCCCGCATCGCTTGCCAGAGCTTCCCGCTCCACCTCTGGCCCGCCGGGATAGCCGAGCCCCAGCATCTTCGCCACCTTGTCGAAAGCCTCACCGGGCGCATCATCAATTGTCCCGCCCAACCGCTCGAACCGGTCCGGGCCCAGAACGCTCAGAAACTGGCAGTGCCCGCCCGAGACCAGCAGCATCAGATACGGAAAACCCAGCCCGTCTGTCAGCCTTGGCGTCAGAGCATGTCCGGCTAGGTGATTGACCCCCAGAAACGGCACATCCAGCGCCACCGACAGCGCCTTGGCGCTCATCATTCCCGCCAGCACCCCGCCGATCAGACCGGGGCCGGAGGTCGCCGCCACCAGCCCGACCTCCTGCAAACTGCAGCCTGCTGCCTCCAGCGCCTCTTCGATACACAGATCGATCCGCTCGGCATGGGCTCGCGCGGCAATCTCCGGCACCACACCGCCGAAATCGGCATGCAACGCGCCCTGCCCCATCACCACCGAGGCCAGAATCTCGCCATCCCCGCGCACCAGCGCGGCGGCTGTATCGTCGCAACTGCTCTCGATCCCGAGGCAGATCGGATCGGCGGGAAGTCCAGGGCCCAAGACGCGCTCCCGATTGCTAAGCACTGCCCCGGCAGGTAACACCGGCAGAACGCCCCCGCAACCGCCCCGGACAGAGCCGCCAGTTTGAAGACCGTCCTCATCACCCGCCCCGAACCCGAGGCCGGCGCCTTCGCCGCCGACCTCCCCGAGGGCTGGCGGGCGATCCTTTCGCCCCTGATCGAAATTGTTCCCACCAGCCTCCCCCCCGATCTCGCCGGAATCACCGGGCTCATCTTCACCTCGCGCAACGCCGTCAAGGCCGCCCGCCCGCACCTTTCCGGCACCGACCTTCCAGCCTTCTGTGTCGGCGACCGCTCCGCCGAGGCGGCCCGCGCCATCGGCCTGGAGGCCATTTCGGCCGGTGGCGACATTGCCGCATTGCAACACCTTCTTGTCCGGTCAGGACCCACCGGCAGGCTCCTGCATCTGAGGGGCCGCCATTCCGCCGGGCAGCTTGCCGGATGGACCGGACTTCCTGGTTGCGAGATCGCCGATCACATCCTCTACGACCAGCGCGCCCTCCCTCTCACCGACAAGGCTGTCACGGCCCTGGCGGCAGGCCGGATCGACGCCATCGCGCTGTTTTCTCCCCGTAGCGCCCGGATTCTGGCCTCGCAAACCGATCCCGAACACCTCAGGCGCCTCCGGCTGCTCTGCCTGTCCCGAAACGTCGCTGAAGCCCTCGGCCCGCTTCCCGGCAACACGCCGGAAATCGCCGCCCGCCCCGACCGCGCCGCCATGCTGGAGCTTTTCCGGCGCTGAACCGTTGATAAGTCAGGGATTCAAGACAGTCTCTTGTTGCGCACCTGCACAATGCCTACAAATATAGAACCGACAGATTCCGCCGGAGCGCACCCGGCATCCGAGGGCCAGGTCAGGGAGACGCGATGACCAGCGAACCAGGCGACGGCAAGTCCGAAACGGAGGGCAAACCTTCCGGAGCGGCTGCCAGCGACCCCGAAGACAATCTCCTGGCCGACGACCCCGAGGACGAAGGCGGCTCGGCGGACGAGGGCGTCAAGGTCAATCTCTTCACCGACGATACCGCCGACGACCTGCCGGGGCCGGTGGTGCAGAATTCCTCTGCGGATAACACCGGCAGGACAGCGCCGGAAGTAGAGGTATCGGAAGCGGAAGCGGACATGTCTGGCGACCTCGCGGACGGGACATCCGGCGATCCGGAAAGGGCAGCCTCTGAAGCCAGTGCCGATGAAGAACCCTCAGACCTCAATCCGGATGCAGAGGCTTCCGGGCCGGAAGAGGATGCGCCCGAAGCGACCGAGGTAGCGGAGGCCGCCGACCCGAAAGAGGACGAAGCCAACGGAAACGGGGACGAAACCCCGGAGGCCGCGAAAGACGCGCCGGAAATAGCCGACGCGCCGGATAACGGCAGCGATCATGCCGAGCCGCCGTCCGACCCGGATCCTGATCCTTCGCCAGCCGAAGCCGCAGCGGATACGCCGGACGCAAAGACTGCGGAAAGCGCGCCCGAAGCCAGGAATGCGGACGAGGAGGCCGACGGGGACGAAGAGAATTCCGGGACCGGCGACGCCGAGCCCGATCCGGTCGCCATGGATGCCGGGGATGGCGCGGACACCGCCGCTGAAACACCGCTCGCCGATGGCGATGCTGGCTCGGATACCGCGTCTGCGACGGAGGAAACGGCAGAGGGTCTTTCCAGGGACAGTTTCTGGGACGCGCAGCCGGAGGCCGATACCGCAGAGGACGCGGCCTCCTCGGGACCAGCGCCATCCGGATCGGATCAGCCGAAGGAGGACGGCAGACAGCCGGACCAGGAAGCTGAGACCGAAGACGATCCGGAACCGGTTCTCGTCACCCGCGCCCCGGATGCCGAGGGTCAGGGAATGTTCGATCCCGCGCCGCCGGCCGGGCGTTCGGCCCCCAATCCGCTGCTTGCCCCCGGTCTCGCCGGTGGCGGGATCAGACAGGAAGAGGAGCCGGACGAGGAAGAGGAAGCGGACACCTATTACGAGGAAGAGGACGCCGAGGAGTTCCACCAATCCACCTTCCTGCGCAAGCTGGGTGTCGGAGCGGGGCTGCTGGTGGTCGGGGCGCTGGCCGGGCTCTGGATCGGGCCGAAGATCGCCCCCGGCCTGCCGGCAGGGCTGGGGCCGGTGCGGGACTTCCTGATGCCGGGGCAAAGCCAGGCCCAAGCCGAGATCGAGACGCTGCGAACCGATCTGAACCAGGCGATCGCCACGCTGCCCCGCCCGAGGACCGAAAGCCAGATCGCGGCAATTGTCGCGGGCTCGGTGGCGGCGAACCGCACCGAATACGAGGACCGGATCGCCACGCTGGAGGCCCGGGTCGAGGAGTTGATCGATCTCGGATCGCGGGCCGATGCCACCGGGTTCGAGCCACGGATCGCCGCGCTCGAGAACCGGGTCGGCGGACTGGCCGCGCAGCTTTCGGTGCTGAACGAAAATCTCCTGACCTTCGAAAGCGATGGCTCGATCTCGGACGAGGCCCTGGCCCAGATGACCGGCTTCACCGCCAATGTCGAGGCGGTCCGGGCCGAGGTCGCCGGGCTGGTCGAACAGATCGCCACGCTGGAAGAGGACATCACCGAGGTCCGCGCCAGCGCCGAGCGCCGGGTGCAGGATGCCGAAAGCGAGATCGCCGCCGCCCAGGAACAGGCCCGCAACGCCGAGGCCGCCGCCGAGACCCGGGCGGCCCTCGCCCTGATCGACGCCGCCTTCGAAAGTGGCCAGCCCTTTGCCGAGGCGCTGGCGCGGCTTGAGCCTTATGCGGAAATCCCCGCACCGCTCACCGCCATTGCCGATAGCGGGGTGGCGACACCCGGCGCGCTAGAGGCCGGGTTCACCGATGCCGCCTATGACGCGATCCGCGCCTCGATCCAGGCCGAGGCCGACGATTCGGTGCTGGGCCGGATGGAGGCCTTCGTAAGCGCCCAGGTCGCCAACCGCTCGCTGAGCCCGCAGGAGGGCGACAGCACCGACGCAATCCTGTCGCGCGCCGAGGATGCGCTCCGGCGGGAGAACATGGGCGAAGCGGCGGCCGAGATCGCCGCGCTGCCCGAGGCGGCGAAGGCGGCGATGGGCGACTGGGCGGAACGGCTTCAGGCTCGGGTGAACGCTGAAGCAGCACTCGCCGGGCTGCGCGGCGATCTTGAAACGGCTCGGGAAGGGTAGAGGCGCATGGTCTGGTCCATCTTCAAGGTCTCGCTCTTTGTCGCCATCGCCCTTGGCCTGACCTATGGCGCGGCGGTGATCCTCGAAACCCCCGGTGGCGTGCGGCTGGCCTTTGCCGATAGGGAGTGGAACTTTCCGCCGCTGGCCTTCGGCATCGGCGTGCTTCTGGTCATGGCCGCACTCTGGGTGCTGTTCCGGCTGGTCGGGCTTCTGGTGGCGATACTGCGATTCCTCACCGGCGACGAGAACGCCATCACCCGCTATATCTACCGCAACCGGGAGCGCCGGGGCTTCGAGGCGCTGAGCGACGGGTTTCTGGCGCTGGCCGCCGGCGACACGCGACTGGCGGTGACCAAGGCGGCGAAGGCCGAGAAGCTGCTGCACCGGCCTGAACTGACCCGGCTTCTGAACGCCCAGGCGGCGGAGGCGAGCGGCGACGGGCAGCGGGCGCTGGGCTATTACAAGGAGATGCTCGCCGATGACAGGTCGCGCTTTGTCGGGGTGCGTGGGCTACTTACACAGAAACTCGCCGAGGGCGACAAGGACACCGCCCTGAAACTGGCCGAGAAGGCCTTCGCCATCCGGCCCAAGCATATCGGCACGATCGACACCCTGTTCGAACTGCAATCTGAAAAGGCCGACTGGACCGGCGCCCGTCGGACCCTGGACGCCAAGGTCAAGGCCCGCGCCCTGCCGCGCGATGTCGGACGGCGAAGGGATGCGGTCCTGTCGCTGGCGGATGCCCGCGCCGCCCTTGCCGAAGGCAACGAGGCCCGGGCCCGCGATGCCGCCTATCAGTCGGTCCTCCATGCGCCGGGCCTGGTCCCGGCCGCCGTTCTGGCCGCGCGGCTTCGCGCCGAGGTCGGCGAGCAGAGGGTCGCGGCGAAGATTCTCAAGAAGGCCTGGGAGCTCTCACCGCATCCCGACCTCGCCGCCGCCTTCGCCGCCATCGAGCCGGAGGAGACCCCCGAACAGCGCCTGAAACGCTTCGCGCCGCTTCTCAGAGTGCATCCCGAGCATGACGAAACCCGGCTGTTGCAGGCCGAACTGGAAATCGCCGCCGAGAACTTCCCCGCTGCCCGCCGGGCGCTGGGCGGATTGGCGGAAAGCGAACCGACGACCCGCTCGCTGGCGATCATGGCCGCGGTCGAACGGGGCGAGGGGGCGCCGGACAAGGTGGTGCGGGGCTGGCTGGCAAAGGCGCTTGGCGCACCGAAGGGCGAGGCCTGGTGCTGCGCAGCCTGCAACCATATTCACGGGTCCTGGCACCCGCGCTGCGAGAATTGTGGCGGGTTCGACGCGCTGGAATGGAAGCGTCCGCCGCAATCCGAAGATGCCGGAACCGCCGGGGCGGCGATGCTGCCGCTGATCGTCGGGGCTCTGGAAGAGGCTCCCGGGACGGCAGAGGATCCGGAAGAGGATCCTCTGGATTTCCGCCCGGATGAGTCTGACGTGATCGACGCGGATTCGGATGCCCGCGTCGGTTGATCCCGCATCGGGACCGCAACGGGCCGGGTCCGCCGATCGGGTTTCGGGACTGGAAGCGAGCCGAGACCCTCGTGCATCTGATTGCCTTTTCGAACAGTTTGCCTCCTGTCTCCCTCCCCTCCGGAGGGCCTCCGTCAGACACCGGTCCGGCACGCCTCACATCATTCCCCGGCGCACCCGGTAACCAGACGGTAACTAAATAGATTCCAGAAAAGCTGGCAATCTGCTATCCATTGGCAACTAGGCCGGAGAATCGCTTATCCTGTGATACGGTGAATATTCCGCGGTATGGGCCAACGCATCGCGCGCTCGGTTCGCGGGACATTAATCGGCCTGGTTCGCGGTAAAGGATACCCGGGGTATCTTTGGCTTCGTTTGAGTTCAGAGGAGAGAGGTAGGGAGTGATGAGTAGAAGGTACCTGGATGGCGCAGCGGCTGCGATCCTGTCCGCCGCAATCCTGTCAGCGCCGGTACAGGCGGACGTGACGCTACGCACCCTGGACGGGTCGATCAGTTTCTCCGGAGACATCGTCGGAATCGAGGGCAACACCATCACCTTGCGGACATCGATCGGCATCATTCCTGTGGATTTCAACCTTGTGACCTGCGAAGGGGCGGAATGCCCCGTCCGCGACGAGCTGAACCAGGAATTCGCAATCGGCGGATCGGACCTGATCGTTGCATCGCTGCTGCCGGTGCTGATCGAGGAATACGCCGTCCAGAATGACGCGGATCCAGGCCGCCGGGTCGGACAGGGTGACGAATCGATTGTCGAGATCAAACGCGCCGACGACGAGATCATGGCCTCTGTCGCGCTCGCAAACCTGTCGCCCGAAAACGCATTCGGTGCCCTTCAGAGCGGCGATATCGATATCGCGGTGACCTCGCGGCGGATCACCAACAACGAGATCGAGACGTTCATCGATCAGGGACTTGGCGACCTGTCCCAGCCCACGCAGGAAATCATTCTCGCCCAGGACGGACTGGTCTTCGTGGTGTCTCCTACGAACCCGGTGGACTCGCTGTCTTTCGAAGAGCTTGAAGGCATCTTCTCGGGACGGATTTCCAACTGGTCCGAGGTCGGTGGCCCGGATCTGGCGATTACCGCCTATGCGCCTGACGCGGCGTCGGGGGAATCAGAATTCTTTTTCGACACGGTGCTCGATCCGGCCTTTTCGGACTACGCACCGGATATCCAGCGCATTGACGATATCGCCGCGATCGCGGACCGGGTTGCCGGGGACAACGGCGGCATCGGTCTGACATCCAGCTCGGCGGTGCGCAGCGCCAAGCTGCTCGATTTGGCGTCAGAATGCGGGATCGTCGTTTCGGCCTCACCCTTCACGATCAAGTCCGAGGACTATCCCCTGTCGCGGCGTCTCTATGCCTACAGGACAAGCAAGCAGGCCCCCTCGCACCTGACCGGAATCCTGAACACGCTGGACAGCGAAATCGGACAGAACAGCGTCGAGTTCGTCGGGCTGACCAGCCTCCGGACGACGCCTGGCAATCTTGATACGCAGGGACGCCGGCTGGCCTATGCGCTGACCGATCCGCAACAAAATGTGGAATTGCCGAACCTGCGCAGTTTCAGCGCCGAGGTACTGCAAGCGGATCGGATGTCGACGACCTTCCGCTTCGCCACCGGCTCCAGCCAGCTCGACAACAAGTCGCGCGCGGATATTCGGCGCCTGCTCCGGCTTCTGAACCAGCCTGCCCTTGCGAGCAAGGAAGTTCTCTTGATCGGGTTCACCGATTCGATCGGGCGAAGCGACACCAATACCGTGCTCTCGGAGCGCCGGGCCCAGCAGGTGCTGGACGAAATGATCGCCCAGAGCGGCGACGAGGTCGATCCCGGCAGGTTCCGTGTTTTGGGTTACGGCGCATCGGCTCCTGTCGCCTGCAACAGTTCCGAATTCGGTCGGCAACAGAACCGCCGCGTTGAAGTGTGGGTTCGGTGATCATGGACGCGCGCGGGCAAATCGCCGTCTGGCGCGCGCATCCGGTAAATCCGGTCATGTGCGCCTTCCCAGGCACGAATTCAACAATCGTCACAATTGCACCACTTTGTGGCCACTTGAACGCAGCAAATCCGCTTTCGGCACCCGTCGAAACCGTCAGGAACGCCAATTTCGGAGATGCAGGATGGTAGAACTCTCGAAACGCAGCAGCAGACGGCAATTTCTGTCCACCTCCGGCGCGACGCTTGCCACCGCCCTGGCGGCTCCGGCCATCGTCCGCGCGCAATCGGCGACGGTGCTCACCATGTCGTCCTGGCTTCCGCCGCAGGGGGCGATCGCGCCGAACCTGCTTGAACCCTGGGTCGAAGGCGTGGCGCAGGTCACCGAGGGCCGGGTACAGATCGAAATCTCCTTCCCGCCGATGGGACCGCCGCCCGCGCATTGGGATCTGGTTGAATCCGGCAAGTCCGACATCACCTATGCCCTTCACGGCTATTCCGGCCCTGAAGCGTTCCTGCGCGCCCGGATCGGCCAGTTTTCGTTTCTGGGCGATTCGTTTTCGGCCTCCCACGCCTTTTCCAAGGTCTACCGCGAATTGCTGGATGCCGAGGAAGAGCATGAAGGCGTCCAGATGCTCGGGGTCTTTCAGCACGGCACGGGCCAGCTGTTCCTGCGCAACAAGCAGATCCGTTCGGTCGACGACTTCCGCGGCCTGCGGATCCGCAATTCCGGCGGCTATATCGCCCGGCTGCTCGAGGATCTCGGCTGCATTGCCGTGCCCATGGCCCCGACCGAGGTTCGCGCGGCCTTCGAGGAGGATCGTATCGACGGCGTGATGTTCCCCTATGAGGGCCTTGATGCGTTCAACTGCCGTGACCTGATCACCGAAGCCTCGGAACTGCCCGGTGGCTATTACAACGCGTCGTGGTTTCTCGCCATGAACAAGGATACGGCGGCGCGGCTTGATCCTGCCGATTTCGAGGCGATCAAGAGGTATTCCAGTCAGGTCATCCATGAACTGGCGGCCAAGGCCTTCGATTTCGCCGATTATTCGACCAAGCAGCGCCTGATCGAAGACGGTTCGCCGGTTGTGGTGGTGAACGAGGAAACCACGAACGAGATCGGGAAAATTGCCTCGGCCTACGAAAAGCAGTGGATCGACGAGGTCGCCGCTCAGGGCTATGACGGCGCCCGTGCGCTCGCCTATACGCGACGGCTGACCGGCCAAGGGTAAAGCGTCTCAGCTACTGAAGGAATATCAATGCTCCCTCGGCCTGTCGGACCGGGGGAATGCGTTAGGCGGCGTCTGCATTTGGGGGATTCCCAAATCCTCTTTTGTCTGATTCAAGATCAAAAACAGGAGGCGATCTTGAGCAGGCGGACTTTGACAGACAGGCAATGGGCGATCATCGAACCTTTGGTTCCAGGCAAAGAAG